>NZ_QPJR01000004.1:377722-640720 GCF_003337365.1 Kosakonia sp. AG348
GCGCCCCGTTCACACGATTCCTCTGTAGTTCAGTCGGTAGAACGGCGGACTGTTAATCCGTATGTCACTGGTTCGAGTCCAGTCAGAGGAGCCAGATTCAAAAAAGCCTGCTTTTAAGCAGGCTTTTTGCTTTTCAGGCCTGGCAACGTGTTACCCCCTTCCCTTCAGCCGTTACTTCTCTTTTTCCGTACAGCGAGCGGCCTGATTTACACACATTCCAGCTCGCGCGAGAGAATAGACAGCCGCCGGCACACGGAGGTCACGCGCAATCATCGTCGCGATTACGCGGTGGGTACTGTGCCGCCATCGATAACGTACTCCGTACCCGTGATTGCCGCCGCGCAGGATGAAGCGAGGAACACAATGAGATTTGCCACTTCCACCGGTTTTGATGGACGCCCCAGAGGAATGCCACCGAGCGAATCCATGATGATTTTCTTGCCGCCTTCGTAATCCGTTCCTGCCTGATGCGCGAGCCGTTCAGCCAGCGCGACAGAGGCTTCCGTTTCAATCCAGCCGGGTGCGACACGCAGCACGCGGATCCCTTTTGGTGAGACCTCTTTCGACAGGCTTTTACTGTAGGTCGAGAGTGCAGCCTTTGCCGCGGCATACGCTGTTGTCGATTCCGGCAACGGCAGTTCGCGCTGGATGGAGGTGACATGAATAATAACCCCCGCTCCCTGCGCGAGCATGCCGGGTAAAAGTGCTCTGTCGAGGCGGACCGCAGGCAGCAGATTGAGATTCAGTTCCTGCTGCCATTCCTCTTCGCCTAACGCCGCGAACCCCCCCGCGGGGGCTGTCGAGCCGCCAACCACATGAACAATAATATCAACGCCGCCAAAGCGGCTCTGCACCGCCTGCGCGACGCGCTGACAACCTTCAACCGTTGTCAGATCGGCCGCCACAAAGTGATCCGCTAACGATTCATCAGGCTGGTTCCGCGCGGTGGTTAACACTTTTGCCCCCTGTTCATGAAACAGGCCAACAACCGCCTTTCCGACACCTTTAGTGCCCGCCGTGACCAGAACGCGTTTTCCTTGCAAGTTCAGATTCATGCTCATCAGACGATCTCCAGTGCGGCAATCTTCCCGTCCAGCAAAGTGAACGCATGGCTAAGCTGCACCGGGCTGCCGGGAAAATTGCCCGCCACATGCGAGGTCACCGTTAACCGTGTTCCCTCATCAGCAACCCGGATCGGTTCAACGGTGTACTCAAACGCACTCTGCACGTCGCGTTGCCAGGCCTGGATAGCGTCAAGGCCGCGATGGGTCTTATGTTCATCGATAACCACGGCATCAGGCGTAAAACAGTGGTTAACGTTGGCGATATCTGCGCCATTGCTGATGGCGAAGTAGGTAGCAACAGCGTCGGGTAGTGACAAAGGCATGATGAGAGGCTCCTGTGGTTTGCGGTGCTCTCATTTTCACCATATAGTGTCAAATCATCAAGAACGCACAAAAAAGTTAGTAACAGACTTATGAGTAAGATTTATACCCCCGATACCGCCGCGCTTGGCGTCGAACAAGTGCTGCGATTACTGGAAGGCCGCTGGAAGCTGGTCATCCTGTTTCATTTATTTGATGGAAAAGTGCAGCGCTACTCCGATTTCAGCAGGCTTATTCCGGGCATTTCGCAAAAGATGTTAAGCCAGCAACTAAGGCAGCTTGAAGCGGATGGCATCGTGTCGCGCAAGGTCTATCCGCAGATCCCGCCGAAGGTGGAATACCGGCTGACAGAGTGGGGCCAGGCCCTGTGCCCGGCGCTGGATGCCATGCTGAAATGGGCAGAAAAACGCGACACCGTCCCACCGAACGAGCCTTAAATCCGGCATTCACCTTTTCCTTCGTTCTGCCCCAGCCTGCTGCGCGCTGAACCGTTCTGTCGCGCAGCGGGCATTTCTTCTTTTTTTTGGCCGCTCTCTCCAGCACATACCGCGGCCTTCATGTGCCATGCTAAAGAGGTTATTACTCAAACAATGGCGCGCAAAAAAGCGGCCATTCGCTGCAAAACCCTTTAGCACTGACGTATCCGCAACAAAGAGGACAATAATGATCACCTTATGCAACGCGTGCGGCACATCGTATGAAATAACTGACACGCCCCCACACCGGTGCACTATCTGCGAAGATGAGCGCCAGTTCGTGCCGGTAACCGGGCAGAAGTGGGTTGATTTCCCCACCCTTCTGGCCTCGCATGTCAATAAATGGCAACAACACGAAAGCGATCTCTTCAGCATTAAAACCGTACCTGATTTCGCGATTGCACAGCGCGCTTTTCTGCTGCGAACAGCGCAGGGCAATATCCTGTGGGACTGCATTTCCACCCTCGACGACGCCACAAAAACGCTGATCGCCTCTCTGGGCGGGCTCAGGGCTATTGCTATTTCGCATCCTCATTTCTATACCACCATGCAAGACTGGGCTGACGCATTTGACGCCCCGATTTATCTGCATGAACGCGATCGCGAATGGATCATGCGCGACAGCCCGCACATTACCCTCTGGGATGGCGATACCCTGCAACTGACATCAGACGTAAGTATCATGCGCCTTGGCGGTCATTTTGCCGGCGGCTGCGTCCTTCACTGGGTGCGGGATGACGGTGTGCTGCTATCCGGCGATATCGTTCAGGTCACGCCAGGCGCTAATGCCGTCTCCTTCATGTGGAGCTATCCGAATATGCTGCCGCTGCCGGCAGAGACGGTTCGTGAAATAACGCGCCGGCTGGATGCGGTGAAATTCGCGAAACTCTACGGCGCGTTTGAAGGGCGGGAGATCGCGCACGATGCTGCGGAAATGGTGCGCCGTTCAGGTGAGAAATATATCGCTTGCCTGCGCTAAGCGATTGTTTATCTATCCGTTTGCGCACGCTTGCACATAACGCACTGCGACCCTTGATTTCAATACATTAATTGCATGGCAACCCGGCGTTTCGGATCCAGCCCGGCGAGGATTTCCTCTGTTAGCACCGCTTTCAGCCGGGGTGAAATGGCGTTGCCTTCAACGATGTCAAAACCCAGCGAAGCGTAAAAAGGCGCGTTGAAGGGCGCATTACGATCGGTCGTCAACGAGGCACCGTTTAAACCGCGCGCTTTGCCTTCCGACAAAAGCGCGTGCATCAGGCGCCGGCCAATGCCCTGCCGCTGCCAGTCCGGGTGAACATCCGCTTCGGCAATGTGCAGCCAGTCTTCCGTAATCACGGCACCGGCGAACCCGACGGGGATATCGTCCGGTGCAAACGCGACGAGCAATACCCCTTCCCTGCACAGCTGGTGCAACGCTTCCAGGCTGTTAGCAACAGGCGTTCCGCTCACTGCACCCGCCTCGCGCAGGGTTTCAAACGATGCAAGTTCGATGGCTCTTAACGCCGCAAAATGCTCGCTTCGCGCTGGTCTGATTGTGATATCTGTCATCTGAATGTTCCCAAAGGTAACAAGCGTTAAGCCTGAGCGACACGAGAGCGTCAGGCGTTCCCGCGCCGTCTCGCGCCCGGTATTGTACATTCCGCATGCGCCAGCACAATTTTCGTGCTGCGCCCTCACTCTTTGTCGCTTATTTACATCGTTTCATTTACTTACATAAAACGCTCACCAGGAAATAATTCATTCACGTAACTAATAGAATATGAATCGTGTTAGTGATTTTAGCCGTGATGGTCGATTCGCCGTTCTTCCCCGAGAACGGCTTTTTTTTGGGTTTTGACAGGAGGGTAAGTTGATGTTCCAGTCTGCGGTTGTTTTCCTTTCGTCACTGTTCATGTGCGGCAATGTGTTTGCAGGCTCCGTCGCCTCGGTGTCGCTCAGCACACTTTCATCAGCACTCAATGAACGCATGCTGATCATGAAAGACGTCGCCAGTTACAAGGCACAGCACCACTCCCCCGTGGAAGATGTCGGGCGGGAACAAAAAGTACTGGCAGAAGCAGTGAAAAATGCCCAGGACGCGGGTCTGGATCCCGGCTCCGTGGAGCCTTTTTTCCGCGCATTAATGAACGCCAGCAAGGCCGTTCAGTATCGCTATCTGGCCGACTGGTTAGCCACACCGGATACCAGCCACTCGGTCAGAAGCCTGGACGCGACCCGGCAACAGATAAATCAACTCGATAGCCAGTTGCTCACCGCCATCAGCCAGCGGCTGCTCACCGGTGCCTTTACTGAAGCAGACACCACATGGCTGTCGGCACAAATTATGGCGCCCAATCTCAGCGAGGCGGATAAAAACAACCTGCTTGCCGCTTTACGCCGTATTCATCGCGTACGTTAGCCATCAATGCCGTAGGCAATGAATAACATGGATACCCGGCCTGCCAGGCGCATGACAGGTCGGGCATCCGATAAGAAGATTAACGGCTTATGGTCGGCGCCTGCGGTGTAACATCAATCGCCCGAATACCACACATGCGAATCATTCGACAACCGAATAATCTTCTGCGCATTAACGCCCCCTGAGTTAAATTCCCCCTTTCATGCCGCCCGCTCTGCAAAAGAGTTTTCACCTGTCCGCTGTCGCTGTAGTCTCAATAGCGACTTTTTTAGCTGCGTACGATGTGAGTAACCTTTTCTCCTATTAAAACTAGAAAATTTTGCAATTTTGAGGAACGGACAGAACAACTATGGACTCCACGCTCATCACAACCCGCCCCGATGAAGAGGTACCGCCACTAAATCGCGCCCGCCGTGCAGCCTGGGGCAGCTTCGCTGGCGCAGTGGTCGACTGGTTCGATTTTTTACTGTATGGCATCACCGCCGCGCTGGTGTTTAACAGCGAATTTTTCCCGCAGATAGATCCGGCGATGGGCACGCTTGCCGCTTTCGCCACGTTTGGCGTCGGATTTTTATTCCGCCCGCTCGGCGGCATTGTCTTTGGTCATTTCGGCGATCGTCTCGGTCGCAAGCGAATGCTGATGATGACGGTCTGGATGATGGGGATCGCCACCGCCTGTATTGGTATTCTGCCCTCTTTTGCCACCATCGGCTGGTGGGCACCGGCGTTATTGGTCATCCTGCGCGCCATTCAGGGTTTCGCCGTTGGCGGCGAATGGGGCGGCGCGGCGCTGCTGGCGGTCGAAAGTGCGCCCTCCGGCAAAAAAGCCTTCTATAGCAGCGGCGTTCAGGTCGGATATGGCGTCGGGTTATTGCTCTCCACGGGGCTTGTGTCGCTCATCAGCAGCCTGACCACCAACGAACAGTTTCTGAGCTGGGGCTGGCGTCTGCCATTCTTGTTCAGCATTGTACTGGTGCTCGGTGCGCTGTGGGTGCGTAACGGCATGGCGGAATCGGCCGAGTTTGAACGAGCGCAGACGCAACAACCGACGCAAATAAAAAAACGCCCGCCCGTATTTGAAGCGCTGTTTCGCCATCCGGGGGCGTTTTTGAAAATTATCGCCCTGCGCCTGTGCGAACTGCTGACCATGTATATCGTCACCGCTTTTGCGCTGAACTACTCGACGCAAAATCTGGGTTTACCGCGTGAGCTGTTTCTTAATATAGGCTTGCTGGTCGGCGGGATAAGTTGCCTGACCATTCCGTTATTCGCCTGGCTGGCGGATCGTTTTGGACGGCGGCGCATCTATATCACCGGCGCATTGATCGGCGCGCTGAGCGCCTTCCCGTTCTTTATGGCGCTGGAAATGCGCTCCATTTTCGGCGTGGTGCTCTTCTCGTTACTGCTGGCCAATATCGCTCACGATATGGTGGTTTGCGTACAGCAGCCGATGTTCACCGAAATGTTTGGCGCGGGTTATCGCTACAGCGGCGCGGGTGTTGGTTACCAGGTCGCCAGCGTGGTTGGCGGCGGGTTTACGCCCTTTATTGCCGCCGCGCTGCTGAACTTTTCCGGCGGTGAGTGGCATTCCGTCGCCATTTATCTGCTGGCAGGCTGTCTGCTCTCCGCTCTGACAGCGATGCTGATGAAAACACCGCCGCACGCGCATCAGTAAAAAAAGCCTCCGCATGCGGAGGCTCTGTTTTTTGTGACCCTTGTTAAATCTGGTAATCGATCGCCGCTTCGTCCGGCTCCATCACCTGGCGTTTAATATCGTCTACCGACAGCCCGGCGTTACACAGTTCAATAAAGCGCCAGACATAATTTCGTTGTAACTGGCCACGTTTTAACCCTAACCAGACAGTATTGGCATCAAACAGGTGTTGCGTATCCAGCCGCACCAGTTTGCCCTCTTCGTTTTCGCCGCTCGATTGCTCCGCCACCAGCCCGACGCCCAGCCCCAGCTCAACATAGGTTTTGATAACATCGGAATCCTGCGCGCTCAGCACCACATCCGGGATTAACCCCTTGCGACCAAACGCTTCATCAATACGCGAACGTCCGGTTATCCCCTGGCGATAAGTGATAAGCGGCCAGCGGCTGATATCTTCGAGCGTTAACGGTGAGGATTGCGCCAGCGGGTGATCCGCCGGTACCAGCAAACTGTGGTGCCAGCGAAACCAGGGGAACGCCACGAGTGAGCTGTCATTGCTTAAGCGTTCGCTGGCAATGCCGATGTCTGCGCCACCGTTATGCAGTAGAGATTCAATCTCTTGTGGGGTGCCCTGAATCAACTCCAGCCGCACTTCCGGGAACAGCGCGCGAAAAGCTTTAATCACCGAGGGCAAACTGTAACGCGCCTGAGTATGCGTCGTCGCAATGGTCAGTACGCCAGAGGTGTCATTGGTAAAGAGATCGGCGAGCCTGCGCACATTGCTCGCTTCGTTAAGAATGCGCTCGGCAATCACCAGTAGCGCTTTACCGGGTTCCGTCATGCCCAACAAACGTTTGCCGCGACGGATAAAAATCTCAATCCCCAGCTCTTCTTCAAGCTCACGAATATGGCGGCTCACGCCGGATTGTGATGTGTAAAGCATGTTGGCGACTTCGGTCAGGTTGTAATCCCGCCGCGCCGCCTCGCGGATAATTTTGAGTTGCTGGAAATTCACCCTTCGCTGCTCCTGGCCTGTCAGACATGACGATATTGTTAAAGTCTGCGGCCAGGCAGAACAAATAATAAAAACCAGCATCTTATTCCATTAAGGAATAATGCTTAGCTCACCAGCTGCAACTCGTGGCTTTCCATTGCCGGGCGGCTAACTAATGACATTAAAATATCTTTCACCGCTTGCGCCTGCGGCGAGAGCGTGCCGCGCGCGGAAACGTTTAACGACAACGGCAGGTTCATCGACGGCGTGGTGATACGCGCCATCCAGCCGTTGGTCGCGGCGCACAGCGAACGCGCGGCAGATTCCGGCAGTACCGTCACGCCCATTCCGCTGGCAATTGCCGCCGTCAGCGTGGCGATCGACTCAATTTCGCCAATGATCTTCGCGGTCAGTCGACGCAGCGAAAAGGCCTCATCAACACGCAAACGGACAGCGCTGTAATCGCGCGGCAGGAAAAGATTCATATCGGCAACCGCCGTCAGATCGACGCTCTGGCCTGGGCAGTCACGCGTGCCCACCAGATACAGATCTTCTTTCAGCAGCGGCAGGCTGCTGATCCCCGCGCCAGGCGCGCGTTCATACAGCACCGCCATATCCAGTTGCCCGCTGAGCAATTTATCGTTCAGCGTTGAGCCGCTATTTTCATGCAGATAAACCATAACTTCCGGCAACTCGGTCCGCACCGCCTGCAACAACGGCATGGTGACGGAAGACGCAGCAGTGCCCGGTGCCAGGCCGATGGAGACTTGTCCCCGCAGGCACTGACCGACATTGTTTACCGCCAGTTGCGCCTGTTCGCACTGGCGCAAAATCGTCCGTGCATGGGTGTAGAGGATTTTGCCCGCTTCGGTCGGCGTCACACCGCGTTTGGTGCGAATAAGCAATTGCTGATCCAGCTCGCCTTCCAGAGTGGCAACCTGCTGGCTCAGCGCGGGCTGCGCAATGTGTAATACTTCGGCTGCCTGAGTCAGGCTTCCAATATCGACGATTTTTACGAAGTATTTCAGTCGTCTTAAGTTCATTTTGCCTCCTGTACGGGTACCAGTGCCAACGCCGGATGTGATGTAGCCAGAGGAGTTGCAATATGCTTGCCAGTTTTAGTTAGGCAAAATGAAAGGCGCTAACAGGCTGGATAATAAGAGATTCTAATTACGAGCGGGGGAATTATTACTGAAACAGTGGTTTGTATGATGCCCCATGGCGGATGCATTGCACAGTTTTGGTGCAAATGCGCGCTTAAGTGCTTATCCCGGCAGCAGATTGCTGAAATAGTCAGCAAACGATCGCGACGGCACGATCCATCCTTTGACAAGGCCCTGGGGCATCGCTAATATTCGCCCCGTTCACACGATTCCTCTGTAGTTCAGTCGGTAGAACGGCGGACTGTTAATCCGTATGTCACTGGTTCGAGTCCAGTCAGAGGAGCCAGATTTAAAAAAGCCTGCTTTTAAGCAGGCTTTTTGCTTTTCTACCAACCGCACGCGATAAACCCCTCACCTTTCATCCAGGCAAAACGTTGCTTTGCGAGCCGAGCGCGTGCACCCCCTGCACCAGTCGCGGTTTTCAACCTCGCGTTTTTCCAGGTATTCCTGACCAGCAGCATTGTTGCGCTCAGGGCTTACGCTTGCCGATTGAGCAATAAAGGCAGTCCACCGTAAAAGTGAAGATGAAGCCCCGTGATTGCAAGTGCTGCTTTGCCTGTCATGGCGAGGCTGGCAGGGATAAGCCTTAATGGGCCTGCCTTCGCAGGCCCAGGAACGTGATGTCGCGGTGATTATCTGCCGGTATTAAAAAAGGCCACCGTCTGCGTCAGTCGACGGGTCTGCTCTTCCAGCGCACTGGCCGCCGATACCGCATGTTGAACCAGAGCGGTGTTCTGCTGCGTGACCGCATCAATTTGCACAATCGCTTCGTTAACATGGCTGATGCCTTTACTCTGCTCCTCGGTCGCGACGGAGATTTCCGACATGATGTCCGAGACGCGCCGCACCGCCACAATCATGTCGTCGATACTGCTGCCGGCAATTTTGATTTGTGACGAGCCGTTATTGACGCGCGTGACAGACTCTTCCACCAGCCCTTTAATCTCCTGCGCCGCCTGCGAACTGCGCAATGACAAACTACGCACTTCACCGGCGACCACCGCGAAGCCTCTGCCCTGTTCACCCGCTCTGGCTGCTTCAACCGCCGCGTTCAGCGCCAGAATATTGGTCTGAAACGCGATGCCGTTGACCACCTCGATAATGCTCGCTATTTTCCCGGCGCTCTCGGAGATACCGTTCATGGTTTCATTCATGCTCTGCATTACCACACCGCCGCGCGAAGCAATATCCACAGCTTCACTCGCCAGATGACGCGCCTGCCCGGCGTTCTCCGCGTTTTGTTTCACGGCGGCGGTGATCTCTTCCATGCTGGACGAGGTGCGCTCCAGCGACATCGCCTGCTGCTCGGAATGTGAGGCAATTTGTTGATTTCCGGCAACAATATCATGGGTGCTGGTGTTAATGATCTCCGCCCCTTCACGGATATCATTGATCACGGCGGTCAGTTGCTCACGCATCACGCCCATTTCGTGGATCAGGCTTGAGTTATCCCCGGATTTTTTATCCACCGTCTGCGAAAGATCCCCGGCGGCAATCCGCGCGGCGACATCAACGGCATAACGAGGTTCGCCCCCAAGCGCCAGCAACGTTCCCCGGTTGATGAGATAGACGATCACCGACAGCAAAATACTGATAGCCACAAATTCAATCAGGTTCTGATACAGCGAAACCCGAAACGCAGCGTCGATATCATCCACATACAGACCGGTGGTGATGATCCAGCCCCAGGGCGTCCACGGAATGCTGTAAGCGATTTTCGGCTGAGCTTCCGTCTCGCCGGGGCGCGGAAAAACATAAGCGGTAAACCCGGCCTGATTATCACGGGTAACCGCAACCATATCTCTGAAGATGTAGGCACCATTGGCATCCGCAACCTGTGGCCCCTGACCAATCAGCTTGGCGTTGATCGGATGCATAATCACTTCAGCCTGGGTATTGAGAATCGTGAAGTATCCCGTTTCCCCATAGCGTAAATCCTTAATTAACTGGGTTGCACGCTGCTGCGCTTCCTGTTGCGTGATCGCCCCTTTATCAACCAGCGCGGCCTGTGTTTTGACGATACTCAGCGCCAGTTGCGAAACATGCTGCAACTCGTTTTTGCGCAGTGACAGTTGGTCTTCTTTGACCGTAAAAGAGCTGTAGAGCAGTGTCCCGGCAAGGCACACCAGCGCCACGATGAGAGGGAGCCAAAGTTTTTGCGCGAGGGATAGTTTCATGGCATGAGTACCTATTGTTGTTTTATATGGCGGGTACAGCATCGGCTTCGGGCATTCGAACCGCGCCTTATCTCTATATCGGAAATAAAAAAAAACGGGTTAATCGATAGAAGTTGTATATCTTTCACAACTTAACCGTTTTGAGGTTATAAAAAAGTAACTGATTAATAAATAGAGTGTTATTTTTGGCGGGTTAATGCAGCCAGCGAAAGTCTTATTAATAAATAAGAACGCCGTCACATTCATGCGCGAAGGCGTCACCGGGAGATAACAGCACTCCCGCCGCATTCGCTAACGAGTCATCGCCGTTTTGTGCGTACTGCGCAACGTCTGGCCTACGGACAGGCTGTTCACGTGTTGCGCGAAGTTTGCGGGTGCGACAGTTCTTTCAACATTTTCTGCAACCACTGCGCCGCCCCGCGCTTGCCGCTGCGTTTATGGGAATAAATCTTCACCTCGAACGGCGGAACCGAAAAAGGCAGCGCAAAAATGGTAATCCTTGCCGCCTGTTTTAACTTTTCCGCTGCCGAACGCGGAAGCGCCATCAGCAGATCGCTGTCGGCGATAATAAAAGGCGCGCTGAGCATCGAGGGCGTTTTTATCGCCACCTGTCGCGTATAACCCAGACGTTCGAGTTCACAATCCAGCACGCCTTTGCTTTCATTCCACGGCGTTACCACCAGGTGGCGCGCGGCAAGGTAATCGTCCAGCGTTAACTGTTGCCTGTGTTGATTGCTGATAACGACATATTTATCTGCAAACAAGCCGATCTCATCCAGCTCGGCGTAATGAATATCCTGCGGCGCGCTAAACCCCAGCGCGAAATCCACTTCTCCTGCCAGCAGCTCATTAAGCGCCGGGCTATGAGGCAAATAGCGAAACTCAAAACGCAGTCCGGGCGCCGTATGCTGCAATGCGGCCATCAGCGCGGGGAAAATGCTAAACACGGTGAAATCAGTGATCGCGACCTGCAAACAGTCTGTGGTCGTCGCGGGATCAAACTCCGCTTGCGGGGTGAGTTCATGGTTGAGATGCGCTAATGCCGACGCAATGGCGGGCGCAAGCTGGCTGGCATAAACGCTTGGGCACATTACGTGCCCTTCCCGGTAAAATAACGGGTCGTTGAGCGTCACACGTAGTCTTGAGAGCGCGTGGCTGAGTGCCGATGTGCTCATCGCCAGTTCTTCTGCCGCCTGTCGCACAGAACGGTGGCGGTAGACCGCGTCGAAAACGGGTAACAGGTTGAGATCAAGACGCCGTAACGTGGGATGCATAATATTCATCGAGTAGTGATTTCATTGCACTTAATTCTTTGCACAATACCGCTTATGCTGGCGGCCATCAATTTTGAACTCCCGGTAAAAACAACAGGAAACGCAATGAGCATTACCATCCGCCCCGCCCGCCCGACTGACGCAAACGCCATTTTTGCGATGATTTATGAACTGGCGGTGTATGAAAAAGCGCCTGAAGAAGTGATCACCACAGCGGATGAGATCCGCGAAACCCTGTTTGGCACGGAGAGCAAAACGGAAGCCTTAATCTATGAAATCGAAGGCAAAGCCGTGGGTTATGCGGTTTTCTTCACCAGTTATTCGACCTGGCTTGGCCGCAACGGCATTTACATGGAAGATCTCTACGTTTCGCCCGATTTTCGCGGTAACGGTGCCGGAAAAGCGATGCTGCAAAAGATTGCGCAGTATGCCGTTGAGCGCCGCTGCGGTCGTCTGGAGTGGAGCGTGCTCGACTGGAACCAGCCGGCCATTGATTTTTACCAGAGCATCGGCGCGCGGGCGCAAAGTGAATGGGTACGTTACCGGCTGGATGGCGATGCCCTGCTGAAATTCGCCGAAAGCCCCGGCGCTTAATCTTTCTCCATTAACCCGCTACGGCGGGTTTTCGCTTATTCATCATCGGGTTCGTCTCACGCCTCGCTTAAAGATCCCGCGCTTACTGCCGATAAAAATTGTGCAGCTATACTCATAGCTGTTCTCTGGTTGTTTTTTCTACAATAAAGGATTTACAGCATGGATCCGATACAAATTGCATCATTAGCCAGCAGCCTTGACTCTTATCAGCTTGATAACCAAGTCAACACGCTGGTGCTGAAAAAAGCGCTCGATACCCAGAAAACGATCGCCAGCGACTTGATTCAGCAGATCCCGCAGTTACCTTCCAACCCGGCAATCGGTCGTAATATTAATACCACCGCCTAACCCGGTTTGCCCGCTGGCGTTTGCGGTAACAGCGTCAACCGGCAAGTTTGCAAGCCCGCCTCGTGCGGGCTTTTTTGTTTCTTCGCTTGCCTGGAATGGTAAATCGGCGTAGCCTCTGCCGAATTAAAACCGATCGGTCTAAATTATGAATGGCGAAACAGCAGCACGGCAAAAACCCCGCCGCGGACGGCCGCCAAAAGTCGAGCGCGACTTTACCGATACCCGCCAGGAGCTGATTCGCTCCGGCCTGGAAGTGCTAACCGAAACCGGCTATCTGTCGGCGGGCATTGATGCGGTGATCAAAAATATCGCGGTTCCTAAAGGCTCGTTTTATCACTGCTTTAAAAGCAAACAGGAATTTGGCATGGCAGTGCTGGCCGCTTACGGCGACTTTTTCGCGCATAAACTGGATAAATTTTTAACCGATACCCAGCGCTTCCCGCTGCAACGCATGGCCGCCTTTGTGCACCACGCAGGCCAGGGAATGGCGAAATACGATTTCCGCCGTGGTTGCCTGGTGGGCAACCTGTTGCAGGAAACGCCACTGTTACCGGAAGCCTTCCCGGTGCGCCTGAAAGCCATCCTAGCCGACTGGGAAACGCGCGTCGCAACGTGTCTGGATGAAGCAAAAGTCTCCGGCGAACTGCCGCCAGATGCCGCGAGCCGCGAACTGGCCAGGGTGTTCTGGTCCGGCTGGGAAGGCGCAGTAATGCGCGCCAAACTGTTCCGCTCCGTCGAGCCGCTGGATCAGTACTGGAAATTTTTCCACCACAGCATAACAACCGCCCCTGCTGCGTGAAGCATGACGGGGGATGGAGCATCTGCACAGGACGGCGAAAACGCCGAAAAATACACCTCATCCGACGAGGAAAACGCAGTCATGAAAGCATTAGTTCTGGAACAGAATGAGAATAAAACCCTGGCGGAAGTGAAAGAGGTCGACCTGCCCGCATTGGGTGAAGGCGACGTTCGGGTCGATATTGACTGGTCCAGCCTTAACTACAAAGACGCGCTGGCTATCACCGGTAAAGGTAAAATCATTCGCCAGTTCCCGATGGTGCCAGGCATTGATTTTTGCGGTCGCGTGAGCGAAAGCCGCGATGCGCGCTTTACTCCCGGCCAGGCCGTGATCCTCACCGGTTGGGGCGTGGGCGAAAACCACTGGGGTGGACTTGCCGAGCAGGCCTGCGTAAAAGGGGACTGGCTAGTGGCGCTGCCGGAAAGTTTACGTGCGCGCAATGCGATGATCATTGGCACCGCTGGTTTTACCGCCATGCTGTGCGTCATGGCGCTGCAGGATGCCGGGATTAAACCGCAGGATGGTACCGTGCTGGTCACCGGTGCCAGTGGCGGCGTTGGCAGCACCGCTGTCGTGCTGCTGAAAGCGCTGGGCTACACCGTTGCCGCCGTAACCGGTCGCGAATCTACCCATGATTTTCTGCGTAAGCTGGGCGCCGATGAGATCCTGCCGCGCAGCGATTTTGAACAGACCCGTCCGCTGGAAAAACAGCTGTGGGCCGGTGCGATTGATACGGTTGGCAACCACGTGTTAGCAAAAGTGCTGGCGCAGACGAACTACGGCGGTTGTGTTGCCGCATGCGGTCTGGCAGGCGGTTTCGAACTGCCGACCACCGTGATGCCGTTTATTCTGCGAAACGTGCGTTTGCAAGGCGTGGATTCCGTGATGGTGCCAACCGCACAGCGCGGCGCCGTGTGGGAAAATCTCGCACGTACGTTGCCAGAAAGTTACTACCAGCAGGCGGCAACCGAAATTACGCTGGAACAGGCTCCGGCAACCGCTGCCGATTTCCTCAATAATAAAATCCAGGGCCGTACACTGGTGAAAATCAGCGGCTAATCCGCCTTCCGGCGCGCGCTGTCGCGCCGGATTGTTCCCTCATCCGTTTCCTCTGAATCCCGTTGCGCGCTGCTTTCGTTTCACATTCCTGTGACATACTATCGGCTACAGCCGTAGAGCAGATAAGGAGATAAAGATGAATAATAAGGGTGCAACTCTGACCCCGGAACAAGCGCTGGATCAACTTGAAGCGCTGTATGACCGTTCCGTCGAGGCCCTTCGTCAGGCGATCGCTCGCTATATTGACGACGGTCAGCTTCCCGATACCGAAGCCCGCGCACAAGGGTTATTCGTCTATCCGCAGTTATCCGTAAGCTGGAATGGCAGCGCGACGAACCCACCGAAAACCCGCGCCTACGCCCGCTTCACCCATTCGGGCTGTTACACCACCACCATCACCCGCCCTTCGCTGTTTCGTCCCTATTTACTCGAACAACTAACCCTGCTGTGTCAGGACTATGGCGCACACATCGAGGTTGGGTTATCCGCGCATGAAATCCCGTACCCTTACGTGATTGACGGCTCGGAGCTGACGCTGGACAGGTCAATGAGCGCGGGCTTAACGCGCCATTTCCCCACCACCGAACTGGCGCAGATTGGTGATGAGACCGCCGATGGCCTATTCCACCCGACCGAGCTTTACCCGCTCTCCCATTTTGATGCGCGCCGTGTCGATTTCTCGCTGGCGCGACTGCGCCACTACACCGGCACGCCGGTTGAACATTTCCAGCCGTTTGTGTTGTTCACCAATTACACGCGTTATGTCGATGAGTTCGTGCGCTGGGGCTGTAACGAGATCCTCAATCCCGATAGCCCTTACGTCGCGCTCTCCTGCGCGGGCGGCAACTGGATCACTGCCGATACGGAAGCGCCGGAGCAGGCCATTTCTGATCTGGCGTGGAAAAAACACCAGATGCCGGCCTGGCACCTCGTCACCGCTGACGGTCAGGGCATTACGCTGATAAATATTGGCGTTGGCCCGTCGAACGCGAAAACCATTTGCGATCATCTGGCCGTGCTGCGCCCGGATGTCTGGCTGATGATTGGCCACTGCGGCGGCCTGCGTGAAAGCCAGTCGATTGGCGATTACGTACTGGCGCATGCCTACCTGCGCGATGACCACGTGCTGGATGCCGTGCTGCCGCCGGATATTCCGATCCCGAGCATCGCTGAAGTGCAACGTGCGCTGTACGACGCGACCAAAGAGGTCAGCGACATGCCGGGTGAGGAGGTAAAACAGCGTCTGCGTACCGGCACGGTGGTCACCACCGACGATCGCAACTGGGAGCTGCGTTATTCCGCTTCCTCCCTACGCTTTAACCTGAGCCGCGCGGTGGCGATAGATATGGAAAGTGCCACCATTGCCGCGCAGGGTTATCGCTTCCGCGTGCCGTATGGCACCCTGCTCTGCGTTTCTGACAAACCGCTGCACGGCGAGATCAAACTTCCCGGCCAGGCCAACCGTTTTTATGAAGGGGCGATTTCCGAGCATTTGCAAATTGGCATCCGCGCCATCGACCTGCTCCGCGCAGAGGGCGATCGCCTGCACTCGCGTAAATTGCGCACCTTTAACGAACCGCCATTCCGATAACAATTAAAAAGGATTAACCATGCAAACCCCGACACCGTTACAAGCGTTACGCGATCGGCTGGTCGCCCTGGAGCTTGACGGCATGATTGTTCCGCGTGCCGATGCGCACCAGAGCGAAGACTGCGCGCCACATGACAATAAACTCCAGTGGCTCACCGGCTTTACCGGTTCTGCCGGGCTGGCGCTGGTGCTGCGCGACAAAGCGCTGCTGTTTGTGGATGGTCGCTACCAGGTGCAGGTGCGCAGCGAAGTCGATCTCCATGATTTTGCGATCCACCATTTGCACAACGAACCGCTGGATCAGTGGTTAAACGCTTCATTGCCTGCGGGCAGTCGCATCGGCTTTGAGCCGCTGCTGATGGTCAACAGCCAGTTTCAGGCGCTGAACGCCACGCACTGTGAACTGGTGGCACTGGACAGCGATCCGTTCGACGTAATCTGGACCGATCGCCCGGCGGCACCGTGTGGCGCAATCCGTGAAATGCCGCTGGCGATAAGCGGTGAAAGCAGTGCCGATAAACGCGCACGCATTGCGCGGGTGCTGGCGGAAAAAGGGGCGGATTACCTGGCGATTACGCTGCCGGATAATATCGCCTGGCTGCTGAATATTCGCGGTTCGGACATTGCGATGAACCCGGTGGCGCACTCCTTTGCCCTGCTCAGCCGCGAAGGTGCCGTCGAATGGTTTGTCAATCCACAGAAAACTGCCGGTTTATCTGCGCAGCTCACCTCCACGCTGACGCTGCATGATGTCGGGGACTTCCTGCCGCGTTGCCAGCAGATCGCTGCCGGAAAACGCATCCTGCTCGACGGTGATTTCGCGCCGGTAGCGCTGCGTTTCGCTATTGAACAGCAGGGGGGCGAAGTGCTGTGGAGCGCCGATCCTATTACTTTTATCAAAGCGCATAAAAACGCGACCGAACTGGCAGGCTACCGCGAAAGCCACCAGCAGGATGGCGCGGCGTGGGTCAATTTCCTCGCCTGGCTGGCGCGCGAAGTGCCCGCCCGGGAAGCGGCGGGTAACCCGGTAACCGAACTGGAAGCGCAGCAAAAACAGCTGGCATTCCGTCAGCGGCAACCCGGCTTTATTGAACAGAGTTTCAGCACCATTTCAGCCTCTGCCAGCAATGCGGCGATGTGCCATTATCACAGCAGCGAAAAAACCAATAAAGCCATCACCAGCGCCAATTTCTATTTGAATGATTCCGGCGGCCAGTACCAAAACGGCACCACTGACGCGACGCGTACCCTGTCGTTTGGCGCACTCAATGCTCAGCAACGGCTGCACTACACCGCCGTGCTGAAAGGCTTTTTATCGATGTTCACCCTGCAATTTCCTGCAGGTACGCACGGCCACCAACTGGATGCGTTTGCCCGCCGCGCGCTGTGGGATTTAGGGCTGGATTTCGATCACGGCACCGGTCATGGCGTTGGTCATCAGTTGCTGATCCATGAGCAGCCGCAACGCATTGCAAAAAAGGTCAACCCCTGGCCGCTGTCGGCGGGCAACATTATGACTATTGAGCCGGGTTACTATTTAGCGGACAACTATGGCATTCGTATCGAAAACCAGGTGGAAGTGGTGGAAAGCCAGCCGGGATTCTGCCGCTTTGCTTCGCTGACGCTTATTCCCATCGATTTAAGCCAGGTGGAATGGAGCCTGTTGAGCGAACAGGAGCAGCAGTGGCTGGATGATTATCACCAGCAGGTGCGCGACACCCTGTCGCCACTGGTTGATGACGATGCCCGCGCGTGGCTTAATGCAGCCACTGCACCGCTGCGCGTGCAGGCAAGCTAAGCGTTCGGTTCATTCACAAACCCGCTGCGGCGGGTTTTATTTTACTCCGTGCAGGCATAATGGCTTTTCAGCGCTTCTTTGCCAGCGTATCGCCGCCCGAACTGACCATGTCGATAGCCTTTGTCATCGCGATGCATTGCTGCTTCAACGAGAAATTCCCGCAGGGAAAACGCTAAGTTGCGGGATGTGAGAACGCAGAAAAGCAAAAAGCCTGCTTAAAAGCAGGCTTTTTTAAATCTGGCTCCTCTGACTGGACTCGAACCAGTGACATACGGATTAACAGTCCGCCGTTCTACCGACTGAACTACAGAGGAATCGTGTGAACGAGGCGAATATTAGCGATGCCCCAGGCCCTTGTCAAAGCCTGATTTTCACATTTTGGCGCGTTTGCCGAATTATTCTCCATTCTGTGCAGAAATGGCGCTTTTTTGCGGCTTCGGGTACTTCCACAGCCAGCGTCCGCTAACCATACGCCAGTAAAAGAGCGCGCCGCGCACCGCCCAGTCAAGGAACATCCCGAGCCAGACCCCAACCACGCCCATACCGAGCATAATCCCGAGGGTATAACCGGCGACGACGCGACAACCCCACATTCCAAGCATGGACACCCACATGGCGAAACGGGCGTCGCGCGCGCCTTTCAGCCCGGCGGGTAGCACCCAGGATGCCGCCCAGATGGGCATAAATGCCGCGTTAAGCCAGAGAAGCACTTTAACCACCTCTTTTACATCCTCTTCCTGGGTGTAAAACGAGGCGAAAAGCCCGGCAAACGGCGCGGTTCCCCAGGCAAGCACCGTCAGTAACAGCGTCGAGAGCCAGAATACATGCCGCAACTGGCGCTCAGCCTGGCTTATCTGTCCTTTGCCCAGTCGTTTACCGGTAATAATTGTGGAGGCGGAACCCAGCGCGTTGCCCGGCAGGTTAATTAGCGCGGCGACGGAGAAAGCAATAAAGTTACCGGCGATAACGTTGGTGCCCATACCGGCAACGAACATTTGCGTCAGCAGCTTGCCGCCATTAAACAGCACCGATTCGATACTGGCGGGGATGCCGATACCCATCACTTCCCAGATAATGCTGAAGTTGAGCTTTTCGAAGTAACTTTTTAGCGGAATACGCAGCGCCGGGTTAAAGCCAATCATCAGTACCCAGATAATCGCCACCGCGCCAATATAGCGGGAAATGGTCAGCCCCAGCCCTGCCCCGGCGAAGCCCATCCCTTTCCAGCCGAAGAGACCGTAGATCAGCACGCTGCTGATAAGAATGTTGAGAATATTCATGCCGCCGTTAATCAGCAGCGGGATTTTGGTATTGCCCGCGCCGCGCAGCGCACCGCTGCCAATCAGCGCAATGGCCGCAGCCGGGTAGCTGAGAACCGTCAGTTCAAGATAGGTCAATGCCAGCGCCTTGACCTCCGCCGTTGCCGCCCCGGCGATAAAATCGATAATTTCCGTACCGTAGTAGTGGATCACCGCCGCCAGCACAATCGAAAACAGCGTCATGATCACCAGCGACTGGCGCGTCGCCGCCCTCGCCCGCTCGCCATCCAGCTTACCGAGGCTGAAGGCCACCACCACCGTGGTTCCCAGGTCGATTGCCGCGAAAAATGACATCACCACCATGTTAAAACTATCGGCAAGACCTACCCCCGCCATCGCCTCTTTGCCCAGCCAGCTTACGAGGAAGGTGCTGAGCACGCCCATCATCAGGACGCAGGTATTTTCGAGGAAGATAGGTACGGCAAGGGGGGTGATTTCTCGCCAGAATAAAACACGGTAGCTTTTACGCTTTCTGTACCACGGCGTGCGCATGACAGCCTGGCGAAGAGGAGTAACGACGTTCAAATTGGTCCTTAGCCGCAAAAGGTGAAATCACATTTCAAATGATGGGGGAGAAACCGTGATCCTGCAAAGCATTTCCACAGAAAACGATGATAATGAACTCAAATTGTCGATGGATTCGGCAGTCAGCACACCCTGCGAGAAATGAGGTTTGACAAAAGATTTTTCGCCGCTAAGATAAGCCTCCACAACGATTCCTCTGTAGTTCAGTCGGTAGAACGGCGGACTGTTAATCCGTATGTCACTGGTTCGAGTCCAGTCAGAGGAGCCAGATTCAAAAAAAGCCTGCTTTTAAGCAGGCTTTTTGCTTTTTATCGCTCCGCTAAACATAGCGATAAGTTTTCCCCTCCAGAAACCGCCCCTTTCCGCTTCTTGAGCATCAAGCTGAACCTGTAACGTAACCCATTGAAAATGTTTGCTTAGCTTAATGCTATGCTCACGGCTTGCAGAAAGTACCGACATGCGCGATCAATACCGCGCGACAGGAAATAGAAAAACAAGTGACCAGCTCTCCAGTCACGCCGCGCCTTTTAAGGCCAAACATTTCAGGGTTAACCACCATGCGCAACCGTTTTACGACTCGTCCGGCAAAACGCCTTTTCACCACCGCCCTCCTTCTTTTTACTGTTGCAGGCCATGCAGATGTTGTAGGGCAAGCCCAGGAATATCAACAGATTAATGGGTTGATAAGAGAGCCGCTTTTGCTGGCGGTCACCCTAGATAATGGTCAGCCGGCCGTGCTGGATGCCTTTGTGACACGCATGGACAGCCAAACGCCTTTGCCCGTGGTGTTAATCACTAATGGAACCGTTGGCACTGCTGAATTTGATCGCTGGATAATCAACCCGAACCGTTATGCCTCAGCGGCTATCGCTTTTGCGCGCCACGGTTATGCGGCGGTGGTGGTCCTGCGCCAGGGCTACGGGCAATCAAGCGGTGCGGCGGAGTATGCCGATGGCTCCTGCGCGCAACCTTTACACCTGCGGGCCGGGGAGCAGGATACCCGTAACCTGCTCGCGGCTCTCGATGCCGTGCGCCACCAGCCGTGGGCCGCAGCCGATAACGCGATCCTTGCCGGAATGTCCGCAGGCGGTTTTGCGGCGCTTGCTACTGGCGCGGCTAATCCACCAGGCGTTAAGGCGGTAATCAATTTCGACGGCGGAAGGGGCGCGATTGACGGGAAATCACTCTGCGATAAAGCCGGTCTGCTGCAAGCCTACGCACGTTACGGGAAGACAGCGCAAATCCCGTCCCTGTGGCTGTATGCGAAAAATGATAAATCCTTCCCGCCGTCGATGGGCAAAGAGATGTTCGATGCCTATCAGCAGGGAAGCCACACTGCGCAATTCATCACGATGCCTGCCTTCGGTAATAACGGCCATGTCTTTATGGATTCAGCGCCGGAAAGTTTCTGGTGGCAGACGGTGGCCGCATTTCTAAAACAGCAGCATTTACCGACCAGCGAAGCTGTGCCTCTGCCCGAAACGCACCTGCCTGCACCGCCCGCGCTCAATGCCGCCGGGAAAAAGGCGTTCTCAGAATATGCAGCAACACAACGCTATGAAAAAGCCTTTGCCACGGACGAGGACGGCGACTGGGGCGCGGCGTACTGGGGCAGAAACAGCCATGAAGCCGCAGAAACGGCGCTAAGCATCTGTCAACAGGAGCAGCGTCCGGGCGCGGGCAACTGTACGGTGTACGCCATTAATAACCGTCTCGTAACCGCAAACACGCCTTAGCCCCCGCAGAAACCAGTCACAGAGAAAACACACTCAGCATGGTTGCCAGAATGGCAACCCATGCAAAGTCTGGTCATAACGTCAAAGCACTTCTATTAAATATCCTTTATGCGTCCTGTTTTTGCTGCCCGCGTTTATAAAATGCGGCCGGATAGGTTTTTTCGTAATACCCTTTCATTTCAACTTCATCAAGCGAAAGTGCCCGACGCAAATGAAACGAACATAAAATAACGGGAGCAATTAACACCACAACGGCACCGGAAATAACGGTAAACGGAACCACGCCTAATAAACTGATATACCAGCCAGCAATGGCCACGCCAAAAGGGTTGGCCAGGCTGGATAAAAATCCTGCCATGGCGCTCATTCTCGTTCGGTAATTACGGGGAGTTGCCGTTGAGCGCAGCGTACTGAGGTTGACGTTAATAAAAATAAATGCCATACCGCAAAAGAACGCCAGCAGAATAGACATATAGATATTTCCCATCAGGACAATTGCCATGACGCTGCTGCCCAACAGGACAAAGCCAAATAAAACATTCTTGAGCCGTCCCGCCCACGCTCTTACAAAAGCGTTTATATAAAGACTACTGGCAATGAGCCCCAGAGCAAATGAGAATTCAAACGCGCCAAGATAGGTGGCGGGAAGCTTTAATTCAGTGCTGATCCAGTAGGGTATCGTCACGGAAAAGAAAGGGAACATCGTAAAGTTAATAACAGAGGAGACCAGTGCAATATGAAACTCAGATTTAACACGGTAAATCGCTTTAAATGCTCCCTTAGTTTTATAAAACCAGCTCTCCTTTTCGCCAGTTGAAACGGCTTCCACATCATATTTAAACCATAAAATAATAAATGCGATACAAGATGATGCATAAACTAGCGCAGAAATATACAACGCAACACCAGCGGAAAAAAGTGAAATAAGCGAGGCCGCAATCACCGGCCCTATCAACATAATAAGGGAATTAATGGTCGAGCGGTGCGATATAGCTTGCGTCACTTTCCCTTCTGCAACGAGATCGGGAATAAGCCCCATAATCGTCGGTTCACGCACAGATGAGATAGCACTCATCACGACCAGCCCTGAGGTAATAGCCACCAAATTGAAATACCCCAGATAACTTGCCAGGCAGAATAATGTGATGATCCCTGAAACAGCGAACTGACAGACGATGATAAATTTAATGCGATTGAAGCGATCGCCAAATGACGCCAGAAACGGTTTAAGGTAAATATCTGCCGCCACGGATATCGCAACGAGTGAAGAAAAAGCGGCCGCCGAGTGCGTAACTTGCAGGCACCACCAGGCGATGGCCAGGCGGAAAATATGCCCCGACACCGTGCCCAGCGATGCGCCCGTTTGCAATAAGAAAAAACGGGGTTCGGAAGGCATCAACGCTTCAACTTTCATAGTGCTCATCCCATTCGCGCCAATTTTGCTTTTCGCTTTGTATCAGCCCCATCATCCCCGCCGGTAAGATTAACAACGTGGGTAAAACCACGATCCCTGAGATACAGGATAGCGCGTTGGCCCGGGCTTTCAGATTTGCAGTAACAACTATCATTTGATCCTGAAGGAGTTCTGCGATGCGTGCAGGCAACGCCCGCAGTGGTATGTGCATACTGCCGATGGAAATACCATTCCGCTCAGCCGGTTCCATGGCATCTTATTAAAACAGGCCATCATGTCGTATTTTCAGCGAAACCATTGATTGAAATTGATGCTTTCAGTCTCGCCTGACTCATCACCGGCAGGTTTGATAACTGCCCGACCGCATGTTTTGAGCCGCAATAATGAAGACCGGTTGCTCAGTGAATCATAAATCATGGAGTTATCAGTAAGTACATTCTCAATGCCGGTAATAACCCTGAGCACTTCCCCGGATGTCACAGCCACTTACCCGATTCCAGCCAGTTGCGAACTACAGCGCTTAAACGTATGTTGATGATCATTCTGCTGGTTATTCATTGCGTTAGATAATGAGGAAAAATGGAATCACTGTTTGTTTACGGGACGCTTCGCCCCGGTCATTCGAATGCACATATTCTGGAAAATATCGGTGGAGAGTGGCTGCCAGGTTACGTTACGGGAACATTTTATGAATTTGGCTGGGGGGCCGCCGCCGAATTCCCCGGCATTGTGCTGGATAAAGACGGTTCCCGGGTTGATGGTTACCTGTTTGTATCCGCTAATCTCGCGGCGCACTGGACGATGCTGGACGAATTCGAAGAGGGCTACGATCGTGTTCGGGTGGATGTGACCACCCTCGACGGCAAGCATGTGACGGCATGGATTTATCAACTGCAACCGCAGGAAAAAGCATAGTATCGCTGTGATTAATAGCCTTCATCGCAAAATGCAGCATGCCTGAGGCAAGTCTACGAAACCTTTCTGTTGAACCAGGCCCTCTTTTGCGGGGCTTGTGCCTCGCTAACCGTTAAGCCACAAAACGCTGGCGGTTTGCAAAATACCGGAACCTGTTCGAAGCAAATCCAACACCGGCGATACCGCTTCTCGCAGGCCGCCCCACGTCAGTAGCCCCCATCGTTATTAACCATGTTGAGTTGAACTCACAGCAGACCGCACAATTATTCGTTTTTCAAACCGCGCACTATCAATAATACTCATCGCGTAAGCCTGGCAGCGCGCTGCTATTTAAATATGAAACATGCGTGACGTTTTAAAAACGTTCATTTAAAGCACCTGTCATATACTGGCAGGCCATGCGTTATTTTCGACACGGGATTTATTAACAGTGATACAAAGCTGCCAGCACTATTTTCACTATCGCCAGTTAATACCGCACAATGAAATTCATAAGGCACATTAAATGACTTTAGAAATTTTAAATTACTTAATTGAAATTGCATCAAATAGCACCCAACCTCCTTCTGAAGCCCAGCGGAAAACGCATTATGATCACAGCCCGCCTGATGAGCTATCCACCTTTATTGCGGCACTCTCGTCAGAAAAAATGAATAGCGATATTTTGTCAAGAATGAAATATCGCTTACAGCTACTTTCAACTGCACAAAGAGATCATAAAAAAGCAGAAGAATTGTTATTAGCCAACATATCATCTGATAAAGAAGCGTTCCCGTTAATTGATTTTACAGACTGGCCAATTGTCCGTTACGCCGTTTCAGGAGAATTACAAACTGCGGAATCAGAAGAGTATTTCAACACTATTTCTACGGCGGCGGCGACAATACGTTCCGCGATTGTTGATGGCGAACGCGCTAAAGGGGCTCCAACATTTTCTACTCTTGAAAAAGTCCTGGCGCTGAACAGCGCGTTACCCGAACGGTACAAAGCGATGGCAAATATCCTCTACTGATGTTTTGCACGTTCGGGGATGTTTGCGATGTCCGCTTCCAGCGGCGAGCGGACATAAGAAATGCACTTTCGCGCTTTCGAAAATCACGGCAACAGCGCTACTCGTTGCCCCACTGATTCAGAAACGTCGCAATCTCGTCAATACGCAGCGCGTCGATACCCGCTTCATTGGCCATTTCCTGCTGCGCCTCTTCACTGATTTCTTCGTTATTCATCAAACGGGTGATCAGTAGCTGAAAATAGTGCGCCAGCGCATCGCGTTCTGATTCTTTTACCGCTTTTTCGGTTTCTGTCGAATACTCATCAACAATGTCATAAAATTTAAGCGGTATTTCGTTACTCATACATTCCCCCGGAGGTTGAAATTGTTTGCAATGGTTATTACCACATCAAATCATCGGGCACTTTAAAATCAGCGTACGGATCATCTTCATCTTGATCTTCCTGACTAAGCGCGCTGTTTAACACAATACTGTTCGCATCCCGCTGAGCGATTTTATCGGCTACGATTGCGGGAATAATCGCATATTCACTTTCATCCTTGCCATCAACAACCAGACGAGCAATGGCGAGACGACCGCTAATCAATTGTGCCTGCGTATTTTTATCCACCACTATTTTTTTAATTAACTTATTATCTGTGAAATTAAAATCAATATTGCCTTTGGCAATAGTGATCCTGTTCATTTCAATAAGTTGCTTAACCTGCGCTTTATATTCTTTGGATAACGCCGCTTGTTTTTGTTGCTCGCTTAATTGCTTATCGCGCTCAAGCTGTGCTTTTTTATTCTCTTCCACGGCTTCTCTTGCCTCACGCGCCTGAACACGTGTTTTTTTGGCAGTGCGCTGGACTTTGGCCATTTTCTTGCTGGTTACTAATCCCGCTTTGAGCATCTGCTCTTGTAAAGTGAGTTTTGTCATTTTCGTCTGTAAATCGGTTGAACATTGGGTCGGATTATAGCTGTAATTGCTGCGAAGAGACCAGATTGTGGAATCGGCTCATTACCCGCGAAGCGCAAACATTGCGCTCGCCATTCCACACTCGCACGGGGCGAAAGCATTGCTCTGGCGGGACGGATTGAACAGAAAAACGGGAACCACAGTGAACAGTAAATGATGCCGAAACGCGGTTTAGAAAAACGCCGGTTTCGGCAGCAAACCAATCTGGATGTTTTTAGACGTTAAGCAGCTTAACCGTCGCATCCACGTCTATCTCGTCTTCGGAGAAAATCAGGGTCGTTCCCTGAAAAGTGGTGATTGCCAGTTTTTTTAGCGAACGCATTTCGCCAGGCTTAGTCGCGGATTTCGGCCGGATACTTCCCATCAGCGCGCCAACGGAGAGCACGGCATTGTCTTTATCGATGCGGGTATCGACAGGAACTTCTTCGCTGTATACCAGATAAGATTTGATCGACGTGAGCTTAATTCGTTCACCTGCGATATAGATGTATTTGCTTTCCGGGACAACTTTCACCGCATAAGCAGACAACCCTTTGTTGTTTGTCGTGGGTTCGAACGTAACCGCCGCATCTTTTTTAATCAACTCAGGGTTGGCGACCTTAATCACATGAAAGTAACGGTTTTCGCCGTTTTCATCTTTGATAAATCCAAAACCTTTATCTTTAAACCAGGTTGTGATCTTTCCGTTCATCGCCTTACCACCTACTTAATCGTTCATTTGCTCTGTTTTTTGCAGCGCGCAGTGTAAAGCACAATGCCTGCGCCGACTACGTCTTTGGCTCAAGTGTCGGTGATAAATTTCTGTACTGCAAAACGAAATGCGGCGCTTTACAAAGCGCCGCAAGAAAAGGAAGTTATGCTTTCAACTGCAGTTTCACATCAATCACGCCAGCCCATCCCCGGCGCGACATGCTTGAGAATCGACTCAATAACGTGCGCATTATAATCCACGCCTAATTGATTCGGCACGGTAAGCAGTAGCGTATCTGCTTCGGCAATGGCCTCATCTTTTTTCAGCTGCTCGATCAATTTATCCGGTTCTGCGGCGTAGCTGCGGCCAAAAACAGCGCGGGTTTTCTCATCAAGAAAGCCGATTTTATCGCTGTCATCACGGCTGCCACCAAAGTAAGCTCGATCACGATCGTCCATGAGCGCGAAGATACTGCGGCTAACGGAGACGCGCGGCGTACGCGAGTGCCCTGCTGCTTTCCAGGCTTCACGGTAGGCCCGAATCTGCTGCGCCTGCTGGATATGGAACGGTTCGCCGGTTTCATCATCTTTCAGCGTGGAGCTTTGCAGGTTCATCCCCAGTTTTGCCGCCCAAACCGCTGTCGCGTTTGAGCCTGCGCCCCACCAGATACGTTCGCGCAAACCTTCAGACCAGGGTTCCGGGCGCAGCAAGCCTGGTGGGTTCGGGAACATCGGCTGCGGGTTCGGTTTGGCAAACCCTTCGCCGCGCAGCACATCCAGAAACGTTTCCGTATGATGGCGCGCCATATCCGCATCGGTTTCGCCTTCCGCCGGCTGATAGCCAAAATAGCGCCAGCCATCAATAACCTGTTCCGGTGAGCCCCGGCTGATACCCAACTGCAAACGACCGCCGGAAATCAAATCCGCCGCGCCGGCATCTTCCGCCATATACAACGGGTTTTCATAGCGCATATCAATAACGCCGGTGCCAATCTCTATTTTGTGGGTTTTGGCGCCAATAGCGGCCAGTAACGGGAAAGGTGAGCTGAGCTGACGGGCAAAGTGATGCACTCGGAAATACGCGCCGTCCGCACCAAGTTCTTCAGCGGCAACCGCCAGATCGATGGATTGCAGCAGCGTATCAGCCGCCGAACGCGTCGCAGATTGCGGCGAAGGTGTCCAGTGACCAAATGACAAAAATCCGATCTTCTTCATGGCGTCGTTGTCCTTCTGTTCAAAGAGGTAATCAGCAGACGGGGGAATTTCCCGTCCAGGATTGCCCTTACTCTACGCACTCCATAAGAAGAATAAATACCGATTGTTTAACCTTAAGGTTCAAATTTATTGATAAACCATTCTATAGCGGTTGTTTATCTATCGGATGATTCACCGCAGGCGTACTAATATTTACCGGCATACCGGAACGGCGCTCCAGTTCCTGGCTTGCGCGGTTCGCATCGATGCCTTCGTCTTTCATTAATGCATGTAGCACCGGAGTGGCAGGCAGCGGCACTTTATTGCTGGACTCAAACTCAGCGCGATTGCGAGATAGCGGTTCGTGAACTTCCACCCAACTGCTGCCATCCGGCTCGGTGGTGATTTTGACCGGCTGGTCGATAATCTGTACCCGTGTTCCCACAGGCACATTGTCGAAGAGGTATTTAATGTCATTGCTGCGTAAACGGATACAGCCCTGACTGACGCGCAACCCAATGCCAAAATTAGCGTTCGTGCCGTGAATAGCGTACAGCTTTCCGATATAGATAGCATAAAGCCCCATCGGGTTATCCGGCCCGGCAGGCACAAACGCAGGTAAGGTTTTCCCCTCTTTCTCGTACGCTTTCCGCGTATTCGCCGTAGGTGTCCAGGTCGGCCCTTCCTGCTTGCGTTCCACCGCAGTCACCCAGTTGCGCGGCGTTTCGCGTCCGGCCTGGCCGATGCCAATCGGTAAGATCTCGACCGTATTCGACTCTTTGGGGTAATAGTAGAGGCGCATTTCCGCAACGTTAATCACAATGCCTTCGCGAACGGTCGCAGGCAGGATCACCTGCTGCGGAATAACCAGCTGTGAACCGGCTTTCGGTAAAAAGGGATCGGCATCCGGGTTGGCTTCGAGCATATTACTCAGCCCCTGTCCGTATTTCGCGGCAAACGCTTCCAGCGGGAAGGTGTTGTCATGAGGAATGGTGATGGTTAACGGGCTGCCCACCAGACGGCTGCCTTCCGGCGGCAGCGGATAGCTCACAGCCTGCGCGCCCTGGGCGCAGAGTAACGCAACACAACAAAGAAGTTTAACGCAGCGCATCATCTTATCCTCAGGCGCAACGGGTATGTGCTAATCATAGTTTGCTTTGTGGGTTTTCTCTTTTTTACAGCGCATTATCGCTTCACAGCGCAAAGCCATAGTGGGAGCCATCCGGCAGCTCAATATCAATGCGTAGCTTGCTGCCTGTCGCTTCCACGTAGCGCTTCAGCGTGGAAAGTTTAATATCCCGGCCCTGCTTTTCCATCACCGCTACCGTGGGCTGTTTCAGCCCCAGCGCCTGCGCCATTTCGATCTGCGTTTTTTGTACCCGCTCACGCAGCTCCGCAAGATGGATATTGAGCAGCATCTCTTGCGCGAGTGACTGCGCAGCGGTGACAACATCAGCCTTTTGTTCGGCAATTAGCTGTTCCAGTGTTTTGCTCATCGTATTACTCCTTGATTTTAAGCTGGTGCAGATGGCTCGTTAGCTCCCGATCTGCAATCTGGATCATCACATCGTAAAAGCGTTTTTCATGACTCGCCTTGTTGCCAGCACAAAGCAATATGCCCACGCGCTGCGGATCAAAGACATAGAAGACCCGAAACGGCTCACCCCGGCTTTGTATGCGCAGCTCCTTCATATTGTTATAACGCGAGCCTTTTACCGTATCCGCGTAAGGCCTTGGTAGCTGCGGACCTTTAACCCGTAGCACCATCAGCGCCGCCAGCACACGGGCGCGATCGTTGTCACCCAGTGCATCAAACCACTTTTCAAACGTCTGCGTCATCATTATCTGCCACACAGCACACCTCATTAATATAGAACAAAAACTATATAGATCAAATTCTATATTTAAATAATGCGGTGTTCGGGCGGTTTATGCATGCACAGAGGGACAGCAATGGAAGCGTGATTCCTGAATATCCGCAGCAAAATGCAATGTTGCAGTGATTTTGCGACCCGGCTTCACGCAAAAAAAACCCCGCCGGAGCGGGGTTTGCTGTTACAGCGTAGACGTTACGCTTTCGCACGGCTGGCGATGATGTCGTCCGCCACGTTGCGCGGCGCTTCCGCATAGTGGTGGAACTCCATGCTGTAGGTCGCGCGGCCTTGCGACATGGATCGCAGCGTGGTGGAGTAGCCGAACATTTCGGCCAGCGGCACATCGGCGCGGATAATCTGGCTACCGAACCGCTCTTCCATACCCTGCACCATCCCGCGACGGGAAGAGAGATCGCCCATGATGTTCCCGGCGTACTCTTCCGGTGTTTCCACTTCCACATGCATAATCGGCTCAAGGATTGCCGGATCGGCTTTGCGCGCGCCCTCTTTAAAGCCAAAGATCGCCGCCATGCGGAAGGCCATTTCCGAGGAGTCGACATCGTGATAGGAACCGAATGTCAGGGTTGCCTTCACATCGACCACCGGGTAACCCGCCAGCACGCCGTTGTTCATGGCTTCGCGCAGGCCTTTTTCCACTGAAGGAATGTACTCGCGCGGCACCACGCCGCCTTTGGTGGCGTCTTCAAATACAAAGCCGCTACCCGGCTCCAGCGGTTCAAGCGTCAGAACCACATGACCATACTGACCTTTACCGCCGGACTGGCGCACAAATTTACCTTCGATATCCTTCACGGTTTTACGCAAGGTTTCGCGGTATGTGACCTGCGGGCGACCGATATTCGCCTCCACGCCAAACTCACGTTTCATGCGGTCGACAATAATTTCCAGATGCAACTCGCCCATCCCGGAAATAATCGTCTGTCCGGATTCCTCGTCAGTATGCAGGCGGAATGACGGATCTTCCGACGCCAGCCGTTGCAAGGCGATGCCCATTTTCTCCTGATCCGCTTTAGTTTTCGGCTCAATAGCGAGCGAAATCACCGGCTCAGGAAACTCCATGCGCTCCAGCGTGATCACTTTATCCGGGTCGCTTAACGTGTCACCGGTGGTGACATCTTTCAGGCCGACGCAGGCGGCAATATCACCGGCGCGCAGCTCATCCACTTCGTGGCGATCGTTGGCATGCATCTGCACGATACGTCCGATACGCTCTTTCTTGCCTTTCACCGGGTTGTAAACTGCATCCCCTTTTTTCAGCACGCCGGAATAGACGCGGATAAAGGTAAGCTGGCCAACATACGGGTCGGTCATCAGTTTAAACGCCAGCGCCGAGAACGGTTCGTCGTCATTCGCATGGCGCTCTGCCGGTTGGCCTTTTTCATCCACGCCCTGAATAGCAGGGATATCCAGCGGCGACGGCATCAGTTCCACCACCGCATCGAGCATGCGCTGGACGCCTTTATTTTTAAAGGCGCTGCCGCACAGCATCGGCTGAATTTCCCCGGCAACAGTGCGTTTGCGCAGGCCGGCAATAATTTCCGCTTCGTCGAGCGAGCCGGTTTCCAGATATTTATCCATCAGCTCGTCACTGGCTTCCGCCGCCGCGGAGATCATCTTCTCACGCCACTCCAGCGCGGTTGCCATGAGATCATCCGGCACCGGGCCATAGCTGAAAGTCATGCCCTGCGTTGCGTCATCCCAGATGATTTCGCGCATTTTGATCAAATCCACCACGCCGGTGAAATGCTCTTCCGCGCCGATAGGGATCACAATCGGCACCGGGTTGGCTTTCAGGCGGTCAATCATCATCTGCACCACGCGGAAAAAATCCGCGCCGGGTCTGTCCATCTTGTTGACGAACGCGAGACGCGGCACGTGGTATTTATTAGCCTGACGCCACACGGTTTCCGACTGCGGCTGCACGCCACCCACGGAGTCATACACCATTACCGCGCCGTCGAGCACACGCATGGAACGTTCCACTTCAATGGTGAAATCCACGTGCCCGGGGGTGTCGATAATGTTAATGCGGTGCGGCTCAAAACCTCTGTCCATACCAGGCCAGAAGCAGCTTACCGCCGCAGACGTAATGGTAATGCCGCGCTCTTGCTCCTGCGCCATCCAGTCGGTTGTTGCCGCGCCATCGTGTACTTCACCCAGTTTGTGGCTCATCCCGGTGTAAAACAGAATGCGCTCAGTAGTGGTTGTTTTACCGGCATCGATATGCGCGGAGATACCGATGTTACGATAACGTTCGAGGGGGATGGGTCGGGGCATGATGCGTCCTTAGTCATTTGACTGTTAGTTCGCGGCCGGAATTGGCCGCTATTCATTCACGGCATCTATAATAGTACAACTGTACGAGTATATTCGAACTATTTTTGCTATTCTTACGATTGGTTGAGCCGCGATTGACCTCGTGGCTTTCGCAAAGCAGTTTGCGTATAGTACCGGCCCAGCCGCCGATACGGGCTGCGGCTTTTCCAGCACAGCCACCGCCGACACAGGAAGATTATGATCGCTAACCACCCCGAACGTGAGCAATTTCGCCTTGAAAATGTGCTCTTTGCCCTTGGCAATCCCCTGCGCCTGGCGATGATCAAGCGGCTTGCCGACGGCAGCGAATTAAGTTGTAACGCCCTGCGCCCGGAAGATGTGGCGAAATCCACGATGACGCACCACTGGCGCGTCCTGCGCGATAGCGGCGTGGTCTGGCAGCGCCCGCAGGGTCGGGAAAATATGATTTCCCTGCGCCGCGAAGATCTCGACGCCTGCTATCCGGGTTTGCTGGATACGCTGTTGCAGGCAATGCAAAAAGAGGGGTAATGCCGGGCAAGTCAAAACTCCTCCGGCAACGGACATCGTTATTTCGTCTCCGGCAGCACGATATTGCTCGCTGCCAGCGTACCCATGTGGTTGTAGATCGCGCAGGCCGCATCAACCAGTTGCATCGCCAGCGCCGCCCCGCTCCCTTCACCTAAACGCATGCCCATATTGAGATACGGTTCCAGCCCTAAATGTTCCAGCGCCAGGCGCGCCCCTTTTTCCGCCGACAGATGAGAAGGGATCAGATACGGTTTTACCTGTGGCGCCATGCGACACGCCGCCAGCGCCGACGCGTAAGAAAGGAAACCGTCCAGCACCACCGGCAGACCACAAGATGCCGCGCCGAGCATCACGCCGGTCATTCCAAGCAAATCGTATCCCCCCACTTTTGCCAGCACCTCAAGGCCATCGGCGGGATTGGGCTGGTTGACGGCCATTGCTTTACGCACCACCTGCGCTTTATGCCCGAGCAGGCTTACCGGCAAATTTGCGCCAATGCCGACCACATGTTCAGGTTCTTCGCCGGTCAGCACGCTGACAATCGCCGCCGCCGGTGTGGTGTTGGCCATGCCGAGTTCACCGACGCCAAAGAGCTTCACGCCTTGCGCCGCCAGCTCTCGGGTGTAGCGCATCGTTTCCAGCAGCAATGCTTCAGCTTGCTGCGGGCTCATTGCCGGGCCGGTGGCGATATTGCCGCTGCCGCGCGCGACTTTCATATTCACCAGGCCGGGGATCGGATCGGCATCAATGCCAACATCCAGCACATGTACTTTCGCACCGGCCTGCGCGGCCAGAACGCAAACGCCCGTCGTCGCCTGCGTCATGTTCGCCGCCTGAATCGCAGTGACAACCTGCGGTGATACCGCCACGCCCTCATGCCAGACACCATGATCGGCACAGAGCACCACAATGGCTTTCTCACCGCTACGTGGCGTGCCGTTTAACCCCGGCATTCCCGCCAGTTGTACCGCTAATGCTTCCAGTCGCCCGAGGCTGCCAACCGGCTTCAGTAAACCATCCAGGTGGCGCTGTGCCTGCGCCATTGCTACGTCATTGGGGGTCGGGATACTTGCCAGTAGTGTCGTCAATGTCTGCATGTTGTTTCTCGTTATGTTGCGGGCTGTTCAGAGCAGCGCCAGAAGAAATACCACTTCGCCAAGTTCAATCGCGGCGCCCAGCGTGTCGCCGGTTTGCCCACCCAGCGTGCGTTTAAGCATCTGCCCCAGCAGAAAGATCGCCGCCAGCGTCACCAGCAGCGCAATAATCCCTTTCAAGCCCAATATGGCAATTGCCAGCAACGCAGTGATGGTCAGCGTAACCAGCGTGTCGCTGCCGGAAACTTTACCGATAAACAGGTTGCCCAGCCCCTCTTCGCGCGCATAGCGATGGCCGAACATCAGTAACACCGAGCAACCACGCCCGGCGGCGCTGGCCATCGCCAGTGCGGCAATGATGCTGACACCGCGCAGTTGCAGCTCGCTGATAACCAGGATTTTGGCGACCAGCACAAACACCAGTGCCAGGCCACCGTGGGTGCCAAGTCGGCTGTCACGCATGATTTCCAGCATCCGTTCGCGTCGACGCGCGGAAAAGATACCGTCGCAGGTGTCCGCCAGACCATCCAGATGAAAGCCTCCGGTTAGCAAGGCCAGCGCCAGCACGCCAAAAAGCGCCGCCAGCGGCACGCCGCACCAGGGTTGTAACGCCAGTACGACAACACCGCTGAGCGCCCCGAGCAGCAGCCCGACCAATGGAAAGGTCACAATACCGCGCACATATTCCGCGACATCCAGCCCCTGCACACAACGGCCAGGCACCGGCAAACGGCTGATAAAAGAGAGCGTGGCGAAAAACAATTTGATCATTTGATTTTGACTCCAATCCCTGACACCACCAGCCAGACGTGATCTGCCGCCTGCGCCAGTCGCTGGTTGACGCGCCCGGCGATATCGCGAAAATGCCGCGCCAGCCGGTTTTCCGGCACAATGCCCATACCCACTTCATTGGTCACCAGCACCACCAGCGACGGGCACGCCGCACAGGCGGCAATCAGGTGTTCAATCTCGTGCTGAACCTGCGCTTCCAGCGCGGCGTAATCCCAGTTATCCGGGTCGTCGCCCGCGCCAGAAGCAAACAGCAGATTGGTGACAAGCGTCGTAATGCATTCCAGCAATACCGCTTCGTCAGGATCGTTATGCGGGGTAATGACGGCTGACAACTGTTGCCAGCGCTCTTCGGTGCGCCAGTGTCGGGGGCGTTCCTGCCGGTGGTGCTCAATCCGCGTCGCCATTTCGTCATCAACGATTTGCGAAGTGGCGATATAGAGCACCGTTTTTGCATCCGCGACCAGCGATTCAGCATGACGGCTTTTGCCGCTGCGCGCGCCGCCGGTAACAAGGGTTAACATGCTTGCTCCTGATGTTGCTGCATAATTTGATAAATACGATCAATGTCCACATGCTGACGCATGGCGTCGGCGAGGATATCAAACTGCTGCGCTTTGTACTGCGCGTAATCAACGCGCGCATCCAGCGGTGGCAGCCCTTTGCGCTGACGCAGCCCGTTAAGCAGTGTGCGGGTGAACGTGTCGCTATCGAACAAGCCATGCAGATAGGTGCCAAACACCAGACCGTCACGGCTGACTGCGCCGTCTGCCACGCGCTGCCCCGCTTTTTGTAGCCATAACGCCGGCTGGCAACCATTGCTGCGCGTGGTTTCACCCAGATGAATTTCATACCCGCGCACCGTTAGCCTGGCGCACGGCGCCAGCCAGCCGGGGAGCGTCTCCTGCAAATTCGCGTCGACGCGTGTGGTGGTTTTGTCGCGGGCAAATCGCGTCACCGTATCCAGCAGCCCCAGCCCTGGCTGTTGCCCAAGTCCGGACTCCACCTCATCAATAATGGTTTCGCCAAGCATTTGATACCCGCCACAGACGCCAATAATCGGCACACCTGCACGATGACGTTCCAGCACTGCTTTCGCCAGCCCGCTTTCGCGCAGCCAGTTGAGATCGCCAAGGGTATTTTTACTACCAGGGAGGATTAGCAGATCGGCGCTATGCAGCTCCTCCGGCGTGCGCACGTAGTGAACGCGTACGTCGGGCTGAGCGGCGAGCGCATTGAAATCGGTGAAATTAGAGATATGCGGGAGTTGCACCACGGCGATATCCAGCGCCCGCTCGCCGGTGCGCAAGTATTTCCCGCGCTGTAACACTACGCCGTCTTCATCTTCAAGGTCGACCTCCAGCCACGGCATTACGCCTATCACCGGTACGCCGGTCAACTCTTCAATCTGCTTAATTCCCGGGGTAAGCAGCGCGACATCGCCGCGAAATTTATTGATGATCACCCCTTTCACCCGCCAGCGTTCATGCTCCTGTAATAGCGCCAGCGTGCCGTAAATCGCGGCAAAAACGCCGCCTCTGTCAATATCCGCCACCAGAATGACAGGGCAAGCGGCCATCTCTGCCATGCCCATATTGACGATATCCCGGTCGCGCAGGTTGATCTCCGCCGGGCTGCCCGCGCCCTCCAGCACCAGCGCGTCATACTCCTGCGCCAGGCTCTGGTAAACCTGGATAATCTGCTCGCGCAGCCGCGGTTTATAGTCGTGATAACTCACGGCGTCCATATCGGTGGCGACTTTGCCCATCAGCACCACTTGCGCTTTGCGATCGCTGGTCGGTTTGAGCAGCACCGGGTTCATGCGCACATCCGGCTGGATACCCGCCGCTTCGGCCTGAAATATCTGCGCGCGCCCCATCTCCTGGCCGTTCGCAGTGATACCCGAGTTGAGCGCCATATTCTGCGATTTAAACGGCGCGGTTTTTAACCCGTCCTGATGAAAAATACGGCACAGCCCCGCCACCAGCACGCTTTTGCCCACGTCCGATGCGGTGCCCTGCAGCATAATGGCCTGCGTCATGACGCCTCCTTAACCTGCGTCGCCCGCATGCGGGCATGTTTGCACAGCGGCACTGCTGCCCGCCGTGCCGTTTTACTTCTCCCAGCCATGTAGAATAAAGCAATGTCATGGCTGGCGATAATATGATGATTACTCCATTATCGGCATGCTCCGCTTAACCTCGCGGGTGAACACCGGTATCCCTCGCACATCAGGGCGCTGTTATGCCTTCTCCCACTGTTTATTCACCAGAATGGTCGAAAAATAGGGCAGAGGCTGATCGTCGCTCACCTCGCCCAGCCGCCGCCAGGATTGTTCTCCCGGTAGCGTGGCTTCCGCCATCATCAGCGCATGGTCGAGCAACCCCGCTTGCGCAAGCAGCGCTTTGATCCGCGCGAAACGGCCATAGACTTTCATCAACACCAGGCTGTCGTGCTGCGCCAGTGCCTGGCGGATGTCGCTTTCCGGCGCGGTGCAGGAGACCACCGCCAGCGACTGTTGTTCCATCGCCAGCGGTATTTGCGCCCGCGCGGCAATGGCGGCAAACGAGGTGACGCCGGGAACAATCTCCAGATTTTGCGGGTGTCGCAGGCGCTGCAGCAAAAACACCCAGGTACTGAACAGCATGGCGTCGCCAAGCGTAATAAAACCGACCTGCTTTCCGGCCTGCACTTCAGCCTCCAGCGCAGCGGCAACCTCATCCCACACCGCCTCTTTTTCCGCGCTGTCGGCGCTCATCGGGAAGTGACAACAGCGCACGTCGGTCTGCTCACCGAGATACTCGCGCACAATCGACAGCGCCAGGCTATCGCCGCCTTTGCGCCCGGCCGGCGCATACAGCACATCCAGCTTTCCGAGAATGCGCGCACCGCGCACAGTGATAAGATCCGCCGCGCCCGGACCGGTGCTGAGGGCGTAGAGTTTTCCGCTCATGCCGCCACCTCCAGCGCGTGTTCGAGCGCCTGGTGTAAATGCTGAACAAACATGGCGCGGATATCGGCGTTTTCGCCCAACCCTTGCAGCCACGGCGTAGCAGCGATACCGACGCGTTCGAACTGCGTTTTCCACGAATCGTCATCATCGGAAGCCATATCGTTAATCGCATGATCGCCTGCCACCAGCATCAGCGGCATCAGATGAACGGCTTTGACATCTTCCCGGCGCAGGCTGTCGATGATGACATCGATTTCCGGGTAGCTTTCCACCGCGCCGACGCGCGCCGGGAAGCGATGCGCCGCCATCATATGGTCAAGGCAGGCATACGCGGCAAAAGCATGGTGGCTGGCTCCGTGGCCCATAAACACCACGCGTTCGTCCGCGGCGACCATCGGCATCTGACGCGAGAGCGCCTGCATCAGATGCAGGTAATCTTCATGGCTGCTGAGCAGCGGCGCACCAATCACCAGCCGTTTAAACAGCGGGCGCATCGTTTGCACTTCACGGGCAATTTTTTCGTACTCATCGCCGTTGATAATGTGCAAAGACTGGATTGCCACATCCTGATAACCCTGTTCCGCCAGCTTTTGCAGCGCTTCGAGCGGGGTATCAATGTGCAGGTTGTCGCGCTGTCTGAGCTTGCGAATGATCATGCCGGAGGTGAACGCGCGAAACAGGGTGCGATCCGGGCAACTGGCCGCCAGCTCGCGCTCGCAGGCAACAATGTTTTTCTCACAGGTGTCGTGATAGCTGGTGCCGAAGCTCACCACCAGAAGGGCTTTTTTCATGCTGTTCTCCTCACTGTGCCTCCAGCCAGCGCCGCAACCGCCCGGCGAAGGCATCCTGACTGTTGAGTAACTCTTCCCCGCTCACCGCAGGTTGCGGGCGGGCAATGACGATGCACGGGATGCTGGCATCCAGCGCGGGCTGTACTTTTTCCAGATAACCGCCTTCCGCCCCGGAGGCTTTGGTGATCAGCACTTCCACACGATACTGGCGATAAAACGCGGCGTTAAATCCGGCGCTGAACGGGCCACAGAGGGCGAAAATATCACCAACGCCAAAACCCAGCTCCGCGCACTGCGCCACCACTTCCGGCACGGGAAGCACCCGTGCCAGTAAGGTTTTATCCGGCAAGCCTTCGCGCCAGCGCGCCAGATCTTTACTGCCGGTGGTCAGCAAAATACGCTCGCCCAGTTCGCGGGCTTTGGCGCAGGCCTCTTCCAGCGTGGCGACATAAAACAGCAACGGATGGGTTAAATCCGCTAACTGCTCCGGGCGCTGATAACGGCTGAGCAGCACCTGTGCCTGCTCGCAGGCCGCGGCAATATTGCGGCTCACCGCATCGGCATACGGGTGCGAAGCATCAATGACCCAGCGCGTACCGTGGTGTTGCAGCCATGCGACCATATCGCGCATCTCCAGCCGCCCGCAGCGCACCTGACCGCGAATATTTCCCGCCAGCTGCTGCCCGGTCGGTGTCGCCACCGACAGCGTGTAGCACACATTGGCTGCGTCCAGTTGCTGGCAAATTTGCCGTGCATCGCTGGTACCGCCGATAACCAACACCTCCCCGGCGGTCACAGGGTGTAGCCCCGGGGCGTGATCATCAGGCCGTTTTGCACATAAGTGGCGCGGTTGCCGACAATCACCAGGCTGGTCATATCGACGGGTTCAAAATCCATCTCGCCAAGCGTGGTCAGCCATTTCTCTTCTTTTTTGCGCCCGGCAGATTTCACCACGCCCACCGGCGTGTCGGCGCTTTTGCTGGCCGTAAGCAGTTCAAACGCGCGCGCCAGGTGGCCTTCGCGGCCCCGACTGCGCGGGTTGTAGAAGCAAATAACGAAATCCGCTTCACCCGCCGCGACAATGCGTTTTTCAATCACCGGCCACGGCGTCATCAGATCGCTTAAGCTGATATGGCAAAAGTCATGCATCAGTGGCGCGCCGAGCAGCGCGGCGGCGGCAATGCTGGCGGTCATGCCCGGCACCAGACGGACTTCCACATCGAGTTGCTGCTTGTTCACCAGCTCAAGTACCAGCCCGGCCATGCCGTAGATCCCGGCGTCACCGCTGCTGATCAGCGCCACGTTATGTCCTGCCTGCGCCAGCTCAATCGCCGCCTGGCAGCGCTCAATCTCTTTGCACATGCCGGTTTTGATCACCTGTTTATCGCCGGTAAAGGCTTTCACCAGATGGGTATAGGTTTTGTAACCGACCACAATTTCTGCCGCCTGCAGCGCTTCAACGGCTTCCATGGTCATCATTGCCTGTGAGCCGGGGCCAATCCCGATTACCGTTAACATCAGTGTGAAACTCCCAAAGTAATAGTCACGCCCTGCTCGCGCAGGGTTTCGCCAGTCAGTTGCCCGTCGCTCATCAGCCATGCCACCGGGCCGGAGACGCTTCCGACTCCGGCGGTGTGACGGACAAATTCCGAAGCGGGAAAATGGTGTTCGTGCTGCCGCAATGCCTCAGCCGTGAAAACGTCAAACGGCACGCCCAGGCTTTGCGCCAGTTGGATCAGCCCTTTTTCATTCTGCTTTAAGGTGATGCTGCCAATCGCACGCAGCGCCAGCGGGTCAATGGCGTTCGTCTGCAACTGGCGTTGCAACAGCGCCGAAAGCAGCGTAAAGGGCGTATCGCGCCGACATCCCATCCCCGCCACAATGCGTTTCGGCACCAGTTTGAAAACAGGCACAGGGAGAACCGGCAGCGCCGCTTGTGTGGTCACGCACACAAGGCCATCCAGTTGCGGTAACGCATCGAGGCGATCCACTGCGATAAAACCGCGTGTATCGCAACGCGCCACGTCCTCACGCATCGCCGCGTCACACCACAGGCCAACGCGTTTACCGCTGACCAGCATCTGATTGATGGTCTTTACCGCCGCGCGAAAATCCTGCATTCGCGCATCCAGCTGGATGGCCAGCGTGTCGAGCGCCGCCACATCGTTCACGTCTGTCGCGGTGGTGATCACCGGATCGGCGTCCAGCACAGCCGCGAGATAACGCGCCAGCGCATTCGCACCGCCGCAATGCCCGGAGAGCAGGCTGATAACATGCTGTCCGCGTTCATCAATGACGATCACCGCCGGATCGTTAAACTTGTCATTCACCAGCGGGGCGATAACGCGCACGGCAATGCCGGTTGCACCGATAAAAATCACCGCTGAAAAGTGACAAAACGCCTCGCGCAACGCCTGGGCAAAACTGCCGTCAAAAGGCTGAAACCCCGCCGCGAGAAGTTTCTCACTGGTAAAACAGGTCATCGGCAGCGCAGATTGCAGACGCGCCGCCAGCGCCACACCGCCCGGCGTCAGGCAAAACAGCGCTATCGATTCAGGCTTTGCGGTATTCATGGCTAAAATCCGCCGCGTAAAGCCGCGAGTAGTGGAACTCTTCGCCCAGGAATGCCCCCACGAGGATCAGCGCGGTTTTGCGGATCCCGGCGTCGCGTACTTTGTCAGCAATATCCGCCAGCGTGCCGCGCACCGTCTGGCTTTCCGGCCAGGTCGCTTTATAAATAACCGCCACTGGCGTGGTCTGCGGGTAACCACCTTCGATTAAACGTTCCGCCACCCGGTGTATGCGTTGTACCGAGAGGTAGATCGCCATCGAGGTCTGATGACTGGCAAATGCCTCCAGTTGTTCGCGCTCCGGCACCGGCGTGCGTCCTTCGAGGCGGGTGATGATCAGGCTTTGCGACACCTCCGGCACGGTGTACTCCACGCCCAGCTCCGCCGCCGCGCCGAGAAACGCACTGACGCCGGGTACAACCTGCCAGCGAATACCACGGCGGGTTAACACTTCTCCCTGTTCACGCACCGAGCCATACAGAGAAACATCGCCGGTTTGCAGGCGTACCACCACTTTCCCGGCCGTCACCCCGGCTTCCATCAGGTCAATGATTTGCTCAAGGTGCAGTTCTGCGCTGTCGTGGCACTCTGCGTCTGGCGGGCAGTATTCCAGCAGTTCGGTATTAATCAGCGAACCGGCGTAAATCACCACCTGCGCCTGCTGCAACAGGCGATACCCTTTCAGCGTGATGAGCTCCTTATCGCCTGGTCCTGCGCCCACAAACCAGACATTTTGTGCATCCGCGTGCTCAGCCATGGTGTTGCTCCTTTTCACAGGAAATTAAAAAAACGGGATTATGCGCTTTGAAGTAGTGGCCGCTGCCAAGCGAGGTCAGTTGGGAAACCTGAAGTTGCTGGCAATCCAGCGCAGTGACGGGGCAATCGGCCAGGTGCGCCAGGGCGGTACTGAGGTTTTCCTGCAGAATAAAAGTCATCACCAGCCGCCCGCCGGGCTTAAGCTGCGCCAGTGACCAGTCGATAAGTTGCGTCAGATTGCCGCCACTGCCACCCATAAACACCGCGTCCGCGGGCTGCTCAATGAATAGCGGTGCAACGCCGGGGATCAGGGTGATATTGCGACAAGCAAAGCGCTTACAATTCTCTTCCAGCAGCCCGAGCGCTGCCGGGTTGCGTTCAATCGCCGTGACCTGCAACTGCGGGTGCGCCAGCGCCGCTTCGATGCTCACACTGCCGGTGCCCGCGCCGATATCGATCAGGTGGCGGGCATCGTGCAGCGCCAGCTTTGACAGCGCTACTGCGCGCACGGCCTCTTTGGTCATCGGCACCTTTTCACCGCGAATAAACCGCTCATCTTTCATCGAGGATCACCACCACATTCATTTCGTAATGCGCCTGCACATCCGCAGGGCGCAGCCTGTGGATACGTTCATTGTCCATACCGAGGTTTTCGCCAATCACCAGCCAGCGCTTTTCTGCCCCGCGCGAAATCAGCGCATCGGCAATGGCTTTTGGCCCGCAGCGGGCATCGGTCACCATCGCGACCTTGCTGACACGCGCCAGGGCATCGAAATCGACATCGCGCCCGTGGCTGCTGGTCAGCCAGATATCGTTCATATCAATACCGGTGCGCGAGCAGAGGTACTGCGCGGCGCTGATGCCGGGAATAATGCGCAACTGTTCGATACCAAAATGCGCCACCAGCCGCGTGCCGATGCCGTAAAACAACGGGTCGCCGGAGGCCAGCACCACGACATTGCGCGCGGCGTGTTTTTCCAGCCACGCCAGCAAAGCCGGGATATCGGCATCCAGCGCCCGCCGTTGCCCGGCAAAATCGGGGAACTGCGCCAGGTGGCGGTTACCGCCAACCAGCACTTCAGCCTGCGCCACCGCCTCCTGTGCCTGCGGCGTCATCAGCGCCAGATTGCCCGGCCCCATTCCGGCAACGGTCAACATCTGAGATCCCTCGCAATTTCTTCAACCGGACGGTTAGCACCCAGCACGTTGTTATCAAAGGAGAACATCACGGCATCGCACTGCGGCGGATTGTTCGTAAAGCGCAGCATCTGGTCGATACGCTGACAGATTCTGGTTGCCAGGTGATCGTAAAGGTGGCTGAACCCGGCGGCGTCGATGTATTCCATTGCCGCTTCGGTGGTATCGCACTCGCTCACCGCCAGCAGCAGCGCGTGCGGCGCACCGAGCAGCGCCAGATGTGCGACCAGCGTTTCCATGCGCGCATCCGCGATATGGCTGTGGGTGTGAAAGATCCCGGCGGCGATTTTCACCAGCTTGCCAGGGTGACCGACCAGCACGATATGCCGGAAACCGAGGCGCACCGCCTCTTCCAGCATGTAGCCGACAAAGTTACTCATGGTGACCACAAGTTCGCCCGATACGCCCAGATGTTCGCGCACAAAACGCTCGCCGTGGTTGCCGGGCACCAGGATCACCCGATCCATCCCGGCGGCGCGTTTTAACTCCAGCTCCAGCGCCAGCGCGCGTTTCCAGCTCTCTTCTGACATCGGCGTGACAATGCCGGTGGTGCCAATAATTGAAATGCCGCCAAGAATACCGAGCCTGCCGTTGTAGGTTTTCTTCGCCCGCGCTTCCCCTTCCGGGGCAAATATTTCCACCTCGGCGCCGCGCGTCGGGCCAATCACTTCACGCACAGCGGCTTCGATAGTCTGGCGCGGCGTGCGGTTGATGGCCGCCTCTCCGACCGCCAGGCCAATGCCTTTGCGGGTCACCGTGCCGATGCCTTCGCCGCCGCGCAGGATGATCTCCCCCTCTTCATTGAGCGTGACGCGGGCAAAAATCAGCATGCCGTGCGTGGCATCGACGTCATCGCCGCCGTCTTTGCGGATCGCGGCGACAGCCTGAAGCCCCTCCACATGCGGACATTCGACGTTCAGGCGCAGCGTGACACCCGATGGCGTGACAATCGACACCTGGTGAATAAGGTGCTGGCGCAGCACCATCAGCGCTGCCACTTTCGCCGCCGCCGTCGCGCAGGAGCCGGTGGTATAGCCTTTGCGCAGCGCTTTTCCGTTGTGCCACACCGGATCGTCGAACGCCTGTTCGCTCATTGCGCCTCCCGCAGGCTGTAAAGCAATGCGTTAACGATCGCCGCCGCCACGTTGCTACCGCCTTTGCGCCCGCGAGCGGCAATGCCCGGTAAACCGCTCGCCACCAGCGCCTCTTTCGATTCTGCCGCGCCGACAAACCCGACCGGCACGCCGACCACGCCGCTTACCGGCGCGTTATGTTCCAGCAGGCGAAACAGCGCGGTGGGCGCATTACCGAAGACAAACACTTTGCCGCCCTCTTCGCCCAGCGCCAGATCAACCGCCGCCATCGAACGGGTGATACCGTCGGCTTTGGCGCGGCGCACCACGCGCGGATCGGAGATATAGCACCGCACTTCGCCGCCGAATTGCGCCAGCAGCGTTTTGTTAATACCGGAAAGCGCCATGGTGGTATCGGTGTAGAGCGTGCAGCCCTGTTTAATCGCGGTACACAGGCTTTCCAGCGCGTCAGAGGAGAACCATAAGATATCGAGCCAGTCAAAATCCGCTGTGGTGTGAATGACCCGTTTGATCACCGCTTCATGCAGCGGGCTGGCAAAGCGGTAATCGGGACGCGTCTCGTTGATGATGTCGTCGATAATGACAAAACTTTTGGCTTCAATAGCCTGCGGTTGCTGCAAATAATCCATCTTTTCCATCCTCAGGCTCCCATCCACACAAAACGCACCAGTGCAAACAGCACCAGCGCCAGCGTCGAGGCCAGCCACATCATCCGGATGGCTCGCCCGATGTCTTCCACGTCGATGGCGCGGGTGTCATCGCCAATCCAGGGTTTGTCGACACGTTGGCCGAAGTAGTCATTTGGCCCGCCAAGGCGCACGCCGAGCGCACCCGCCACGGTGCCTTCTGGCCAGGCGCAGTTCGGGCTGCTGTGATTGTTCCGATCACGAAAACCAATACGCAACGCGGTGCGGGCATTCTGGCGGCAGCAGCAGGCGGCGACGCTCAGCAGCAGCCAGCTCAGGCGTGCCGGGATAAAATTGGCGACATCATCCAGCCGGGCGCTGACCATGCCGATGGCGCGGTACTTTTCATGTTTGTAGCCGACCATCGAATCCAGCGTGTTGACCGCTTTATAGGCCATCGCCAGCGGTGCGCCGCCGAGCAGTAAAAAGAACAGCGGGGCAATCACTCCATCGACGGTGTTCTCGGCGACCGTTTCCACCACCGCGCGGGTGATTTGCGGCGGCTGCAACTGGCGGGTATCGCGCCCGACGATCCATGAGAGTTTTTCGCGGCTTTGCGCCAGAAGCCCTTCGCGCAGCGGTTTTTCCACTTCCCGCGCCATGTCTGCCAGACAGCGGGTGGCGAGCGTGGTGTAAATCATCCACACCTCAATGCACCAGCCGAACCACGGGTGAATGGCGTTCGCCAGCGCCAGCACGCCCCAGGCCAGACTCCAGCTCACGCCGACCACCACCAGCCACATCACACCGCCGCCCACGCGCAGCGCGTTATCGCTATGGCAGCAGCGCCGCACGATGCTTTGCAGCAGGTTGATCAGCGCGCCAATCCAGCGTACCGGATGCGGCCAGTGGGGCGGGTCGCCCAGCAACCGATCGAGTAAAAAAGCCACAGCCCAGGCAAGCAGCGTCATTGCGCGCTCCTTGCGGCGGCAAACCAGTGGTTGAGCATTTGCGGGCGTTGGGCGAAGTGCAGATGCAGGTAGCTGGCGAACGTGTTGCCAACCTGCCAGCCGCCCTGCCAGCGTTTGAGTACTTCGCCGTCGCGGGTTTTATGGCAGTCAAGCACCGCCGCCGTTTGCGCGGTGAAATCCGAGTAGTGAAATTCATGACCGCGCAGGGTTTCACCCGCCGCCGCCAGTAAGGTCTGCTGCGTGGCGCGGGCTTCGCAGTAGCCAAAGCGGGTCAGTTTGCTGCCCATCACGCTAAGACCGGGGATCACATTCGCCATTGGCCATTCTTCGCCGTCCGTATCACGCAGCGCGGTGCCGAGATACATCAGCCCGCCGCACTCGGCGTAGATCGCCACACCGCGCCGATGCGCCGCGCGGATAGCCTCCAGCATCGGGGTATTTTCTGATAACGCCCGCGCATGCAGCTCCGGGTAACCCCCGCCCAGCCACAGCATCTGGCATTCCGGCAACTGGCGATCCCGCAGCGGGCTAAAGCGCGCAATGCGCACACCTGCACGCTCCAGTAAATCGAGGTTATCGGGGTAGTAAAAATTGAAGGCTTCATCAAAGGCTAATGCCAGCGTCAGCCCTGCAACGACATTCGGCAACGGCGGCATTTGTCCTGCGGGAAGGGTCGTGACCTGGCTGAGCGTCAGCAGTTGGTCGATATCAAGGGTTTGCTCCAGACGCCCGGCAAAATCGTGCCACGGCCGCGCTTCCACCACTGATTCACGGGCGGTCACCAGCCCGAGATGGCGCTCTGGCAGCGCAACGCCGGGCGTGGTCGGGACATAGCCCAGCACCGGGAGCGCGCAGTAGCGTTCAATGGCGTGTTTCAGTAGCTGAAAATGGCTGTCGCTGTTGACCCGGTTCACGATAACGCCGGCAATCGGCAGTTGCGGATCAAGGTGCTGAAAACCCATCACCGTGGCGGCAATGGAGGTCGACACCGCTTTGCCATCAACGAGTAAAATCACCGCAACACCGAGCTGTTTTGCCAGCGCGGCGCTGCTGCAATAATCCGGGGCGGTGCCGTAGCCGTCGTACAATCCCATCACCCCTTCAATAACCGCGACATCGCATGCGGCAGCATGATCGCTAAAGAGCGCGTTTAGCGTGGGTTCCGGCAGCATAAAGCTGTCGAGATTGCGGGAGGCAACGCCAGAAACGGCGCTGTGCCAGGCGGTATCGAGGTAATCCGGCCCAACTTTGAACGGCTGAACGCGTAAGCCACGGCGCTTAAAAACAGTGAGCAGCCCCAGCGTGACGGTGGTTTTTCCACAGCCGCTGCCGGTTCCGGCAAGGAGAAAGGCGCTGCGCCGGTTTGACATTCCTGACACCCCATTACGGGCGGAAAGCTGAAGTCAGGCGCGCGTTTGCCCGGTCTTGCGACCGTTCGCTTCTGAGCAACCCACTTCCCACCGAAGTTGTTGATAATGGCCCATCAGGTCGGTCTTCTGGCTTAGCGTCATCCTCACCCGTCCTTCCCGATCTGGCGATCAGTGGCGTTTTCGGGGTTGTCAGCATCACAGCAGCGGGGGCTGCGGGGGATTTTCACCCCCTTCCCAGCCGCGCAAAAAGCGGCGGCAAAACCTGTTGGCTTATTGCGTCACGGCGCGAAAACAGAGTTCGCGTTCTCATGACATTTCCCCAAAGCGCACTGGATTGCCGCAGGGAAATAAAACTGAAGCAGTTTATCGTCGCGTAAACGCGAGTTTGTTGCGCTAAGACAATGTATGGCGTGCCCGTTTTTATCAACACCTGATTTATTCAGCTTTCGCCAACCGATCTTTAGCGTTGAAAACTTCATGCGTAATTCAACACCGTCTCAGACGGTAAAAAATACCGGCGCAGCCGGGTGATAGCGCTGACGGAAAAGGCTGTGCACTATCGATCCTGCGAAAATCCTTACCTGCCGAAGGTAAAAGCCATCTGCGAGTGCAATAACAGGGTATGCTTCGTGCCCTGATGGACATATACCGGCAGTGGTTAACGCTGGCATTCGCGCGGATGAAGTGACACTATCCGGTTTTATTTTTAAGGGGAAGCACCGTGGCGCAGGCAGCATGTCCCGCATCCTGCGGCGAAATTATCCAGGGCTGGATCCTCGGCGGCGAAAAGCTGGTCTCCTGCCCGGTGGCGTGGTACAGCCACGTCGAAGTCACCACCGGTACGCCGCTTGCCAATGAACGCCCGCTCACCCGCGCGATGCTCAGGCAACTGCTGGCGCACTGGCAACTCCCCGCATCCCTCTCATCGACCCTGCGTATCGACTGCCACTCGACAATTCCGGTGGCGAAAGGCATGGCCAGCAGCACCGCCGATATTGCGGCGACAGCCGTGGCGGCGGCCCGGCACCTCAATCAATCATTGGATGAAGAGACGCTGGCGCAACTTTGCGTGGCGCTGGAGCCGACCGACAGCACCCTGTTTTCAGGCCTGACGCTGTTTGACCACAACACGGCGGCAACGCGCATTCCCTGTGGCGCGCTGCCGCCCACCGAGATCCTGCTACTGGAAAGCCCGCTGACGCTGACGACCGCAGATTATCACCGGATGGCGCGCCAGCAGGCGCTGCTGGACAATGCGAAAAACCTGGACAGCGCGTGGCAAATGCTACAGCGCGCGTGCGCGCAAAAAGATGCCGCACTGCTCGGCGAAGCCGCAACGCTCAGCGCGATAGCCAGCCAGGCGCTATTGCCGAAACCTGCGTTCACTACCCTGCTCAACCTGGTGGAGCAGTTCGGTTTATACGGTCTGAACGTGGCGCACAGCGGGAGCGTGGTGGGGTTGTTTCTGGATTCGGCACGTCACGATGTGGAGGCGGTTTGCCGGTTTTTAGCGAAGAGAGAACTGGCGGCGCACTGGCCGAAAAATTATTTATTGAAGATGGTGGCGGGCGGCGTGAAAGAAGGGTGAGAGGCGAACCTCTCACCGCGAGGCATTATTCGGTTTTCGTTTCAGCCGGCTTGAGTTCGCCCATGGTTTTCAGCTTTTTGGAGATGTCGCGACGCTCTTTCGACAGCTCGGCGTTTTTGATGATGTAATCATCTACGCGATCTTCGTAGTCGGTTTTCATGCTGGCGATAATGCCCTGAATGGCTTCAACGCTCATGCCCGGTTTGATGTAATCGCTGAGGTTATCCAGCAGCAGTACGCGCTTCTGGTTATCACGGATCTTCTTCTCAACGTCCTGAATTTCACGCTGCAACTTGTTTTTGCGGCGGAACAGACGCACAAACTCCAGAACGTCCTGGAACGAAGGCTTGGTTGTTTCCATTTTTACACCCCTGATAATGTGAGATTCGGATTCGTTAACGCAACAAGCTTAGAGGCAAACCTACCCAAAGCGGTTGCATATGACAATAATTTTTCCTTTTCCCTATCATAACCACAAATCCAGCTGAATCGAAACAACCAGACTGTGTACAGCGGCTATCTGCCGCTTATTTGCGCAATGCCCGGCAGATCAAATGCGATAACAATTCCAGCTGGCGCGCCAGCTCCAGGCTTAACCAGACATAACCATGAATCGAGGTTTCGGCCAGTGCATCCCCCTGATGCGCGCGGCTTAACTGGCGTAACTCGGTGACAATCTCATTGAGCTTTTCCGTGTTTGCCAGAATCGGCTGCGGGTTGCCTTCATACAACGCGTGGGCAATGGTCAGCAACGTCTGCTGCGTCATCTGCTGCGTTTCACGCAAAGTATTCGCATTGATCATGACAAAATGGCTGGCGCGCGAGCTCCAGTGGGCGTTGATCTGCAACTCCAGCATACACACCAAATTACGGCTGACGGTCTGGATAGCTTCAAAAATCGCTTTCTGGATATGGGTTTCTTTACTGGCTGGCGTGATTAAGCCGCGCATTTTTACCACGTCATTGAGAATTTTTTGCAGGTGCTTTTCCAGACGCGGTCGCTCCACCAGGTTGCGGGACAAACCTGCCTGATAGACCCGGTTAAACGCCGTGACGTAATTCGCCATCTGAATGCGCCAGTGCAAAAACGCTCGCTGCGGCCAGATGCCGGTGAACAACATGGCCAGCAGCGAGCCAATGATCACATCGCCACTGCGCCACAGCGCCGTATGCATATCCCCGGTCGGCGCGCCGACTACCACTGAGAGCGTCACGCCGATAATCAGCGCCTGATAAGGTTTTTTACCGAGTGCCAGCCAGCCGCATATAAACATCGCAACGGCACACCACACCAGCATCAGCGACAAAGAAATCAGCTCCAGCCTTAACGCTACCAGCCCCAGTGCGGCCCCGAAGATAGTGCCGCCGATACGTTCGAAAGCGCGCGGTACCACATTCCCCCAAAAGGAAATTGGCCCCATCAGCACCACCAGCGTTATTAATGGCCAGGTGCCTTCCGGCACATCCAGCAGGCGGATCAGCAGGAAAGTCAGCACAAAGGCCAGAGCAATGCGCACGCCGTGAACGACGCGATAATGGCGGTAAAGACGAATTTCAAAAGGGCTGAGTGATTTGTCGCGGCGCACGGCCGTTCTCCGGGCTAGTAGTAAAAAGAGGCGCAATTGTAGGATTTTTCAGTGGCAGAGATCACCTTTTAAAACAAAAAAGAGACGCCAATTTGATCCTGACGTCCCTTTGCGTGCGTTTACAGCTTACAGCGCTTTCGATTCCACCGGAATATACATCTCAATCTCCCAGTAACCGTCGCGCTGCCCGTCGTTGCGATAGATTTCGAAACAGGGTCCGGCCGAAATTTGTAACGCCTGATCGGCGAGCAACTCATCGAAAAAGAGATCCCAGCTTGCTGCAAACTCTTCGTTGTAAACCCGCGCCTGCGCCACCGCGTACTGGCCGCCCGGAACCTCAGTGGTCATCACCCCTTCGCTGTTGGCTGGCACCTGAAACGCAGCGTCAACGGTGATTGCCACATCCGCCCGCAATTTTTCTGCGGGTACTTCATCCGGGTTGTCGTAATAAACGCAAATCCACTCCAGCGGCTGGATCTGCTTGTTATCAACCCACATCGACAGCTGTGCAAATCCCTGTTTAACTTTCTCGTCCCACGGCCCGACCAGATGAAACCCGGCGATACGGCGTTTTTCACACTGCTTGACTGTGTAGCTCATACTAACTCCCTTAGCGTTACTGTTCGAACATACAGTATAACGGGCAGGCCTGCGCCTGCCATCTGCAACCGCTCAATTATGCGAGCAACTTCGCATGCCTTCCAGCCAACGCCTGACGGTGTCAGCCTTTGTGGTGGAGGTAATCACTAAGACGCGAGAACAAGCCGCCTTTGCCGACGCTGTCCAGCGTGACCAGCGGCCAGTGCGCGATCACTTTATCGCGGTCATAAAGCTGGATTTCCCCCACACGCTGATGTGCTGCCAGCGGCGCATCCAGCTCCTTGCTGTCCAGTACATATTTGGCTTTTACGTTTTGCAGTTCCGCTTTCGGCAGCACCAGCCAGTAATCCCGATCGGTGCCAACATCAACCTGCTCTTTATCGCCGTACCACACGCGCTCACTTCCGACTTTTTTACCGTTTCGCAAAATTTCCACGGTATTAAAGTTCTGCTGGCCCCAGTGCAGCAGCTTACGTGCCTGCTCTTCACGCCCTTTCGGGCTGTCGGCGCCCATTACCACCGCAATCAGGCGACGTTCTCCGTCCACGCTTGAGGCAATCAGGTTAAAACCTGCGCCAGACGTATGGCCGGTTTTCAGCCCATCAACATTCAGCGTCTTATCCCAGAGCAAACCGTTGCGGTTTTGCTGGGTAATGCCGTCCCACGTCAGGCTTTTTTCACTGTACATATGGTAGAAATCCGGCTCGCCATGAATGATGGCGCGCGAGAGCACCGCCAGGTCATACGCCGAGCTGTGCTGACCCGGCGCATCCAGCCCGTGTACGGTTTCAAAATGGGTATCGCGCAGATTCAGCTTCTGGACGTAATCATTCATCATGGCGACAAACTGCGGCTGCCCGCCCGCCACGTGATCTGCCAGCGCCACGCAGGCATCGTTACCGGAATCAACAATCAAACCGCGGCTCAAATCACGCACCGTCAGGCGATCGCCCGGTTTGAGGAACATCAGTGAAGAACCATCGAACACCGGGTTTCCTTTTGCCCAGGCATCTTTTCCAACAGTGACGACATCATCAGCGCTGATGCGGTGGCTATCGATGGCGCGGTCAACCACATAGCCGGTCATCAGTTTGGTCAGGCTCGCCGGGTTACGTTGCTGATGTTCATTGCCCGCCGTTAAGATTTGCCCGGTGGTGTAGTCCATCAATACCCAGGAGCCCGCCTGAATCGCCGGGGGCTGAGGGGCAAAAGGTAAGTCGTCGGCGTAAGCGTGGTTAACGCAAACCGCCAGCAAAGAAGCAACAAACAAACGGCGTTTCAATGAAATATCCTCAATGGCATCTAAAATCGTCGTTCTTTGTACGGAACTTCGTGTGTCGTTACCTGGTTAAATTGCAAAAAAATGTGACATGGATCGATTTTAAACGTCTGTTTTTGCGAAGGTCTGCGGAAGAATGACCGGTTTTCCTTCGGCACACGCGCCGGGATGGTTTACCATAGAGGGCATATTTACTGACAGGATGAGCATCTGGTGTCTGATTCCGCCGCAACGCCCACTTTTCTCTTTCACGATTACGAAACTTTCGGTACCAGCCCGGCGCTGGATCGCCCGGCGCAGTTCGCCGCGATTCGCACCGACGCGGATTTCAACATTATTGGCGAGCCGGAAGTCTTCTATTGCAAACCGGCGGACGACTATCTGCCGCAGCCGGAAGCGGTGCTGATAACCGGTATCACCCCGCAAATTGCCCGCGCCAAAGGCGAGAACGAAGCGGCTTTCGCCAAACGTATTCACGATCTGTTCACCGTGCCGAACACTTGTGTGCTCGGTTACAACAATGTGCGTTTTGACGACGAAGTGACGCGCAATATTTTCTACCGCAACTTCTACGATCCTTACGCCTGGAGCTGGCAAAACCATAATTCACGCTGGGATTTGCTGGACGTTATGCGCGCCTGCTACGCCCTGCGCCCGGACGGGATTAACTGGCCGGAAAATGAAGACGGTCTGCCCAGTTTCCGCCTTGAGCACCTGACAAAAGCCAACGGCATTGAACATGCCAACGCCCACGATGCAATGGCGGATGTTTACGCCACTATCGCCATGGCGCAACTGGTGAAAGCGAAGCAGCCGAAGCTGTTCGACTACCTGTTCAGCCATCGTCACAAGCAGAAGCTGGCAACGCTGATCGATGTGCCGCAAATGAAACCGCTGGTGCATGTCTCCGGGATGTTTGGTGCCTGGCGCGGTAACACCAGTTGGGTGGCACCTCTGGCCTGGCACCCGGAAAACCGCAACGCGGTGATTATGGCAGATCTGGCGGGAGACATGTCGCCGCTGCTGGAACTGGATACCGATGCGCTGCGCGAAAGGCTGTATACACCGAAAGCAGAACTCGGCGATAGCGCGGCGGTGCCCGTGAAACTGGTGCATCTGAATAAGTGCCCGATCCTGGCGCAGGCCAATACGCTGCGCCCGCAGGACGCCGGGCGGCTGGGCATTAACCGCCAGCAGTGCCTGGATAATCTGCAAATTCTGCGCGATAACCCGCAGGTGCGCGAGAAAGTGCTGGCGATTTTCGCCGAGGCGGAACCGTTTGTCCCTTCTGAGAACGTGGACGCACAAATCTACAACGGCTTTTTCAGCGATGCCGACCGCGCTGCGATGAAAATTTTGCTGGAAACCGAGCCGCGCAACCTGCCCGCGCTGGACATCACCTTTGCCGATGCGCGCATTGAAAAACTGCTGTTTAACTACCGGGCGCGTAACTTCCCCGGCACGCTGGATGAGCACGAACAGCAGCGCTGGCTTACGCATCGCCGCAATGTCTTCACTCCTGAGTTTTTGCAGCAATACGCCGAAACGTTGCAGGCGTTGTTCCAGCAATATGAAGGCGATAGTGAAAAGCAGGCGCTGTTGAAAGCGCTGTGGCAGTACGCCGAAGAGATTGTCTGAGAGTGCCCTCCCGTTAACGGGAGGGCATCGGCTTACGCCTTCTGCACGGTAATACTCCAGGCGGCGTCGCCGACCTGTTGGTAATCCGTAATGGTGTGGCCTTCTTCCGCCGCCCATTGTGGGATAGCTTCCGTCGCCTGGGTGCAGTCGAACTCAATAATCAATTCATCGCCGCGGGCCATCTCCGCCAGCGCCGCTTTTGCTTCTATCAGAGGAAACGGGCAAACCTGCGTTACCACGTCCAGTTTTTTTACAGCCATAACAGCTCCTGTAAGTTAAGCCGCAGCCGCCGCCAGTTTCGCTTTGCGCTGCGGACGGACATATAAAAACCATGACGCCGTCCATACGCCAAGGATCATAAATACCAGCCCGACCCAGCCCTGCCAGGTCATCATCGCGGTCATTACCAGACCATTACCAATCGAACAACCGCCAGCCATACTGGCTCCCACGCCCATCAGCAGGCCACCAAACCCGCTGCGCAGCGTGGTTTGCGCATCCGCCGCCCGTACGCGAAACTCGCGGCTGGCTTTCGCGGCAATAAACGACCCCAGAAAAATCCCCAGCACCAGGAAGACGCCCCAGTTGAGGAACTTACTCTGCCCCGCCACCAGGAACTGCAAAATGTTGGCGGTGGGTGAGGTAATGCCGAGGCCAAACATGCGACCAGTCGCTTCACTGAGCGGCCAGGCCAGCAGTGCGATAAGACCGATAAGTACCGCAGTGACAAAAGGATGCCAGCGCTTTTCAAACAGCAGGTGCGCAAGCCCGGTGCGACGCGGCGGTAATGACGCAATCTTCAGCTTCGGCTTACGCAGCTCTCTGGCGACCGCCCACAGCGTGACGGCAAGCAGCAGGGCGATAAAGGGCCAGACAGAGACACCGAAGGTTTCGGCAATCGAGTTATGTTCGGTGCTGTAGGTTTTCAGCAACCCATTGATGCCGTCAGCATGTGGGGATCGCATAACCGCGCTCATCACCATATAGGTAAACAGCGCAATCCAGCTCCCGATCAGCCCTTCCCCTGCACGGTACCAGGTGCCTGTCGCGCAACCGCCAGCATAGACAATCCCCAGTCCGAAAATGTACCCGCCAACAACAGTGCCAAGCCACGGGAACGTCCCGGCATTGTATTGCAGCACTCCGCTCTGGATTAAGGCAAAGACACCCACGCTTTGAATGGCGATGGCAATCAACAGGGCATAAAACATCCGGTTATTTTTGGCGATATACATATCGCGAAATCCGCCGGTCAGGCAGAAGCGCCCGCGCTGCATCACAAACCCCAGCAGTGCGCCGCAAATCAATCCACTCAATATCATTGAAAACATAACGGTAGCTACGTCAGAAAAACCAGATCGTGAATTTTCCACGCGCAGCATAGACGGAACCAATAACGAAATTATCTAACTTAGTTCGCCGGGTTATTAATAGGGAGGTAACAGATATAAAAAAGCCGGAGACAAGGCTCCGGCTGAGTAGATATGCAGAAGAAAATTTACTGCGCGATATCTTCGTACTGCGGGACTGGATTGCGGAAGCTGCGCGTCACACACGCCAGGTAAACCAGGCCGATACCGCCCCAGATAAGCCCCAGGATCATCGAGCTTTGCTCAAGGTTGATCCAAAGAGCGCCAACCGTCAGCGCACCGCACACTGGCAGCAGCAGATAGTTGAAATGGTCTTTCAGCGTCTTGTTGCGTTTTTCGCGGATCCAGAACTGGGAGATCACCGACAAGTTAACGAAGGTGAACGCCACCAGCGCACCAAAGTTAATCAACGCCGTGGCCGTGACCAGGTCAAAACGGATCGCCAGCAGCGCAATTGCGCCAACCAGCAGCACGTTCCACGCCGGAGTGCGCCATTTCGGATGGATATAACCGAAGAAACGGGTCGGGAATACGCCATCGCGTCCCATCACGTACATCAGACGGGAAACGCCCGCATGCGCGGCCATACCGGACGCCAGCACGGTCACGCTGGAGAAAATCAGCACGCCCCACTGGAATGTTTTACCCGCAACGTACAGCATGATTTCCGGCTGAGAAGCATCCGGCTCTTTAAAGCGGGAGATGTCCGGGAAGTAAAGTTGCAGGAAGTAAGAGGCCCCGATAAATACCATGCCGCCGATCAGCGCAGTCAGGAAGATGGCGCGCGGGATCACGCGCTCAGCATCTTTGGTCTCTTCGGAAAGAGAAGAGATACCGTCAAAGCCGAGGAACGAGAAGCACAGGATAGTCGCGCCAGTGATCATCGGCACGACATGGGCGCCTTCAGACCAGAACGGGCGGGAACTTACCAGCGTGCCAGCACCTTCGCCGTGGGAAACACCGTAGATGATCAAACCAACGATGACGGCGACAATCCCCATTTGCAGGATAACGATCAGGGTGTTGAAGTTCGCCACGGTTTTGATGCTGCGCAGGTTGGAGACCGTCATAAAGGCCACCAGCGCCACCACGAAAATCCACGACGGCACCGAAGGCACCAGCGCTTCAAAGTAAATTTTCGCCAGCAGAATGTTGATCATCGGCATGAACAGATAGTCCAGCAGCGATGACCAGCCCACCATAAAGCCGACGGCCGGGGAGATGGATTTCTGAGCGTAGGTATACGCAGAGCCAGCAGACGGGAAGCGGCGTACCAGCTTACCGTAGCTCAGCGCAGTAAAGAGGATAGCGACCAACGCAAAGGCATACGCGGTTGCCACGTGGCCATCGGTCAGGCCAGAGACGATACCAAACGTATCGAACAGCGTCATTGGCTGCATATAGGCCAGGCCCATCATTACAACCGGAATCAACGTAAGCGTCTTACGTAATTCCACGCGAGAGGTTTTTGGAGTAACGTTATGCGTCATGGCGATTCTCCTGTACGGCGAGTGCCGGCGCAAAAGCAAAAAATTGCCCCATTTGTGTTATTTCCTCAGCGACAACGACTGTCGGTTTTTAAATGTGTATCTATCCGGTACGAAGCCCGGCCTCTTTTATTGAATGACGTTTGTGCCTGCAAAAAAAATAACCGACGGATTAACGTCGGCTAGTCTCTTCATTTTTTTGCAGCGGCGTATTTTGCACCATCCTGAAGCAGGATGACAATACGGTAAGGCCTACCCTGCACTGTTTATGCAACTAAATGCTTGAATTTTAGGCTATCGCTGAATTATTAAACATTTTAATAGCACTAATTGCTAAAAAAATTACGCCAGCGGCATCTGAGCCGGATCCGGATAAAGATAGTCAAAGCCCAGTTCATTGCAAATACGGCTGCCGTCTATGATTTTTCCCTTCTCATCATCGCTGCGCGACGCAGTGAAGGTGGGCGGCGTAAGGCCAAGCTGTCGCGCCATTGCCGTGTAGAAACTTTCGCGCGACGGATGTCCCGGCGCGCAAAGATTATAGATGTGTCCGCCTTTCGGTGCCTGCAGCAACAAGGTAATCGCGGCGATAACATCTTCGAGATGCACCAGATTAACGCCGTGCTGGCCGTTAGGCGCGGTTTTTCCGGCCAGAAAGCGCCCCGGATGGCGCGCCGGTCCCACCAGCCCTGCCAGGCGTAAAATATCCACCGATGTGCCAGGCAAATTATGCAGCCAATCTTCCAGCTCTTTCAGCACCCGTCCGCTTGCGGTAACAGGCTGGCGCGGCGTGGTTTCTTTGATGACACCGGGCGCATCGCCATAAACAGAGGTGGAACTGGTAAAAATAATACGCGGTATGCGATAAGCCAGCGCGCTGTCGACAATCTCCTGCATCGCTTGCAGATAGAACTCTTCGCCGGGGCCGCTGCGGCGCGCCGGGAGGGTGATAACTAACGCATCGACCTGCATCAGCGCATCCAGATCCGCCGATTCGCAGACTAATTCTGGTTCAAGGTTGAGCACATAACTTTCGATGCCGCACATACGCGCCGCCTCGACGCCATCCTGGCTGGTTTTACTGCCGGTAACTTGCCAGCCTCGCGCTGTTAATGACAGTGCCAGCGGCATTCCCAGCCATCCTAATCCGATAATCGCGACCTTTTTCATGCCTCTCCCCTGCACTCTCGCTTCCACCTGTTTAAGGCTACGCCAGCCAGTGATAACTGACAATTCATACAACGAATATGAAATGATTTAATGATAAAAAAAAGCCCTTGCCTTCGGCGACCAAAGTGGTTTACGTTAACTGACAACTTATGAATAAACATTCATCGAGAATTTTATGACCCGCGTTCAATTTAAACACCACCATCATCACCATCATCCTGACTAGTCTTTCAGGCGATGTGTGCTGGAAGACGTTTGGATCTTCCAGTGGTGCATGAACGCAGAGAAAGCCCCCGGAAGATCTTCTTCCGGGGGCTTTTTTTTGAACCAAATTCAGCAGGATAAAAGAGGACAACAGAATGTTAGACAACTCGCGTTTACGCATAGCTATTCAGAAATCCGGCCGCCTGAGCGATGATTCACGCGAACTACTGGCCCGCTGCGGGATTAAAATTAACCTGCACACCCAGCGCCTGATCGCCCTGGCGGAAAATATGCCGATTGATATTCTGCGCGTACGCGATGATGACATTCCGGGCCTTGTGATGGACGGTGTCGTTGATTTGGGCATCATCGGGGAAAACGTGCTGGAAGAAGAGTTGCTGACCCGCCGCGCGCAGGGTGAAGATCCGCGCTATTTCACCCTGCGTCGCCTCGATTTCGGCGGCTGCCGCCTGTCGCTGGCAACGCCAGTGGATGAAAGCTGGAGCGGGCCGCAAGCGCTGGATGGTAAACGTATCGCCACCTCTTATCCGCACCTGTTAAAACGCTATCTCGATCAGAAAGGCGTCTCTTTTAAATCTTGTCTGTTAAATGGTTCTGTTGAAGTCGCCCCGCGTGCAGGTCTGGCGGATGCGATTTGCGATCTGGTTTCGACCGGCGCGACACTCGAAGCTAATGGCCTGCGCGAAGTGGAAGTGATTTACCGCTCCAAAGCCTGCCTGATCCAGCGCGACGGTGAAATGACCGACGCCAAACAGCAACTTATCGACAAACTGCTGACCCGTATTCAGGGTGTTATCCAGGCGCGCGAATCGAAATACATCATGATGCACGCGCCAAGCGAGCGTCTGGAAGAGGTCGTTGCCCTGCTGCCTGGCGCTGAACGCCCCACCATTCTGCCGCTGGCGGGCGATCAACAGCGTGTGGCAATGCACATGGTCAGCAGCGAAACCCTGTTCTGGGAAACCATGGAAAAACTGAAGGCGCTGGGAGCAAGTTCCATTCTGGTGCTGCCGATTGAGAAGATGATGGAGTAATGCCATGAGCTTCAATACCGTAATCGACTGGAATAGCTGTAGTGAAGCGCAGCAACGCGACTTGCTGATGCGCCCGGCGATCTCTGCTTCTGATAGCATCACGCGTACCGTGGTTGAGATTCTGGATAACGTGAAAGCGCGCGGGGATGACGCCCTGCGTGAATACAGCGCCAGGTTCGACAAGACTCAGGTCGACGCGCTGAAAGTCACCGAACAGGAAATCGCTGATGCCAGCGCGCGCCTGGGTGACGATATCAAGCAAGCGATGGCCGTGGCGGTGAAAAATATTGATACCTTCCACACCGCGCAAAAGCTGCAAACGGTGGATGTTGAAACCCTGCCAGGCGTGCGCTGCCAACAGGTTACCCGCCCTATCGCCTCGGTTGGCCTGTATATTCCCGGTGGCTCCGCGCCGCTATTTTCAACCGTATTAATGCTGGCCACACCGGCGCGTATTGCCGGTTGCCAGAAAGTGGTGCTCTGCTCACCACCGCCGATTGCCGATGAAATTCTCTATGCTGCTAAGCTGTGCGGCGTGCAGGCGATCTTTAAAGTGGGTGGCGCGCAGGCGATTGCCGCGCTGGCCTTTGGCACCGAATCGATCGCGAAGGTCGATAAAATTTTTGGCCCAGGAAATGCCTTTGTGACCGAAGCCAAACGCCAGGTCAGCCAGCGTCTGGACGGTGCGGCGATTGACATGCCCGCCGGTCCTTCTGAAGTGCTGGTGATTGCCGACAGCGGCGCAACGCCAGATTTTGTCGCCTCCGATCTGCTTTCGCAGGCGGAACACGGCCCGGACTCGCAGGTGATCCTGCTGACGCCGGACAGCGAAATGGCCACCCGTGTAGCCGAGGCGGTTGAACGCCAGCTTGCGGAGCTGCCTCGCGCCGAAACCGCTCGCCAGGCACTCTCTGCCAGCCGCCTGATTGTGGCGCGCGACTTAGCGCAGTGCGTGGCGATTTCCAACCAATACGGGCCGGAGCACCTGATCATCCAGACTCGCGACGCCCGTTCGCTGGTGGAGAGCATCACCAGCGCGGGCTCGGTGTTTCTCGGTGACTGGTCGCCGGAATCCGCAGGCGATTACGCCTCCGGCACCAACCACGTGCTGCCAACTTACGGGTATACCGCCACCTGTTCCAGCCTGGGTCTGGCCGATTTCCAGAAACGTATGACGGTGCAGGAACTCTCCCGGGAAGGTTTTGCGCAGCTTGCCAGCACCATTGAAACGCTGGCGGCGGCAGAACGCCTGACCGCTCACAAAAACGCCGTCACGTTGCGCGTTAACGCATTAAAGGAGCAAGCATGAGCATTGAAGAACTGGCGCGTAAAAACGTGCGCGAACTGACGCCCTATCAGTCGGCTCGCCGTCTTGGCGGTAAAGGTGACGTCTGGCTGAATGCCAATGAGTTCCCGACAGCGGTTCCTTTTGAACTGACACAGCAAACATTAAATCGTTACCCGGAGTGCCAGCCGAAAGCGGTTATCGAAAGTTATGCGCAGTATGCGGGCGTAAAACCGGAGCAAGTGCTGGTCAGTCGTGGCGCAGATGAAGGGATTGAACTGCTAATCCGCGCGTTTTGTGAACCGGGTAAAGACGCGGTACTGTTCTGCCCGCCGACCTACGGCATGTACAGCGTCAGCGCCGAAACGCTGGGTGTGGAATACCGTACCGTTCCGGCTCTTGCTGACTGGCAACTGGATCTGCAAGGTATCGCCGACAAACTGGATGGCGTCAAAATTATTTATGTTTGCAGCCCGAATAACCCCACCGGGCAGATTATCAATCCGCAAGATTTCCGCGTCTTGCTCGAAATGACGCGCGGCAAAGCCATTGTTGTGGCGGATGAAGCGTATATTGAGTTTTGCCCGCAGGCCACGCTGGCGGGCTGGCTCAGTGAATACCCGAATCTGGTGGTACTGCGTACGCTTTCTAAAGCGTTTGCGCTGGCTGGACTGCGTTGCGGTTTTACCCTTGCTAATGAAGACGTTATCGCGCTGCTGTTAAAAGTGATTGCCCCCTACCCGCTCTCCACGCCGGTGGCGGATATTGCCGCGCAAGCGCTCAGCCCGCAGGGGATTGTCGCGATGCGCGAGCGGGTGGCGCAGATTCTGGTTGAACGCCAGTATCTGGTTACCGCGCTACGGGATATTCCCTGTGTGGAGCAGGTGTTTGACTCAGAGACCAACTATATTCTTGTGCGCCTGACCGCTTCCAGCGCAGTGTTTAAATCTTTGTGGGATCAAGGCATTATCCTGAGAGACCAGAACAAACAACCTTCTTTAAGCGGCTGCCTGCGTATCACCATTGGCACCCGTGCAGAGAGCCAGCGCGTCATTGACGCCTTACGTGCGGAGCCAGTATGAGCCAGAAGTACCTGTTTATTGACCGTGACGGAACCCTGATTACCGAGCCGCCTACCGATTATCAGGTGGATAAATTCGACAAGCTGGCCTTTGAGCCAAATGTGATCCCGGTACTGCTGAAACTGCAAAAAGCGGGCTACAAACTGGTGATGATCACCAACCAGGACGGTCTGGGCACCAGCAGTTTCCCGCAGGCGGATTTTGATGGCCCGCACAACCTGATGATGCAGATCTTTACTTCGCAGGGTATTGCGTTTGAAGAGGTGCTGATTTGCCCGCATTTTGCAGATGATGAGTGCGACTGCCGTAAGCCGAAAGTGAAACTGGTGGAACGCTGGCTGGCGGAGGACGCGCTCGATCGCATGAACAGCTATGTGATTGGCGATCGCGCTACTGACATTGAGCTGGCGAACAACATGTCGATTGGCGGTTTGCGATACAACCCTGAAACGCTGAACTGGGCGATGATTGGTGAGCAACTGACGCGCCGCGACCGTTATGCGCACGTTGAACGCAACACCCGTGAGACACAGATTGATGTCAAAGTGTGGCTGGATCGCGAAGGCGGTAGCAAGATCCACACCGGCGTCGGTTTCTTCGACCATATGCTTGATCAGATTGCGACACATGGCGGTTTTCGGATGGAAATTGTGGTGAAAGGCGATCTCTATATTGACGATCACCACACGGTCGAAGATACCGGGCTGGCGCTGGGTGAAGCGCTAAAACTGGCGCTCGGCGACAAACGTGGTATCAACCGTTTTGGCTTTGTGTTGCCGATGGACGAATGTCTGGCTCGCTGTGCGCTGGACATCTCCGGCCGTCCGCACCTCGAATATAAAGCTGAATTTGCCTACCAGCGCGTGGGCGATTTGAGCACCGAAATGGTCGAGCACTTCTTCCGCTCGCTCTCTTACACCATGGCGGTGACGCTGCATCTCAAAACCAAAGGCAAAAACGACCACCACCGCGTGGAAAGTTTATTTAAAGCATTTGGCCGCACGCTGCGCCAGGCGATCCGCGTGGAAGGCGATACGCTCCCCTCATCAAAAGGAGTGCTGTGATGAATGTGGTGATCCTCGATACCGGCTGCGCCAATCTGAACTCGGTGAAATCCGCCGTCTCGCGCCACGGTTACGAGCCGCAAGTCAGCCGCGACCCGGATGTGGTGCTGCGCGCAGACAAACTGTTTTTACCCGGTGTCGGAACCGCGCAGGCGGCGATGGATCAGCTGCGCGAGCGAGACCTGATCGAACTGGTGAAAGCCTGTACGCAGCCGGTGCTCGGCATCTGCCTGGGAATGCAACTGCTTGGGCGCTTTAGCGAAGAGACCCACGGCGTCGATTTGTTGGGCATCATTGAACAGGATGTGCCGAAGATGAAAGACGCTGGCCTGCCGCTGCCGCATATGGGCTGGAACCAGGTTTACGCAAAAGCCGGCAACCGTCTGTTCCAGGGCATCGAGGATGGCGCTTATTTCTACTTTGTGCACAGCTACGCCATGCCGGTGAATGAGTACACCATTGCCCGCTGCGATTACGGCGAGCCGTTTACCGCTGCGGTGCAGAAAGACAATTTTTACGGTGTGCAGTTTCACCCGGAACGTTCCGGCCGCGCAGGTGCGCAACTGCTGAAAAACTTCCTGGAGATGTGATGATTATTCCGGCTTTAGATTTAATTGACGGCACCGTCGTACGTCTTCATCAGGGCGACTACGCGCAGCAGCGCGATTATGGCAACGACCCGCTGCCACGCTTGCAGGATTACGCCGCTCAGGGCGCGCAGGTGCTGCACCTCGTCGATTTAACCGGTGCGAAAGATCCGGCGAAACGCCAGATCCCGTTGCTGAAAACGCTGGTTGCCGGGGCGAACGTTCCGGTACAGGTGGGCGGCGGTGTACGCACGGAAGAGGACGTCGCCGCCCTGCTCTCGGCCGGTGTTGCCCGCGTGGTCATCGGCTCGACGGCGGTAAAATCGCCTGAGGTAGTGAAAGGCTGGTTTGCACGTTTTGGCGCAGACAAGCTGGTGCTGGCGCTGGATGTGCGCATTGATGAACGAGGCACTAAGCAGGTCGCGGTGAGCGGCTGGCAGGAGAACTCCGGTGTGACGCTGGAAGCGCTGGTGGAAACCTATCTTGCTGTTGGGCTGAAGCATGTATTGTGCACCGACATCTCGCGAGACGGCACGCTCGCGGGCTCGAACGTTGCGTTGTATGAAGAGATTTGCGCTCGCTGGCCGCAGGTAGCGTTTCAGTCTTCCGGCGGTATTGGCGGTTTAAATGATATTGCCGCCCTGCGCGGTACTGGCGTGCGCGGCGTGATTGTCGGACGGGCGCTGCTGGAAGGTAAATTCACGGTGAAGGAGGCCATTCAATGCTGGCAAAACGGATAATCCCTTGTCTTGACGTGCGTGATGGCCAGGTGGTGAAAGGCGTACAGTTTCGTAATCACGAAATTATTGGCGACATTGTGCCACTGGCAAAACGCTACGCCGAAGAAGGCGCGGACGAGCTGGTGTTCTACGATATCACCGCCTCAAGCGATGGCCGCGTAGTGGATAAGAGCTGGGTATCACGCGTGGCGGAAGTGATTGATATTCCTTTCTGTGTGGCAGGTGGGATTAAGTCTGCTGACGATGCGGCGAAAATTCTCTCGTTCGGCGCAGATAAAATTTCGATTAACTCCCCTGCACTGGCCGATCCGGAATTAATCACACGGCTGGCCGATCGCTTTGGCGTACAGTGCATTGTGGTCGGTATTGACACCTGGTTTAACGCCGAAACGGGCAAATATCACGTTAATCAGTACACCGGTGATGAGAGCCGGACCCGGGTCACGCAATGGGAAACGCTGGACTGGGTGCAGGAAGTGCAAAAGCGCGGCGCCGGGGAGATCGTGCTGAACATGATGAACCAGGATGGCGTGCGCAATGGCTATGACCTTGAACAACTGAAGAAAGTGCGCGCGGTGTGCCACGTACCGCTGATTGCTTCTGGTGGCGCGGGCACCATGGAACATTTTCTGGAAGCCTTCCGCGATGCGAACGTTGACGGCGCGCTGGCAGCTTCAGTGTTTCACAAGCAGATTATCAATATTGGTGAATTAAAAACGTACCTGGCAGACCAGGGCGTGGAGATCAGGGTATGTTAACAGAGCAACAACTGGCCCAACTGGACTGGGAAAAAACCGACGGACTGCTGCCCGCCGTGGTGCAACATGCGGTTTCCGGCGAAGTGCTGATGCTGGGTTACATGAACAAAGCGGCGCTGGCTAAAACGCAGGAAAGCGGCAAAGTGACTTTTTTCTCCCGCACTAAAGGGCGTTTATGGACCAAAGGTGAAACCTCGGGCCATTTCCTTAACGTAGTGAAGATAGCGCCTGATTGCGACAACGACACATTGCTGGTCCTGGTTAACCCAATCGGCCCAACCTGCCACACGGGAACATCCAGCTGCTTTGGCGATACCAGCCACCAGTGGTTGTTCCTCTACCAGTTAGAAGAGTTGATCGCCGCGCGTAAGACGGCCGACCCGGCAAGTTCTTACACCGCCAAACTTTACGCCAGCGGTACTAAACGTATCGCGCAGAAAGTGGGCGAAGAAGGAGTAGAAACGGCACTGGCGGCAACCGTGAACGACCGCGAAGAGCTGACTAACGAAGCCTCTGACCTGATGTATCACCTGCTGGTGCTGTTGCAGGATCAGCAGCTTGATTTAACGACCGTGATTGAGAATTTACGCAAGCGGCATAAATAAGCTATACATGGGGAGCTATCACGCTCCCTCTTATTTATCGCTGATAAAGCAGTTACCATTATTTCCCACAGCAGGTATCATCCCACCACAGTTTTTCGCATCACAAGTTGTGCATATCAAACATTGAGGTTGAAGATGAAATTTCTGGTCACCGGCGCTGCCGGGTTTATCGGCTATCACGTCAGTGAACGTTTGCTGAAAGCGGGCCACCAGGTTGTGGGTATTGATAACCTGAATGATTACTACGATGTCAGTCTGAAGCAAGCGCGCCTGGATTTACTGGCCTCTCCCGATTTCCACTTTCATAAAATCGATCTCGCTGACCGCGAAGGGATGGCGCAGCTGTTTGCGCGTGAAAAATTCGACCGCGTTATTCATCTCGCTGCACAAGCAGGTGTCCGTTACTCGCTGGAAAACCCGCACGTTTACGCAGAATCTAATCTGATTGGACATCTGAACGTACTTGAAGGCTGCCGTCATCATAAAGTGCAGCATCTGCTGTATGCGTCCTCCAGCTCCGTTTACGGGTTAAACCGTAAGATGCCGTTCTCCACTGATGATTCAGTTGACCACCCGGTATCACTCTACGCGGCAACGAAAAAAGCCAATGAACTGATGTCGCACACCTATTCGCATCTGTATGGTCTGCCAACGACCGGCCTGCGTTTCTTTACGGTTTATGGCCCCTGGGGACGCCCGGACATGGCGCTCTTTAAGTTCACGAAAGCGATGCTGGAAGGCAAGAGCATTGACGTTTACAACTATGGCAAGATGAAGCGCGACTTCACCTACATTGACGATATTGTGGAAGCGATTATCCGTATGCAGGATGTGATCCCGCAGCCGGATGCAACCTGGACAGTTGAAAGCGGGTCACCGGCAACCAGCTCTGCGCCTTACCATGTTTATAACATTGGCAACAGCTCTCCGGTCGAGCTGATGGATTACATCACGGCACTGGAAGAAGCATTGGGTATTGAAGCGCAGAAAAACATGATGCCGATTCAGCCAGGTGATGTGCTGGAAACGAGCGCAGACACCCAGCCGCTGTATGAGGTGACAGGCTTTAAGCCCCAGACTTCAGTCAAAGATGGTGTGAAGCGCTTTGTTGACTGGTACAGAGCGTTTTATAACGTTTAAAACACTAACTATATCCAATCCTAATATTCACCATATACACCCACCTGTATGTTAAGGTGGGTATTATTAAACGAAGGTTTAGTTATTTAATTTTATGCTTATAAAATATAGACCTGATATTGATGGACTTCGAGCCATTGCAGTGCTTTCGGTATTTGTTTTCCATTACTTCCCTCAGGTTATGCCTGGTGGTTTTATCGGAGTGGACGTATTCTTTGTTATTTCCGGCTATCTAATTACTTCCATAATAATAAAAGAGATCGATAATGGAAATTTTTCTTTTAAAAAATTCTATGTCAAGCGTATAATTAGAATCTTTCCCGCCCTGTTTATCTTGCTTTTCGCCATATATACTTTGGGCTGGTTTATGTTTTTACAGGGTGATTTTAAATCTCTAGCTAAGCACATTTTTGGCGGCGCCTTCTTTCTATCTAACATACTTCTTTGGCGAGAAACAGGTTACTTTGACATCAGTGCGACTTACAAACCACTTCTGCACCTTTGGTCTTTAGGTATTGAAGAGCAATTTTATCTTTTATGGCCAATCATTCTCACTCTCTTTGCACGAACGAAACGAAGCTTATACGTAACAGGAACCGTTTTTTTTATCGCCAGCCTCGCATTCAGCATTTATACAATGCATTCCGCCACTGGTAGTAATTATTATTCACCTTTTTCCAGAGCTTGGGAGTTGATGTTCGGAGCTATGATTGCTTCACAAGGAGAAAAAAAAACAGCCAAAAATAAAATGAGCCACAAAATAATATCTACGGTAGGTTTTATTTTCTTGATATGTGGTTTTTTTACAATTAACAGCAGTATGCCATTCCCTGGTATTGTAGCACTATTACCCGTTTTAGGCACTGGAATGGTCATTTACGGCGAGAAAAGTGGTTTTAATAAAATACTAACATGGAAACCTTTGCTTTCAATCGGGTTAATTAGTTATCCGCTATATATGGTGCATTGGTCATTTTACTCAGGAACAAGAATTATTTTAGGTCATGAGCCAAGTACCACGCTTAAGATTGTCCTAATGACATCATGCTTGGTAGTAGCGTATTTAATTTATAAATATATTGAAACACCATTGCGAAAAAGCGCCCAAAAAACGCTAATATCGATAATACTGCTATTTAGTACTTTTTTTATGGGCATTATAGGTTTTGTAACATATTGTTTTGATGGAATATCCTCACGGTCAGTAAATAACGCAACTCATGATTATCAAACATTCACTTCAATAACAGATCCTTATGACTATTTTCATTTCCAAAAAAGCATCCGCAAAGATGTATGTCATACGGTAGAACCTGATATTGCGGTTAAAAATGGATGTATATCTAAAAACCGTAACCAGATTTTTATATGGGGTGACTCCTATTCTGCATCGCTTTATCCTGGCATCAAATATGTAATCGAAAAAGAGGGATATCAAGCAAATATCAGTCAATCAACTGATGGTAACGGGCCACCATTTTTTGTGAAAGGAAGACGAACTGATTCGGGAAAAGATCTCCTGAAAGCTAACAATGATAGGCTCAGCTTCGTTCAAATGGTACAACCTAAAGTTGTTGTAATTGCCTGGATGGCACATGGCACTAACGGCTCATCGGATATGCCATGGACGATAAAACAATTGCATATCACGATTTCAAGCATCAAACATGTTTCACCAAATTCTCGTATTGTCATCTTCGGTCCTTTCCCAGAATGGAATGAAGGCCTGATTCGGCAGATCATACATTACTATGATGCTAATAAGACATTACCACCGGAGTATATGAAAAATGGACTCCTGTATGATATTTTTTCCTTCGATAGAATAATCAAAGAAGCAATGATTAATGAAAATGTAGATTATATTTCCTCGGTAGAGAGTTTGTGTAACACTGAGGGATGCCTAGTAAGAACAGCCCCGGGCGCTATAAATATTACCACTATGGATTGGGGGCATTTATCAGAAGCAGGTTCGAAGTATCTTATTGAGAAAAATAAACGTATCGTATTTGATGGGTTAAGATAAAAGGCATAAAGAAGACACATCTGGTATAAACCAGATGTGTCTTCACTTCTTCATCCTTCTATTGACCAAAGGTCATTACAGATGGGAACAGATTTTTTCATTTTTACTGTCAGTGCACTAAACAATGAAGCCGTAATTATTGCCAAAGTGATACCGGAGATAAGAATAAATAAGAAAACGCACACAGAATCCATTGAAGTGTAAATTAACCGCCTAGAACTAAAAACACAACTGACCTACCCCCAATATTAAACACAATAATCAGTTAATAATGTCGTTTTGTTTATCTTCGTTTTTTCCATTTCGCCAGACTGCTGCAAACTCCACTGGCGTCAGATAATTCAGTGAGGAATGAGGCCGACACTCGTTATAGTCCTGCCGCCAGTCGTTAATGATTTTTCTGGCGTGAACAATATCGCTGAACCAGTGCTCATTCAGACATTCATCCCGAAATCGACCATTAAAGCTTTCGATAAACCCATTCTGTGTCGGCTTGCCCGGCTGAATAAGCCGGAGCTCAACGCCATGCTCAAAGGCCCACTGGTCCAGTGCCCGGCAGGTAAACTCTGGTCCCTGATCTGTTCTGATCGTTGCCGGATAGCCACGAAATAACGCAATGCTGTCCAGAACACGTGTGACCTGAATACCTGACATACCGAAGGCAGCAGTGACTGTCAGACATTCCTTCGTGAAATCATCGACGCAGGTCAGGCACTTGATCCCGCGTCCGGTAGCCAGTGCGTCCATGACGAAATCCATCGACCACGTCAGGTCAGGAGCAGCAGGAAAGAGCAATAGAAGACGTTCTGTTGCCAGGCCTTTACGACGTCGTCTGCGCTTAACACCCAGGCCGCTGAGATGATAAAGGCGGTACACGCGCTTGTGATTAACATGCAGGCCCTCTTGTCGCAGTAGTTGCCAGATACGACGATAACCAAAACGCCGACGCTCAAGTGCCGGCTGAGTGCTGCGCCCGGATAAATATGCATCAACCGCCGGACGCTGCGCCTCATAGCGGCAGGTCGACAGGGACAAACCAGTCAGCTTGCTGGCTCGACGTTGCGACAGCCCCGTCGCTTTACACATCACTACAACAGCTTCCCGCTTGTGGTCTGTCGTCAGTACTTTCGGCCCAACGCTACCTGTAATGCTTCCTTATCCAGCATAGCTTCTGCAAGCAACTTCTTGAGACGGGCGTTCTCCTCTTCAAGTGACTTCAGCCGCTTTACCTCAGGGACTTCCATGCCGCCAAACTTCTTACGCCAGGTGTAAAAGGTTGCGTCAGAAATAGCATGCTTACGGCAAAGCTCACGGGCGGAAATGTCAGCCCCGGCCTCGCGAAGAATAATGATGATCTGTTCGTCAGAAAAACGCTTCTTCATGGGGATGTCCTCACGTTGCTGATGAAGACATGACTAACATCGTCGTGTGTTAACCAATGGGGAGCAGGTCACTGTCTCTACATTTTGAATATGGACATGTTAGGGAATATTAACACGCGATGTTAATGTCAGTTTGAAAAAGGAGAAAAAAAGAAAATACGCAAAGGGAATTCGGTTAAAGCTGGCACCTCATAGAGGTGCCAAAGATAAATCAATCGTTACCAAACAAATCGCGCGTATAGACTTTGTCTTGTACATCAGCCAGTTCTTGCGCCATACGGTTGGAGATAATGACATCCGCTTCCTGTTTGAACGCGTCCAGATCGCGTACCACGCGGGAGTGGAAGAATTCATCTTCCTGCATTACCGGTTCATAAATGATGACCTGCACGCCCTTCGCTTTAATACGCTTCATGATGCCCTGAATTGAAGAGGCGCGGAAGTTATCGGAACCACTCTTCATGATCAGACGATAAACGCCCACTACCTTCGGTTTACGCGCCAGGATGGAATCCGCAATAAAGTCTTTACGTGTACGGTTAGCATCAACGATAGCCGAAATAATATTATTCGGTACTGACTGGTAGTTCGCCAGCAGCTGTTTGGTGTCTTTCGGCAGGCAGTAACCGCCGTAGCCAAACGACGGGTTGTTGTAGTGATTGCCGATACGCGGATCCAGACATACGCCTTCGATAATCTGGCGGCTGTTCAGCCCCAGGCTTTCTGCATAGCTATCCAGTTCGTTGAAGTACGCCACGCGCATCGCCAGATAGGTGTTGGCGAAGAGTTTAATCGCTTCGGCTTCAGTTGAGTCTGTGAACAGAACGCGAATATCTTTTTTGATAGCGCCTTCCTGTAGCAACGCAGCAAAACGCTCGGCACGTTCGGAGCGTTCGCCGATAACGATACGCGATGGGTGCAGGTTATCGTACAGCGCCTTGCCTTCACGCAAGAATTCCGGAGAAAAGATAACGTTATCAATGCCGTATTTTTCACGGATGGACTGGGTGAAGCCAACGGGAATAGTGGATTTAATGATCATCACCGCTTGCGGGTTGATCTCATGAACGTCACGAATCACAGACTCCACGCTGCTGGTGTTGAAGTAGTTCGTTTTCGGATCGTAATCCGTCGGCGTGGCAATGATGACGAAATCCGCGCCGCGATAGGCGTCGAGTTTGTCCGTCGTCGCACGGAAGTTCAGCGGCTTATTCTGCAAATACTCCTGGATCTCCTTATCCACAATGGGAGAGATCTTCTGATTAAGCATATCTACTTTGGACTGAACGATATCAAGCGCCACCACTTCATGGTTCTGCGCAATCAGAATCCCGTTCGAAAGCCCAACGTAACCTGTTCCGGAGATTGTTATTTTCATTCGATAAGCAACTTTTGTGAGTGTATGAAACCGGAGATGACGATCCCGTCGCCACCCGCTTAATATCAATAACTGTTGGGTTTTTTACCTCTTCTGTTGAGGGACTGTCAAGGCGACAATCGGCCGTCAACAGCGGCGTTTATGTATGGTTTAGCGGGAAATAATCGACAAAATGAATATGACTGCCCGAAAAAACGGCGGTTGAGACGAAAAAAAGGCCCGGTTTTAACAACCGGGCCTGGGTAAACCAGATGGGTGATTATCAGATTAATCCAGCCATTCGGTATGGAACACGCCATCTTTATCTGTGCGCTTGTATGTGTGCGCACCGAAATAATCACGCTGAGCCTGGATCAGGTTCGCCGGCAGTACCGCAGAACGATAACTGTCGTAGTATGCCACCGCCGCAGAGAAGGTCGGTACCGGAATACCATTCTGCACGGCATAGGCCACTACATCACGCAGCGCCTGTTGGTAATCGTCGGCAATTTTCTTAAAGTACGGTGCCAGCAACAGGTTTGCGATAGCCGGGGTCTCGGCATAAGCATCGGTGATTTTCTGCAGGAACTGCGCACGGATGATACAGCCTGCGCGGAAGATCTTCGCGATTTCGCCGTAATTCAGGTTCCAGTTGTGCTCGTCAGAAGCAGCACGCAGCTGAGAGAAGCCTTGTGCATAGGAAACAATTTTACCGAGGTACAGCGCACGGCGTACTTTCTCGATAAATTCAGCTTTATCACCCGCCGGTTTCGCCTGCGGGCCGGAAAGCACTTTAGACGCGGCAACACGCTGCTCTTTCAGAGAAGAGATATAGCGCGCAAACACGGATTCGGTGATCAGCGACAGCGGCTCGCCAAGGTCCAGAGAGCTCTGGCTGGTCCATTTGCCGGTGCCTTTATTCGCCGCTTCGTCGAGGATCACATCAACGAGATATTTACCCTCTTCATCTTTCTTGGTGAAGATATCTTTGGTGATGTCGATAAGATAGCTGCTCAGCTCACCTGCGTTCCACTCGCTGAAGGTTTTCGCCAGCTCTTCGTTAGAGAGATTCAGGCCGCCTTTTAACAACGCGTAAGCTTCGGCAATCAGCTGCATATCGCCATATTCGATACCGTTATGCACCATTTTAACGTAGTGACCCGCACCGTCCGGACCAATATACGTTACGCAAGGTTCGCCATCTTCCGCCACTGCAGCAATTTTGGTCAGGATCGGAGCAACCAGATCGTAGGCTTCTTTTTGACCACCAGGCATGATTGATGGACCTTTCAGCGCACCTTCTTCACCACCGGAAACGCCTGTGCCGATGAAGTTAAAACCTTCTTCCGAAAGTTCGCGATTACGACGAATGGTGTCCTGGAAGAACGTGTTGCCGCCATCAATAATGATGTCGCCTTTATCGAGATATGGCTTGAGGGAGTCAATAGCGGCATCAGTTCCTGCACCAGCTTTCACCATCAGCAGGATGCGGCGCGGGGTTTCCAGTGATTCGACAAATTCTTGTACGGTGTAGTAAGGAACCAGCTTTTTGCCCGGGTTTTCGGCAATGACTTCTTCGGTTTTTTCGCGCGAGCGGTTGAAAACTGAAACGGTGTAGCCACGGCTCTCAATGTTGAGCGCCAGGTTGCGCCCCATAACTGCCATACCTACAACGCCGATTTGTTGCTTGGACATTACATACTCCTGTCAGGTGCAAATACGCCTCCGGATGATCCGGGCGAGTCAAAGTAAAGGACATGGTAACTTAAAATAAAACGTGAACGATAGTATCCATTTAAACTTCTTGCATAATCCTTTCAATGTAAGTGCACATTACGGCAATCGTTTTAGTCCGGAATAAGAAATATATTTTTAAGCATGAACAACCCCCTCCAAATTTTAATTATTGTGAGAACTATATAAGTTATTAGCGTGAGGTTAACATTCAGCATCAGCATAGTTTTAAAATATGTTTACGACATATATAAATCACACTTTTAATATGCCATAAAAAATTCTTACTAAATAGCGCCCTATTATCATTTTGGCTAAAATGAACAACCTTCAACTCTGGAAGGTAAACTAATCTATATCCAGCTTTTTTTGCCCTGAGGCAAATATCAATATCTTCGCAATACATAAAAAAATGCTCGTCAAACCCCTCGATATGCTTAAAGACGGAGCATTTCATTCCTAAAAAAGAGCCAGCACACCAATCAACCATTTGATGACAACTGATATCAGAGCGATCAATAATACTTTTATTATAACCAAAAAAATATGAAGTAAAGAAATCGGTTAGTGTTGGAAAATGGCGGACAGAGGGATCCCGTACTGATAACTGCTGATCCTTATATAAATCAGCAGTGAAGAGATCATATTTATGATCTGCAAGTATATTAGAAAGGTTTATAATGGTTTCGGTTTCAATTAATATATCGGGGTTTAGAAATAAAAAATAATCCTCATCTTTAACATGGTATTTCCTAATTATTTCCTCGACTGCAAGATTATTATTCCTTGAAAAACCAGAACGTTCCTTCGAACCCATATAGTCGATATTTTCCGCATTACAAAAGCGTTGTAATTTAAAGCTATTGACGTTATCTTTGATATATAAATGAAATAATGAGTTAGAATCGGGACTTGTACTTTTTATTTTTTTGATTAACGATACAATATACTCGTCGTGGTGGTGGCTTACAATTATTATATGTATCATATCGATTTTCTAATAGCATCAAACATCGCACGAAAATAAATTTTGAGATAACCAATTTCTTTTGTTTTGATCAATAATATTAATTGATGAACTAGTGAAAACATTATTTCTCGCATTGCTAAGAGTTTAGGAACATGAGCCATTTTAAGCATAAGGACACCATTTCTTACTCTATAATAACGTCTCCATACCGAATGTACTGGAACAACAAATGTAAATATTTGAATATGCGCATCACCAATCGCATGCTGCATAATCACATTTGGCGTAACAAAAACCTTGAATCCTAAGTTACTAATTCGTAAACACCACTCGGTATCGACATAATCAATAAATAGTACTTCATCCATCAATGTAGATGCATTAAAGATAGCATTATCTATTAAACTTCCAGAAGCTATAATGCACGTGACCTCAACAGGTTGAGTTGAACTTGTGTTTGGAGTGATTTTCGTACGAAATCCATGATTGGAAAGACGAATCACTGGATATATTTTATTATATCTACTGTCCTGTAAGGTCGGTCCAAGAGCAGCGATTCTACTAATCCGCTTAAGAGATAGAAAGTCCTTAAGCATGAGTTCAACATAATCGTTAGAAATATTACTGTCTTGATCAAAAAGTAAAGTAAAATCACCGCCATGGTTGAGACCATGGCGAATACCAATATTTTGTGCTGCGGCAATACCAACATTCTCAGCAAGAGATATAAGCTCAGTATTATCGTAATCTTTTTCAAGTTTTGATATATCTTTTACATTCTTACTTCCATTATCAACAATAATAATGCGACATTTTTGGCGTTGTAGCTGTGACACAAGGGACGATAAATTAGAAATAAGAGGGTTGAAAGTTACAATAATAGCTATTACCCTCAATTCCCAAATATTAACTTTGTTTGTCATCACTGTGACCATTTGCCATTATTTTCTCGATTTTGCTACTATCCCCCCAAATAGCAGGTGAATCATATGGCCGAGCAGGATAAACATTATACTCAGGTTTAATTTTAAGTTTATGCTGAGCGATAAAATTTTCTACTGCTGTGCGCAAACTCTTCGGCTTACCACTACTGCAGTTAATAACTCCATGAATATCAGTCTGAATTGTTGCGGTAGCAATCTGTTGCGCTAAACAGTCAATATCAATAAAATCATACAACATTTCGCCGCTATTAAGAGGAAAGGTCTCTTTGCCGGCATCTTCGGCAGCAATTATTTTAGCAAAAATGGAGTTACTATTTCTATCATCACCGGTTATGTAAAACATACGCAGCCATTTAAGTGAGACACAGGCTTTTTCCATTTCATAGATGCAGGCTTGGCGAAGAAAATTCTTTGCAATCCCATACGGGTTGATAGGATTGCAGGCAGTATTTTCGGTAATTTCGCCTACATGGTATCCTATCTCATGCATAGTCCCTGCTACAGAAATATTTTTCACCCCGGCTGTAATTAATGCTTTTAAGAAAGAATAGTGGCGCATTACATTAGAAATATGGCTTTGGTCATGATGATTAAAACCCGCATTCCATGCTAAATGTAGAACGGCATCAAATTGACCGAAAACTCTGATGATTTGCTCATCCGTTGCTTCTAAAATATCCATTTCAATAAGTGTAGGAGAAATAGTATTACCATTTTCAGGGAGAACCACGTTATTTGTTCCAGGGTATACTATAGCACTAACGTCATGGTGCATTAATGCTAATGCCCTTACAACATGTTTTCCTATATAGCCACCTGCACCAGTAACAGCAATTTTCATAATCATTTTTTCTTCTTAAATTTGGCAAACTTATAGACCTTTTTGATTACAAGATAAGGTCCGTATAACATTTTTGATCCACGCGGATATTTTTCCCATACAGTTCGTCTAAACGAACTGAACAGAAGCTTGAAACAACCACTTAGCACTGCAAGAAAATCTGGTTTACCTGATTTTGAGTCTGTAAATAGTCTTAGCAAGCTTGAGTACTGCCAATACACATCACCATTAGGTAGTGTGGACATAATCTTCTGATGTTTAAACTCTAGTTTAGTATAATTCTTTTCTGCCTGCGAAGGCGTCATTACACTATAAACGCTAAATCCTTCATTTTTCGATACATAACTAATAATGCGTTCCAGTACATGTGACAAACTCCCATCAACATGAGCTGGTTCCGCATTGAAATCAGTCCACTTCCAGTCATACTCAAACAAAGGACGTAATGCTGCTGGTCTAAACCAAAACATCGTTCCGTAGACTGCAACTGGTGTATCATCATCCAGAGGAACCTTTATGTTTAATTTCTTACAGAGTGCTGCAGTTGGCCCGTAGTTAGCAAACCAGCCATGCCCCATCGTAGGGTAGCCGATATGTACAAGCGGTGGACAAAGCACACCTATATCTTCATGTTGATTCATGAAACCAATAAGATTACTGATATATTCAGATGAACCCAAGAGGTTTTGATAAAGATGTTTCTTAAAGGAATCCGCACGAGCAAACCCATTTTGCGGGGATTTTTTGGAATGTACACGGCAGATATAATCATATTTATCATTCGTACAAACATCTTTGAAAGTGATAAAAAGTGATGACATATCACGACCACGGTTTTCTTCTACAACGCGGACGTTAACATTTTGACCAATATTTTCAGTTTTATCTCGGAGAATAACGGCATCTTTTTCGCTAGAAGTTGAAATATATAAATCATACTTATAAGGAATGTTTTTAATGTAATTGAATATTTCTTCCCACATATCAGAGTAATAAACGTGAGCTATTACTGCAAGTTTGGCTCCGCGGTTCTGTTCATCAGAATATTCAGGAGAAACGTAGTTATCAGGTATGATCCTTAGCTGTTCCAAATTTGTATAAAGAACTCTAGGCTTAACTGTCCTATTAATGTTTTGGTTAATAAGAGCTATATCGTAGTCACTATTTTTTTCTACTTCCTCAATGGCACCACGCAGGTCAACACAGTTGATATCAAGCCAAAAAGGATCGTGAAAAAAAAGACGACGTTTAAGAATCGGACATCGATTCTCTATTGTCTGTTTTACATCAATAAATGTTGGATATGTTGATGGATAATCATCATTATTAATATAAACGGATGAAGTAAAGCCCATCGACTCGAAATGATCGGTAAAACGTGATTCATGTTTGAGTACGGAATCCGTATAACTCGTAATCATTGGCATATCTTGCCAATATTTTTTGAATTCAATTGAACTCAACATTTTACTTCGGATGGCAATAAAATGAGACTGAATGTGGCGGGGCAATATACCAGTCCCTGTGAAAGGGTTTGGAACCACTTCACCATGCTCACTGATACCCCAGAAATCACACTCTCTGCTGCTCATCTCATTAAACAATTCAGCGAAAGGGAAAATAGGCGCGAAAAAAGTATAATTTAGAAGAATAGCTTCATCATAATCGCTGGCTAGTTTATCGTAGCCAATAGACTCGATACCTTCTTTGTAACCCCATACATCGAAACCAACATTTTCTCGACAAAAAACTTTCGCACCAATATTTTCAAGTTTAGCCCTTCCATCAGCGGTTATTTTCGAGTTAGAAATAACTATAATGTCTTTGACAAAATCTTGTAAGGCAGTGAGTTTGAATGGTATATAATCATCCACTTCACCACATTCGTCATAAAAAAGGTAAAAGGCAATCCTGCGCATCAAATATTACCACTCATTTATTCAAATATTGATTAATAATATCATCAGGAAGACCATCGGCAATGATACTTCCATGGTCTACCCAGATAACTCTGTTACAAAGTTCGAGCAAAAGTTCCATTTGGTGTGAAACAAATACCATAATATTAGAATCTTCTATCATCGCCTTCATTCTTGCTTGTGCTTTTAGAATGAACTCAGCATCCCCACCTGCAAATAGCTCATCAAGAATTAGAATGTCAGGCTTAGTAGCAGTAGCAATTGAGAAAGCTAATTTCATATACATGCCAGTTGAATAGTATTTCACGGGCATATCGATGAATTGTTCAAGCTCAGCAAATTTTACTATTTCCGACTCAATTTCTTTCAGTTTCTTTAAGTCATAGCCAAGAATAGTACCATTCAGGTATATGTTTTCTCTACCACTTAATTCGGGATTAAAACCAGCGCCTATCTCAAGCAAAGGGGCTACTTTACCTTTAATATTAATAGCGCCTGTTGTTGGGGTATAAATTTTACATAACACCTTTAATAAAGAACTTTTGCCTGCTCCATTGTGCCCAATAATACCTAATCTATCGCCATGGTTTATTTTTAGGTTTATTTCCTTTAACGCTAAAAAAGTTTCGGCTTTTTTTTGATAAGATGTGGTAAAGAGATTGGCGAATAATTCTTTTACGCTTGAGCTTTTATTATGATGAAGCGTAAATTGTAAAGCAACGTTTTCAAGAACTATTTCAGAATTCATATCTATAACCTAAATATAACTTTTTTTTCATTCCGCCTAAAATAAACAACACCGCAGACAATACTCAACAACGAACATACAGAACATATCAATAATGTATGAATATTGGGAATAAGCCCATAATAAATAGGGGAGCGAAAAAGATCAATATAATACACTAACGGATTTATAGTGAATATCGTGTGAAATTTTTCAGGTATAGCATTAATAGGATAAATAATTGGCGTGGCAAAATACAATGCTTGCAAAACAACTCCAATTAAGTACTGAACATCTCTGTAGTAAACAGTTACAATTGAAAGAATGAACGTTATACCTAGGGTGAATGTGACGAGCAAAAGAAAAGACATAGGCAAGAAAAAAAGTGCAAATGTAATTTTGGCTCCCAATATTAATGCAATTATGAACAGACAGGCAGTACTTAATAATGAATCAACCAAGGTAGAAGTGACAATTGAAATTACGAACAATTGTTTCGGGAGATATATTTTTTTAAACAAAGATTCATTTGCCAGTAATGAACTACCGCCCTGGTTCAGCGAGTTAGAAAAGATAGACCATGGAATCATTGCAGCGAATAAAAATATAGCATACTCATTAACTTGAAACTTCATTACTAATGAGAATACGACAGCAATAATCGCCATGTTCAACAAAGGATTGAGTAAGGTCCAAAAGAAACCGAAGAAGGTCCTTCTATATCTCATCGTAATTTGTTGATTTATTAGTTGCCTCAAAACTTGCTTATATTCAATTATTTCATTAATAAAAGAAATCATAATCATTTACTTTCTTTAATAAGCGCACTAATAGACTGATAAAAACCTTTTGCGAAACAAGATCGTTTATAACCTAGCTTTTCTATTTTATCACAATTTAGAACACTGTATGAAGGTCTCTCGGCTTCAGCTTTATATTCAGCAGAACTAATACGCTCAACTTTAGAATGTGAGATAATTACAGCTTCAGCAATTTTTTGAGCAAAATCATACCAACTCATAACAGTATCACCACTATAATGGTAAATACCAGGTTCTAGCCTATTTTCCTTAATGATATCGATAATTAATTTAGCAATATCAGGAGCATAGGTTGGTGCTCCTATCTGGTCAAATACAACTTTGACATCTTTATTTCTTTGCACAAAATTAAAGATTGTTCTCAAAAAATTTTTGCCATATTCACTATAGACCCATGATGTTCTAATTACTATTGCATCAGAGTGATTTTCAAGAACAGCTAGTTCACCAAGATGTTTTGTACTTCCATAAACATTAAGCGATTTAACCTTATCTTCCTCAGTGTACGGCACCGTGCTTTTTCCATCAAATACGTAATCCGTGGACACATGGATAAGTTTTGCCCCATACTTTTTTGCTGCCTGAGCAACATACTTCGCGCCTAAAAAATTAACCTGCTTAGACACATCGACATTTTTCTCAGCATCATCAACTGACGTAAAAGCAGCTGTATTGATCACGACATCGGGTTTAAAATATGATATCACATCATAGACATTCTGTTCATTTGCAATATCAAGGAGTATTTTATCTGCAGCCAGAACAACCCAGTCTGACGGCATGTAAGTGCTAAGACTTTGTCCTAACTGTCCTTTAGCTCCGGTTAGCAGTACTCTCATTTATACAGATTCGCCAATGTAAGACCTTTTTTATCCTTTTCCGATAGTTTAGGATTTATTATCGGCCATTCGATACCAACATCCCTGTCATTCCACAGTAAACAACCCTCATGCTCTGGATAATAGTAATCAGTACATTTATATTCAAAGTCAGCCGTTTCTGTGAGAACGCAAAAACCATGTGCAAGTCCTGGTGGAATCCAGAGTTGCTTTTTATTTTCCGCAGAAAGCTCAACACCGACCCAACGCCCATAAGTTGTTGAGTCAGGACGAATATCAACTGCAACGTCAAACACAGCTCCGCTTACAACACGCACTAATTTACCCTGAGGGTTAATCTTTTGGAAATGTAAACCGCGAAGAACATCTTTTGTAGAACGCGAATGGTTATCCTGCACAAAATCAAGGTTTATATTAAGCATTTCCTGATAACGTTTCTTTTCGAACGTCTCAAGAAAAAAACCGCGCTCATCTCCAAATACTCTCGGCTCAATAATTTTTACGTCATTAATAACAGTATCAACAACTTTCACAGAATTGCCCCTTGAATTCACATCATTTATTATAAGCATTTAACCTCAGAAACAGCCATATTGTCGATGACTTTTTCTATGAATGGCATTTAGCTTAAGCTGTTTCTATTTTCTAATAATATGAACTATAACTAAGCATAATTTATTTAATGAAAACACTATACAAGAAAATATTGCCGTCTGTTGCTTATAATTATTTCTTTTTATATACAAAGAGGGTAAATATAATTTACTCATTAATAAGCATTTTCAGATAACGGCCATATTCGGTTTTAGCAAGTTTGCGGGCTTGCTCTTCAACTTTTTCCTTATTCAGCCATCCATTGCGGTAGGCGATCTCTTCAAGACAAGCAACCTTCATACCCTGACGTTTTTCTATAGTATGAATAAACTGAGATGCTTCTACCAAACTATCGTGGGTTCCAGTATCAAGCCATGCGAAACCGCGCCCCAGCAACTCTACCTGCAAGTTACCCTGTTCTAAATACATCTGGTTCAGAGTCGTGATTTCAAGCTCACCCCGTTGTGACGGTTTCACCTGTTTTGCCATCTCTACTACGTGTTTGTCATAGAAATAGAGGCCCGTCACTGCCCAGTTTGATTTTGGTCTTAAGGGTTTCTCTTCGATTGAAAGTGCCTTAAAGTTTGCGTCAAATTCAACAACGCCAAAACGTTCAGGATCCTGCACCTGATAGCCAAATACCATGGCACCGCTGGTCATTTGTGATGCAACTTCAAGCTTCTTACCGAAACTTTGCCCAAAGTAAATGTTATCACCAAGAACCAGTGCGCACGGTTCATGATTAATGAATTCTTCGCCAATAATAAACGCCTGGGCCAGACCATCCGGAGAAGGTTGCACTGCGTAAGAAAGATTTATACCAAATTGCGAACCGTCACCAAGCAAACGCTTGAACGCGGGCATATCTTCCGGGGTCGTTATAATTAAAATATCCCGAATATTGGCCAGCATAAGGACAGAAATAGGATAAAAAATCATAGGCTTATCATAAACGGGCAACAGCTGTTTAGACACGCCTTGCGTAATGGGATATAAACGCGTACCGGAACCACCAGCGAGAACAATACCTTTCATCATTGATTCCTTTATTATTCCGTTAATCCCAGACGTTCACCAGCATATGAACCATCCATAACACGTTTCCACCAACTTTCATTAGCCAAGTACCACTCGACAGTTTTGCGGATCCCTGATTCAAACGTTTCCTGTGGCACCCAACCCAGTTCTTTCTTAATTTTACTAGCATCAATGGCATAACGCAGATCATGTCCAGGACGATCAGTAACATAAGTAATCAGATCGGAAAAGTGTCTTATTCCGGCAGGCTTGTCCGTGATAATGTCATCCAGAATGCTACAAATTGTTCTCACGACATCAATATTTTTGCGTTCGTTGTGGCCGCCGATGTTATAAGTTTCTCCCGCAGCTCCTTCCGTCACCACTTTGTACAATGCGCGAGCATGGTCCTCTACATATAACCAGTCACGGATCTGCTCGCCATTCCCGTAAACTGGAAGAGGTTTACCGCTCAGAGCATTCAGGATAATAAGTGGAATCAATTTTTCCGGGAAATGATACGGACCGTAATTATTTGAACAATTCGTTACCAATGTTGGTAAACCGTAAGTTCGGCGCCATGCTCGGACTAAATGATCGCTTGATGCTTTAGATGAAGAATAGGGACTGCTGGGTGCATAGGAAGTTGTTTCGATGAATAGCGGCAAATCAGTTCCCGATTGAACTTCATTAGGATGGGGCAAATCACCATACACTTCATCCGTCGAGATATGATGGAAACGAAATGAAGCTTTTTTGGGATCAGTTAGTTCTAACCAATACTTACGCGCAGCTTCTAAAAGAACATAGGTACCGACGATATTAGTTTCAATGAAAGCTGCGGGACCAGTAATTGAGCGATCAACATGGCTTTCAGCAGCAAGATGCATCACAGCATCAGGTCGGTGTTCCGCAAAAATGCGCTCCATCTCGATAGCATCGCAGATGTCTGCCCGCTCAAAAGCATAACGGGGGTCATTGTCAACTTCTAACAGTGACTCGAGGTTGCCTGCGTAGGTTAATTTATCTACGTTAACCACATAATCCTGTGTGTTATTAATAATATGACGAACTACCGCAGATCCAATAAAACCTGCACCACCAGTAACGAGTATTTTCACGAGACTATTCCGTATTGCTTCGTAATGTTAAATTTCAAACTAAATTTTTGGGGACACACTGCAATCTGTAAACCTCAGAGCACGCTACCGCCCCAGGCTCGCCAGCTACCAGTACACTGAAAACAATTAGATTGTTAGTTGGCCTTCAAAAAGGCAGAGCCTAAATTTAGTGGGTAGGCACAAAATGCTAATCTGATATTCTCCCCTTAAATAATCCTGAAAACAAGGGAAAATCGCCATCTCAATTAAGAAGTATCTGAACGGATATTCGCAAATAATCGATTGATAAAATTATAAAAAAAGGCAGAAAAAGTGATTACTTAAGCTCAAACCAGCTTCGTCTCACTCTCTGCCACCCGTTGCTTTTGATTAAAATTCTCGCTTATTGTGCAAGCAATTTCTTAATACTTTCGCGGAATTTCTGACCTTCTTTCAGGTTACGCAGACCGTAGTTTACAAAGGCCTGCATGTACCCCATTTTCTTACCGCAGTCATAGCTGTCGCCGGTCATCAACATCGCATCAACAGACTGTTTTTCCGCAAGCTGAGCAATCGCATCGGTCAGTTGGATACGCCCCCACGCGCCTGGCTCGGTTTTTTCGAGTTCTGGCCAGATATCAGCGGAAAGGACATAGCGCCCCACTGCCATCAGGTCGGAATCCAGTGTCTGCGGCTGATCCGGTTTTTCAATAAACTGCACAATGCGGCTGACTTTGCCTTCTGTATCAAGCGGCTCTTTAGTCTGGATCACGGAGTATTCAGAGAGATCGCCTTTCATACGTTTTGCCAGCACCTGGCTACGACCAGTCTCAGCAAAGCGTGCCACCATCGCCGCAAGGTTGTAACGCAGCGGATCGGCAGTCGCCGTATCCAGCACGATATCCGGCAGCACCACGACAAACGGGTTGTCGCCAACGATCGGGCGCGCACAGAGGATAGAGTGGCCTAACCCCAGCGGCTGCGCCTGACGCACGTTCATAATTGTCACGCCTGGCGGACAAATAGACTGCACTTCCGCCAGCAGCTGACGTTTAACTCGCTGTTCAAGCAGCGCTTCAAGTTCGTAGGAGGTGTCGAAGTGGTTTTCCACCGCGTTTTTTGACGAGTGAGTCACCAGAACGATTTCTTTGATCCCTGCAGCAACAACTTCGTCGACGATGTACTGAATCATCGGCTTGTCGACGATCGGTAGCATCTCTTTTGGAATCGCTTTCGTGGCCGGGAGCATATGCATCCCCAGACCGGCTACCGGAATAACTGCTTTCAAATTAACCATTATTTCTTCCACCTATAATAATTGGATGAATTATAAACCTTTAACCTGTTTTCGCCAGTGCGTTTGCAGCGAGGAAAGTGAAAGATGTTACGCCTAATGTCCCTGCAAGGCAGTAGATGTAATCCTAACCCCGGTGTTAAAGCACCAGGATTTATCGTAAAAGGCCATTTCCCGCGCTTAGAGCCGCTTCGCCGGCAAACGGAAGTTCAAATTATCGACATTCACCACATGCTGATCGACTCTGTCGATATCGACTGAACTTTGCCCGTTTTCATTGACTGCGTGAATATTCGCCAATGACAGCAAGGTGTCCTGTTTCGCCATAAAACGCCCGCGCACATCTTTGCGTAAATCGAAGTTCAGCTTCAGTGCCGGGCCGTTGGCCGCCTGTTGCGTCACGTTGATATTACGCAGGAAAAGATGTTGCGGTTTATTGTGCAACTCCAGCGTCGCGCTCTGCATTTTCACGTTAGTGATCGCCACAAACGACGTGGCATTACCGGACGAGATCTGGATACCGCGCAGCTTATATTTGCTGCTGCTATTGTCCTGCTGGATATCGTTGAGTTTGAAATTCTGCGGGATCGACAAATAATCGCCTTTGATAACACCATAGCCAATCAACATACCGGCGCTATTGACCATTGAAACATTATCAATGACGAAATTATCACAGCCGTAAATCGCCACCGTCGCATTATCAATCCCGGCTTTCTTACTGAAATCCGGGGTGATGTTTTTCGCTTTCACATTGCGAATAATAAAGTGTTTACCGTTTTCCACATGCACTAACTGACGGCAGTTGCTACCGGTAATATTCGCCACGACAAAGTTTTTAACCGCTTGATCCTCGGGGTAGTTATTGTCATAGGTGCTGCCCGCCAGGCCAATACCAATGCCCCAGTTAATCTTGCCGTTGGTGCAGTTAATATTATCAATCACATGGTCGGAGATCAGAATGTTGCGGTCATTGATGGCCACATTCCATTCGATAGCATCACCTTGTAAGTCGCTGAAATGACCATTGGTTATCCGCACACCGTCCAGTTGATTGTGGAAACCCTGGCGTAAAATGCCATAGTTCGCTTTGCTCACCGTGATGTTATCGATGACCAAATTGCGCATCGTGCGCGCCTCTTTCCCGCCAATGTAAATCTGCATCACCGGGCCAAAGCCACTCATGTTCACGCCCTTGATCACGCAGTCTGAACCGCGCACATCCAGCGTGATGTTATAGAAATTACCGCCCTTCTCCCCCACCACACGGCTACCGTCCTGTAACACAAAGCGTCCGCGCCCGTTACCTTTCAGTGCGCCGCGCACCAGCAGCGTTTTACCGGCAGGAATGAAAATACCGGTGTTGATATTGTCGCAGACCACACCTGCGGGAACTTCCACCGTTTGCCCGTCAGCAAAAGCTTGTTTAAACGCCGCGGGCCAGTCATTGCGGTTGTAATCACTGATGCTGACCGTGTCGTTACGCCCCAACGCGCGGGCAGCGGGAATATGTAGCAAAGGAAGTGCCGCCAGCGCGGAACCGGCGGCCAGGAAAGTGCGTCGCGATAGCGCAGTTGCTGTTTTCTTCACGGTCATAAAACCTCTGTTAAAGCGTCTGCAACAGACTGGCAAGTTGCTGGTTGATGATCTTCTGGTTGAAGTCGTTCTCGACTTTTTCACGCGCCCGCGTCACCACCGGTGTTAAATCCCGGCTCTCCATATCACGGAAAGCAGCCAGACGCTGCGCCAGCGCCTCGGCATCATTTTCCGGTACCAGCCAGCCGGACTGTCCGGCCTCGATCAACTCCGGAATGCCACTATGAACGGTTGAAACCACCGGGATCCCCACCGCCATCGCCTCCATCAGCGCAACCGGGATCCCTTCCATATCCCCATCCGCGCCGGTAACTGACGGCAGCAAAAAGATGTCGGCTTCATCAAGCAGCGCTTTCACTTCATGGCTGGGTTTAAAGCCCGGCATTTCAATCACATCTTCCAGCTGGAATTGTTCGATAAGTGTGCGTAAGCGGCGTTCCCATGGGCCAATACCGAGGATGCGATATTTGAAATCCACGCCGCGTTCTTTCAACAGACGGCACGCTTCAATCGCAACGTGCAGCCCTTTTTTCTCGGTCAGGCGCGCCACAGAGATAATGTGCAGCGGACTACCGGGGTTTTTCACTGAGCGCAGACTAAAGCGGGCCATATCGACCCCCATGCGTGACACAGCAATTTTGGTCTCCGGGCAGCCCATGTTTTTCAGTCTGCCGGCCCATAACTCGCTGATCGGCAACATCAGATCGCCGCGCTGGAAAAGCTGCTGATACTCCGGCGTATAGTGGTTCAGCACGTCGCGATGCGAGATATCGATGCCGTGGAATACGGTGGCGATTTTGCCTTTAAGAACGCCAAGTTCCCGCAGTTTGGCGGCAGTAACGCCTGCCGGGCCAAAGTGGGCGATAAAGACATCGGCGCTGAATGTGCGCGGCGCGAGGCCGCAAATGGCTGGCAGGATCAGGTTGCGGGCTTCGTCACCATAGCGCGACATATTCAACGCTTTCCAGGTGGAGGATTTCCAGATACCCCGCGCTATCGCCTGCCCGCGATAGCTCAGTTTTGCCATCTTCCCTTCCGGCTCGGCCAGCAGCCAGTGCGTTTTTTCCGCCAGCCGGTACTCGGTATACGCCGCGTGTGTATTGTTCATATCGCCCTTATGCAGGGCGACAATCTCAACCTCAAAACCCATATTGATAAAGGCAACGATCTGGTTGAGCACAAAAGTTTCGGAAGATAAGGGGAACTTCAGCAAAAAGAAGCTGACTTTCATTTCACCCCCTGTACGCGATCGAGCACCGATTTGACCATTTTCATGCCATGCTCGCGCTCCGCCGCCACCGCCGTTGCCAGACGCTGGTTAATCGCAGGCAGTTGCCCCAGCGTGTCGGCCGCCATCGCCGCCAGCGAACCATCCAGCAGATGGCGAATGTCGACCGCCATTTCCGGCATCCCGAGTTGCTGCATGATGCCTGCCGACTTGTGTTCATAGTTGATAGCAATCGCCGGTGTTCCAAAGTTCATCGAGATAATCGCGGAGTGCAGACGCGTACCCACCGTTAAATCACACGCGCCAAGGATCTTGCCCATCTCCAGATCGTTCAGCTCATCCATCACCACGTGGTAGCGCGACGGGTCGCTGACATACTGGCGCAGATTGAGCGCCACCATGCGGTCATCTTTGTTGTAGCTGTCGATACCGGTGCAGGTGGAGAGCGCAATAACCTGATAACCCGCATCAATGATCCGATTTACCACCTCGGCAAAAGCCTGTTCATAGGCCTGCTGGGTAGTGTTGAGTCGTTTATCAAACGGCGCCAGTTCACGCAGCGTAATCGCCACGGTTTTCTCTTTCGCCGCCAGATCCAGCCAGTGCTGCACCGCATAGCTGGCCACAAAATCATGCTGATGGTGATCCACCAGCCAGGCGGTATCGACGCCCTGCTCGACTTTATCCGTGGTGATATTGCTCTGCTTCATCAGGTTCAGGCTGACTGTTTCACGCAGGATCAGCGCATCACAATGGCCAAAAACATAATTCGCCAGCTGGTTAAACGCCTCGTTCTGGAACGGTCCCACGCTGTGACCAATCATGTAGATCGGTTTTTTCGCCATAAACGTACACAGCGCGTGTTCAAACTGCGGCACACCATACAGATCGACAAAGAAAGAGCCGCCGACCTGAATAATCGCGTCATAGTCCGCCAGACGGCGGACAAAATCGGTAAACCCTTGTGCAATAGCGATATTGCGCAACTTCCCGGTATCCGTCACCCTGGAGAGCAGCACCTGGTGCTGGTAACGGCGGCGCAGCACCTTCTTCACGCGCCCCATCAATCCGGCGGCGTTGTTCTGCTCTTTCATCTGGCTATAGAGCGGGTCGCCCATTACCGGGCGGTTGAGTAACCAGGATGAGCTCACCGGATAGCGGCTCATCACATCCACCTCTGCATCCGGCTCAATCAGGGCAATCGCATCCAGCAATCCACGTAAAATAGCGCTGTCACCACGGTTGCCGCATGTGTGATTGCCAAGGATCAATAATTTCATAACGACCTCATAAAGGGGTTCAATCAGGTTTCTTATCCTGCGCGAAGCAGCGTTTTAAGTTTCTCGTTGCGGCAAAACTGGCGTTTCATCTCCACCACCAGCGCATTACGCGACACAATCAGCATCCCGGCGAATGCCACCACGCCCGCCGCGACCTGAATCGCCAGCATCGCCGCCAGCGGCAGATGTCCGCTCAGCGCCAGACCCAGGCCATAGCTCACCACCAGCGTCGGCAGCGACAGGTAAAAGGGCAGCCACAGGCTCAGGATGTACTGACGGTAGCTGGAACCGAGCACCGGTTTGATCATCACGAAGTAGCTCAGAACGGTGTTGATGATTTGCACCAGCAGAAAGCCGAGCGTCACGCCGAGCGCCCCCGCCAGATGTCCACCGACAATGATGGCGGGGATAAAGAGAAACGTTTTAAAGACGTTAAATTTAAAGCTGATATCCACCCGCGCTTTCGCCATCAGCAGCGAGCCGATCGGGTTACCCACCGCGCGCAACAGCCCGACGATACAGAGCAATTGCAGGATGGGAATAATGCTGTTCCATTTGTCGCCAAACACCAGCGGCACAAAGTTGTTCGACACCACCATCAGCCCCAGCAGGATCGGGAAGTTAATGATCCCGACCACCGACAGCAGCTTGTAGAAGTTCACGCGCAGCTTCTCGGTGTCGTCCTGAATTTTGGCAAACGCCGGGAACAGCACGCGGGTGATGATAGGGTTGAGCTTCATCGGCGGCACTACCGCCACGTTGTACGCCAGGTTGTAGCCCCCGGCGACACTGGCACCGAGAATACGCGCCAGCACCAGCGTGGAGAGGTTGGTGTTCACATAGTTGATGATGCTGTCTGCCGTCAGCCAGGCGCCAAAACGCAGGTTGGAGCTGACCGACGCCAGCGAGAAATGCAGCCCGGGGCGGTAAATTTTGCGCCCGAAATAGCCAAACAGCAGCGTGCGCACGGCGCTGTTGACCAGATAACCGAGGATCGCGGTCATCGCCAGCGGCCAGAAGAACGCGCTGATAACCGTAAAGCTGAAGCCCGCCAGCACCGACAGCGTTTCAATGGCGCCTATCTTGTTAAACTCCAGCTCTTTTTGCATCAAGGCGCGAAATTGCTGGCCGTGTGGGATCACCACGAAGGCCAGTGACAGCGTTTTAATCAGCGGTGCCAGATCCGGGTTATTCAGCACATCGGCGATCACCCCGCTCAGCGAGAAAACCGCGATGCAGACCACGATGCCCAGCCCAACATTGAGCCAGTACAACGTGGTCAGTTCGAGATGGCTTATCTCTTTACGCTGAATAATCGAGTTTGCGATGCCGAAATCCGACAGCGTATCCGCCAGCGCGATAATCACCAGCGAGACGGTCAGCAAACCGAACTGGTGGTTATCGATAATGCGCGCCAGCACGGTCATCTGCACCAGCCCCAGACCAATAATGGTCAGGGTCGCCATGGCGGACCACTTCGCGCCGCTGATGGTTTTTTCTCTCAGGCTCATGACCTTTCCTTAATACGCCGCTTTGTTAACAAAGCCTTTAAAGATGGTCAGAAAAACGATTTTGATATCGAACCACAGGCTCCATTCACGGATGTACTCGAGATCGAACTCAATACGTTTTTCCATTTTCTCCAGCGTGTCGGTTTCACCGCGCCAGCCGTTAATTTGCGCCCAGCCGGTAATACCGGGTTTCACTTTATGGCGCAGCATGTAGCCTTCAATCAGTGAGCGGTACTGCTCGTTATGCGCCACCGCGTGCGGGCGCGGGCCAACAATCGACATCCCGCCGGTCAGCACATTGATAAACTGCGGCAGTTCATCGAGCGACGTGCGGCGCAGGAAGCTGCCGACTTTCGTCACGCGCGGATCGTTCTGCGTTGCCTGGGTCACCACTTTGTCGTTTTCCATCACCTTCATGGAGCGGAATTTCCACACCTTGATTGGCTTACCGTCCATGCCATAGCGCGTCTGGCGGAAGATAACCGGCCCCGGCGAGCTGAGTTTCACCGCCACCGAAATCGCCAGCAGCACCGGGGAGATGAGCAGCAAAATCAGCGAGGAGAGGACAATATCTTCCAGACGTTTCAGGATGCGGTTAACACCAGAAAGCGGCGTGTCGTACAGCGGCACCACCGGCACGCCGTTCACCTCTTCCACACGCGAGTGCAGGATATTAAAGGTGAAAACGTCAGGGATAAGGATCACCGAACAGGTGGTATCGGCGAGCTGGCGCACCAGCTTTTTAATGCAGGCCGCATCGTTCATCGACATGGCGATGTAGACGTTGTGAATTTTCCCGCTTTTCGCATCCTCCACCAGTTGGTCGAGATTTCCCGCCCAGCCGGTTGTAATGCCACCCGGTTGTGGATCGTGGTAAACCCCGACCACATCAAACCCGAGCCAGGGCTCATTGCGAAAACCTTCCAGCAGTTCCTGGCCCATCGGCATATCACCGGCCACCGCCACGCGCCGCGTGTTGTAGCCAAGGTTACGCAACCAGCCTGCGCCAAAGCGGATCACCGCCCGGCTCATCATCAGCCCCATTGAGGTCAACAAATACCAGGCGAGATAAATGTTGAAGGTATTGTCAAAATCATTGTTGAACGCCAGCAAACCGGCGCTGAAAATCAGGCTCAGCGTCCAGTTCTGCAACAGCAGCGTCAGTTCAGTCATGATTTTTACGCCCCGCCAGGAGCGGTAAAAATCGGTCATTCCGCCGATCATCTGGAAAACAACCAGCGTAATCAGAGCCATCAGCAGATGCATGTAGAAGAACGGCAGCGCATTGACCTTACACACCAACCACAGGCCACCGAACATAATGGTGATGTCGGAGAAGCGCTGCACGATAGAGATTAACGATGCATTCGTTTTGGCCCGGTCGCGTTTTTTGAGATGAGTCATTGTTGTACCTGCCTGTAATGTTCACCCTCCCCGGCATCGGGGAGAGGAACGCCTTATCGTTATTGATTTAACAGTGCCAGAATTTCCTGCGTTCGCGCTTTCATCAGTTCCTCGTCGTGCCGCGATTCAACGTTCAGACGTACAACGGGTTCTGTGTTGGAAGAGCGCAAGTTAAAACGCCAGTCGGCAAATGCGATGCTGATGCCGTCCGTACGGTCGATCTCCAGCGCACCCGACGTGAAGTGTTGTTCAACGCGGTTGATCGCCGTCACCGGATCCGCCAGCTTGCTGTTGATCTCGCCGCTCGCCGGGAACGCCACCATGCGGTCTCGCACCAGTTGCGCCAGCGTCTTGCCTTTCAGGCACAGCAGCTCGGTGACCAGCAGCCACGGGATCATGCCGCTGTCGCAGTAGGCAAAGTCACGAAAGTAGTGGTGCGCGCTCATTTCGCCACCGTAAATGGCGTCTTCTTCGCGCATCCGCTCTTTGATAAAGGCATGGCCGGTCTTCGACATCACCGGCGTACCACCCGCGCGGCCAACCACATCTACCGTGTTCCACGACAAGCGCGGGTCATGAATAATTTTCGCGCCAGGATGTTTTTCGAGGAACGCTTCGGCCAGCAGGCCAACAATGTAGTAGCCCTCGATAAACTGCCCTTCCCCGTCGAACAGGAAGCAACGGTCAAAATCGCCATCGAAAGCAATGCCCATATCGGCGTTATGCTCAATCACCGCATTGCGGGTATCGTCGCGGCACTCCGGCAGCAGCGGGTTAGGAATACCGTGCGGGAAGGTGCCGTCCGGTTCGTTATGCACTTTGACGAAAGTCACCGGCACATTCAGTGCCTTAAAGCGGGCTTCAATGGCGTCCACCACCGGACCTGCCGCGCCGTTACCGGAGTTAATTACCAGTTTCAGCGGCTTGAGGTTGTTGGTGTCGATATAGCCCATCAGGTGATCGATATAGGCGTCGCGCAGATTAATTTGCTCGTAGCTGCCGCGTCTTGCCGGGTTCACCGGCGGGAAGTCATTGGCTTCCGCCAGGCGCTGGACATCGCGCAGGCCGGTATCGCCGCTGATCGGACGCGCGCCCTTACGCACCAGTTTCATGCCGTTATAATCCATCGGGTTGTGGCTGGCGGTCACTTCGATACCGCCGTCAACGCCCAGATGGAAAGTGGCAAAATAGATCTCTTCGGTGCCGGAAAGACCAATATCCAGCACATTCACACCGGCGTCCTGCAACCCTTTTGCCAGCGCCAGTTTCAGCGCTTCGCTGGTCTGGCGCACATCGCCGCCCAGCACGATGGTCTGCGGCTTCAGGTATTCCCCATAGGCGCGGCCAATACGCCATGCAATATCTTCATTCAGTTCTTCGCCCAGCTTGCCGCGAATATCGTAAGCTTTAAAACAGGTTAATTTTTCCATCATTACCTCTTCTTCAGGCAACAGTCAGCCGTGACCGTAAAATGGCCATATCTTGTTGATTAATTTAAATTTATAAACCGGATAACGTTCGCGTTATCCGGCACGGGAATTAAATTCGGCCGTAACGATCGGCAAACCGCACAATGTCATCCTCTTCAAGGTACGAACCGGAGCGCACCTCGATCAGATCGAGCGGAATTTTCCCGGGGTTTTCCAGACAGTGGCGCGCGCCGAGCGGAATATAGATAGATTCGTTTTCGCCCAGCAGTTTCACCTCACCGTCAATCGTCACTTTTGCCGTACCGGCAACCACCACCCAGTGTTCAGCGCGGTGGTGATGCATCTGTACGGAAAGTCCTTCGCCCGGCTTCACGGTAATGCGTTTTACCTGGTAGCGGTCGCCGGAATCGATGGAGTCATATTTGCCCCACGGACGGTAGACTTCGCGGTGGATATGGTGTTCGTGGCGCCCGTCGGCTTTGATTTTCTCGACCACTTTTTTCACATCCTGCACGGCGTTACGGTCGGCAATCAGCACCGCATCTTTGGTCTGCACCACCACCAGATCTTTCACCCCGACGGTCGTCACCAGCCCCGATTCGGCGTAAACGTAGCTGTTTTCGGTTTTATGGGTGATGACGTCGCCGTGATGGACGTTTCCCTCCGGCGTGTGCTGGCTGATTTCCCACAGCGACGACCAGGAACCAACATCGCTCCAGCCCGCATCCATTGGCACCACAACCGCATCGGCGGTGCGTTCCATAACTGCGTAGTCAATCGACTCTTCCGGGCAGGCGAGGAAAGACGCCTCATCGACGCGGATAAAGTCCATATCCGGGTCGGTGGCGTCCATCGCTTTTTCGCAGGCCTCAAGAATATCCGGGCGGTATTTTTTCAGCTCTTCGAGGTAGCGACCGGCACGGAACAGGAACATGCCGCTGTTCCAGTAATACTCGCCGCTTGCCACATAACCCTGCGCCGTTTCGAGGTTGGGTTTTTCAACAAACTGCGCCACTTCAAACGCCACCGCATCGACTTCACCGGCAGAAACCGCGCCGCGGCGAATGTAGCCATACCCGGTTTCCGGCAGATCCGGCACGATACCAAAGGTCACCAGTTTGCCCGCTTCGGCGTAAGGGATCGCATTGCGTACCGATGTGCGAAACGCCTCTTCATCCTGGATCACATGGTCAGCAGCTAGTACCAGCATCAGCGGATCGCTATCCGGGTTGTGGCGTTTTACCGCCAGCGCCGCCAGCGCGATAGCCGGAGCCGTGTTGCGACCTGCCGGTTCGAGGATGATGTTTTCGGTCAACTTGTGCAGCTGACGCAGTTGCTCCGCGACGATAAAGCGGTGCTGTTCGTTACAAATCACCACCGGGCTTTCGCACTCCACGCCGTTCAGGCGGCAGATGGTGGTTTGCAACATGGTGAGTTCGCCTTTCAGGCAGAGAAACTGTTTAGGGTAAAGCACACGGGACAGCGGCCACAAACGACTGCCAGAGCCGCCGGCCATCACGACCGGATAGAGTTGTGTTTGACTCATGATTTATCCCCATTGCCATCGAAGTTCAGTTCGCCGTCATGCACGCTTTCGCGGGCTGGTGCGGGCTGAGTGGAATTCTCCGGGCTGATATCTGCAATAAACTGGCTTAACACGTTCTCTTTTTCGAGCGTGCGTTCGGCATATTCACGTGCCACCGTGTTGTTTTTGGGCATCGCCAGTGCGCGTTCAATGCCCCAGGTCAGCGCGTCCACCGATTCCGGTTCAACGCAGACCGCAATGCCAGGCTGGGTCAGGCACAGCTGGCCAAGTTCGGTACTCTCTTCGGCGGTAATGACGGCATTGCCGCCGACCGCCAGAATGTTGGTCAGTTTGGACGGCAGCACCGCGTCAGCCGCGCCGCGTTTTTGGATCACCAGATGGCAATCGCCCATTTTTAATAAGGCAGGCAACGCGTCGTACGGCTGCAACGGGAAGAATTTCACGTTGTGAAGCCCGCGCTCGCTGACCATTTTTTCCAGCCTCGCCTTGCCACCGCCCTGGCCGACAATCACAAACAGCCACGGCTGATGGTGCAGTTTGGCCGCCGCTTCAATGACGTTTTCCAGCCCCTGCTTCTCACCGATATTGCCGGAGTAAAGAATGATTTTTTTGTCATCCGGCAGGCCGAGTGTGCGGCGCAGTTGCGCGACGGCTCCGTCGTCGATATCGCGAAAACGCGCCACTTCGGACCAGTTCGGGAAGAAAATAATGTTGTCCGCAGCCACACCTTTTTCCCGCGCTTTGTTCATCATCGAACGGGAGATAGTCGACACGTTGTCAACGTTATGTAGGTTGCTACGCTCAAAGGCGGTCGCCAGCTTCGCCACGCAACCGTTTTTACCTTTGCCCGCCATGCCTAACCCCAGCATGGCGTCGACTTCGTAATCCTGAATGTGCAGCACGGTTTTCGCACCGCTCAGTTTTGCCAGCAGGCGCATGCCCGGCGTACAAAACAGGGTCGGCACGACGCCGATAATGCGATCCGGTTTCCAGCGACGCTGCGCCATCAACGGGAAGAAGCTGCTCAGGGCAAAGCTGCCCAGATGCAGCAGCCGTTTTAAGGTCGATGGCTGCGCGGGCACATACAGCGGGCAGCGCCACACGGTGGCAACGCCCTGCTCTTTGCGCCAGCGCCAGGCGCTGTAATGCGCGCCCACTTTCCACTCCGGGTAGTACGGCGGTGCGGTAATGACGCGCACGTCATGGCCCTGACGGGCCATCCATTCCACCATTTCGCCGGTGTACTTACCGATCCCGGTCAGCTCCGGCGAATAGTTGATGCCATAGACCAGGATTTTCATAAGCCCGGTACTCCCTGCGCGTCGAGGAAATAGGCGCGGCTGTTGTCATGCACCAGCGGGTCGGCAATCAGCGACTCCGGCGTTCCCCAGCGGTAATCATTGTGCTGCTCCGTCGGCAGCGCGAGGGTGTCCTCATCCACACGCAGGCGGAAGCCCAGCACAATGTAATGCGTGGTGAAATCCGGGCCGGAAAAGTTATCGTCATAGAAGTGCTGCCAGACGCCGTAAAACTCGCCTGCCGACATCGGCAGGCGCAGTCCCAGTTCCGCCTGAGTCAGTCGCTCGAAAGCGGCCGCCAGCGGCTCGTCCTTTTGCACGCGTCCGCCCGGCACAAACCAGTATCCCTGGGCCGGACGGTTAGTGCGCTTGCCGAGTAAAAACTCGCCGCGTGAGTTTTCCACGATCAAATCGATGGAAATCAGCGGGGTTGAACGCACCACCGTGGCAAAATCTTCCTGACTCAAAAACATACTTACCCCCGGAACCGGTGCTGGTTTTCAAGGAACCACTGGTAGGTGCTGGCAAGCCCCGCTTCCAGTGAGATCTCGTGATACCAGCCAAGCTGATGCAGGCGGGTCACATCCAGCAGTTTGCGCGGCGTGCCGTCCGGTTTGGTGGCGTCAAACACCACGCGACCTTTGTAACCGACCACGCTTGCCACGGTTTGCGCCAGTTCACGAATGGTGCAGTCCACGCCGGTGCCGACGTTGATATGCGACAGCATCGGTTCGGTATTCTCCTGCCACACTTCACGCGCCAGCTCCTGAACATGAATGCTGGCCGCGGCCATATCATCCACATGCAGGAATTCACGCATCGGCGTGCCGCTTCCCCACACCACCACATCCGGCGCATTTTCCTGCGTCGCTTCGTGGAAACGGCGCAGCAGCGCAGGAATAACGTGCGAGTTGCTCGGGTGGAAGTTGTCGTGCGGCCCGTACAGGTTGGTCGGCATCACCGAGCGGTAATCACGGTCATACTGACGGTTGTAGGATTCGCATAACTTAATCCCGGCGATTTTGGCAATCGCGTACGGCTCGTTGGTCGGCTCCAGCGTCCCCTGCAACAGCTCACTTTCCGCAATCGGCTGGTGAGCCAGTTTCGGATAGATGCAGGACGAACCGAGGAACAACAGTTTGTTCACGTCGTTCTGGTGCGCGGCGTGAATGATGTTGCTCTCAATCATCATATTTTCGTAGATGAAGTCCGCCGGGTAGGTATTGTTCGCCACAATACCGCCCACTTTCGCCGCCGCCAGGTAAACCTGGTCGATACGCTCACTGGCGAAAAACGCATTCACAGCCGCGCTATCTAACAGGTTCAGCTCCTCGCGGGAACGCAGCACCAGTTCGATATCCGCCCGCTGTTCGAGCTGCCGTACGATGGCTGACCCCACCATCCCGCGATGGCCAGCCACAAAAACACGTTGTTTGGTCATGCTCAGGACTCCAGCGCGATGGCAACCTCGTAACCGTGGGCCTTAAGCAGTGAGTGTTTTTTCGCTGCTTCCAGATCTTTTGCCACCATTTCGGAGACCATCTCCTGCAGGGTGATTTCCGGTTTCCAGCCCAGTTTTTCGTGCGCTTTGCTCGGGTCGCCCAGCAGGGTTTCCACTTCAGCAGGACGGAAGTAACGCGGGTCAACGGCGACAATCACATCGCCCGGTTTCACGCCCGGTGCGTCATGGCCGGTCACGGAAACAACAATGCCTTTCTCTTCCACGCCGGTGCCTTCAAAGCGCAGTTTGATACCCAGCTGTGCCGCCGCCATTTCGACGAACTGACGCACGGAGTACTGCACGCCGGTAGCGATAACGAAGTCTTCCGGTTTTTCCTGTTGCAGCATCATCCACTGCATTTTCACGTAATCTTTGGCATGGCCCCAGTCACGCAGGGAGTCCATGTTGCCGAGGTACAGGCAGGATTCCAGACCCTGAGCGATGTTGGCGATAGCGCGGGTAATTTTGCGGGTCACGAAGGTTTCGCCGCGGCGCGGAGATTCGTGGTTGAACAGAATGCCGTTGCAGGCGTACATACCGTAGGATTCACGGTAGTTCACGGTGATCCAGTACGCGTACAGTTTGGCAACCGCGTATGGAGAGCGCGGATAGAACGGCGTGGTCTCTTTCTGCGGGATTTCCTGCACCAGGCCGTACAGCTCAGAAGTGGACGCCTGATAGAAACGGGTTTTCTTCTCCAGACCCAGGAAGCGAATGGCTTCCAGCAGACGCAGCGTACCCATGGCATCAACGTCGGCGGTATATTCCGGGGATTCGAACGACACAGCCACGTGGCTCATCGCACCCAGGTTGTAGACTTCATCCGGCTGCACTTCCTGCAGGATACGCGTCAGGTTGGAGGTATCGGTCAGGTCACCGTAGTGCAGATGGAATTTCGGGTTGCTGGTGTGCGGATCCTGATAGATGTGATCCACACGCTCGGTATTGAATGAGGAAGCGCGGCGTTTAATGCCGTGAACTTCGTAACCCTTCTCCAGAAGCAGTTCAGCCAGATAAGAGCCATCTTGCCCGGTTACGCCGGTGATGAGAGCGACTTTAGACATAATTTATTTTCCTCAATAGTCCCAGTTCAGGGAGTTACCTTTTCAACGCGTTCGCGCGTCACCACTGCGGGATTGCCACGGCAAATCACATTTGCCGGAAGCGATTTAAAAACACTGCTGCGCGCACCGACTACCGTCCCGTCGCCGATGGAGACGCCCGGCGCGACAAACACATCTGTCGCCAGCCAGCACTTCTCACCAATCACGATTGGCGTCGCGTTAATATCAAAATGCGCGCTCATATAATCGTGACTGCCGGTGCACAAATAACATTTCTGAGAAACCACTGAATTCGCACCGATAGAAATATCACCCAGCGTGTATAACACTGCGTCATCTCCTACCCAGCTGTAATCGCCTAATGTTAATTTCCACGGATAAGTAATTTTTACCGATGGACGAATAACCACGCCTTTTCCAACCTTTGCGCCAAATAAGCGCAACAGGAATGCGCGCCAGCGATACAGCACCTGCGGGGACCAGGCAAATAATGTCGCCTGAACCGCCCACCACAGTTGAACCTTAATAGCGTTGCCGCCCCGAAAACCTTTCGGCACGGAGAATCCTTTTAAATCCTGCATCATTTTTCCTTATATCTGAGCGTTATGCTTTGTTATATAAGGCTTTCGTTTTGCCGGTCGTCCGTAAACGCAACATATAAGACAACTGTGCCCAGAAGCCCGGCATGCGTAATATTTTACGCTGCACATTGCGAGCATCCTGACATAATTCAAGGTTATTAGACGTTGATACGCCGCCCATCGAAAATTCAGACACAAGGCCTTTCAAACGCTTAAACGGGAAACCCGCTTTAAACATTCTGGCGGCTAATGCGTAATCGGAAGAGACTTTATATTGCAGATCGTAGGGGTAAGTTTTCAGACCATTTACCGGGAAAAATATAGCCTGATGGCTGGCCGGTAAGCTGTGGTAAATATACCAGCCATGTTTTGCGCCACGACGTATTTTTGTGCCATCACCGAAATCCAGCAGCGCATCGCCAATATACATTGCGTTTTCTTGCTCATCATTCAGTTGACGAACAACATCCACAATTTCTTCATGGAAAATATCGCCGGAATTAAGAAACAGCGCAAAGCGTCCTGCGGCCATATCGATCCCTTTATTCATAGCATCATAGATGCCTTTATCGCGTTCGCTGATATAGCGTAAATTGTACTGACCGTTGAGGTTTTTCAGAAATTCCTCAGTACCATCCTGAGAACCGCCGTCAACCACAATCCATTCGAATTCAATATTTTGCGCTTTCGCCAGGTGAGCCAGCGACTGCCAGGTTTTCATCACACCTTCATAATTACGAAACGCGACAGTAATAACACTTAGCAGCATTTGACCCACCTCTTTATGTAGCCGCGATATTCAACGCTTTGCGCAGAATAAACGGACAAACAATTAAAAACGCATATTCCGGGCTAAAGATAGACCCCGTAAAAAACAACGATATCGGAGTGAACAGATAAAGTTGAACGCGAAAATTCTGATTGTTGCCAAAGGCATTTATCGTCATTTTCCCAACTTTAAACAGATACCATCCGGTCAGTAATACCGCAAACCATGAAAAATAAATGATCAGCAGATACAACCCATTGTCTATTGTTTTCCCGACGTCCGCACCGTTAAAGATTCCGAATGATGCGACATATTCGTAAAGTGAGCCAAATCTTACTACACCATCAATATTGGTCAGTGAATATCCCACCATCACCAGCGGACCGATAATACGATAATACGAGGAAGAGCCTTCCGTACCTAAATCGCCGATTCGTTCTGCGATATATGGAAAAGCAAATACAACGCCAACAATAAAGACTGCCAGTGAAATAATTGCCAATGGTAACTTTTTACGGATCGCCTCTTTGTTCAGATACTGGAAAGCCCATTCCAGCAGATAAAACAGGATAAATGTCATTACCCCTGAGAACGATCCCGAAAGAACTATCCCTGCCAAAATCATAGCATCGGTCTTCGGCGTTTTGATACCAAACTGTTTGATGCTGAGCCAAATTGAGATTAACGCCAGAGCGAAGAATGCCGGTTCGAAATATAACGCCGTAGTACGTTTACCGCCGAACTTGATAAAATTCAGCACGTAACTGTTGCTATAGATGAGATATTTCGAAATCGTCTCCATTAAACTGCTGCCGCCAGTGAGGATAATCTGCGCCATTTCCATCGCCGCCAGCAGCACCACGAATGCCACTACCGCATAGAAAAATCTCAAGATCTTACGGTAATTATGCGGTGAAATGGTTTTGAAGCGGATGCTCCACACCATGCCGATGATGATCACGATATAAACGAACAACATCGTCGAGGTGACATATTTACTGGCGTCCAGCGACTTACCAAAAATGAAGTTAAACAGCGTCAGCCCTGCCCCGGCCCCCAGCGCTATCATCAGTTTTTTTACACTGATGCGCTCAACATAGAGCAACAGCAGCACTGGCAAAAACGTCACGATAGTGATCGGAAAACTCTCTCCTAACTGGAGGAGTTTGACGTTAACCAGCAGGTAAATGAGCGGCAGCAGGAGGTAGCTACAGACCTTGATAGAATGAGACATACTCCTCCAGCATCTGTTGGCCACTGTACGCCTGGCGGCTGCGCGCGCGGAACGCGTCGAGGCTTTCGCCAAATACAGCCTGGGCAATGTCGGCTTTATGGCACTGTACCAGCGGCAACACCTCCTGCTCGCTGAACGTTTTCCCGCCCGACTTCTGCAACACTTCGCGTGCCGCATCGCTGTGGGTGGCAATCACCGGCACACCGATAGATAACGCTTCGCACAGAATTAGCGGATAGTTATCCACGCGAGAGCTAAAAACCAGCGCATCCATCTCGTTGAGTTCACTCATCAATTTGCGCTTATCGGTCAGAAAACCGTGGTTGATGACATTGCTGCCCTCAAACGGGGAAAACTTACCGAAGGTATGCAGTTCCACACGGTCATCCATCGCCATGATGTCGCGTACCAGTTGTTGGTTGGTTTTCCCGTCATAGCGTAGATCGTGCGCCACCACCGCAATCTTCGGTTTACCTTGCGTCACTTTCACCGGAGCCAGCTCGGCCAGAATCGCTTCTGTCGCCACATCAATACCGTTATTGATAATGCTGCAGCGCCCGGCGCCATACAGGCTATTAAAGGCGTCCGCCACGTGCTGGCTGGGAGAGATAAACTGGCAGCCGAGCGCCAGCATGTCGTTAAATAACTGACGCTTGCCGTCGACCAGCTTATGCGCGCGGTCAACCTTCACCGGCGGGTAGTTCGACAGCGTCGGGCATTTGCGGCAATTCTCTTTCCAGCCTTCACAGCCATCGGTAAAGGCACAGCGCCCGGTCACGCTCCAGTGATCATGTAGCGTCCAGACAAAAGTGACATCCGGTTTGTGCGCTTTCACCTTCTGGCAAAACGTCACCAGTTCATGCAAATTCAGCCAGTAGCTGTGCATCACATGAAAATGCAATACCACCGGGCCATCCGTGCGGGTCACAGTGCGATAGAGATTATTCAGGTTGCCGAAAACATCGCGGTTAAACAGGCGAAACAGCGCCAGATTAGCGATGGAAGTCAGACGTGGCGTCTGTTTATAGACCTGCGGATAGTTGTCGTGGCTGGCGCTTTTTTTGCCGCCTTTGCCATAGCCGTAAATAAAACGTGATGAAATGCCCTGTTGCAGCGCGCGCTGATGTAAATCGAGCGCAACCCCTGCGGCACCGCCTTCTGCAAGGCGCACGTTAAATTGCAAAATATTCATTTAATCACCTTCACGCGCGCTTTCTCACCGACCACCAGCGCGTTGTCCGGCACGCTGTCGAGCACCACGCTACCCGCGCCAATGGTGACGTTGTTACCAATGGTGATATCGCCAATCACCACCACGTTGGCACCCAGTTCAACATTGTTGCCAATCACCGGGCAGGCCATGCTATCGGCACCACGGTTGCCGATAGTGACACCATGACGAATGGTGAAATCATCCCCGGCGACGGTATTTTTATTGATCACCACCGCATAGCCATGATGAATGGTAAAGCGGCGACCAATCGTCGCGGCGGCCTGAATTTCATAGCCAAACAGGCATTCCGTGACAAAGCGGTACAACAAAATGACGGGCGCGGCCCAGAGATTGTTGATGACATGCTTTTTGCGCCACACGGAGCAAAAATGGGCAATGCGGTACGCCGCAACCATGCAGCACGGGCGCAAATTCCAGTGATTAGCGCGAAAATCTTCCAGACGCATTATTTCCCCCGCAGCCCATCAGCCAGACGCTTACCGTTACGCAGAGAAAACAGCGTCAACAAGGTGCGCCAGTTCATCCGCTTATTGCGAATTTGGTAGAGGGTAAACAGCTGATATTTCTTGCTGGCGCGATCGAATTTGTCTTTGTGCTTACGATAAAAGTGGAAGTAGCCGGAAAACTTCTTCGGTGAAGAAGTGATCTGCATTTCACCGTGGTTAATGTGCAGGATCTGCGTGGCTTCTTCGATTTTCCAAGGCTCGCCGTACTCCTCGACCATTCGCAGGAAAATGTCGTAATCCTGTGCCGCCTTCAGTTGGGTATCAAACAAGCTCTCTTTAAAACGCCAGCCCCAGGTGAAAACCTGGTTGCCAACGATGTTGCGCTTGTAGAACAGCTTGCGCGAGAACGGCGATTTCGGGTACAGCGGCAAGCTCGCCGGTTGCGAATAGACTTCGCCCTGACAGACATAATCGTTGGCGTACAAAAAGGCGCGGGTATTAAGCAGATGTTTGTGCGCCAGAAAAACGGACAGGCGGTTTGGCGTCCATTCATCGTCATCGTCAATACCGGTAATGTACTGGCCTTTCGCCTGCAAAATCGCCTGGTTGCGCACCGCGCAGGCTCCGGAGTTAAAGGCGTTGCGCGTGTAACTGACACGCGGGTCGCCCAGCTCATCAACAAACTGTTGCAACTGCTCGAAGCTTGCGGAGCAGTCATCAACAATGATCATTTCCCAGTGCGGGTAATCCTGGCGCAGCACCGATTTAATCGCGCGGATCGCCAGCTGTTGCCGGTTCCAGGTTGGCATATAAATTGAAATTAATGGGTTTGCTGTTGTACTCATGATGCGTTCCCTAATGCGTTCAACATGCCGCTTTCGCCCTTACTGCCGCCTTTTCCCGTCAGGGAAAAGGCGCAGCGCGTTGAGGGATAGAGGTAAGGTCTGGTTATTTTGAATCGGACTTGTATTCGTACTCGTAGTAGCCGTAATCCTGGTAGCCGGTCGCGCGGCGGAAAATCGAGTTCAGGATCACCCCTTTCACCTGAATACCGTTTTGCTCGAAGCGGCTCAGGCTGGTCTGGATCTCTTTGAGCGTATTCACCGCGTAACGCGCCACCATCAGCGTGGTTCCTGCATGGCGACCCACGACTGCCGCATCCGTTACCGCAAGGATCGGCGGGGTATCGATCAACACCAGGTCGTAGTGGCTGCTGGCCCATTTCACAAGCTGACTGAAGCGTTCGCTCATCAGCAGTTCAGATGGGTTTGGCGGCACCTGACCGCGCGGAACAAGGTCGAAGTTGCTGATAGAGGTCGGCTTCGCGCAATTTTCGATAGCGCCCTTCCCGGCCAGCACTTCCGACAGGCCATTCACGTTGTCGGTGCCCAGCAGTTCGTGGGTGTAACCTTTACGCATGTCACAGTCGATCAGCAGCACGCGTTTATTGGTCTGGCTAATCACCGCGGCCAGGTTGGCGCAGACAAAGGTTTTACCGATTGACGGGCTGACCCCGGTCATCATCAACACGTTGTTATTAGCCTGCATCATGGCGAAGTGCAGGCTGGTACGCAGGCTGCGCACCGCTTCGATGGCCAGATCCGTCGGATTCCCCACCGCCAGCAGTTGGCTCTGCTTATAGCGTTTAACCCCTTTGATGGTTTTGACGCTATCGCGCGCTTTTTGCCACTCCGACAGCGGAATGCTGGCGTAAACGCTGATGCCCTGTTCTTCGAGCACTTGCGGGCTTTCGATGCCGCGGTTAAACAGCGAGCGCAGCAGCACACCGACCACCGAAACAATCAGGCCCAGGATAATGCTGCCAAGAATGATCAGCGCTTTCTTCGGCTTCAGTACGCCCGGTTGTGCAATGGCCGGGTCGACGATACGCACATCGCCAACGGTGCTCGCCTGGGTGATACGCAGCTCCTGCTGTTTGTTCAGCAACTGCATATAAACCTGCTGGCCTGATTCGACATCGCGCGTCAGACGCACAATCTCCTGCTGCGTTTCCGGCATCGCGGTGATGCGATCGTTCAGCTTCGCTTTCTCATCTTCCAGCGCTTTACGTTTTTCCAGCAGGGTGCGGTACGCCGGGTGCGCTTTGGTATAGAGCTTGGAGATTTCGGCTTCGCGGAAAGTCAGTTCGTTCAACTGCGCGTCGATGTTGACCATCGAATCGAGCACCGATTTCGCTTCCAGCGGCAAGTCGACGGAGTCTTTGCGCTGACGGTAGGTGTTCAGTTTTTCCTCGGCCTCATCGAGGTTTTTGCGCACTTCCGGCAGTTGCTTATCGAGGAAGACCAGGCTTTTGGCCGCTTCTTCGGATTTGCGCTCAATATTTTGCTCAAGGTAGTTGCGCGTGATGCTGTCCAGAATGGCGCGGATCTGATCACGGTCTTCGCCGGTATAGGTGAGGCTCAGCACACCGGTGTCTTTGCCGTTTTCGGTTACCGTCAGGTTGTTTTGCAGGTTGTTAATCATGCCAAGCGTAGAAAACTTGGTCACGGTGAACTCGCTGTCATTCGAGGCCTGAATGGCGCTCACCATCATGGTGACGCCTTGCTTGCTGAGCTGTTGCCCCACTTCACCGCGCGCTTCAAAACCGCCGTCGCTGCTTAACAGATACTGTTTCGGGCTGAGCACTTTTAATGTGAAGGTCTGATCGTTCATGCCTTTTGGCAGCGTGAACGTGGTGACTTTCACCGTCTCGTTCTGCCGTCCCATCAGGCGATCCCACCCTGCGCCAAACAGCGGGAAGGTGTTTTTGACCACGGAGATATCCAGATCAAGATCGTCAACGGTTTTACCCAGTACCAGGCGTGACTGGATAAGCTGGATTTCCGCGTCCGACGCCGGTGGCTTATTCGACAGCGCACTGTTCAGATCCTGTACCAGCGAACTTCCGGTGTTCTGCTCGATTTGCACCAGCGCGTCAGCGCTGTAAATGGGGGTGGCGAACAGGCAGTAGACAACAGCAATCAGTGCGAAGACCGAGGTGATGCCCAGCACCCACCAGCGAGCTTCAATGATTGTGCCGAGCAAACGGCCAATATCGATTTCGTCGTTGCCCACCGCCGGGGCAGCAGAATGCGAATGGTGTGTTTTCTCTGTCATTATTATCCCTGCTGAGCTTGCAATGCCTGCGCCCAATGGCGGGCAGACTGGTCAAGTAAGGTGTAAATAGCTTCAAAAGCTTCACGACTTTTGCGATACGGGTCGGGGATCTCCCGCTCGTTATCCCAGTGGCCAAATAACATGACCTTTCCACGCATTTCCGGGGCAATCTCGCACAGGCGGGCAATATGACGTTTTTCCATCACCAGAATCAGGTCGTATTCGCGGCACATTTTTCCGGTAATTTGTCGCGCGCAATGCCCTTCCAGAGAGAGTTGATGATCCGCCGCCACACTCACGGCGTTGGCGTCCGCGCTACGTCCAACCAGCGCGCCCAGCCCGGCTGACGCCACCGTTAAAGCGGGCTGGTATTTTTTCAGCAGCCGTTCTGCCGTCGGGGAACGGCAAATGTTCCCCACGCATACCACCAGAATTTTGTTGAACATAGTCATTGCAGATTTTGGATGTCGTTGGCCGTGTTGGTCATGTAGCGAACGCCACTGATTGTCGGCAGCAACTGGTTGATAAGACGGTTCCAACGCGCAACCGGTGCAGTCGTGACATACACCACGTCATACGGCTGGAGACGGAAGTTCGTTGCCATAACCAGCGATGTGGCATCCGACATATCGAGCTGGTAGATGTTGGCGATCTTGTTGCCACGGCCACTTTCGTTGCCTTTGAGCGGACGAATAACAAAAATGCCGCTGGCGTTGGAGGTGGTCAGATCGATACCTTCGGCCTGGCCGAGCGCTTCGGTCAGCGTCATGCCGCTGAAGTCCATTTTGAGCGTGCTCTGTTTTTTCACTTCGCCCATCACGAACACTTTTAGATCGTCATTACGCGGAACAAACAGAATGTCGCCGGGGTAGAGCAAACGGTTCTGGCTGAGATCGCCGTTTTGCATCAGCGCCTGCAGTGAAATGCGCTGCTCCTGGCCCTGGTGTGTCAGCACGACATTGCGCCAGTCTGCGCTGTCGGTCAGACCACCTGCGGCATTGATCGCGTCAAGAACGGTAAGCGGTACGTTGGTGATCGCCTGCTGACCAGATTTTGCCACCTGGCCGGAGATATAGGCTTTTTGCGAGCGAAACGCGGCGATATTAACGTCCACCTGCGGGTCAGCAATATAGGTCGCTAAACGGCTGGTAATATCACTACGGATCTCATTCAGCGTCTTACCGGCAACGTGGATCTTGCCGACATACGGATAGAACATGGTGCCATCGGGTTGTACCCAGTTACCGGCATCGCTCGAACTACGATACTGACCGGCTGGCGTGGTGAGTTCCGGGTGATCCCACACGGTTACGTTCAGCACATCCCCTGGGCCAACGCGGTACTGGTAGGCGGAAATCTCCTGATCCAGTGACATATTCGGTTGAGCAACATTGTTGCGCGGGCGCAATTGTTCAATCAGACGTGGGGTTAATGGATAGACATTCACCATACGGTCTATATCAAAATCAGCATCCTGCTGTTTAATCACATCCTTTCCCATCGTAGACATATTGCTCCCGGGGAAGACGGTGCAGCCACTCATCAAGCTAATGGACACCAATAATGGCATCAATTTCGTTTTAGATTTCATCATTGATTAATTATCACTTTGGCAGAGTAATTATCCTGTGCGATTTAAATAAGCGCTCAAGCTGTACACAGATTCAGAATGCAGTTAATTCTTGAGAAATATAACTGGCATCAGTCCTAAAAAGCGTTTATTCAACCACATGCGATTACAGAATAATCCAGGCTGATTGACATACCCGCAGGCACGCTACCGCCCCTGGCTTTCAGTTACCAATTCACTGATTGACGCTAAGTCATTGATAGTCATCCATTACATCCTCTTTCTGGTGGCGCTATTTGCCAACCAGATAAAATACGGCAGGTACCGGCTTTCGCACTGATTAACAATGCTGAAAATAAAGACGCTGGTATATTTGAACGATGCTGGAGGAATTGTTGCAGCTAAGCGAATAGCAGGCAAGGCGACATTCAGAGATAAACATCTTTTTAAGAATAATATTAAGACCAAAATTTTAGCTTTTTAGGATTTACCGCATATTGACAAAAAACTGACATGGTATTACCAATGCGACTTTTCTTATTTTCCATATTTAAATAGTGATAGTTAATCCCAGAAACAATAAGGAAATAACATTTAAAGCGTTTTAAATAACCACCTAAAATAAGATAAATCGCAGGCTGACATTGCAATTTATCTCAGCTTTATCCATGATCGCATTGTGACAATTGTCATATCACATAAGGTGTTACGTTAACGATGGAATGGATTGCCGATCCGTCAATCTGGGCTGGTCTGGTCACATTGGTAGTGATTGAACTGGTGCTCGGTATTGATAACCTGGTTTTTATTGCAATTCTCGCCGAGAAATTGCCGCCAGCACAGCGTGACCGCGCGCGCGTCACCGGTCTGATACTCGCCATGCTGATGCGTCTGCTGCTGCTGGCCTCAATTTCCTGGCTGGTCACGCTGACCCAACCTTTATTTACCGTACGCGGCCTCAGTTTCAGCGCCCGCGATTTAATCATGTTAGTGGGCGGGCTATTCCTGTTGTTTAAAGCAACGGTTGAACTCAACGAGCGCCTCGAAGGGAAAGACAGCGACAATCCCACGCAGCGGCGTGGCGCGAAATTCTGGGCCGTGGTGACGCAGATTGTTGTGCTGGACGCGGTTTTTTCACTGGATTCCGTGATCACCGCCGTGGGGATGGTTGATCACCTGGCCGTGATGATGGCGGCGGTGGTTATCGCCATTTCGCTGATGCTGCTGGCGAGTAAAACCCTCACCCGCTTCGTCAATAACCATCCTACGATTGTTATTCTGTGTCTCAGCTTCCTGCTGATGATTGGTTTCAGCCTGGTGGCCGACGGCTTTGGTTTCCATATTCCGAAAGGTTACCTGTACGCCGCCATTGGCTTCTCGGTCATGATTGAAGCGCTGAACCAGCTGGCAATCTTCAACCGCCGCCGTTTTCTGTTCGCCAACCGAACGCTGCGCCAGCGCACCACCGAAACGGTCATGCGCTTGCTGAGCGGGCGTAAAGAAGATGCAGAGCTGGATGCCGATGCCGCCTCGATGCTGCGCGACGGCGACGATGGCCAGATTTTCAACCCGCAGGAGCGGCGGATGATTGAGCGCGTGCTGAACCTTAATCAGCGCACGGTAAGCAGCATCATGACGTCGCGTCACGATATTGAACATATCGATCTGAGCGCGCCGGAAGCTGAAGTCCGTGCCCTGCTGGATAAAAACCAGCATACGCGCGTGGTGGTTACCGGTGGCGAAGAGGATGATACCCTGCTGGGCGTGGTGCATATCCTCGATCTGCTCCAGCAATCGTTACACGGCGAACCGCTCGATCTGCGTGTGCTGGTGCGACAACCGCTGGTGTTCCCGGAAGGATTGCCGTTGTTGCAGGCGCTGGAACAGTTCCGTAATGCCCGTACTCATTTTGCGTTTGTGGTGGATGAGTTTGGCTCCGTTGAAGGGGTGGTCACTCTAAGCGATGTGATGGAAACCATCGCCGGCAATTTGCCCAACGAAGTCGAAGAGATTGACGCTCGCCACGATATTCAGAAAAACAGTGACGGTAGCTGGACGGCGAACGGCCATATGCCGCTGGAAGATCTGGTGCAGTATGTACCGCTGCCGCTCGACGATAAACGCGAGTATCACACCATTGCCGGGCTGCTAATGGAGTATCTGCAACGTATTCCGCAGCCAGGAGAAGAGGTTCAGGTGGGTGATTACCTGCTAAAAACGCTGGATGTCGAAAGCCACCGGGTGCAAAAAGTGCAGCTTATTCCGCTTGGCAGCGACAATAATCTCGATTACGAAGTGTAAAACATGCCGGGGTTCGCCCCGGCCATTCCCGCCTGCTTTCCTACGCTTTGACAATCGCAATACCACGCCGGGCAAACGGCTCCAGCGTGCGCCCATCGGTTTGCGCATCGACCACCAGCGTATTGATAAGTCCGATATCGCCGATCACCCACGGTGAGGCGGTGTTTAATTTTTCCGGTGAGGCCAGCACCACCGTCTCCGCCGCCCTTTGCGCCATGGCATGCTTGATACGCGACTCTTCGAAATCACCGGTGCTTAAACCCGCTTCAACATGCACGCCGGTCACCCCCATAAAAAAGAGATCGGCGCGCACGCGAGCAATCCCCTCCAGCGCCGCCGCGCCGACATTGACGATAGAGTGTTTATAAAGCTGGCCGCCAATCATCACCACGTTAATCAACGGATGTTGTGCCAGCCCGACAGCGATACTCGGGCTGTGGGTGACAACCGTAATGCGCAAGTCTTCCGGGAAAAAACGGATTAACTCACTGGTAGTGGTGCCGCCATCGATCATCACCACCTGCCCGGGGGATACCAGCTCTGCCCCTTTCTGCGCGATCCGCCGCTTGGCATCCGATTGCAATGTTTGTCGCTCGGAAAAGGTGACCACCGCCGCCGATGCCGGTAACGCACCGCCGTGCACCCGCTGCAAGCGCCCTTCCGCCGCCAGTTCGCGTAAATCGCGGCGCACCGTATCTTCTGATATGCCGAACTGCTCACTGAGATTTTTTGACAGCACCTGTCCCTCTTCAGCGAGGCGGGCAAGGATCAGTTGTTTGCGTTGAGAGGTCAGCATGAGGTGCTCCTGATTGCACGAAATATCTTGTTAATGCACGAAATTGCACGATAAGATGCGATCTTACGTCCTGAGGAGCGAATATGCCATCTGAAAATGCACAAGTACGCATTATTGCGACCAAACCCTTATCCGAAGACTGGGGCAAACTGACGAAGTACACCTTTGACTTTCGTCGCAGAGACGGCGAATGGCAGCGCCAGAGCCGCGAAGTTTACGATCGCGGCAATGGCGCGGTGATCCTGCTGTATAACCTGAGCAAACGCAGCGTGATCCTCACCCGGCAGTTTCGCTTGCCGTTATTCGTTAACCAGCACAGCGGCTTTTTACTGGAAGCGGCAGCCGGCTTACTGGATGAGCTTGCCGCAGAAGAGCGCATAAAACAGGAAGCAGAAGAGGAGACCGGTTACCGCCTTGAGCAGGTGCAAAAGGTGTTTGAAGCGTGGATGAGCCCCGGTTCAGTCAGCGAAAATTGCACTTTTTTATCGCCGAATATGATGACAGCCGGCGCATCAGCAATGGCGGCGGTTTAGCAGATGAAGGCGAGGATATCGAAGTGGTGGAGATGGATTTCGCCACCTCGCTGGCGGCTATCCGCAGCGGAGAGATTGCCGACGGCAAAACCATTATGTTGTTACAGCACCTGGCGCTGGAAGGCATTTTGTAAATTGCTTTGCCGGGTGGCGCAGTGTCCACCCGGCACGCTGGCTCGCTTACATCTTCTCGAGCAGTTTTTTCACATCTTTGCCGCTCTGGCGCTCTTTATTGCGATCCGCCCAGTCATTTAACCGGCGTTTCGCTTCATCCTGCAGATGTTTACGCAGCAGTTGATCCACTTGCAGGCTGTAGTTGAGCGTCTGCCATTTACCGTATACGCGCAGTGGAACTGGGGTATTCTTCAGGAAATCGATAAGCTCGCTCTCCCCTTTCCAGCCTTCCATCACGCGCACTTCAAAGCGCGTATCCGCCTGCTCTTTCACCAGATCCATCTCGCCTTCGCCGGTCAAAGAAAGCAGCGCTGAACTACCCTGCATGTCACTGAATTTCATCTGACCTTTATCCAGCGACACATCGCTGGTGAAGCTATCAAGGCGCGTGGCGTTATCGTAGTTTTCCTGCGACTGCACATCGCTGCTGCGCGCCACGGCCTGCTGTACCAGTTGCTGGAAATTGAGCCCTTCCATACGGCTGTTTTTCAAATCAACATGCGCCTCGCCCTGCCAGTGGCGGCGGAAATCCTCGGCGTCGATACGCGGCCCGGAAAAATCGCCCGCCATGCTCAGGCTGCCGGTCAGGGCAATCGGGTAATTAAAGGCTTTCAGGATGGTGCCGATTTCCACGTTATCCAGTTTTGGCTGGAAGGTCGCAAGCGATCCCTCACCGCGCACATCCAGCTCGCCAGGTAACGAGATCTGCCCGTTGCCCATTTTGCCTTGCAGGGTAGGAATCGACAGCAAACCGGCATTATTGTTGAATTGTCCGACCACATCCGCAAACTGCATACCGCGCCAGCGCACGCTTTTCGCGCTAATGCCAATCTGTGCGGTAAAACTGCGTAACCCTTCGTACTGCGGTATATCCAGGCTGGTGGAGATAACCGGGCGCGGCAGGCGGTTTTGCGCCTGCCCTTGCTGCTGCGGCGAGCCGCTGTTATCGGCGGTCTGCTCCGGCGGTAACAAATTATCAAGATTGAGGGAGTCAAACTGCAAATCGAGCGCCCATACAGGCAGGTTGCCAAACGTCACGCTGCCGTTACCGGTGAGCGAGGTGTCGTTCGCGCGCAGGCTCAGATCGTTGAGCGTCAGGCGCTGCTGCGCACGTTGCCACTGCGCCTGTAAGCGTCCTTCCCCTTCGATGCCCTGCGTCGGGACATCGCCGCCCTGCAATTGCCATTTCACGTTATCGATGGCTGCGGTGAGGTTATGCGGATAGTCGCGGGCATCCACTTGCGCGCTGAAAGAGAGGGTTAAATCACGTTGATTGCGGTTAATCCGCCCGGCGAAATCAAGCTTTGCCTGGTGCAACGAATCCTGCTCCATTTGCAGGCGAATATCGCGCACCGTCAGTTGTTCATCATCATCGTGCTGGAACACCAGCACGCTATCAGCCACTTGCAGACTGGCGATGTCCCATGACCAGCCGCGATCCTCTTCCACCTGCGGCAGATTGTTTTCACGCGGTGCCACGGGGGCGCCTTGTTGCGGCGCAGCGGCGCTTTGCGGCGTTAACTGGATAACCGCGCCTTTCAGCATCACCTGTTTGACATGCAGCTGGTGCGACAGCAACGGCCACAGGTTAACGTCAAGGCGCATATTGTCGGCGGCGACCACCGGCGTCTGCGCACCGGGAGCGGTTAAGGTCATCCGCCCTGAGAGAATGCTAAGCTGCGGCCAGACATGCCAGCGCAGCGGGCCATCAAGCTGCAATTGGTAACCGCTACGGGCTTCAACCTGACGCACCATATAAGCGCGAAAATCGTTGGGATTGACCAGTAGCACCAGCGCCGAAAGGCCGGCTACCAGCACGACCAACAGAATCATCAGCGTGGTTAACACTCTTCTCATGGCGTCCTCAGTAGGTCTGCTTCACTCAGTCTTTATCAATACGGCTGGCGACCGCGCCTTGCTGATCGCGATATTTCGCATCTTCACGGCGGTTATAAGGGCGTTCTGCCGGGCCGGAGAGCGGCTCGAAACTCAACGCACCAATCAGCATACCCGGGCGCAGCGCCAGCGGCAGTTTGCCTGAATTATAGAACTCCAGCACGATACAGCCTGACCAGCCGGGATCGATACGGTGCGCGGTAACATGCACCATCAAACCCAGACGCGCCAGCGAAGAGCGACCGTCCAGCCAGCCGACCAAATCCGCGGGCAGCGTGACGGATTCATACGTCACCGCCAGCGCCAGTTCGCCAGGGTGCAGGTAAAAAGCGTCGCCTTCTGCCAGCACAATTTCATCGCTCATCACCCGATCAAGCGCCGCGCTGACTTCGTGTTTCGGGCCACTGAGATCGATAAACGCCGCCGTGTGCCCACTGAATGTGCGGAATTTGTTGCCCAGGCGGACATCAACCGTCGCACCGTTAATACGCTCAACCGGCGGGCGCGGATTAATCGCGAGCCGACCGTCGTTCAACCAGGCTTCAATATCTCGGTCACAAAGACGCATGGCACATTCTCCTTTTGATGCGACATACCCCTGAGCGCGCCTCAGGGGCCGGGCAAATTAATACGAACGGTGACAGCCTAACATTATTACTCAAAGAATTGGCTGATTTTGGCTTTCAGAATATCAATGGCGATGCGGTTTTTACCGCCGCGCGGCACGATAATATCGGCGTACTGTTTGGAGGGTTCAATAAACTGCAGGAACATTGGACGCACGGTTTTCTGGTATTGCGCCATTACCGAATCCATTGAACGACCACGCTCGTTAACGTCACGTTTGATACGGCGCATCAGGCAGATATCCAACGGCGTATCGACGAAAATCGAGAAGTTCATCGCATCGCGCAGGCGTGAATCGGTCAGCAGCAGGATCCCTTCCAGGATGATGACTTTTTTGGCTTCAATGCGAATGGTTTCTTGCGTACGGGTATGTTCAACGTAGCTATAAACCGGTAATTCAATGGCTTCGCCGCGTTTAAGCGATTCTAAATGCTGGAATAACAGGCTGTGATCCATCGCGCTCGGATGGTCATAGTTGGTTTTTACACGTTCTTCCATCGACAGATGGCTTTGATCTTTGTAGTAACTGTCTTCCGGAATAACGCCAATATGTTCATCACCTACCTGTTCGCGCAGTTCGCGGTAAAGTGTGCTGGCAATAAGGCTTTTACCTGAAGCGGATGCGCCGGCGATACCGATAATGACGCACTGATGAGACTGATCAGTCATAAATTTAGCGACCTGATAACCTGGATGTAAAGGAAGGGCGACGCCAGAGCGTCAAACGCCGCAATTATAGGGATTTCACCGTCACGATACCAGTCGAATAGACACGGGATTCAGGTGTGATAAAAAGTCGCCAATTTTTACCCGCGAAACGCATTATTCGCAAAGCAAACTGCTCAAAAATGGAGCGCGATACGCGTTTTATTCATCCACTAAGTAATTAATAACACTATGATGTCAAATTATGAGCGCCCGCCATAGGAATTGTAAATTGTTTGTACTAGCATAATCCAAATTTCAAATTTCATTCGTCGGACTCTGTTCCGGACGGCACAGGGCTTGCGGATTAAGCGGTAATGAAGAAACAACACCAGCGCGTTTTGGTTACCACACCCTATCCTGGACTGCGGCTCCTCAGTTTAGGGTTACTCTCTTTTATTTTTACCCTGTTCTCGCTGGAACTGATCCGCTTTGGTACCATCATTGCCCCGCTCTGGTTTCCCACCGCGATCATGACTGTGGCGTTTTACCGCCACGCGGGGAAGATGTGGCCCGGCATCGCGTTCGCCTGCGCGCTGGGGAATGTTGCCGCCACCGTGCTGCTTTTCTCCGTCTCTTTTGTCGACCTGCGCTATACCGCCGTGAATGTTGTCGAAGCGGCCATCGGCGCGGTAATGCTGCGTAAATTGCTGCCCTGGTATAACCCGCTGCAAAATCTGGGCGACTGGATCCGCCTTGCTATCGGCAGCGCGGTGGTTCCGCCGCTGGTTGGCGGGGCGCTGATCTGTTTGCTGGTACCGCCAGAAAACGTTTTGCGGACCTTTATTGTCTGGGTGTTGTCAGAATCCATCGGCGCGCTGGCGCTGGTGCCGCTTGGGCTGTTATTCAAACCGCACTACTTGCTGCGCCATCGTAAACCGCAGTTGCTGTTGGAAACGCTGGCGACGCTTGCCGTTACGCTGACGCTCAGCTGGCTGGCCCTGCACTATTTACCGTGGCCTTTCACCGCCGTCATTGTGTTGTTGATGTGGAGTGCGGTTCGTCTGCCGCGCATGGAAGCGTTTCTGGTCTTTTTGATCACCGTCATGATGGTGTCGTTGATCATCGCGCGGGAGCCGAACCTGATTATCGCGCCGAAAAGCAGCGTGATGACCAACGCGCCCTGGCTACCGTTTTTGATGATCCTGCTGCCGGTTAACGTGATGACCATGGTGATGTACGCCTTTCGCGCCGAGCGTAAGCACATTACCGAAAGCGAAGAGCGTTTTCGTAACGCCATGGAATATTCCGCCATTGGTATGGCGTTAGTCGGTACCGATGGGCAGTGGTTGCAGGCCAACAAAGCGCTGTGCCAGTTTCTGGGTTACAGCCAGGATGAACTGCGTTTAATGAACTTTCAGCAGCTCACCTGGCCGGAAGATTTACACAAAGACCTCGAACTGCTTGACCAACTGGTGCGCGGCGACATTCCCACCTACTCGCTGGAAAAGCGCTATTACACGCGTAATGGCGATCTGGTCTGGGGGCTGCTGGCAGTTTCCGTCGTGCGCCATGCCGACGGCACCCCGCTCTATTTCATTGCCCAGATAGAAGATATTAACGATCTGAAGCAGACCGAGTGGGTGAACAAGCGCCTGATGGAGCGCATTACCCTTGCAAATGAAGCAGGTGGTATCGGTATCTGGGAATGGGAGCTGGAGCCCGACATCATTAGCTGGGATAAACGGATGTTTGAGATGTACGAAGTCCCCGCGCATATGAAACCGACCTGGCATCTGTGGTACGAACGCATTTTGCCGGAAGATCGCCCGGAAACCGAGCGCGTTATCCGCGATGCGCTGGCCGCCCGCGTCGCCTTCAAACTGGAATTCAGAGTGCCGGTAAAAGAGGGAATTCGCCATATCCGCACCCTTGCCAACCGCGTACTCAATAAGAACGGCGAAGTTGAGCGGCTGCTCGGCGTCAATATGGACATGACCGAGGTAAAACAGCTGAACGATGCGCTGTTCCAGGAAAAAGAGCGGCTGCACATTACGCTGGATTCCATCGGCGAAGCGGTGCTGTGTACCGATGTTGATATGAAAGTCACCTTTATGAATCCGGTGGCGGAAAAAATGAGTGGCTGGCCACAGGAACACGCCATTGGTCAGCCCTTATTGACGGTGCTGCGTATCACCTTCGGCGATAACGGTCCGGTGATGGAAAACATTCATAGCGGCGATATGTCGCGTACCGCGATTGAGCAGGATGTGGTGCTGCACTGTCGCACCGGCGGCAGCTTTGATATCCACTACAGCGTCACGCCGTTAAGCACGCTGGACGGGCAAAATATCGGCTCAGTGCTGGTTATTCAGGATGTCACCGAGTCGCGCAAAATGCTGCGCCAGCTCAGTTACAGCGCCTCTCACGATGCTCTCACCCATCTGGCGAACCGCGTCAGTTTTGAAAATCATCTCAAGCGCCTGCTGGTGACGGTGCAGGAGTTCCACCAGCGACACGCGCTGGTGTTTATCGATCTCGACCGCTTTAAGGCCGTGAATGACACCGCCGGGCATGCCGCCGGTGATGCCTTGTTGCGTGAAATTTCTTCGCTGATGCTCAGCATGCTGCGCTCAACCGATATTCTCGCCCGCCTGGGCGGTGATGAGTTTGGCCTGCTGCTGCCGGACTGTAATGTCGAGAGCGCGCGCTATATCTCCGGGCGGATGATTGAAGCCATCAATGATTACCAGTTTATGTGGGAAGGCCGTTTGCATCGCATTGGTGCCAGCGCCGGGATTACGATTATTGATGAGACCAATTACCAGGCCTCTGACGTCATGTCGCAGGCGGATATCGCCTGTTACGCCTCCAAAAACAATGGCCGCGGCATCGTTACCGTCTACGAAGCGCAGCAAGGGCTGATGCAGCATGAGCGCAGCTTGATGTCGCTGGATGAGCAGTGGCATATGATCAAAGACAACCATTTGCTGATGATTGCACGCGGCGTGGCCTCTCCGCGTGTGCCGGAGGCCTGCAATTTCTGGCTGCTGTCGCTGCGCCTGTGGACCAGCGAAGGGGAAGTGATGGAGGAGCACGCGTTCCGCTCAGGGTTGTCGGAACCGGAACTTATCCGCGCACTCGACAGACGGGTGTTTCATGAATTTTTCCGCAACCATGCGACAGCCGTCGCGGGTAAAGGCCTTGGTGTTGCCCTGCCCCTGTCCGTCGTTGGGCTGGCAAGTCAGTCTTTGGTGACGGAACTACTGCAAATGCTGGAAAGCGGGCCACTGCCGGGGCGTTTGCTGCATCTGATTATTCATGCCGATGCGCTGATGCGTGAAGGCAACACCATTAATGAGAATCTCAAACGCCTGCGCCATGCGGGTTGCCGCATTATTTTCAGCCATATCGGTCACGATCTGGAAGTGTTTAACCACCTCACACCGCATATGGCCGACTACCTGTTGCTGGAGCCTGAGTTAGTCACCAATGTCCACGGCAACCTGATGGACGAGATGATGGTGACCATTATTCAGGGTCACGCGCAGCGCCTGGGCGTGAAGAGTATCGCCGGGCCGACTCATCAGCCGCTGATGATGGATACCCTGTCGGGGATCGGTATTGATTTGATCTACGGTGATATTATTTCGCAGGCGCAGCCGCTGGATTTGATGCTGAATACCAGTTATTTCGCCATTAACTGACAAGAGGTAATAAGGCTATTTTACTTGCCATTTTGAAACCGGGCAGTGCTCAAAATCCTCACGTACTACGTGTACGCTCCGGTTTTTCCGCGCTGGCCGGTTCCAAACTTGCTGCGACAATAACGCCTTATTTTCCTCTTGTGCGCAATTAACAGCCTTATTCCCCTTCCGGCTGCCAGCCATCGGTATACCAGATGTGCAACAACGCATATGAGCGCCACGGCTGCCAGCGCGCCGCGTAGCGGCGGATTTGCGCGGGTGTCATCCCGGCAAAACGCTGCTTAATCAGGTAATCATCCGGCAGGAACACATCTTTCGTCTGCCAGCCACGCAGCGCGAAGTAGTTCGCAGTCCAGCGACCGATCCCCGGCCAGGTTTGCAGCGCTTTCACCCCTTGCTCCACATCTGCGGGTGGAGTGAGCGGGAATGTACCGTCGCAGACCGTCTGCGCAAGAAAAATGAGCGACTCCGCGCGTTTTAACGGCATGCCCAGCGCTTTGAGTTCTTCCGGTTGCGCTTGTGCCAGTTGCTGCGGCGCGGGAAAGCAGATCATTCCCGGCGCTTCTGCCAGCGGTTCACCGAAGCGCTGCGCCACTTTTGCGGTCAGCTTCGCCGCCATCGCCACGCTCACCAGTTGCCCCAGAATCGCCCGCACCGCCTGTTCAAACGGATCCACGCTGCCCGGCAAACGTAAACCGGGACGCGCCGCACCCAGTGAGCCCAGCGCGGTGTTGACGATTTCTGCATCACAATCCAGATCAAACAAGCCACGCAGGCGCGCGAGGCAATATTCAGCCACTGGCACAAGCCCATCGCTGAGCGTGACCTTCAGCGTCGCGGTGGCTTCGTCAGGCTCGGCGGTGATTAACCCGCGATGCCCGTGATAATGGAACGTGCGCACATAACGCGTTGCGCTAAACTCCTCAACGCCCGCCACGGCGCGCGCGCGTAAAAAATCGAACATCCACGCCCAGTCATACGGCTTGCGCCAGTGCAGTGTGTACATAGCAACTCCTGAATAGTGACGCTAACAGCATAACAAACCGGGGATTTTCCGCCTTGCTTTCATATTCCGGTTGTCGCCCGCCACGCATTCGGCTAAAGTCGCCCCCCTTCTTCACTGGCATGGGGATAAACACGTGTTTGTTGGTTTTGACTACGGTACGGCAAACTGCTCGGTCGCGGTGATGCGCGACGGCGCAGCGCAACTGCTGAAAATGGAAAATAACAGTACCTTACTCCCGTCGATGCTCTGCGCACCGACGCGTGAAGCGGTCAGCGAGTGGCTCTATCGCCACCATCAGGTTCCGGCGACAGACGGCGAAACCCAGGCGCTGCTGCGCCGGGCGATGAGCTTTAACCGCGAGGAAGATATTGAGGTTAGCGCCGCCAGCGTGCAGTTCGGGCTGGCTTCATTGCGTCAATACGTCAGCGACCCGGAAGAGGTGTACTTTGTTAAATCACCTAAATCCTTCCTGGGTGCCAGCGGCCTGAAACCGCAGCAAATCGCCCTGTTCGAAGATCTGGTCTGCGCCATGATGCTGCATATCCGCCAGCAGGCAGAAACGCAACTGCCGGAAAGCATTGATCAGGCCGTGATTGGTCGCCCGATCAACTTCCAGGGTCTGGGCGGCGATGAGGCGAACGCGCAGGCGCAAGGCATCCTGGAGCGTGCCGCAAAACGCGCCGGGTTCCGTGATGTGGTGTTCCAGTTCGAACCGGTCGCCGCCGGGCTCGATTTTGAAGCAACGTTAAGCGCCGAAAAACGTGTGCTGGTGGTGGATATCGGCGGTGGTACGACAGACTGCTCATTATTGCTGATGGGGCCGCAGTGGCGCGATAAGCAAGAGCGCGCCGCCAGCCTGTTGGGGCATAGCGGCTGCCGAGTTGGCGGCAACGATTTAGACATTGCGCTGGCGTTCAAAAGCCTGATGCCGCTGCTCGGCATGGGCGGTCAGACAGAAAAAGGCATCGCGCTGCCGATACTGCCCTGGTGGAATGCGGTAGCGATTAACGATGTTCCCGCGCAGACCGAGTTTTACAGCGCCGCCAATGGCCGCTTGCTTAACGATCTCCTGCGCGACGCGCGCGACGCGGAGAAAGTAGCGCTGCTGGTAAAAGTATGGCGGCAGCGTCTGAGCTACCGGTTAGTGCGCAGCGCCGAAGAGAGCAAAATCGCCCTTTCCGACGACACCCAGGTTACCGCTCCCTTGCCATTTATTAGCGATGACCTCGCGGCGGCGATTGACCAGGATGGTCTGGAAAGCGCGCTAAATCAGCCGCTGCAGCGCATCATTGAACAGGTGCAACTGGCGCTGGAAAACAGTGCGGAAACGCCGGAAGTGATTTATCTCACCGGCGGTAGCGCGCGTTCACCGCTGATTAAAAAAGCGCTGGCGCAAACCCTGCCGGGGATCCCGATTGCGGGCGGCGATGACTTTGGCTCCGTCACCGCCGGTCTTGCGCGCTGGGCGCAGACACTGTTCCGTTAATATCTTGCCGGGAGGATCCCTCCCGGTATTATTTTCTTCTTTAAAATCCCCCTAACGCAAATTACCCTACCTGCCATACGTTTCCAGACAGTGTTTCATTTTTCCTCCATTTTTCCGGGGCATGCCGTTACTAAACTAGTATTATTTCGCCATTAGTTTTCCGATGAGATACCTATAACGATGAAAGGCAGTGTTACGTTTCGCCGCACGCTTGTCGCGGCCGTGGTCATGGCGGTAGCGGGCGTAGCCTGGTACCAGTTCGCACATAAAGAGACCTCTTCTACCGCCACCGGGCAGACTCAGCGCCAGGGCGCGCCGGGCGGAGGTCGCCACGGTATGCGCGGCGGTGCGCTGCCGCCGGTGCAGGCCGCAACGGCAACCCGCGAAGCCGTACCGCGTTATCTCTCCGGGCTCGGCACCATTACCGCCGCTAACACCGTTACCGTGCGCAGCCGCGTTTCGGGCCAGCTTATGGCGATCCATTTCCAGGAAGGCCAGCAAGTAAAAGCCGGCGATCTGCTGGCGGAAATCGACCCAAGCCAGTTCAAAGTGGCGCTGGCGCAAGCGCAGGGCCAGTTGGCGAAAGATAAAGCCACACTCGCCAACGCCCGCCGCGATCTTTCGCGCTACCAGCAACTGGCGAAAACCAGCCTGGTTTCGCGCCAGGATCTCGATAGCCAGCAGGCGCTGGTCACCGAATCGGAAGGCACCGTGAAAGCGGATGAAGCCGCTGTAGCCAGCGCGCAGTTAGAGCTGGACTGGAGCCGCATAACCGCCCCCATTTCCGGGCGAGTGGGTTTAAAACAGGTGGATATTGGTAACCAAATCAGCAGCAGCGACACCACCGGCATCGTGGTGTTGACGCAAACCCACCCCATCGATCTGGTGTTTACCCTGCCGGAAAGCGAAATCGCCACCGTGGTGCAGGCGCAAAAAGCAGGCCAGCAACTGGTGGTGGAAGCCTGGGATCGCACCAATAAACAGAAGCTGAGCAGCGGCACATTGTTAAGCCTCGATAACCAGATTGACGCCACCACCGGCACCATCAAACTGAAAGCCCGCTTTGATAACCAGGACGATGCCCTGTTCCCCAACCAGTTCGTCAACGCGCGCATGCTGGTTGCCACGCAGCAGGACGCGGTAGTGATCCCGGCAGCCGCCCTGCAAATGGGCAACGAAGGCAACTTCGTCTGGGTTCTGAACGACAAGAACCAGGTCAGCAAACACACCGTCACGCCAGGTATTCAGGACAGCCAGAAAGTGGTGATTGCCGCCGGTCTGTCGGCGGGCGATCGCGTGGTGACGGACGGCATTGACCGCCTGACCGAAGGGGCGAAAGTGGAAGTCGTGGATGCGAAAAACGCCGACGCCGTACCGGCAACGCGTGAACATCCGGCCAAAGGAGCGCAGTCCTGATGCAGTTGCTACCGCCGGGCCGGACGGGCGGCCCTTCCCGTCTGTTTATTTTGCGTCCGGTCGCCACCACGCTGTTGATGGTGGCGATCCTGCTGGCCGGTATTATCGGCTACCGTTTTCTGCCCGTTTCCGCGCTGCCTGAAGTTGATTACCCGACCATTCAGGTGGTGACGCTCTACCCCGGCGCCAGCCCCGATGTGGTCACTTCGGCGATCACCGCGCCGCTGGAGCGCCAGTTTGGTCAGATGTCCGGCTTAAAACAGATGTCGTCGCAAAGTTCCGGCGGCGCGTCGGTGGTGACCTTGCAGTTCCAGCTCAGTTTGCCGCTGGATGTCGCCGAGCAGGAAGTGCAGGCGGCGATGAATGCCGCTAACAGCCTGCTCCCCTCCGATCTGCCCAACCCGCCGGTCTACAGCAAAGTTAACCCGGCAGACCCACCGATTATGACGCTCGCCGTCACCTCTTCCGCCATGCCCATGACCCAGGTCGAAGATATGGTGGAAACGCGCGTCGCGCAGAAAATCTCGCAGGTTTCCGGCGTCGGTCTGGTGACACTTTCTGGCGGCCAGCGCCCGGCGGTGCGTGTCAAACTCAATGCCCAGGCGATTGCGGCTCTCGGGCTGACCAGCGAAACCATTCGCACCGCCATCAGTAACGCCAACGTCAATTCGGCGAAAGGCAGCCTCGACGGTCCAACCCGCGCCGTCACGCTCTCCGCCAACGATCAGATGCAGTCTGCCGAAGAGTATCGCCAGTTGATTGTCGCGTATCAGAATGGCGCACCGATCCGGCTTGGCGATATCGCGACCGTTGAACAAGGCGCAGAAAATAGCTGGCTTGGCGCATGGGCTAATAAGCAACAAGCGATTGTCATGAACGTCCAGCGCCAGCCGGGGGCGAACATTATCGACACCGCCGACAGCATCCGTACGCTGCTGCCGCAGTTAACCGAAAGCCTGCCAAAATCGGTGACGGTGAAAGTGCTGTCAGACAGAACCAACAACATTCGCGCGTCGGTCGACGACACCCAGTTCGAGCTGATGCTGGCGATCGCGCTGGTGGTGATGATTATCTACGTCTTCCTGCGTAATATTCCGGCGACCATTATTCCGGGCGTGGCGGTGCCGCTGTCACTGGTCGGGACATTCGCAGCGATGGTATTTCTCGGTTTCTCCATCAACAACCTGACGCTAATGGCGTTGACCATCGCCACCGGCTTTGTGGTCGACGACGCGATTGTGGTTATCGAAAATATCTCGCGCTATATCGAAAAAGGCGAAAAACCGCTGGCCGCCGCCCTGAAAGGGGCTGGTGAGATCGGTTTTACCATTATCTCGCTGACGTTCTCGTTGATTGCGGTCCTGATCCCGCTGCTGTTTATGGGGGATATCGTCGGCCGCCTGTTCCGCGAATTTGCCGTCACGCTGGCGATAGCGATCCTGATTTCCGCGATTGTATCGCTGACGCTGACGCCGATGATGTGCGCACGCATGCTAAGCGCCGAATCCCTGCGCAAACAGAACCGTTTTTCCCGCGCGTCGGAGCGTTTTTTCGAACGCGTCATCGCGGCCTACGGCAGGCTCCTGAGCAAAGTACTCAATCACCCATGGCTGACGTTGAGCGTGGCGGTCGGAACCCTGTTTTTGTCGATCATGCTGTGGGTGTTCATTCCGAAAGGTTTCTTCCCGGTGCAGGACAACGGCATTATCCAGGGAACCCTGCAAGCGCCACAATCCGCGTCCTTTGCCAGCATGGCAGAGCGCCAGCGCCAGGTGGCCGATATTATCCTGCGCGATCCGGCGGTAGAAAGCCTGACGTCATTTGTCGGTGTCGATGGCACCAACCCATCGCTTAACAGCGCCCGATTGCAAATCAACCTGAAACCGCTGGATGAGCGCGACGATCGCGTCCAGCCAGTGATTGAGCGCCTGCAACAGGCGGCGGCGAAAGTGCCCGGCGTGGCACTCTACCTGCAACCGACGCAGGATTTAACCATCGATACCACCGTCAGCCGCACGCAATATCAGTTCACCTTGCAGGCCAACTCGCTGGATGCGCTCAGTACCTGGGTGCCGCAACTGGTGAGTAAACTGCAGGCGCTGCCACAACTGGCAGATGTCAGCAGCGACTGGCAAGACAAAGGCCTGGTGGCCTACGTGAATGTCGATCGCGACAGTGCCAGCCGCCTTGGCATCAACATGGCGGACGTGGATAACGCCCTTTATAACGCGTTTGGTCAGCGGTTGATCTCCACCATTTACACCCAGGCAAACCAGTATCGCGTGGTGCTGGAACACGACACGGCGCAAACGCCGGGGCTTTCCGCGCTCGACAACATTCGCCTGACCAGTACCGATGGCAGCATCGTGCCGCTCTCGTCGATTGCGAAAGTGGAGCAACGCTACGCACCGCTGAGCATCAACCATCTGGATCAATTCCCGTCGACGACGATCTCCTTCAACGTGGCGGAGGGGTATTCGCTCGGCGATGCGGTGCAGGCCGTGCTGGATAGCGAGAAGACGCTCAACTTCCCGACGGACATCACCACGCAATTCCAGGGCAGCACACTGGCGTTCCAGGCGGCGCTTGGCAGCACCATCTGGCTGATTGTCGCGGCTGTCGCGGCGATGTATATCGTGCTCGGCGTGCTGTACGAGAGCTTTATTCACCCCATCACTATCCTGTCGACTTTGCCAACGGCTGGCGTTGGCGCGCTGCTGGCGCTGATGGTGTCCGGCAGTGAACTGGATGTGATTGCTATCATCGGCATTATTTTGCTTATTGGTATCGTCAAGAAAAACGCCATCATGATGATCGACTTCGCCCTCGCCGCCGAACGCGAAGAGGGCATGTCGCCGCGCGATGCGATTTTCCAGGCCTGTTTACTGCGTTTTCGCCCGATATTAATGACCACCCTGGCGGCACTGCTTGGTGCGCTACCGTTAATGCTGAGCACCGGCGTCGGCGCAGAGTTACGCCGTCCGCTGGGCATTGGTATGGTCGGTGGTTTGCTGGTGAGCCAGGTGCTGACGCTCTTTACGACGCCGGTGATTTACCTGTTATTCGATCGCCTGTCGCTGGCGGTGAAAAAGCGTTTCCCGCGCCGTGAAGAGGAGGCGTAAGTGAAGTTTTTCGCCCTCTTCATTTACCGCCCGGTGGCGACGATTTTGATTTCGCTCGCCATTACGCTGTGCGGCATTCTCGGCTTCCGGCTGCTGCCGGTCGCCCCGCTGCCGCAGGTCGATTTTCCGGTGATTATGGTCAGCGCCTCACTGCCGGGCGCGTCACCGGAAACCATGGCCTCCTCAGTTGCCACCCCGCTTGAGCGCTCGCTCGGGCGCATTGCCGGGGTCAGTGAAATGACCTCATCCAGTTCACTGGGCAGTACGCGCATAATTCTTGAGTTTAATTTCGACCGCGATATCAACGGCGCGGCGCGCGATGTGCAGGCGGCGATTAACGCGGCGCAAAACCTGTTACCAAGCGGCATGCCATCGCGCCCGACCTATCGCAAAGCGAATCCGTCGGCTGCGCCGATCATGATTTTGACGCTTACGTCAGACACCTATTCGCAGGGGCAGTTGTATGACTTCGCCTCGACGCAACTGGCGCAAACCATCTCGCAGATTGATGGCGTGGGCGACGTTGACGTTGGCGGCAGTTCCCTGCCCGCCGTGCGTGTGGATTTAAACCCGCAGGCGCTGTTTAACCAGGGCGTATCGCTGGATTCAGTGCGTACGGCAATCAGCAATGCCAACGTGCGCAAACCGCAGGGCGCAGTGGAAGACGGCACGCGGCGCTGGCAGGTGCAAACCAACGACGAGCTGAAAACCGCCGCCGAATACCAACCGTTAATCATTCACTACAAAAACGGCTCCGCCGTGCGCTTAAGCGATGTCGCGAAGGTCACTGACTCGGTGCAAGATGTGCGCAACGCCGGGATGACCAATGCGAAGCCCGCCATTTTGCTGATGATCCGCAAACTGCCGGAAGCCAATATTATTCAGACGGTGGACAGTATTCGCGCCCGTCTGCCCGGCCTGCAGCAAACCATTCCTGCGGCGATTGATTTGCAAATCGCTCAGGATCGCTCGCCGACCATTCGCGCTTCGCTGGCCGAGGTCGAACAGACGCTGGTTATCTCGGTGGCACTGGTGATCCTGGTGGTGTTCCTGTTTTTACGTTCAGGTCGCGCAACGCTGATCCCGGCGGTTGCCGTCCCCGTGTCGCTTATCGGCACGTTTGCCGCCATGTATTTATGCGGCTTTAGCCTGAATAACCTGTCGCTCATGGCGCTGACCATTGCCACCGGTTTTGTGGTCGATGATGCGATTGTGGTGCTGGAAAATATCTCACGCCATCTGGAAGCAGGGATGAAACCGTTGCAGGCAGCGCTGCAAGGCACGCGAGAAGTCGGCTTTACCGTGCTGTCGATGAGTATTTCGCTGGTGGCCGTATTCCTGCCGCTGCTGCTGATGGCGGGGCTTCCGGGACGTTTGCTGCGCGAATTCGCCGTCACGCTGTCGGTGGCGATTGGTATTTCGCTGGCCATTTCCCTGACGCTAACGCCGATGATGTGCGGCTGGTTGTTAAAAGCGCATAAACCGCGCGAGCGCAGCCGGGAAAAAGGCTTCGGCCGCCTGCTGGTGGCGCTACAACAGCAATACGCACGATCGTTGAAATGGGTGCTCAACCATGCTCGGTTAGTCGGGTTGGTGTTAATTGGCACCATCGCGCTCAATATCTGGCTCTATATTTCGATTCCGAAAACCTTCTTCCCGGAGCAGGATACCGGCGTGCTGATGGGCGGTATTCAGGCCGATCAGAGTATTTCATTCCAGGCGATGCGCGGTAAGTTACAGGACTTTATGAAGATCATCCGTGACGATCCGGCGGTAGATAATGTCACCGGTTTTACCGGCGGTTCGCGCGTTAACAGCGGCATGATGTTTATCACCCTGAAACCCCGCGGTGTGCGCCACGAAACTGCGCAACAGGTGATTGATCGTCTGCGCGGCAAGCTGGCCAAAGAGCCGGGCGCGAGCCTGTTTTTGATGGCCGTGCAGGATATTCGCGTCGGCGGTCGCCAGGCCAATGCCAGTTACCAGTTCGCTTTGCTGTCGGACTCGCTCAGCGCCCTGCGCGAATGGGAGCCCAAAATTCGCAAAGCCCTTGCCGCACTGCCGGAGCTTGCCGACGTTAACTCGGATCAGCAGGATAACGGCGCGGAGATGAATCTGGTGTACGACCGTGAAACCATGTCGCGGCTCGGTATCAGCGTCCAGGCGGCCAACAGCCTGCTGAATAATGCCTTCGGTCAACGGCAGATTTCCACCATTTACCAGCCGCTAAACCAGTACAAAGTGGTGATGGAAGTCGACCCGCGCTACACCCAGGATGTCAGCGCGCTGGATAAGATGTACGTCGTCAACAGTGACGGCAAAACGATCCCGCTCTCCTACTTCGCGCACTGGCAGCCCGCAAACGCGCCGCTGTCGGTGAATCACCAGGGGCTGTCGGCGGCCTCGACCATTGCCTTTAACCTGCCAACGGGAACCTCGTTATCGCAAGCCAGCGACGCCATTAACCGCGCGATGACGCAACTTGGCGTGCCTTCCAGCGTGCGCGGCAGTTTTGCCGGCACCGCGCAGGTGTTCCAGGAAACAATGAACTCGCAGGTCATCCTGATCCTGGCGGCAATTGCGACGGTCTATATCGTGCTGGGAATTTTGTACGAAAGCTATGTTCACCCGCTGACCATTCTCTCTACCCTGCCCTCGGCGGGCGTGGGCGCGCTGCTGGCGCTTGAGCTTTTCGGCGCGCCATTCAGTTTGATCGCGCTAATTGGCATTATGCTGTTGATTGGGATTGTAAAGAAAAACGCGATTATGATGGTCGACTTCGCGCTCGAAGCGCAGCGCCAGGGTAATCTCACGGCTGAAGAGGCGATTTTCCAGGCCTGCCTGCTGCGTTTTCGCCCGATCATGATGACCACGCTGGCGGCGCTGTTTGGCGCGCTGCCATTAGTGATCTCCGGTGGCGACGGCTCAGAGCTACGCCAGCCGCTCGGTATTACGATTGTGGGCGGGCTGGTAATGAGCCAGTTACTCACCCTGTACACCACGCCGGTGGTCTATCTCTTCTTCGACCGCCTGCGTATGCGCTTTAGCCGACACGAAAGAGAACCCGTTAGTGAATGAATGAGCTACCGAAAAACATCCGCTGGCAGCTATGGATCGTCGCCTTTGGCTTTTTTATGCAGTCGCTGGATACCACCATTGTTAACACGGCGCTCCCCTCGATGGCGAAAAGCCTCGGGGAGAGCCCGCTGCACATGCATATGGTGGTGGTCGCCTATGTGCTGACCGTGGCGGTGATGCTGCCCGCCAGCGGCTGGCTGGCAGACCGGGTTGGCGTGCGGAACATCTTTTTTGCCGCCATTGTGCTGTTTACCACCGGCTCACTGTTTTGCGCCCAGGCGTCGACACTCGATCAGTTAGTCATGGCGCGTGTGCTGCAAGGTGTCGGCGGCGCGATGATGGTGCCGGTCGGCAGGCTAACGGTGATGAAAATTGTCCCGCGCGATCAGTACATGGCGGCGATGACTTTTGTCACCCTGCCGGGGCAAATCGGCCCGCTGCTCGGCCCGGCGCTTGGTGGTATCCTGGTGGAATATGCCTCCTGGCACTGGATTTTCCTGATTAACCTGCCGGTGGGCATTCTCGGTGCGATCGCCACCCTTAGCCTGATGCCCAACTACACCCTGCAAACCCGCCGCTTTGATATGGCGGGTTTTGTGCTGCTCGCGGGCGGCATGGCAACGCTGACGCTGGCGCTCGATGGCAATCGCGGGCTGGGGCTAACGTCGTGGCAACTCGGCGCGCTGGTGGCGGTGGGCGCGGCGGCGATACTCTTTTATCTGCTGCATGCCAGAGGCAACGACGGTGCGTTGTTTAATCTGCGGTTGTTCCGCACGCCCTCTTTTTCGCTGGGTCTGGCCGGGAGTTTCGCCGGGCGCATCGGCAGCGGTATGTTGCCGTTTATGACGCCGGTGTTTTTGCAGATTGGCCTGGGGTTTTCGCCCTTTCACGCCGGGCTGATGATGATCCCGATGGTGCTGGGCAGCATGGGAATGAAACGCATCGTGGTGCAGGTGGTGAACCGCTTTGGTTACCGCCGCGCGCTGGTCTGCTCCACGCTTGGCCTGGCCGCCATCAGCCTGCTGTTTATGACAACAGCGCTGCTCGGCTGGTATTACCTGCTGCCGGTGGTGCTGTTCTGCCAGGGGATGATTAACTCGATGCGTTTCTCCTCCATGAACACCTTAACGCTCAAAGATCTGCCCGATGAGCTGGCCAGCGGCGGCAACAGCCTGCTGTCGATGATCATGCAGTTATCGATGAGTATCGGGGTGACTGTCGCCGGGCTGCTGCTCGGCCTGTTTGGTCAGCAGCATCTGTCCGCAGACAGCGGCGTGGCGCACCATGTTTTCCTTTACACCTATCTCAGCATGGCGGTGATTATTTCACTTCCGGCGTTGCTCTTCGCCCGCGTCCCGAATGACGCCAGCCAGAACGTCGTGATTGCCCGTCGCAACAGGAGAGCGTCATGAAGTTCTGGCGGCCGGGTATTACGGCCAAACTGTTTCTGGCGATTTTAGCCACCTGTATTGTTCTGCTGATCACCATGCACTGGGCGGTGCGTCTCAGCTTTGAGCACGGTTTTATTGACTACATTAAGCGCGGCAATGAACAGCGCCTGCAAATGCTGAGCGACTCGCTGGCTGAGCAGTATGCGCAAAACGGTAGCTGGCAGTTTCTGCGCAACAATGACCGGGTGATTTTCCAGCTCTTGCGTTCATTCGAACGCGATAACGACCGTGAAGAAGACCGGCCTGGTGAACCGCCGCGCGAGATGGACAGCAATGCACCGCCAGGCATGGAACCCGGCGGGGAGCGTGACATGCGTTCCGGCCCGAATGACGAAATGGAGCGCTCCCCTGGCCCGCCGCCGCCGGATATGCCGCCGCACGGCTGGCGCACCAAATTCTGGGTCGCCGATCAGGATAATAATGTGCTGGTCGGCCCGCGCTCACCGGTGCCAAAGGATGGCACACGCCGGGCAATTGTCGTGAATAACGCGACCGTCGGTTGGGTTATCGCTTCGCCGATTGAGCGCCTGACGCGCAACACCGATATCAACTTTGAACGCCAGCAGCGACGCACCAGCTGGTTGATTGTCGGCCTTGCCACACTGCTCGCCGCGCTGGCGACTTTCCCGCTGGCGCGCGGTTTACTGGCGCCGGTAAAACGGCTGGTCGATGGCACCCACCGGCTCGCCTCGGGCGATTTCTCCACCCGGGTCAATCCCGGTAGCCAGGATGAGCTTGGCTGGCTGGCGCGCGACTTTAACCAGCTCGCCAGCACGCTGGAGCGCAATCAGCAAATGCGCCGCGATTTTATGGCGGATATTTCGCACGAACTGCGCACGCCACTGGCGGTGCTGCGCGGCGAACTGGAGGCGATCCAGGATGGTGTGCGGCAGTTCACGCCGGAATCGGTAGCCTCGCTGCAGGCAGAAGTCGCCACGCTCACCAAGCTGGTCAATGACCTGCATCAGTTGTCGATGTCCGATGAAGGGGCGCTGGCCTACCAGAAAGCGCCGGTGGATGTGGTGTCGCTGGTAGAAGTCGCCGCAGGCGCTTTCCGCGAGCGTTACGCCAGCCGCAATCTGACCCTTTCTCTTGAAGTGCCCGCCAGCGCCACGGTGTTTGGCGATCCCGATCGCCTGATGCAGTTATTTAACAACCTGCTGGAAAACAGCCTGCGCTACACCGATGCGGGCGGGCAAACGCTTATCCAGGTCATGACCCGCGACAACACGCTGGTGATGCGTTTTGCCGACAGCGCACCGGGCGTCAGCGATGAGCAACTCAAACGGCTGTTCGAGCGTTTTTATCGCACGGAAGGCTCGCGTAACCGTGCCAGCGGCGGCTCCGGCCTGGGGCTGGCTATTTGTTTGAATATTGTGGAAGCGCACGGTGGCGCTATCCACGCGGCGCACTCGCCATTCGGCGGGGTTAGCATTACAGTTGAACTACCGCTTGAACGCGAAAAAACGAGAGATGTATGACTGAGTTACCGATCGATGAAAACACGCCACGCATCCTGGTTGTTGAAGATGAGCCTAAGCTTGGGCAGTTGCTGCTCGACTATCTGCGCGCGGCAAGCTACGCGCCAACGCTGATTAACCACGGCGATCAGGTGCTCTCTTACGTGCGCCAGACGCCGCCGGATCTGATCCTGCTGGATTTGATGCTGCCCGGTACCGACGGGTTAACGTTATGTCGGGAAATCCGTCGTTTTTCTAACGTACCCATTATTATGGTGACGGCGAAAATAGAAGAGATCGACCGCCTGCTGGGGCTGGAGATTGGCGCGGATGATTACATCTGCAAACCTTACAGCCCGCGTGAAGTGGTGGCGCGCGTGAAAACCATCCTGCGCCGTTGCAAACCGCAGCGCGAGCTGGAGCGGCTGGATGCTGAAAGCCCGCTGATTGTCGATGAAGGGCGTTTTCAGGCGAGCTGGCACAACAAGCTGCTGGATCTCACGCCCGCTGAGTTTCGCCTGCTGAAAACCCTCTCCAGCGAGCCGGGCAAAGTGTTCTCCCGCGAGCAGTTGCTTAACCATCTGTATGATGACTACCGCGTGGTAACGGACCGTACCATCGACAGCCATATCAAAAACCTGCGTCGCAAACTCGAAGCGCTGGATGAAGAACAATCCTTTATCCGCGCCGTTTACGGTGTCGGTTACCGCTGGGAAGCCGACGCCTGTAAACTGGCGTAAGCCGGATGTCGGGCGCATGCGCCCGACACGCTCCGGTCGAGTTATTTACGCAGCAACCGCTGCAAACGCTGCTTATGCCACTGGCTAATCAGATTCGCGAAGACAAAAATCCGCAATCCTTTCACCGCCACCAGCCCGCCCCAAATCGCCGCCACCCACAATGACCAATGGCTCTCCGGCGAGGTGCTGCGGTTGAGGAAAAACAGCAGCACGCAGACGATAACGGCGGTGATCAACATGCGCCAGAAACTGCTTTCGGCGTCGAGCTGCTCCCGCGCCGCGGTGATGCGTTTATCCAGCGCCTCTTCGCCGGCCTCGCTCTGCGCGGAAAGCTCGGTGACGCTGACGCCAAACACCGCCGCCAGTGCGCTGAGTGTTTCCAGCGAAGGCTGATCGCCATTTTCGATTCTCTGCACGGTTCTGACGCTCAGCGCCGCCATCTCTGCCAGTTGTTCCTGTGACCAGGCCCGAGCCAGACGTAATGCTTTTACTTTGTTATCGCTCATACTCTTTCTCCTGATGAATCCGGCCTGTAGTGTCACCCAACCCCGCAGACAGCAACACGATCCGCACCTGACAGCGACCCGACAGCAGCCTGACACGGCCTGTCGCCAAGTATAACTCCAGTGAATATGTCTTCAGTGAACAACGGCGCAATCCTCTGTATGATGGCTGCCGCCTGGGGCATAGTATCGTTTCGTCAGCCGCCAGGCCTGACAACAATAAAAGGAAAGGGATAGTGAGGAAATACTACTACGGTGCGCTGACACTCTTATTTGCCGCATTCAACTGCCAGGCAGAGCTAACCGAAGCACAGATGGATGCAGACTGCGCGAAAATCGCCGATTACGCCAAAAAAGGCGATCAATATTACAAAGCGAAAGATTACCCCAAAGCGCGCGAGGCTTTCGAAGAACAGGCGGCATGGCTGGAGCAGTGCGAATCAGGCAAAGATAAACCGAATGATGTGTTGATAGCCACCGCCTACAACAACGTCGCACTTACCTGGATCCGCCAGGGCGAGTACCGCAAAGCGCAGGCGTGGCTGTCCATTATGCCGGACGACGAAAAGTCGAAATATAACCTCTCGCGTATTCAGGACAAGCTGCAGGCGCTGCCAAAACCTGCTTCCGCCGCAGGTGAATACTGGCAGTATGCCGGACGCAGCGAGTGGGAAGTCATCACGCTTAAACCACAGGGTAAAGAGAGCTGGCAGGCGGACTGGTCCGGTCTTTATTTCGGCATCATGGGGCTGTACTCCGGGCCGAATATGGGTGATTTCAGCGAAAAAGTGACGCTGAAAAACGGCAAAGGCGACATCATTTTGCGTGATGAAGGCATTTCCCAATGCACCATTTCGCTGAGTCTGGCGGCGGATCTCAACACGCTGGAGATGAAAACGGATGATGCGACGAATTGCGGTTTCGGCCATAACGTCAGCGCCGATGGTACCTACCTGCGTGTGAACTAACGCGCGGGTTTACTCCCCTTCCCCGCGGCGCTACAATTCCCGCCCTAAATTTAGGGGAACTCCCCTGCGGCCTCACTTCGGTGAGGCTATCTGACCTGTCATCAGAACGAGAACATCATGTTTAAACCGGAACTCCTTTCCCCGGCGGGAACGCTGAAAAATATGCGTTACGCTTTCGCCTACGGCGCAGACGCGGTTTACGCGGGCCAACCGCGTTACTCGCTGCGCGTACGCAATAACGAATTCAACCACGAAAACCTGCAAATCGGCATTAATGAAGCCCACGCGCTGGGTAAGCAGTTTTACGTGGTGGTGAATATTGCCCCGCACAACGCCAAGCTGAAAACGTTTATTCGCGATCTGAAACCGGTGGTGGATATGGGGCCGGACGCGCTGATTATGTCCGATCCCGGTTTAATCATGCTGGTGCGGGAAAACTTCCCGCAGATGCCGATTCATCTGTCGGTACAGGCCAACGCCGTTAACTGGGCGACCGTGAAGTTCTGGCAGCAAATGGGGCTGAGCCGCGTGATCCTCTCCCGCGAACTGTCGCTGGAAGAGATTGCCGAAATCCGCGCCCAGGTGCCGGAGATGGAGATCGAAATCTTCGTGCACGGCGCGCTGTGCATGGCTTATTCCGGCCGCTGCCTGCTCTCGGGTTATATCAATAAACGCGATCCGAACCAGGGCACCTGTACCAATGCCTGTCGCTGGGAATACAAGGTGCAGGAAGGCAAAGAAGATGCCATCGGCAATATCGTACACGTGCATGAACCGATCCCGGTGCAGAACATTGAACCGACACTCGGCGTCGGCGCGCCGACCGATAAAGTGTTCATGATTGAAGAAGCCCAGCGTCCGGGCGAGTACATGACCGCCTTTGAAGACGAGCACGGCACTTACATCATGAACTCGAAAGATCTGCGGGCGATTGCGCATGTTGAGCGGTTAACGCAGATGGGGGTGCACTCGCTGAAGATTGAAGGCCGCACTAAATCCTTCTACTACTGCGCGCGTACTGCGCAGGTTTATCGCAAAGCGATTGACGACGCCGCGGCGGGCAAGCCGTTCGATACTTCGCTGCTGGAGACGCTGGAAGGCCTGGCGCACCGGGGTTACACCGAAGGTTTCCTGCGCCGTCACACCCATGACGACTACCAGAACTATGAATACGGTTATTCCGTGTCCGAACGCCAGCAGTTTGTCGGTGAATTCACCGGTGAGCGCAAAGGCGACCTTGCGGCTGTAGCGGTGAAAAATAAGTTCTCCGTTGGTGACAGCCTGGAGTTGATGACGCCGCAGGGCAACGTCAACTTTAAGCTGGAGCACATGGAAAACGCCAAAGGCGAAGCCATGCCGGTCGCGCCGGGAGACGGTTATACGGTCTGGCTGCCGGTTCCGCAGGATATGGCGCTGGAATATGCGCTGTTAATGCGCAATTTCACCGGGCAGTCAACCCGCAATCCTCACGCGAAGTGATTGAGCAGGGTTATTTTTTCGGCGCGAAAAATCTTAGAATCGGATCACATACCGCCCCGTTTAATACGGGTATTATCCTTCTCGCTGAAAAACATAACCCATAAATGCTAGCTGTACCAGGAACCACCTCCTTAGCCTGCGTAATCTCCCTTACGCAGGCTGATTTTTTTTCATCCTTTCTCTGCTTTTTCTCCCCACTTTTCTCTCCTGAGATACACTTTTCTCATCGAATTCAATCAGGATGAAAAGAATGAGCGCATTTCCCACAAGTTTGTTAATCCTCAACGGTAAAAGCGCCGGGGACGAAGCCCTGCGCGAAGCGGTAACGCTATTGCGCGACGAAGGCATGGATATTCAGATGCGCGTCACCTGGGAAAAAGGCGACGCGGTGCGCTATGTCGAAGAGGCGCGGCAGCTTGGCGTTGCCACGGTGATTGCCGGTGGCGGCGATGGCACCATCAACGAAGTGGCGACCGCGCTGGTGAACTGCAAAAGCGAGACCATCCCGGCGCTGGGCATTTTGCCGCTCGGCACCGCCAATGATTTCGCCACCAGCGCCGGTATCCCGGAAGGCCTGGATAAGGCCTTACAGCTGGCAATTGTCGGCAAAGCGGTGCCAATTGATATCGCCCGCGTGAACGATAAAACCTGCTTTATCAATATGGCGACCGGCGGTTTTGGCACCCGCATTACCAGCGAAACGCCGGAAAAACTTAAAGCCGCGCTCGGCGGCGTCTCCTATCTGATCCACGGCCTGATGCGCATGGATATGCTGAAAGCGGATCGCTGCGAAATAAGTGGTGAGGATTTTCACTGGCAGGGCGATGCACTGGTGATCGGCATCGGCAATGGCCGCCAGGCGGGCGGCGGACAGCAGCTCTGCCCGCAGGCGCTGATCAATGACGGCTTATTACAGCTACGGATTTTCACCGGTGATGAACTGCTTCCCGCGCTGTTCACCACCCTGACACAGCCGGAAGATAACCCGCATATTGTCGACGGGAAATCGGCGTGGTTTGAAATTAATGCCCCGCATGAAATGACGTTTAATCTCGACGGCGAACCGCTGCGCGGCGAGCGGTTTCGCATTGAAGTGGTGCCGAATGCGCTGCAATGCCGGTTGCCACCGGATTGCCCGTTATTGCGTTAATGCGCCGCAGCCTTACGAGCGTGTTGCAAGCAAATTGACAGACCCGGTGAGCGCAAGCGCCGCCAGGCCTTTTTTGCGGCATTACGACTGACGGTTATCTCAGCAACCCATAGTTTGTTAATTTGAGAACATCTCGCAGCGAGGGGGTTAAGCCCCCCGCTGAAATCAGCGAACCGGAGAGTGAATGACAAGGGTATTTATTATCTGTCAGTCGTGGCTGACGGTATTGGCTTCGATATAGGCGAAATTGATGTCCTCGCCGAGCCCCGGTCGCTGCGGCAGATGAACAAAGCCCTCTTCATCCATCGGATCAATCAGGCTGTTTAAGTACGCCGCCGGTTGATCATAATCGAGGAACGGGTGCAGCAAACCGCGCTCGTACCAGCGGCAGTTGCGGATGGCACCAATCACCGCCAGGCTCGCCGCGCCGTTGCCGTGCACTTCACAATCCATGCCGAACGATTCCGCCAGGTTCGCCACTTTCAGCGCTGGCGAAATGCCGCCCACGCCGTTGGCTCCGGCGCGCAGAATGTCACAGGCGCCCGCGTTTACCCAGTCGGCGCGGCTATGGTGTTTCCCGCCCAGGCTTTCCGGCCCGATAACCGGAATCGACAGATTTTCCGCAAGCCACGCGTAAGAGGACATGCTCGCTTCGTCCATCGGTTCTTCAAACCAGGCGAAGTTGAGTTTTTCCAGCTCCTTGCCGATATAGAGCGCGTCGGTGCGGCTGTACCAGTGGTAGCCATCAAGCATCAGTTCAATATCCGGGCCGACCGCTTCACGCACCGCGGCGCAGGCTTTGACGTCCATGTTCGGCGCGAATTTCACCGGTGGCATCCAGGTGTGTAATTTGATGGCTTTGTAGCCGCGCGCCACCAGTTTTTCGGCGAAGGCGGCGTACTCGTCCGGCGTCGAAAGCCCACCTTCCAGCTCGTCGCCGCACATGGTGCTGCCATACGCCGGGACTTTGTCGCGATAACCGCCCAGCAGCTTGTACACCGGCATGTTTAATTTGCGGCCAATCAAATCCCACAGCGCTTGTTCAACAAATGATAGTGCGCGCTCGGTTAACTGGTGCGCACTGCCGCGTTGCCAGTGCACCAGATCCTGCCAGATGCGCTCGCGGTTAAACGGATCCTGCCCGAGCATCACTTTGCGAAAAAAAGCGTTGAGCACAAACGGGCGCACCACTTCCGGCGGCGCAAAGGAATAGCCTTTGCTGCCATCGTCTGCGGCGATCGTCAGCATCGCCATGCTGGCCTGTTTTTCCGGCCCTGGATGCGAGTGCCCGGCGCTGTCGGAAACGCGGCGCGTGGGATGCTGAAACACGGTGACGTTTACTGATTCAATTTTCATTCTGGTTCCCTGATATTTTTTTTGAAAAGCCGTTTTATAAATAAATATTATGCACAAAAATAGCGCGTAACTTCGGGCAAGTTTCGCTAAACGAGGGGCATTTTTTAGACATATGCACGACGCGGCGTGACGTTTTTCACAAAAAGACGGAATGCAATCAGGGGATTGAGACGCAGGTAAGATGAAATAAAGGCGATGGATTATTTACCCTCCCCCGCCAGGGAGAGGGTAAAAGGTAATCAGGCGATGGTCACTTTCTCGTCAAGATAGACATCCTGCACGGCGTTAATCAGCTTCACGCCCTCGGCCATGGTTTTCTTGAACGCTTTACGGCCAAGGATCAGCCCCATGCCACCCGCGCGTTTATTGATAACCGCCGTACGAACCGCGTCGCCGAGATCGGTATCGCCGCCCGCCGCGCCGCCGGAGTTAATCAGCCCGGCACGGCCCATGTAGCAGTTCGCCAGCTGGTAACGCACCAGGTCAATCGGGTTGTCGCTGGTCAGCTTGCTGTAGACGCGCTCGTCGGTATAGCCAAAATTCACCGCTTTGTAGCCGCCGTTATTTTCCGCCATTTTCTGCTTCACAATGTCGGCGCCAATGGTGGCGGCAATGTGGTTCGCCTGGCCGGTTAAATCGGCGGAAACGTGGTAATCAACGCCATCTTTCTTGAACGATGAGTTACGCAGGTACGCCCACAATACGGTGACCATACCGAGCTCATGCGCGCGTTCAAAGGCGGCGGAAATTTCTTCAATCTGGCGGCGTGATTCCGCTGAACCGAAATAGATCGTCGCCCCGACGGCGACGGCGCCCATATTGAACGCCTGCTCGACGCTGGCGTACAACGTCTGGTCATATTCGGTAGGGTAGCTGAGCGTTTCGTTGTGGTTCAGTTTTACCAGGAATGGAATGCGGTGCGCATAACGGCGCGAAACCGACGCCAGCACGCCGTAAGTGGATGCCACGCAGTTACAACCAGCTTCAATCGCCAGCTCGACAATGTTCTTCGGATCGAAGTAGAGCGGGTTGGCGGCAAACGACGCGCCCGCCGAGTGCTCAATGCCCTGGTCGACCGGCAAAATAGACAGATAGCCCGTGCCCGCCAGCCGCCCGTGGTTATACAGCGTCTGCATATTTCGCAGCACCGCCGGCGGGCGGTTGTTATCGACCATTACGCGATCAACATAATCGTGTCCTGGCAGATAGAGCTGGTCAGCGGGGATGGTCATACAACGGTGTTGCAGAAGGCTGTCGGCGTCTTTGCCAAGTAACTGCACAATATCAGTCATAGCTATGCTCCCGTAAGCTTCGCGCAAAGCGAATTGGATTATCCTTACCTGCCTGACGGCAGGCAGAGATAAGCCTGGTTCCCTCTCGTCAGATTTTCCACCGCTGGCCTTTTTTTCAGCATTATCTGCTGGCACGTTTCATATAGCGGTTTACCACCACTGGTGAAAGTGATGCACCGGTCCAATGCCGTGCCCCACTTCCAGCGTATCTGCCTGCGCGAGCGCCGCCGTTAACCACTGTTTTGCTTCCAGCACGGTGGATGCCCAGCCGTCATGGCGCGGGCGCAGCGCCGCCAGCGCGGCGGAGAGCGTACAGCCCGTACCGTGGGTGTTTTTCGTTTTCACTCGCGGGGCGCTAAAGCGCAGCGCCCCATCGCGCGTGAACAGCCAGTCAGGGCTTTCGGCGTCATCCAGATGACCGCCTTTCATCAGCACCGCTTCACAGCCGAGCGCCAGCAGCGCTTCTCCCTGCGCATGCATCTCCTGTTCGCTGCGGGCATGTGGCGCATCAAGCAGCGCGGCGGCTTCCGGCAAATTAGGCGTAATAAGTGAAACCTGTGGCAGTAAATGCTGACGCAGCGCAGTGACCGCTGAGGGCGATAACAGCGGGTCGCCACTTTTGGCGAGCATCACCGTATCCAGCACCACATTGCGTACCTGATAGCGACGCAGCCGTTCCGCGACCGCTTCAACAATGTCCGTTTCCGCCAGCATGCCGATTTTGGTGGTGTCAATACGCACGTCGCTGAGCACGGAATCAAGCTGTGCGGCGACAAAGTCGGGTTCAATGCGGTACACCGACTGCACGCCACGGGTGTTTTGTGCCACTAGTGCGGTGATCACCGAACAGCCGTATGCGCCCAGCGCGGAAAAAGTTTTCAGATCCGCCTGAATGCCAGCCCCACCGCTGGGATCGGTGCCAGCAATGGTTAATGCGTTGATGCGTTTCATGCATTGCCTCCCAGCATGTACAGCGCGTCCAGAAAGGCGGGAACAAAACTGCCCGGTCCTGCGCTCTTCGCACAGGCCAGGCTACCGGCTTGCGCCATAAACGCGCAGGCCGCAGCGACATTTTCCAGCTTATCGCCCGGCAGTGCGCAGCAGGCGGCCACCACCGCAGAGAGTGCGCAGCCAGTACCCACCACGCGCGTCATCAGCACATCACCGCCGGTCACCATCAACACACGCGGGCCATCGGTGATGTAATCCACTTCGCCGCTTACCGCGACAATCGCCCCGCTTTGTCGCGCCAGCGCCTGCGCCGCAGGCAGTGCCGCGCTGGCGGTGTCGGTGGTATCCACGCCGCGCCCGCCGGCGCTCATACCGGCAAGCGCGAGGATTTCCGATGCATTCCCCCGGATCGCCGCCGGGCGCAACGCCAGCAGTTGCTGGCAGAATTGTGTGCGTAGCGTGAGCGCGCCAACGGCAACGGGATCGAGTGTCCAGGGTTTATGCGCGGCATTCGCGCTCTCGACCGCCGCGCGCATCGCTGTGGCGCGTTCGCGCGTTAAGGTACCCACGTTGATTAACAGGGCATCGGCGATGGCGCTGAACTGCGGCGCTTCTTCGCTATCAATCACCATCGCGGGTGATGCACCAAGCGCCAGCAGCACGTTAGCGGTAAAGGTTTGTACGACGTCATTGGTCATACAGTGCACAAGGGGAGAACGGCGGCGGAATTGCTGTAACGCATGTGCGAGTTGCACACGATCAAGCAGGTCAGGTTGCATGGTTTCGCTCCTGCCCGGCGTGAAGAAGGGATGCCGGGCAGGCATCTGACTTCCCTACGCTGGCATTATCCAGATCAGGTGGTACGGGTATTTCTCAGCCTTCACAAAGAAGGGCACCCCGAGTCATTTAATTAAGTCTCTTCGAAGAGGAAGTCAGCGTAGAGGAAGTGGCTTGCTGTTGCAAGCCTGCCAAGCGACATACAGGAGCAAACATAATACCTGACTTTTATACTAGTTTTATCACAGCGATTATCACGCCAGACACGTAAAACTAAAGCGGGTGTGCTTACAGCATGGCTCCTTGAAGAATGTCACCTCGCCTTGAATCCAGTAGATTAATTAGATTGTATGCTGATGGAGTCAGTCAAAAATGGCACAGCAGACGCATTATGCGAGATCTGTTAAAATGCCCCGCATACCAATAACTAATCACTCATCTTTGAAATAAGGTAGTTACTGAATGCACTACAGATAACTAGCATATAACGCGCCTCTTCCAGAGTGGGGGCCTCATTGCCATCAGCTAATGCGTGACGAATCCCGCCCTGGTCACTTGTATAACCGTATAACTGAAGAAATGCACGTTTCATTGCTGGATGAATATGCCCCCTGTCTTCAATTACCTTTAAGCAATCACCTAAAGTCCCTTTTTCATTACCAGAAATCTTTTTGCATAATGCTTCAATTGCGGATATAGACTCTTTAATTGAGTTCCTATAGTCAGGTTGATCTCTATCGACCATTAACTCCAGCGAACGCGAAAAATGGCTTTTGGACGAATCGATATTGTTGGACAAAGCATTGCTCAATGCTCTCAATCTCAACCTCATCAGAAATTGGCGTAATCATTCTATCAATAGCTCTGTAACCAACCCCATACTTTTCGAAAGCGTGATTTATAAAATCGCCAAGATTATATCTATAAAAACCTGAAGTATATTCTAATAGAACCTCAATTAAATCGAACACCTCAAACCATTCAGATTCATATACATACGTTTTTATTGTAGTTAGCTGAGACTTTTGATATGAAAAATCCCTGTCATAATCAGGAATGTCATCCGCTGGGTTGTTAAAATAATGAATCCATAGATATCTAGCGCACTGCTCTGACTTTTCATGCAAATTTGTATTATTAAACAAGCCTAAATAAAGAAAATTCCAAATTGCCTTTCTTGTCTCATTATTTAAACCTTCTAATTGAATAGCATCTGTGACCTTTACATATCCATGTCGTTGGGAGAACGGCTTAGCCATAAACACTTTACCCTATCGCTGTGTTAGTCATGAGGCGCTTGGCGCCAGTTAAGTCTATCAATGATATGACATACAAAAGAGAGGGGAAAGGTGTGCTGATATCTTCTCACTATGTAAACACTCCAAGAGGAGCGTATGGGCAACTATTTGAATTCATAACGAACACCCAACGTCGCTTGCGTACTGCTATAGCTTTTGCTGCCGAGTTGATGGCCGACATTGCCCCACAGACTCAGCTGCGGGTTCAACCTGCCAGTAATGCCGATTTTCACTTCGCCGACATTCTCCGCGCCCGCCTGGCTGATTCTTTCACCATCCATACGTGTGGCGAACTGTCGGGTATTGTGGATCCAGTTGGCTTCGATAAACGGCTGTAACGTGCGCCCGTTGCCATTATCACGCCCGCCATAGCTGTTCAACCAACTGCGGATCCCGAGCCGCGTTTGTAGGGCGTTACTCCCTTCGCCACTGACGCGCGTGCCGTTTGCTTCACGGTGATCTTCAGCTTTTACTCCCATCCAGATAGCCTGCGCCTGCGGCTGGATGTGCCAGTTTGTCCGCGAACCATTGCTGCCGGAAAACTCAGCGGCTTTCCAGTTCCAGGCGGTTTCAACGGACGCACTGACGCCTTTGGCGTGATACGCCTCGGTAGCGAGTTCCTCACCGCTGACGGAATTGCTGAACCAGCTATACTGCGCCCAACTTCCCACATACAGACCGGTTTTATTCGCATCGTCGGCATACCATGCGCCGTATGCGCCTGCCGTGTAGCCATTTACCCGCCCGTCAGCGTCGTAACCGCTGATGGTCGAGTGCGTGTGACTGTGGTTGTTTCCGTACCCGGCCATGACGCCCACACGCCCGCGCCCCTGGCGACCGTCGCGCCACTGTACCAGGTCGCCGCCGAGCATCATTACGTACTGAGTCGACGCGGTTTTCAATTGCCCGCTGTCGTCGCGCGAGCGGTTACGTGTTCCCGCCTGATGCATCCACATGCTGCTCTCTGCGGTATCGCCCTGCTGCGCGTTATCGGTCTCGCTATCCTGCAAACGGATGGCAAACATGCGGTTGGCTGCCGCCAGATTTTCCGTGTAGCTTCCCCCTTCCGGGCGGTTTACCGGCTTAGTGGATTGCGGTGGCGTCGGGTCAGGTGCGGGTAACTCAGACGGCGGCTGACCGGGTTCAGTCGGTGGCTGCTCGGGCTCGCTCGGTGGATCTTCGGGTTCAGACGGCGGCTGACCGGGTTCAGTCGGCGGCTGCTCCGGCTCGTTCGGTGGATCTTCGGGTTCAGACGGTGGATCTTCGGGGTCGACCGGCGGGTCCTCCGGATCAGGCGGTATGATTTCTTGCATCTGGTTGCTTAAATACCAGTGCGCACGATCCTGTCCGTTGCCGCGCACCAGCCTGTATTCATACGCGCCTGCGACAATTCGCCCCAGCTGGGTAAATCGCCCGGCGGAGCGACCATTAACCTGGATGAGCCGGATCCCGTTCAGCGTTTGCCTGCCCGTGCCGCCAACATTGTTAACGCTGACCATAGTCGTACCGCTGGTACTCCCTTCCACGCGCAGCGTTTCCGTTGCGGCGCTGTCATCCGCCAGAACGGTATTGAAATTAATTAAACCGATTCTGCCCTGGTAATCTCCTTTCACTACCAGCTGGTTACCCGGCGCTTTACCGCTGTTGGCCGCACCTATCTGAACCGTGCCGCTGTTACTCAGGTTACCGTTAATGGTTAAAACATCGCTCACTGCGGCAGCACCGGCCGCGCGTGCAGACTGCTTCCCGGATCCAATCGACAACGTGCCGGCATTCGTGACATCGCCCGCGACCGCGCCGTTGCCGATAAGCTCCGCGCCCTGATAGATATTGACGTGCGATGATTCAAGCGTAAACGGCTCCTCGGGGGAGCCAAATTTCACACCGCCAGTCCGGATATTCGTCTCGCCTCTGTAGAGCGCGGCAGCCTGCGAGAGCGTAATGAGACCGGGGCCACTTTTTTCCAGACCGCCGGTACCGGTCACGCTGTTTTGCACTGTCCAGTCATCGTTAGTCACCAGCCGAAGCGTTCCGTCATTGATTATCGAAGCGGAGCTCAGCTGATTTCCTGTATTCACCGTAAGCTGGCTGCCGTCGCGAATCTCAACCGTCCCGCCGAAATGGGTGTTGTCCGCGGAAAATTGAATGTCGCTGCCGTTCAGCACAACGATGCCGTTATTGGTGAGCTGATTTTCAAACAGACCGGAGGCGCTGTTAAATTTGAGAAAACCGAGGTTGTCGATGCCCGCGGTCCCCAGCCCCCGGGGAGTATCAAGGGTGACTGACGCCCCCGATTTTATGGTGATGTCGGCGCTGAGCGCGGTATTGTCACCGTGGATAGCCATCTGCCCAACCGTGAAATTCAACGCGCCGCTGCCGGTAAGCGCACCAGCGATATCGCCGCCTTTGGTCACCGTCAGGTTGCCGCCCGCCAGATCAATTCGCGATCCCTGCTGGCTCTCCACCGCCCCCAGAGTTTGCTGGTAGCCATAAATGTCCAGCACCGTTGCGGAGGCCATGTCGACTAAGGAAGTGTTGCCCAGAGTCTGATCGTTTGCTAAGCGCAACTCACCTGCCACCATCCGCGTTACGCCGGTGTAATCGTTATCCCGATTGGATAATGAAACCGCGGAGTCGGTATTAATTTGTAAATCACCGCTTCCGCTGACTTTCGCGCTCAGATCGGCGGCGTTACCGCTGTTGCCTTCGGCATTCAAGGTCAGGGCGTCATTGCCCTGCGCCAGCAGTTCAAGCTCAGTCAGCCCGTAATTGATATACATACCATCCGCGCCACTACCGCTGGTAAGACGATAGTCATAGTGCCCTTTCGCCACCGTCTGGCCATTTTGCGTAACATCGTGGTCCATTTCCGCAGAAACAGCCTGACCATGTTCATCGACGAGCAGCAAATTTCCGCCGGCGCCGGTCACGGCTTGCTGGCTTTCCACTAGCCTGAGCGCAACACCGGACTCATCCTGTTGCAGGAGCGGTTTGCTGGTATCCGGCGTCTGTGACGTATTTTGCAAGCTGCTGCTGTTGCTGATCTGAATTGTGCCCCGCCCGGACAAATCCACATTTCCGGCCGCCTCCACCAAAGGCAGGGAGTCGATATCACCAAACACCATTGTGCCGCCGTTGAAAGCCAGACCGCCAATCGACTGGGTGCCTGCGCCAACGGTGGTGGTGTTGCCGTTTTCAACATGCAGTGTGGCCTGGGTGAGCGCGGCGGTATTGACCCCACCCAGCAGAAAATCATTATTCCTGAGATAGACATCGCCGGAAAAATCACGTCCGACATTAGCGGTAAAATTAAATGAGTTATGGTTATTATCGGCGATAAAGTCGCCCGTACCAGTCAGGTGATTATTAAATTCGAAAGCAGCGTCTGTTTGCGCAGTGAATTCCCCACTCGCATCGACATTCATAGTACCCGTGCCAAAGGCGTTATTACTAAATAATAAATCCTTACTGGCTGCTGCTTTCCCGGTGATATTCCACATTCCGGCATAGGTGTTTTTATTAATAAAAATGATGACATCCCCTGATACGGTAGTCATACCCGTGCCGATCATTCTATTAGTGAAGGCATAGTGTTCCATCCCGGCAATTTCCAGACCTTGCGACCGGTCGTTGGCGTCGGTATTAATTGTTATAGTATTTGATCCCAGCGCTTTCGTATGTTTAATGGTGACTAAACCGCCGCTAATTACTGTATCACCACTATAATCTGACTCTAAACCGAGCGTGGTATGCCCCGACTGATATTCAACGCTACCCTCACCCAATATTTGCATATTAAAAACATAGCCGTCATCATTCGATTGCGTTGAGAAATTATTATTAAAAATGACTTTATTATTACCAGCTCCACTCATAATGATGCGACTTGCCCGAATATGATTTTGCTCATCCGTTAATGCATCGCCAATATAAAGGGTGTTATTTGCTCCAGATACGCTGCTAAGGTTAATATTTTCTCCCACTTCCACCCAGGCATTATGACCGAGTACCGTTTTCATGTTATTACCGGCGGCCGAGGCATTGAGATTCATATTTTCGTCGATTACCACGTGTTGCCCGGAAGAACCGCCATGTATTTGCCACGCCGTGTCGCCGGCATGCGTACCGTTAAGGTTCATATCGCCGTTAACATGCACGTCCGCATTGCGAATTAATGCGTTTTCCGCAACCGCATTGATATCATTGAGTATTTGATTATTAGAAAGCGTTAAATCGCCGCCAACGTTGACGGTTGCGCCATCGGCAATATGTAACCCTATGCCACCGCCAGCGAGATCGGCGGTGAGATTATCGCCCACATTCAGGATCGCGGAACCGCTAACCGACAACCCACCACTCGCCGCGCCGCCACTGGGTGAAATTGACATATCATGCGCCACCGTGGTCGTGCCGCCAGTCTGGACATACTGGCTTGTTTCAGACTGCAGGTTGATGCTGCTGGCCACGATTACCGACTGCGCATCATAAATATTGATAGCCGTTGACGTGCCAGCACCGGCGCCTGTCACAAGATTACCGAATGTAAATGTGCCGCCGTATCCGTTTGTCAAGGCGGGGACACCACCGATCTGTGCTCCGCCGAACTGAATCTGCGACTGCCCCTTCAAAAACAGATCGCCTGCACCATTAAGCGAACCGCCATGTAACCATAAATAAGCGTTGTCCATCTCTACTGCATACGGACCTGCGCCGTTTGTGACATTCACGGTGCCAGCCCCGGCGGTAATTTCCAGACCGCTATTCGAAGTGAAGTTAAGGCCATCATTAATATCGTTAACCGGCTTATCGTAAAGGGTGTTTTGCGTAATATTTACGGCCATTGCATAAGGAATGCCCGTAAAAAACAGGAGTATTGGAAAGGTAAGTCTCACTGCGCAGGAAAGGCGCGTAAGTGGGGTTTTCATATTCGGCACGCTATTGAGTGGGTAGTGCGCCATGCCGGGTTGCGAGGTTGCAGAGAATTGCGGTACTAACTTACCTGAATTAGGTTTCCCCATCCTTTCCATATAGAACTTCCTTATATTTAAAAATAAGCGTTCCTGTAATCTATTCCGGTCAAATACGGGCAGAGTGCCCTACAGCTAATGCGAACGCACCACGACATCAACTGCATAATTCGTGATAGTCGTGGAAGATAAATTAATGGAACAGATAAAATAAAACGCTATCACATCGAAAAATAACGCCCGAAAGTTAAAATATTAAATATATCCAATTTACTGTTACCGCTAAGACCACAAGATGTTTATCAATTAAGTAAACGCTTAATAAAACTTCCACTAAAACGTCGACATTAATCCTCACGCAAGTGTTATCTTAACAGCAAATTGATGAACCGCTACCAGGCAAGAGCATTTTTTACTTGCCGTTTATTGCATTCAATGAATTGAGAAATATTAACAAGTTGCCTGTTATTTTTCTGTTAATTAATAAAATTAAAAATCCGAAAATAAATGCAGCCTCAGCGCAAGCCCGAAAATATAGACATGGCGGAAAGACGGAATAAGGGATTGTAAAGTGAACCGGTACGGTGATATCACCCGGCACACATGCCGGGTGACAGGCGACATTAAAGTGCGATCATTTCCATAACTTGTGCGCAATGGCTTGCAGTTGCTGGGCAATCTCTTGCAGGTTGGTGTCCTGCGCCTGCAGTGCCCCCGTGGAATGGCGCACAATGAGCCGCGCCGGCAGTACCGAAGAGCTTCGAGAGGCATCACCGTGACCGCTGTCGAGCAGCCGCCGAACCGCTTCCTTACCCTGTAAATCAAGATCCAGCGAGACGGTGGTCAGCGCCGGATAAAAGAACGAGCTTTCGTAAGTGTCGTCATAACCGATGACCGATTTCTCACCGGGGATCGCCACCTGGTGCTGATGAAACGCGCTTAATACGCCCAGCGCCATCTGGTCGTTACCTACCAACACGGCGGTAAAGTTTGGCGTTTCACGCAGCATCTGTAGCGCACCGGCGTAACCACTCTGCGCGTCCCAGTTACCGTGGAAAACCATCACCGGTTTCAGTCCATAGCCGTTAAGGGTTTCGATCCAGCTTTTCAGGCGCAGCTTCGCAGAGACGGAACTCTCCGGTCCGGCCAGTAAGGCAATCTCCCGGTGCCCCAAATCGTACAGGTGTTTGACGCTGGCACGGGTTCCGTCTGCCGGATTAAACGAAACGTTAAACACCGAACTGTAAGGATCAACATCGAGAAACAGACAGACGATATCATCGTTGTCAGACGCGATGCGCTGCGCCTGTTCGGTCTCCAGCGGCACGTTGATAATCACTTTATCGACAAGCTGTGATTTCAGTTCGTTGATAGCAGACTGGATATCATGATTGACGTTCTCATCAATCATTGAGATCAGCACCTGGTAACCATCGAGGTTGGCGTAGCGTTTTACCGCCGCGGCCACCTGCGATGGCGCGTGCAGCGCCAGCGAAGTGGTCACCAGCCCAATGGTCTGGCTCTGCTTGCCGACCAACTGTTGAGCCAGCCTGTTGGGGACGTAGCGCAATAACTCTATGGATTTCTCAACCTTGAGACGCGTGGCTTCGGATACATTGGCAGATTTGTTGAGTACCCTGGACACGGTCTGATAGGAGACACCCGCATGGCGGGCAACGTCTTCTAACGTCGCACTTTTAGACTTCATGGTCCGGTTCCTTATGTTGTTATGCGCCGATTGTAACAGGGGCCATCTAAAAAAACGCTCACCACACTTTCCCTCGTCTCTTTTTTGCCAAATAAGTATCACGCTCACAATAGCGAACATTGTGAACGAATTCGCTACCTGTAACAAAAAACGCTGATTTATTTGCACTTAATCACACATTCGCAATCGTTAGTTTGCCTGTTTTTACATTTAGGCATTTTATGACAGCGTTTATGTGAACGTAATACAAAACAATAAGAGGAATGATATGAACACTACGCTACGCACTCTCACACTTGCGTTAGCCGCTGCGCTGACTTCACCATCTATCCTGGCCGCCTCATCGGTGCCTATCGACTTTCACGGTTACCTGCGCGGCGGCGTAGGCGTGTCGGGCGATGGCGGACAGGTGGAGTGGCAGAAAAACAAACTCGGCCGCCTCGGTAACGAATCCGATACTTACGGGGAAGTGGAACTGGGCTCGGAAGTGTATAAAAAAGACGAAGTGAGCTTTTACCTCGACACCATGGTGAGCATGGTTTCCGACGGCTCCAACGATAACGAAACCACCATTGGCGATGATGCCCAATTCGGTTTGCGCCAGTTAAACCTGCAAATCAAAGGGCTTATCCCTAACGATCCCAACGCGGTGATCTGGGGTGGTAAACGTTACTACCAGCGCCACGATCTGCACATTATCGATACCAAATACTGGAACATTTCCGGTTCCGGCGCAGGCGTTGAAAACTACACCTTAGGCCCGGGCGCAGTATCCGTGGCGTGGATCCGTGGCGACGCCAACGATGTCGATTACCGCGTGGATAACGATAACGACGTCAACATCAACTACATCGACCTGCGTTACGCGGGCTGGAAACCGTGGTCAGGCGCATGGACCGAGTTCGGCGTTGATTACGCCATGCCAAACCCGACCAAAAAACAGAAACAATATGGCGGCCTGTATGAAGCCGATGATGGCGTGATGGTAACCGGTGAAATCAGCCAGGATATGTTTGGCGGTTACAACAAGCTGGTGCTGCAATACGCTAACAAAGGGCTGGCGCAGAACATGGTGTCGCAGGGCGGCGGCTGGTACGACATGTGGCATTACGTTAATGACGCCAGCGGCTATCGCGTGATTAACACCGGCCTGATTCCGATTACCGATAAGTTCTCGCTGAACCACGTGCTGACATACGGCTCGGCCAATGACATCACCGAATACACCGACAAAACACGTCTGGTTTCGCTGGTTGGCCGCGCCCAGTATCAGCTCACCAATTATGTACGCCTGATTGGTGAAGTCGGCGGCTTCTACCAGAAAGATGATTATAAAAACGGTACTCACTACAAACAGAGCGGCGAAAAATATACTTTTGCTGTCGGTCTGGCGGATGGTCCGGAATTTATGTCACGTCCTGAGTTACGCCTTTTCGCTTCCTATTTAAATGATTCGGAAGACGGGAAATCATTTGAAGACGGAACGAAAAATAATACCTGGAACTTCGGTGTTCAGGTTGAAGCCTGGTGGTAATACGCTTCACCCTGCACGTTATCGCTTTGTTGGTTAAACTTGTTTGCTCTGGCGATTTATTTTAATAAGCCAATACCGGGAAACTATTATGCCGCAGTAGGATAACGCACCATGTTGTCTGTATTAACGAGTAACATCATTATTTATTTTATCTCCGCAAACTGAGCAAAGTTGCCACTGTTTTATTTTGGGATACCCGTCCAGGTATCCCTTTTTTTATCTATTAGCGAGAGGAGAAATGTTCATCAAGCAATTTACGTAGCGCGTCAGACTGTTTGCCAAAAATAGCATGAACTTCTTGCCCAAGAATAATCACCCCCAGCGCCCCTTCATTTTGTAGCGCCTGAGAATCGACAATAGCCAGATCGTTTACCGTGACGCGCAAACGGGTTAAGCAGGCATCCACATGCGCAATATTCCGCGCGCCACCAAAGGCTTGCGCCAGCCTCTGGATTTTCTGCAATTCCCCCTCACTAATCGGCGTTGTTGCCGCATTTTTCGCTTCAGAGAAGTAGTGCAGGAAGGATTTAAGGCTCACCATAATAGTCTCCTGATAATCAGCAGATAAAAAAACGCCTGCCCGAATGGGCAGGCGCGGAAGGTTCACTTATGCGTTACGGCGAATAACCCGGCAATCCCAGGGAGCCAGCGACATCGCGCCGCTGACCGACGAACCGGATAAACAATCCTGATAACCGTCAGGCAGCGTTATCACCTGCTGCTGGGCGCTAAAGTTCTGAATAAAGACAAACGTGCTTTCGCCATCCGTACGGGCCGTGGCAACGACGCCCGGCGGCAAATCGTGTTGTAACGCGCGCGGCAACTTCAACTCCTCAATAATGTTGGCGAAGAAATCACGCTGGAAGGCGAGATCGTTGCGTGATGCGACGTGCCAGGCCTTGCCTTTGCCGACATGATTGACCGTCACGGCGGGTCGCCCGGCGTAGAAATCATCCCGGTAGGTTGCCAGCGCCTGCGCGCTCTCGGTATGGATCAGCTCACACAGATGGCGCACCTGATACGGCCCCTGTAATCCGGCCTCGTTACCCGCCAGCCCCTGCACCAGATTGCGCTCGTTGTCGTCCAGGCAATCAATCTCTTCTGCCCAGATACCCAGCAATTTGCGCAGCGGGCCAGGGAAACCGCCGAGATAACAGAGATCGCTTTCATTGACCACGCCGGTCCAGTAGGAGGTCACCAGATGACCGCCCGCCGCGACAAACGCTTCTGCTCGCCCGGCAAAACCGTCGCGCACCATATACAGCATCGGCGCAATCACCAGCTGGTAACGGCTGAGATCGGCATCGGCATTGATCACATCCACGGCAATGCCTTTTTCCCAGAACGGTCGATAGTGCTCGTTAACCGTTTTTTCATACTCCAGGCCTTTATTGCGCGGCCCTTCGGCGTCATCCAGCGCCCAGCGGTTCTGCTGATCGAAGATAATCGCCACGCGGGCATCGGTTCGGCACCCCATTACCGGGGTGAGTTTGCTGAGCATGTCGCCCAGCGCGCACACTTCACGCCCCACGCGCGTATCCAGATGCCCGACGTGATCGATAACCGCGCCGTGGAACTTCTCGACCGAACCACGGCTTTTACGCCACTGGAAGTACTGCACTGAATCGGCACCGTGCGCCACCGCCTGCAGCGACGAGAGAATGTGCATTCCCGGCTTTTTCAGCTTGCTGGTCGGCTGCCAGTTGGTGACGCTCGGCGTCGATTCCATCAGCACAAACGGTTTGCCGCCTTTCAGCGTGCGCATCATGTCGTGATACATGGCGGTGTAGCAAGCCAGCGCCGTTTCGTCTTTATCCCGGTGCCACATCGGGTAGCTGTCCCAGGAGATAAAATCGATCGCTTCAGCCAGCTGCCAGTAGTCGTAATCGTAGAAATACTCCATAAAATTGGTGGTCACCGGCAGTGCCGCATTGGCAGCTTTCAGCGGGGCTACTTCATGGCGGCAAAAATCGGTTACCTGCGCGGTGTTAAAACGCCGCCAGTCGAGGTTCAGCCCGTGAATGGAGACTTCCCCCTGCGGCGCGGGTGACTGGATCTGCGACCAGTCACTGTAGGTGTGGCTCCAGAAGTCGCTCCACCAGGCGTGATTGAGGTTGTCCAGCGTCTGATAACGTGCTTTCAGCCAGCCACGGAATTTCTCCTGACACAGCGCGCAGTGGCATTCGCCGCCGTATTCATTGGAAATGTGCCAGCCCAGCACCGCCGGATGGTGCGCATAGCGCTCTGCCAGCAGCGTGTTGATTTTCAGCGTTTTTTCCCGGTACACCGGCGAGGTCATGCAGTGGTTGTGCCGCCCGCCGTGCAGCGCCGGAACGCGATCGCGCCCGACCCGCAGCACTTCCGGGTATTTTTGCGACATCCAGGCCGGACGCGCGCCGCTTGGCGTGGCCAGAAATATATGGATACCGGCGGCATATAATTTATCGATGACCTCATCCAGCCAGGCGAAATTAAATACCCCTTCCTGCGGTTCGAGTTTCGACCAGCTGAATATGCCGACGGACATCACGTTGCATTTTGCCTGCCGCATCATGGCAATGTCGTTATCAATAATATCGGGATAGTTTTCCCACTGTTCCGGGTTATAGTCCGCGCCATGCAATAGCGAGACAACCTTCGGGCTTAAAGGCGCAAATTTATTCATAATGAATTCCTGAAATTTACCACACCAAAATTAATTAAAAACTTTTACCGATGGCAGCACTTTCCCCTGGCAATCAAATAACGCCTGGTTTTCGCGGGCATTTCCCTCTTTCCACTGGTCGTTGATATATTTCATCCCCGCTTGCGTAGCCCAGGTATTTCCGGGAACGGCAATCCAGGTCGGCTCCCAATAAAAAATACCCTTGCCGCGATGGCCCTGAACATTCATCACCGACTGCATTAAATCGTGGATATAGTCATATTGCCCCTGCACGGTGCCGGGGTAGCCGCCCTCTTTTTCTTCTTTCGCCTGGAAGCTGTTTTCCGCGTTATCACAGTTCGCCAGCGTATAGCCGTAGGCCGCTTCCACCACAATCATATCTTTGTTGTAGCGCTTGCTGATGTCGTCCATATTGGCCTGCAGTGCGCTGATTGGCCCGTTCCAGTAGGTGTACATAGAGAGGCCAATGACATCGAACGGCACGTTGCGTTTGGTGATTTCATCAAACCACCAGCGGAAGGTATCGTTCTTGGTACCTTCCGCCAGATGCAGCATGATTTTCACCTGCTCGCCGTTCTTCAGGTTCTCTTTCAGGCCGTCAATAGCGGAATTCAGCAAGCCCGCCAGCCGGTCAAACTCACCGCCGCCCTGCCCCCAGCTTTTGCCTTCCGGCCACAGCATGCCGCCGTTGATCTCATTGCCGATTTGCACCATATCCGGCAACACGCCCTCCTGCTTAAAGCGGGCGATGGTGTCGCGGGTATAGTCATGGATTGCCGTTTTCAGTTGCGGGTAATCCATTTTTTCCCAGGCTTTCGGTTTGTATTGCTTGCCCGGATCGGTCCAGAAATCGCTGTAGTGGAAATCTAGCAGCAGTTTCATGCCCTGCGCTTTCGCCCGCTTCGCCAGCGCCAGCGTGCTGGCTAAATCGTTGTTACCGCCGCCGTAGGCCTGGCCTTGCGCATCTTTCGGGTCCACCCACAACCGCAAGCGCACATAGTTGATGCCGTTGGCTTTCAGAATGGCGATCGCATCCTGCGGCTGGTTATTTTCGTTATAAAACTTCGCCCCGTGTTTCTCGGCGTCGAGCAGCGTTGAAATATCCGCGCCTTTGATGAAATCGGCGGGCATGCCGCTAAAAGGACGCGTCTTTAACGCATCGGCGGCAAAGGTGCTGGCGGACAAACTACCAAGACAGACAGCAAGCAGAGCGGGTGCAAATCTTTTCATGTGGTTATCCTTTGGTGCTGCCGGAGGTCAGGCCGGAGACGAAGTATTTTTGCAGTGCCAGATAAAGAATGGCCACCGGAACGGCGATCAAGACCGCGCCCGCCGCGTAGGTGGTGTAACTGGCGCCCATTTTTTGCGCCACCAGGTTGTAAAGCCCAATCGGCAGCGTGTATTTGTCCGGGGTACGCAGAATGGTGCTGGAGAGAATGAAATCCCCCAGCGGCCCGGTGAAAGAGAACAGTGCCACTACGGCCACAATCGGTTTCGACAGCGGCATGATGATCTCAATAAAAATGCGGAAGTTACTCGCGCCGTCCATACGTGCGGACTCATCCAGGTCACGCGGAATGGCATCGAGATAGCCTTTCATCAGATAGGTGTTCATCGGGATCATTCCGGCGACATAAATCAGCACCAGCGCCATATGGCTGTTGATTAAGCCCAACAGTTGTGACAGCACGAAAATGGCAATCAGCGCCGAAAATTGCGGGATCATCTGCAGCAGCAAAAACAGCATCAACCCGTTCTGCCGCCCTTTAAACCGAAAGCGGGAAAAGGCATAGGCGGTGAAACTGACGCTGATTAAGGTCAGCACCATCGTCAGCAGGCTGATCTTCATTGAGTTCCAGTACCAGGTCAGATAGTTGACCTGGCCGTTAAACAGATCGGCGTAGTGCTGAAACGAGAGGTTTTCCGGGATTATCGAGGTGCTGAGCAGGCTGTTACCAGCATTCAGCGACGCGCCAATCGTCCACACCAGCGGGTAGATAATCATCAGCGATACCAGCGCGATAACCAGCCAGGAGAGTGTCAGGCGGATCCACTTCTCGCGGCGGATACTTTGTGATTGAGCCATTTTTCTTCCCTTATGCCATGTCGTCGTTTTTAAAGGATTTGGTCGCGCGGAACTGCCACAGCGCCAGACCGACGACAAAAATCGACAGCAAAATGGTGATGGTCGCCGCAATCGCGTACTGCGAGGAGGACATCGTCAGCTTGTAAATCCACGACACCAGGATATCCGTCCCACCCGCGTTCGCCCCCGCAACTGCCGGGCCGCCGTTGTTAAACAGATAGATGATGTTGAAGTTGTTAAAGTTGAAGGTGTACTGGGTGATGATGATCGGTGCAATCGAGTACAGCACCAGCGGCAGCGTAATGGTGCGCAGCCGCGTCCAGGTGCCCGCGCCATCCATCTTCGCCGCTTCGTATAAATCGTCCGGGATAGCCTGCAACACGCCGGTCGTCATGGCGAAAACAAACGGGAAACCGAGCCAGGTTTGCATCATGATCAACGCCGTTTTGGTCCAGAACGGATCCGTCAGCCACGCTTTCGGCGCAATGCCGAAGAACGCGAGAATGGCATTGTTAATCACGCCAAACGAGTCGTTAAACATCCCGGCGAACACCAGAATGGTGACAAACCCAGGCACCGCCCACGGCAGGATAAAAATGGTGCGTACCAGCGGCTTAAAGCGCAGATCTTTCTGGTTCACCAGTATTGCCAGCAGTACGCCAACGGAACACTGCAACGTGGTGGCCAGCAGCGTCCAGACCACCGTCCATTGCAGCACATCCAGGAAGGTCGAACGCCAGATCGACAAGGTAAAGATGTTGACGAAGTTCTTTAACCCTACCCAGTCCACCAGCCTGGCCGGCGGCGTGTGGTAAAGGTTGTAGTTAGTGAAGGCGATGGCGAAACCGAAGAGGATCGGGAAAATCACCACGAACACCAGCAGAATAAAGCCTGGCGTGATCATCAGGTACGGGAAGCCGTCGCTGAGTAACAACTGGTACTGCTTGCGTACGCTGTTGAGCGGTTTCCCTGCGTCGCGTTTTTTACCGTTTACCCACGCATCGCGCAGCGAGAGGTAATAGACCATCACGCCAAAGGCGATGATCAGTACGCTGATAATCCCTTCCGCCAGCAAGAAAATGGAGTTGTCACGCGGGACTTCTTCGCCAAGCGTGTATAACCCCCACAATCCTTCGCGCAGAAAATCGTAAAAAATGCCCATAAAGCTGCTAAGCAGCACCAGGAAGATAAGGCCCTTTAACCACTGGTGGTGATAAAACTGACCAAAACCCGGCACAACGGCCAGCAGCAGCCCGCACCACGCATGCCGCCCTGCGCCATGCGTTTTGGCAAAATTTTCGCTGGGACTGATAATCACGTACGACTCCTTTTCAACAACGGGAGGTGCCCCTCCCGTTTCGCAACAACACGCGGTTACTGGTTACTGGCCTGCATCGCTTCAACTTGCATATGGATCTGTTTGGTGGCCGCATCGAGCGCCGCCTGCGGTTCCTGTTTGCCGGTCAGGCTCAGCTCCAGCGCGGCGTTCGCCGGGCCCCACACTTCGCCCATCTCCGGAATGCCCGGCATTGCCGTCGCGCGCGCCGCCTGTACCGCCACAGCGCTGGCTTTTTCGTCGTTTTTGATAACCGGATCGTCAATCATCGCTTTCTGCGCCGGGATTTCACGCGTGGCGATATAGCGCGTTTTCACGTACTGCGGCTGGTTGATAAATTCGATGAATTGCTGGGCGAGCTTTTTGTCTTTGCTCCAGGTCGAAACGACATAACCTTTCACACCGAGGAAAGAACTCATCGGTTTGCCGTCTGGTAAGTTTGGCAGCGGCGCAACGCCGTAATTGATCCCCGCCGCTTCATACGGCTGGAACGCCCATGGGCCATTGATTACCGCTGCGGCTTTTTTCTCGGTAAACAGTGAATCGATGGCGTTCAGGCCGTTATCGCCGAGGGTGCCGGAGGGAAATACGCCTTCGGCATAGAATTTTTTCAGGAAGGTAACGGCTTCCACCGCGCCCGGTTTATTGAGGCCAATATCCTGCGGGTTGAAACCGCCTTTATCGTTTTTACCAAACAGGTAGCCGCCCTCCGGCCCGATCGCGCCCCAGCTGTAGTAAATCTGGTCAAACTTGGCCAGCAGCCCGTATTTATCTTGTGCGCGCTGTTTTTTCGAATAGTCGAGCCATTCCGGCAGGCTTTGCAGCGGCTTATCAATCAGTTCCTTGTTATAGATAAGCACGAGGGTTTCCACCGCTTTCGGCACACCATACAGCGTGTTATCCAGACGAAAGGCGTTAATCGACGCAGGCGTAAAGGCGTCAACTTTTTCTTTATCCAGATTCAGGGGGGTCAGCAACCCTTGCACCACCGCGCCACCCAGTTGATCATTAGGAATGACCAGCACATCCGGGCCAATGCCGGCCGGGCCATCGAGGCGTAATTTCTCCAGTTGCTGCGCGTAGGGCATCTCCTGCACATTAACTTTGACGTCGTACTTTTGTTCGAAATCTTTTACGGCGTCCTGAATGCCGACCGACTTTTTGATGTCTTCCCAGACATTCAGCTGCTGAGTGGCGGCGTGCGCCGACAGGCTAACCGTCTGGCCAACGGCGAGTGCAGAGAGGATCAGTGCAGTAAGTGTGTTCTTTTTCATTATCAACCTCATGTCAAGGTATAACAATTTTGTGGTTTTTATGGCGCAGCATCAGGATACCTTTTAAACAAACCACCTGATATTGCAGGGTTTAAGACGTATTCACCCGCCTTATTGAATTTGTTATACGCTACGCTTTAACAATTAATAAAACGAGCATAAACGGTGAGTTATGTGACCGGCATTACAGAAATGAAAATTCGATATAGGGCGCAAAAACACTGGAAGTTATAGTCATAGCAAGATTTTTCGCCGTTACGCAGCAACGCCAGATGATTGTTATACGTAATACAAAAAACACTCAGCGCATGGCATAAACGGTAAATAACGGCTACTACATTCGGGGAACGTTGATGTCCAATATACGACTGAGGAATGTCACCAAACGGTTTGGCGACACGGTGACGCTGAACAATGTCAATTTGTCGATTGATGATGGCGAATTCGCGGTATTTGTCGGCCCTTCCGGCTGCGGTAAATCCACCATGCTGCGCATGATTGCCGGTCTGGAAGAGGTCAGCGAAGGCGAAGTGTTGATTGGCGATGAAGTGATGAACGATGTCGCGCCGGCACATCGCGGCGTGTCGATGGTGTTTCAGTCTTACGCGCTCTATCCCCATATGACCGTGGCGGAAAATATGGGCTACGGGCTGAAAGTGAACAAAGTACCGAAAGAGGAGATCCGCCGCCAGGTAGAGATGGTGGCGAAAACCCTGCAACTAAGCCACCTGCTGGACCGAAAACCGAAACAGCTCTCCGGCGGCCAGCGCCAGCGCGTCGCCATTGGCCGCGCGATTGTGCGTAACCCACGTGTGTTTATGTTCGACGAGCCGCTCTCAAACCTCGATGCCGAACTGCGCGTCGAGATGCGCCTGCACATTGCGCGCCTGCACCAGGAGCTGAAAACCACCATGGTGTATGTCACGCACGATCAGGTGGAAGCAATGACGCTGGCGGATAAAATCGTGGTGATGAACTACGGCAATGTCGAGCAGATGGGCTCGCCGATGTCGCTCTACTACAACCCGAAAAACAAATTTGTCGCCGGGTTTATTGGCTCGCCGAAGATGAATTTCCTGCCCGCAACGGTTAGCGCCTGGCAACCCGGCGAAGTGACTATCACGCTGGCGCAGGGGCATCAATTAACGCTCGGTATCGACACCTCGCGGCTGGAGCCCGGTGCTTCGATCACGCTCGGCATTCGTCCGGAGCATCTCTCCACGGATGTCACGCGTGGTACGCCGCTGGAATTTCAGTGTGAAGTGGTGGAACGGCTGGGTAATAACACCTACCTGTTTGGTCAGTGCTACGGTCATGACAACATCAAAATTCTGCTGCCGGGGGATGTCCATTTCCGCCCGTGGCAGAAAATTACCCTCGCCTTTGATAGCCGCCACTGCATGATTTTCGACGATCGGGATCTGCGCGTCAGCGCCGATATTCCGGTGCCAAACCCGGACTCCCCGGACGGCCCGATCAATTGATTTTCACTCATCAAGGATAAGTGCTGCTCCGTTTTGCGTGTTTTTCATCAGATAGGCTTTGACTACCCTTATCTGCATCGACACCAAAAACACATTAACGGAGCCATGATGAAAGCTATCGCTATTACCCACGCCGCGCAGAACGGCAGTAATCTGGATTTTCTTACCGACATTGAACTGCCGCAACCGACCGCCAGCGGCCACGACTTACTGGTGGAAGTGAAAGCCGTTTCCGTCAACCCGGTGGACACCAAAGTGCGCGCCGGTTTTAACGCCGATACACCGCGCGTGCTGGGCTGGGATGCCGTTGGCGTGGTGACTGCCGTGGGGGAAGCGGTAACGTTATTCCAGCCGGGCGATGAAGTGTGGTACGCCGGCGCGTTGACCCGCCCCGGCAGCAACAGTGAATTCCAGTTGGTGGACGAACGCATTGCGGCGCGCAAACCGAAAACGCTGGATAACGCTGCCGCCGCCGCGCTGCCCTTAACCGCCATTACCGCCTGGGAGTTATTGTTCGACCGTCTTGGCATCAAAGAGGGCGGCAACGAAAATGATGTGCTGCTGATTGTTGGCGCAGCGGGCGGCGTAGGCTCGATCATGACACAGCTGGCTCGTAAGCTAACGCGCTTAACGGTCATTGGTACGGCATCTCGCCCCGCCAGCCAGCAGTGGGTAAAAGAGCTGGGTGCGCATTATGTGATTGACCACAGCAAACCGCTGACCGAAGAGCTGGCGCGCATTGGCATCAAACAGGTTTCACACGTTGCCAGCCTCAATAATACCGAAGAGCATTATCAGCAGCTGATTAACGCCCTGAAACCGCAGGGTAAACTGGCGCTGATTGACGATCCGCACAGCCTGGACGCGATGCCGCTGAAGGTGAAAAGCATTTCGCTGCACTGGGAGTTTATGTTTACCCGCTCAATGTTCACCACTGACGATATGATTGCCCAGCATCAGTTGCTTTCACGCGTGGCGCAGCTGATCGATGAAGGCGTGTTAAAAACCACGCTTGGCGAGCACTTTGGCACCATCAATGCCGTGAATCTGCGCAAAGCCCATGCGCTGCTGGAAAGCCAGCGGGCGGTGGGGAAAATCGTGCTGGAAGGGTTTGCGGGCTGACGATTAGCCAGGATTATTCTTAAAGGTTACAAGCGGATAGCGAAAATCGCCGTCCGCTTTTCCTGCTCTGCCCTGGGTTTGCTTACACTTTTTACCAAAGCGTTATTTTTTCGTAGTTGCTCCACTGTCCGTTAACGGCAATGATGGCGTGCTATTTATGCAACCGCGTGAAATGTATAAGAACAACCTGGAGAGAGTATGAGTAAAACAAAAATGATGCTTCTGGGCGCGCTGTTGGCAACCGCCTCGACGGCCTTTGCCGCACCGCAAACCGCTACACCAGGCGCTACCGGGCCGCAATCTTACGAAATTAATGAGTTTGTCGCCGACTTTACGAAATTCACCATTGGCGACACCGTACCGGAAATGTACCGCAGCGAAGAGTACAACATTAAACAGTGGCAACTGCGTAACCTGCCAGCCCCCGAAGCCGGTAGCCACTGGACCTATATGGGCGGCAACTACGTGCTTATCACCGATGCCGAAGGCAAAATCCTCAAAGCCTATAACGGCGACATTTTTTACCATCGCTAAACCAGGAGCTGAATGATTATTCGCCGCTGGCAGGAAAGTGACAGACCGTTTTTACGCACCCTTTTTTTACACGCCCGCAAAGAGAGCTGGCACTGGCTTGATGGCAGCGACTGGCGGCTGGAAGATTTTGACGCCGCCACGCTCGATGAAACCATCTGGGTCGCCGAAGAAGAGGGTCACCGGCTGGGGTTCGCCTCGGTGTACGAAAACGACAATTTCCTGCACAACCTGTTTGTCGACCCGGCCTTTCAGGGCAAAGGCGTCGGCAGCGCTCTGCTCAAACATGCGCAATCCACCTTTACCGGCACTGGCGCACTGAAATGCCTGCTGCATAACAAAGCCGCACTGGCGTTTTATCAGCACCATGGCTGGCATATCGAAGCACAGGGCGTTTCGCCGGAAGGGGATTACGTGCTGATGCACTATCTGAAGAAGTAAAAAACCTCTCCCGAACGGGAGAGGTTGATGGATTTACACCGCGCGAAACGCGATATCGCCAGGAATGACTTCACCCTGCCAGTAAAGCTGCGCGGCTACGCGCCCGGCAAGTTGACGGTAGATAGCGGTAAATTCGCTGTCCGGGCGGCTCACCACGGTCGGCGTGCCTTTATCCAGATCTTCACGCAGCGAAATATGCAGCGGCATCTGCCCCAACAACTCGGTGTGATACTGCTCAGCCAGTTTTTCCGCACCGCCGGTGCCGAAAATCGGTTCGTGATGACCGCAGTTGCTGCAAATGTGCATGCTCATGTTTTCAACAATACCGAGCACTGGCACTTCCACTTTCTCGAACATAACGATGCCTTTTTTGGCGTCGATCAGCGCGATATCCTGCGGCGTTGTCACCACCAGCGCGCCGGTCACCGGAATGTTTTGCGCCAGCGTCAGCTGAATATCACCGGTACCTGGCGGCATATCCAGCACCAGATAATCCAGATCGGGCCACATGGACTCCTGCAACAGTTGCAGCAGCGCTTTGCTGGCCATCGGGCCGCGCCACACCATGGCGTTATCATCGGTAACCAGGTAGCCAATCGAGTTGGTCGCCAGACCGTGGGCGATAATCGGCGCCATATGCGTACCGTCCGGCGAGGTAGGACGCTCGTGCTCCGCACCGAGCATGACCGGGATCGACGGGCCATAAATATCGGCGTCGAGAATACCGACTTTCGCCCCTTCCGCCGCCAGCGCCAGCGCCAGGTTTACCGCCGTGGAGGATTTCCCTACCCCGCCCTTGCCGGAACTGACGGCAATGATGTTTTTCACACCGTTGACGCCCGGCTGGTTCTTCACACGTTTTAAGGTGGCGATGTTGTGCGACAGCTTCCAGTCGATGGCGCGCGCGCCGGTCAGCCGCAGCAATTCGGCGCTGCACTGCGCTTTTAACGCTTCAAACGCGCTGCGCCAGACAAACGGCATCAGCAACTCAACGTGCAGGGTGTCATCCAGCCATGCGACATGATGTACCGCTTTTAAAGCAGTGAGATTGTGCTTCAGGGTTGGGTGCTGAAAATCGGCCAGCGTCCCGGTGACAATCGCGCGTAACGCTTCCGGGGATTTGGCCTGGGATTGCGAACTCATCCCGACTCCTTTGTAGTTGTTCTGAAAACGACATTGTAGCCAGCAAGTTTACCCCACGGGCAACAATTATTCATTTACGGATAAATGCCGTTAACGCATGGATTAATTATTACTCATGTATTCATATAGGGATTGAAAGGTTCTTAAAGCCCTTAGTACTTACTGGGGAGCTATCTTTACCAAAAAGATTAATATAGGGATAAAAACGCGCCAAAAGGCCTTCTCGCGTGGCGCAATATTTACCTTTTTGGTAATATTTCTCCCCCTTTTTCTCAAGAAGATGTAATGCCTACTATGACTCAAGTCGCGAAGAAAATTCTGGTAACGTGCGCACTGCCGTACGCCAACGGCTCCATCCACCTCGGCCATATGCTGGAGCACATCCAGGCTGATGTCTGGGTCCGTTACCAGCGAATGCGCGGCCACGAGGTCAACTTCATCTGTGCGGACGATGCCCACGGCACGCCGATCATGCTGAAAGCGCAGCAACTGGGGATCACCCCGGAGCAGATGATTGCCGACATGAGTCAGGAGCATCAGACCGATTTTGCTGGCTTTAACATCAGCTACGACAACTACCACTCGACGCACAGCGACGAGAACCGCGAGCTGTCGGAGCTTATCTATACCCGCCTGAAAGAGAACGGTTTTATTAAAAACCGCACCATCTCTCAGCTCTACGATCCGGAAAAAGGCATGTTCCTGCCGGACCGTTTTGTCAAAGGCACCTGCCCGAAATGTAAATCACCGGATCAGTATGGCGATAACTGCGAAGTATGTGGCGCGACCTACAGCCCGACCGAGCTGATTGAGCCGAAGTCGGTGGTTTCCGGCGCGACGCCGGTCATGCGTGATTCCGAGCACTTCTTCTTCGATCTGCCGTCATTTAGCGAAATGTTGCAGGCGTGGACGCGCAGCGGCGCGTTGCAGGAGCAGGTGGCGAACAAAATGCAGGAGTGGTTCGAATCCGGCTTGCAGCAGTGGGATATCTCCCGCGATGCGCCTTACTTCGGTTTCGAAATTCCAGGCGCGCCGGGCAAATATTTCTACGTCTGGCTGGATGCGCCGATTGGCTACATGGGGTCGTTCAAAAACCTGTGCGACAAGCGCGGCGATACCACCAGCTTTGATGCGTACTGGCAGAAAGATTCCGACGCCGATCTGTATCACTTCATCGGTAAAGATATCGTCTATTTCCACAGCCTGTTCTGGCCCGCAATGCTCGAAGGCAGCGGTTTCCGCAAGCCGACCAACCTGTTCGTACACGGCTACGTGACGGTGAACGGCGCGAAGATGTCCAAATCGCGCGGGACGTTTATCAAAGCCAGCACCTGGCTGAACCATTTCGACGCCGACAGCCTGCGCTATTACTACGCGGCGAAGCTCTCTTCGCGCATTGATGATATCGATCTTAACCTCGAAGATTTCATCCAGCGCGTGAATGCCGACATCGTCAACAAAGTGGTAAACCTCGCCTCGCGTAACGCCGGTTTTATCAATAAACGTTTTGACGGCGTGCTGGCAGCAGAGCTTGCAGACCCTGCGCTGTACAAAACCTTTACCGACGCGGCAGCGACCATCAGCGAAGCGTGGGAGAGCCGTGAGTTCGGCAAAGCGGTACGCGAAATTATGGCGCTGGCCGATGTGGCGAACCGTTACGTTGACGAACAAGCACCGTGGGTGGTGGCGAAACAGGAAGGCCGCGAGGCCGATCTGCAGGCCATTTGCACCATGGGGCTGAACATGTTCCGCGTGCTGATGACGTGGCTGAAACCGGTTCTGCCGTCGCTGGCGGAGCGCGCCGAAGCGTTCCTCAACACGACGCTTGAGTGGGATGCCATCAACCAGCCGCTGCTCGGCCACAAAGTTAACGCCTTCAAAGCGTTGTATAACCGTATCGAAATGAAACAGGTGGAAGCACTGGTGGAAGCGTCAAAAGAGGAAGTGAAAGCGGCTGCCGCACCGGTAACCGGCGAGCTGGCGGATAACCCGATTCAGGAAACCATCAGCTTTGACGATTTCGCGAAAGTCGATCTGCGCGTGGCGCTGATTGAAAACGCCGAGTTCGTCGAAGGTTCCGACAAACTGCTGCGCCTGACGCTGGATCTGGATGGCGAAAAACGCAATGTCTTCTCCGGCATCCGTTCCGCGTACCCGGACCCGAGCGCGCTGATCGGTCGCCTGACGGTGATGGTCGCCAACCTCGCGCCGCGCAAAATGCGTTTTGGTATCTCCGAAGGGATGGTGATGGCCGCCGGCCCTGGCGGAAAAGATATCTTCCTGTTAAGCCCCGATAGCGGCGCAAAAGCAGGCCAGCAAGTGAAGTAAAAAATAAGGCGCTGAATTCAGCGCCTTTTTCTATACTCAATTTTGCATTACCAAACATTACTTCACATGGAAAACAGGGGAATATCGTGAAATTGAGTAAATTCATCGCCGCACTCTTTTCTGTCGCTTTACTCATTGGTCTGACCGGCTGTGGGGAAAAAGAGCAGAGTAAAACCTTTACCTTTGCGCAGGCGGGCACGGAAGTGACGCTGACCTATTACTACAAAGGTGACGAGGTTGAACGCCAGACCGCCAAAAATAAAATCGAGTACGCTTCCATTGGCGCGAAGACAAAAGACGAGGCGATGAAAGTGCTGGATCCGATCAGCAAAAAATACCAGAGCATTAAAGGGATCAAAGAGAGCGTGGATTATCAGGAAACCTACGCGCAAGAGACGCTGGATGTGGATTACAACGAGGTCGATTTTGCTGCGCTGAACAACCTGCAGGGTTCCGAGTTTACCGGCACGGTCAATGGCAAAATCAGCATGAAGAAATCAGAAGAGCTGCTGAAATCACGCGGCTTTAAAGAAGTGCAGTAAGTCCTGTCCTCCTTCAAGCTGCGCGTTGTTGGCGATGCCCGCCTGGCGCTAAACCACCAGCGATGCAGCCTGAAGGAGTATCGATTATTCCGCGTCGGTTTTACCCTTCGGTTTTTGCTCGCGTACCGCCAGACCACGTAGGAAATAACGCATCACCTGATCGCCGCATTCGCGGAAATTCTTATGATCCGGCGCACGCATCATGGCAGTGATTTCCGGCATCGAGATGCGGAACTGTTGGGCAGTAAGAATAGCCAGAATATCGTCAGTCTTTAACGAAAAGGCGATACGCAGCTTTTTCAGCACAATGTTGTTATTCAGCTTGCGTTCAGCCACCAGCGGCGGCGCGGTTTCATCTTTGCCACGCTTTTCATAAATAAGACCGTTCAGAAACGCGGACAACACAATATCCGGGCACGGCTTATAACCTTCCTCGTCTTCTTTGCGCAACCAGGGCGCCAGCTGTTCAACGGTCACTGCCGTGTCTGCCAGTGCCAGAATGCGCACCAGCGCGGTGTTATCAGCTTGCAGGGTGTAACGCACGCTGCGCAGGATATCGTTATTAAGCATATTTGTTTCCGGAAATGATGAACCAGCGCGCAGTGTAGGCATCGCACAGGAATTTACAACCCCAACGCCTCTTTTAAATTTTTCAGATAACGTCGACTCACCGGCACCGTCAGGCCATCGCGCAGCAGTAGCTCCGCCTGGCCGTTATCTTCCAGGCGGATCTCTTTCAGGTGCGCCATATTGACCAGGTACTGGCGGTGGCAGCGCACCAGCGGCGTACGGCTCTCCAGCGTGCGCAGCGTCAGCTCGGTAAACCCCTCTTTGCCCTCCTGGCTGGTCACATACACGCCGCTCATGCGGCTACTGACAAACGCCACTTCGTCCATCTGCAATAACCAGATCCGGCTATGCCCGGTACAGGGAATGAATTTCAGCGCTTCCTGGTTTTCCGGCAGCACCGACACATCCTGCACGTTTCGCTCAAGGCGCAAGCGGCTGAGGGTTTTCTCCAGGCGGCGGGCTTCAATCGGTTTAAGCAGATAATCGAACGCGTGTTCTTCAAACGCCTGCACCGCGTACTCATCAAACGCGGTCAGGAACACGACATACGGCCGGTTTCCCGGATCGAGCATCCCGACCATCTCCAGCCCGCTAATGCGCGGCATCTGGATATCAAGAAACAGCACATCCGGACGCAGTTTATGCACCGCGCCAATCGCTTCGACGGCGTTGCCGCACTCGCCAACAATCTCAATATCGCTCTCTTCCTGAAGCAGGATACGCAGGTTTTCCCGGGCCAGCGGTTCATCATCAACAATCAGCACTTTTAACATGCGTGTTCCTCCAGCGGGAGTCGTAGGGTAATGCGGGTAAACAGATCCGGCTCACAGGCAATAGTAATGCCGCACTCATCGCCAAACCGCGCGCGCAGGCGCTTATCCACCAGGCTCATCCCTAATCCACTGGCGTCGGTTTTCGGCTGGTACAACCCGGCATTGTCTTCAATATCCAGCACCAGATGCCGCCCGTCCTGGCTGGCGTTAATCATAATCTCGCCCACGCCGAGCAGGTGCGACGTGCCATGTTTGATGGCATTTTCCACGATCGGTTGCAGGGTAAACGCCGGAAGTTGCAGGTGCGACAGCGCTTCCGGCACATGTAATTGCACCTGCAAGCGCGACTGAAAACGCGCTTTTTCAATTTGCAGGTAGGCGTTCACATGTTCAATTTCGTCCGCCAGCGTTACCACTTCCGACGGACGTTTTAAGTTTTTACGAAAGAACGTTGAGAGATATTGCACCAGCAACCCGGCCTGATCGCTGTCGCGGCGGATCACTGCTTTTAGCGTGTTCAGGGCATTAAACAGGAAATGCGGATTTACCTGCGCGTGCAGCAGTTTGATTTCCGACTGGGTGAGCAGCGCCTTTTGCCGCTCATACTGCCCGGCAAGGATCTGCGCCGAAAGCAGTTGCGCAATCCCCTCGCCCAGCGTGCGGTTGATGGAGCTGAACAGGCGGTTTTTCGCTTCATACAACTTAATCGTCCCCACCACGCGCTGGTTTTCGCCGCGCAGCGGGATCACCAGCGTCGAACCGAGCTTGCATTGCGGGTGGAGCGAACATTGGTAAGGCACTTCGTTGCCGTCGGCATAAACCACTTCCCCGGTTTCAATGGCGCGCTGCGTCCAGACCGACGAGATGGGCCGCCCCGGCAGATGGTGATCGTCGCCGGTGCCGGTGAAGGCCAGCAGTTTTTCCCTGTCGGTTATCGCCACCGCGCCAATATCGAGCTCTTTATAGAGCACCAGCGCCACCTTCATGCTGTTCTCTTCGTTAAAGCCCTGGCGCAGAAACCCTTCCGTCGACGCTGCCACTTTTAATGCAGTGGCGGAAAACGCCGAGGTGTACTTTTCGAACATCGCGCGCTTATCGAGCAGGATGCGCATAAACAGCGCCGCACCAACGGTGTTGGTGACCATCATTGGCGCGGCGATGCTTTGCACCAGGTGTAACGCACTATCAAACGGACGGGCGATAAGCAGAATAATCAGCATCTGGATCAGCTCCGCCACGCAAGTTACCGCCCCGGCGGTAAACGGGCTAAACACCAGATCGGTGCGCCCGCGTTTGATTAGCGCGCGGTGTACCAGGCCGCCGAGCAACCCTTCAACAAACGTAGAGAGCATGCAGCTCAGCGCGGTCATGCCGCCCATCGAATAGCGGTGAATACCGCCGGTTAACCCGACAAGACCGCCCACTAACGGGCCACCGAGCAGGCCGCCCATTACCGCGCCAATCGCGCGCGTGTTGGCAATAGAATCCTCGATATGCAGGCCGAAATAGGTACCGAGAATGCAGAAAATGGAGAAGGTGACATAGCACAGCAGCTTATGCGGTAAGCGCACGGTTACCTGCATCAGCGGAATGAACAGCCGCGTTTTGCTCATCAACCAGGCGATAACCAGAAACACGCACATCTGCTGAAGCAGCAGCAACACCAGATTGAACTCGTACATACCCGCCACACCACATCAACCAAAGCGCGTAACATACAGGGTGTTTTCAGATGTTTCTTTGAAGCGCTGCAAAAAAATACAAAATCGTGCTCCGCATCACAAAGTAAGCCACATTGATTAACCGTTCGCACACATTTTGCGCAATTTTGCGGCTGCGCATCCTGTGCCAGGCGGCAGCGGCTACAGTTATACAGGGAGTCGGCTGGCGAGGGTAACACCATGGCGCTTTACACAATCGGTGAAGTGGCGTTGTTATGCGAAATCAACCCCGTGACGCTGCGGGCCTGGCAGCGACGTTATGGACTATTGCAACCCCAGCGCACGGATGGCGGCCACCGGTTATTCACCGAAGAGGACATTGACCGCATCCGGGAGATCAAACGCTGGATAGAGACCGGCGTGCAGGTCAGCAAAGTGCAAAAGCTGCTCTCTTCAGCGCTGGAAGAGACGCGAGATGGCTGGCGCGCCCAGCAGGAAACCGCCCTGCAATACCTGCAACAGGGCGACCCGCATCGCCTGCATCAGTGGATCAAAGAGCACGGGCGCGACTACCCGGCGCAGGCGCTGGCAACACATCTGCTTATCCCCTTACGATTGCGGCTACAAACTCAGCAGCCCGCCCTGCTGGCGATGCTGAGCCTGCTTGACGGGATCCTGATCAATTACATTTCCGGCTGCCTGACTTCTGCGCGTAAAAAACCGGGTAAAGACGCGCTGGTGATTGGCTGGAATGTGCAGGACACCACGCGGCTGTGGCTGGAGGGCTGGATGGCAAGCCAGCAGGGATGGCGGGTGGATATTCTGGCGCACGCCCTGCCCCAGTTGCGCCCGGAGATGTTTCCCGGCCGGACACTGCTGGTGTGGTGCGGCGAAACACCGGGCGAAGCACAGCAACAGCAGATGCTGGCATGGCGCGAAGCGGGGCACAGCGTCTGGTTGCTCGGCATTTAATGTTTTATTAACAACTCAACTTGCCTTTATAATGCCAGCCTGATTCAGAAGGAGCATAAAATGAAGTCTGGTAAAATTGTTGTTATCGCTATCTTTTTGCTGATGGCCATCGGCGGAATTGGTGGCGTCATGCTCGCCGGTTATTCGTTTATTGTGCGTGGCGGTGTCGGTTGAGCCGCTGCGCCAGCCGCTCAAATCCCCGATCGACAATAATCGCTGCCAGCGCCACCAGCACCGCCCCCTGCACCACATAAGCCGTATTAAAACCGCTCAGGCCAATGATGATTGGCGTCCCCAGCGTACTTGCACCGACCGTAGACGCGATAGTGGCGGTGCCGATATTAATGATCACCGACGTGCGTACCCCGGCGATTATCATCGGTGCGGCGAGCGGCAACTCCGCTTTCAACAACCGCTGCCACGCGCTCATGCCCATGCCTTTCGCCACGCTTTGCACACTTTCCGGCACCGAGGCGATCCCCGCCAGCGTGCCCTGCAAGATCGGCAATACGCCATATAGCACCAGCGCAATAATCGCCGGTTGTTTACCAAAGCCCATTACCGGCACGGCAATCGCCAGCACCGCCACCGGGGGAAAAGTTTGCCCCACGGCGGCAATGGTTTCCGCCAGCGGGCGAAACTCCCGCCCGGCAGAACGCGTGACCGCAACGCCTGCGCCGACCCCCAGCACAATCGCAATCACACTGGAAACCGCGACCAGCGAGAAATGGGCGACGGTCAGCGAAATAAAACTCTCCTGCAAATAGACCGGGCGCGGGAGCTGCGGAAAAAGTGTACTGAACAGCGCCGCGCTATGCGGTAACCAGACCAGCAGCGCAACAAACAGCGCCATCAGCCACAGCAGCGGGTCACGCAGGATCTTCACAGGCGGCCTCCACGCGCAGCAAATCACGAAAATGCAGGCTGCCGCAGGGCTGCCCCTGCGCATTATTCACCGGCAATACTTCGCACTGCTGGGCGACAAACGCCGAGAGCGCTTCACGCAGCGTCATCGCTTCATGAAGCGGTTCGCCGACAGCAACGCGTTCACTGCGCAGATAAGCGCTCACCTGCCGCAATGAGAGCAGCCGCACGCCAAGCTCGCTGCGGCCAAAAAACTCGCGCACAAAATCGTTACGCGGCGCGGTCAGCATCGATAACGGCGTCCCTTGCTGGACCACCTTTCCGCCATCCATCAGCACCAGGTGATCGGCCAGTTGCAAGGCTTCATCAATGTCATGCGTCACCAGCACAATGGTGCGCCCAAGCAGGCGGTGAATGCGCACCATCTCCTGCTGTAACGCCGCGCGGGTTACGGGATCAAGCGCGCCGAAAGGTTCATCCATTAACAGCACTTCCGGGTCGGCGGCAAGCGCGCGGGCAACGCCCACCCGCTGCTGCTGCCCTCCGGAGAGCTGATGCGGAAAGCGCTCGCGCAGGGCAGGCTCCAGACCCAGCAGAGCCATCAGTTCATCGACCCGCGCGTCGCGCTTCGCGCGTGACCACTTTTGCAGTTGCAGCACGGTGGCTATGTTCTGCGCCACCGTCCAGTGAGGAAATAAACCTATCGACTGAATGGCATACCCCATGCGACGGCGCAGCTCCAGCACTGGCAGCGAGCGGATATCCGTCCCGGCAAAAGTAATTGTGCCTTCATCGTGTTCCACCAGCCGGTTAATCATCTTCAGGGTGGTGGATTTTCCGGAACCCGAGGTGCCAATCAGCACCGAAAACGCGCCCGTTTTAACGTGCAAATCGAGATGGCTCACCGCGGACTGCCCGGCAAAGGTTTTACTGACGTTATTAAATTCAATCATGCTGTTTCACCTTCAGCAGCGCTATCCCTAAGCCAAATAACGCATCAACGATCACCGCCATAGCGATAACCGGAATGACGCCCAGCAGCACCAGATCCAGCGCGCTGCTCAGCAGCCCCTGAAAGACCAGCGCACCAAACCCACCCGCACCGATCAATGCGGCAATCACCGCCATCCCGACCGTTTGCACCGCCACCACCCGCAGGCTGCGCAGTAACAGCGGAAGCGCCAGCGGCACGCGCACCTGCCAGAAACGCTGGCGCGCGCTCATGCCCATCGCTTCGGCGCTTTCCAGCACCTCCTGCGGCACCTGGTTTAACCCGGCGACCACACCGCGCACCAGCGGCAGTAAGGCATAGAGGATTAACGCAATCAGCGCGGGTGTCATGCCAGTGCCGGCAATCCCCAACTGGCTAAGTTCGGGGAATTGCTTTACCAGCCCGGCTAACGGCGCAATCAGTAAGCCAAACAGCGCCACCGACGGAATGGTTTGAATGACGTTGAGCACCGCGAACACCGGTCCCTGGCGAGAGGGATGACGATAGCACCACAGCCCGATGGCAAAGCCGACCACCAGCGCAGGTAGCAACGTGCCAAACAACAGCGTTAAATGCTGCGCCAGCGCATCGTTGAACACATCCTGCCGATTGGTGTATTCGCGTAGCAGCGAGAGATTATCCAGCGCGCCGCTGAGCAATAAATAGAGAGGAAGGCACCACACCTGCGCATGCAGCAACCAGCGCCACACGAGGTTGGACACAACGCGGCGAATCGCATCGCTACAGGCCAACAGCGTTAGCGCCAGCCACAGCCACAACCCGCTGCCGGGCGATGTGCGCGCCAGCGGGCTGCCCGTCTGCACGAGATCGGTCGCCGCCCTGCCCGCGCTCCATATCAGCAGGCAGAACAGCGCCTCAGTAAACAGCAACGTTGCCACCTGCGCACCGCGACCGGGAATAAAGCTGATTGCCAGTAAGAGACAGGGCGCAAGTAGCCACAGTGCGGAAAAAAGCTGCCATAAGGCGCGGCTTTCACCGGAAACCAGCCGGTTTGGCGCATAGTTCACAAACGGCAGCCACGCCGCCAGCCCGCCCAGCACCGCCAACAGCAACAACACACGGTTATGGCAGCGTATCGAAACATCCATAGGGGTAATTATTTCACCAGGCCTTTTTCTTTCAGGTAGTCTGCCGCAACTTTCTTCGCATCCAGTCCTTCCACCGCAATACTGGCGTTGAGTTTTTGCAGCGTTTTCTCATCCAGGCTGGCAAACACCGGTTTCAGCCACGTATCAAGTTCCGGGTAGGCTTTCAGTACAGATTCGCGTACTACCGGCGTTGGTGCGTAGATGGGCTGCACACCTTTCGGGTCGCTCAGGGTTTGCAGACCGAGCGCCGCCACCGGGCCATCCGTACCGTAGGCCATCGCCGCGTTAACGCCGGAGGTTTGCTGCGCCGCCGCTTTGATGGTGACCGCCGTATCGCCACCGGCCAGCGACAGCAGCTGATCCTGCTTCAATTTAAAGTCATAGGCTTTTTCAAACGCGGGCAGCGCATCGGTACGTTCAATGAATTCAGCCGACGCGGCGAGCTTAAATTCACCGCCCTGCTTCAGGTAGCGGCTCAGATCCTCCAGCGAGTTAAGTTTGTTTTTCTGCGCCACATCCTGACGCACCGCGATTGTCCAGGTGTTGTTCGCCGGGGCGGGGGTTAGCCATACCAGTTTGTTTTTTTCAGCATCCAGCCTTTTGACTTTTTCGTAGCCCTGCTGCGCGTTTTTCCACGCGGCATCGTTCTCATCTTTAAAGAAGAAGGCGCCGTTACCGGTGTACTCCGGGTAAATATCCAGCTCGCCAGAGGTGATCGCGCCGCGCACCACTGGCGTGGTGCCGAGTTGCACTTTATTGACTGTTTTTACGCCATGACTTTCCAGAACCTGCAAAATGATATTGCCCAGCAGCGCCCCTTCGGTATCAATTTTGGAACCGACCTTCACCGGCTCCGCCGCCTGCAGCGGGAGGCTCACCGCGGCCATCAACCCTACTGAGCACGCAATCTTTTTCATGATTGTCATTGTACTTCCCTCATTTTTTACCGCCTTTTTCAGCAGCTTGAGAAAAGAGCGTAGCCGAAAATTAGCGGCTTTGTCGCGTCAGAAGGTTAAACGATTAAGGAATAAGGTATAGCGAGGGAAATCAGGCCGGTTTCCCGGCCTGTGAGAGGTTAACGCAGTTCGAACTCGCCCTGGTTAACGCGTGCGGAATCAACGCCGATAAAGACATTGAATTTGCCTGGCTCCGCATCGTACTTCATCTTCTGGTTCCAGAATTTCAGCGCATTGATATCGATCGGGAAGCTAACGGTTTGGGTTTCGCCCGGTTTCAGGTTCACCTTATCAAAACCGCGCAGTTGTTTGACCGGGCGACTCATTGACGCGGTGACATCCTGCAAATACATCTGAATAACCGTTTCGCCTTCGCGTTTGCCGGTATTGGTCACTTCAACGCTGGCGGTCACTTTGCCGGTGCGCGTCATCGACGGTGCAGACATCTTCACGTCAGAAACCTTGAAGGTGGTGTAGCTCAGGCCATAGCCAAACGGATAGAGCGGGCCGTTCGCTTCGTCGAAGTAACGAGAGGTATATTTATTCGGTTTATCGGCATCATACGGACGCCCGGTGTTCAGGTGGCTGTAATAGACCGGGATCTGCCCGACAGAGCGCGGGAAGGACATCGGCAGTTTACCGGACGGGTTGTAGTCACCAAACAGAATATCGGCAATAGCGTTGCCGCCTTCGGTGCCGGCAAACCAGGTTTCCAGAATGGCGTCGGCTTGCTGATCCTCTTTCACCAGCGCCAGCGGGCGACCGTTCATCAGCACCAATACCAGCGGTTTGCCGGTGGCTTTCAGCGCGGCAATCAAATCACGCTGGCTCTGCGGAATGGTGATATCGGTACGGCTGGAGGCTTCATGCGCCATGCCCTGCGCTTCGCCCACTACCGCAACAACCACGTCGGATTTTTTCGCCGCGGCGACCGCTTCATCAATCATCGCTTGCGGGGAGCGCGGATCGACAACCACTGCCGGTTCATAAAGATTGAGAAAATTAACGATATCTTTGTCATTGGTGATGTTTGCCCCTTTGGCGTACACCACTTCACCTTTACCGGCCAGCGCGTTGCGAATACCGGTCAGTACGGTAACGGACTGATCGGCAACGCCTGCCGCAGACCAGCTGCCCATCGAATCGCGTTTGCTGTCGGCCAGCGGGCCCACCACCGCCACGGTGCCCGATTTTTTCAGCGGCAGCGTTTCCAGACGGTTTTTCAGCAGCACCATGCTTTCACGCGCCACTTCCCGCGCTTCTTTGCGGTGCAGACGGCTTTCGGCATTGGTATCTTTCGGGTCGCTCTCTTTCGGCCCCAGGTGGCTGTACGGATCGTTAAACAGCCCCATATCGTATTTCACATTCAGCACGTGGCGGGTGGCATCATCCAGCTCCGCCATCGTCACTTTGCCGGATTTCACCAGGCCCGGCAGGTATTTGCTGTAGTACTCGTCGCTCATACTCATGTTGATGCCGGATTTCAGCGCCACGCGCACGGCATCTTCCGGATCGGCGGCGGTACCGTGTTTAATCAGCTCTTTAATCGCCCCGTGATCGGAAATGGTGATGCCTTTAAAGCCCCACTCATCACGCAGCAGATCTTTCAGCAGCCATGAATCGGAGGAAGCCGGTGTGCCGTTGAGGGAGTTCAGCGCCACCATCACGCCGCCGCTGCCAGCGTCCAGCGCGGCTTTATACGGCGGCATATAGTCGTTGAACAGGCGCTGCGGGCTCATATCAACGGTGTTGTACTCTTTACCGCCCTCTACCGCGCCATAAGCGGCGAAGTGTTTCACGCTGGTCATCACCGCGTAGCGATCGGCCGGGCTTTTGCCCTGCATCGCTTCGACCATGGTGCGCCCCATTTCAGAGGTCAGGTACGTATCTTCGCCAAACCCTTCGGAAACGCGGCCCCAGCGCGGATCGCGCGAGACATCAACCATCGGCGCCCAGGTCATATTCAGGCCGTCGTCAGCGGCTTCATAGGCAGAAACGCGACCAACGGTTTTCACCGCATCAAGGTTAAAGCTGGAGGCAAGACCGAGGCTAATCGGGAAGACGGTACGCTGGCCGTGTACCACGTCATAGGCAAAAAACAGAGGGATTTTCAGGCGGCTTAGCTGCATCGCCTGATCCTGCATGGCGCGAATATCCTGCCGGGTGACGGTGTTAAAAATTGCGCCGACCTGGCTTGCTTTGATCATGTCGCGAATGGCTTCTTTTGGGTTATCCGGCCCGACGCTGATTAAACGCAGCTGGCCGATTTTTTCATCGACCGTCATTTTTTTGAGCAACTCAGTGACAAACGCATCCCTTGCTTCTGGCGTCAGCGGATGGTTGCCGAACATCTCTTCCGCCAGCGCTGGTTGCAGCGCGAGGCTCACAGCGACACCTACAGAACATAGCCATTTCATGTCGTTTACTCTCTTGTTTTTTCACCCATAACCGCGGTCACTGGCCGCGAAAGAAACGCAGTGTGCCATAATCCTGGCACGTGTTGCAGAGTTGGACTCTGATTTTTATGCGAATTCGCTCCCCCGTTTGGTTTTACGGGGCTAACATTAATGCGCACTTTACACGTCATCATGCATAACGCGCCAAAGCGGCAGGTCTTCACATTCTTATGACGCTTACTGAGATAAGCTTCCGGGCGCTAACGCCAGTAAAAAGCGGCCCGAAGAATGAAATGTCTTGAACAATGATTAGCCACAAGGAGTGGATAATGTCACATCCAAACAACGCGTTTATCAGCGAACTCAAACGGCTGGTTGGCGCTTCTCATCTGCTTACCGACCCGGCCAAAACGGCCCGCTATCGTAAAGGCTTTCGTTCTGGCCAGGGCAATGCGCTGGCTGTGGTTTTTCCCGGCTCGCTGGTCGAATTGTGGCGCGTTCTGCAGGCCTGTGTTAACGCCGATAAAATTATTCTGATGCAGGCGGCGAACACCGGGCTGACGGAAGGATCAACGCCAAACGGCAATGATTATGACCGGGAAATCGTAATTATCAGCACCCTGCGTCTTGATAAGCTGCATCTGCTGGATAACGGCGAACAGGTGCTGGCCTACCCTGGTACCACGCTCTATTCGCTGGAAAAAGCGCTTAAACCGCTGGGTCGCGAACCGCATTCGGTGATCGGCTCCTCGTGCATTGGCGCATCTGTTATCGGCGGGATCTGCAATAACTCCGGCGGTTCGCTGGTGCAGCGCGGCCCGGCCTACACCGAAATGTCGCTGTTCGCGCGTATCGATGAGCAGGGTAAACTGGTGCTGGTGAATCATTTAGGCATTTCGCTGGGGGAAACGCCGGAGCAGATCCTCAGTAAACTTGATGACGATCGTGTGAGCGATAGCGACGTGCTGCACGACCAGCGCCACGGCCACGATCATGATTACGTCACCCGCGTGCGCGATGTCGATGCCGACACCCCGGCGCGTTACAACGCCGATCCGCAGCGGTTGTTCGAAGCGTCCGGCTGTGCGGGGAAACTAGCGGTTTTCGCCGTGCGTCTGGACACCTTTCCGGCCGAAACGCGCCAGCAGGTCTTCTACATCGGTACGAATCAAACGGCAGTGCTGGCGGAGATCCGCCGTCATATTCTGGCGAACTTCGACCATCTGCCGGTCGCCGGTGAGTATATGCATCGCGATATTTACGATATCGCCGAACGCTACGGCAAAGACACCTTCCTGATGATCGATAAACTCGGCACTGACAAAATGCCGTTCTTCTTCACCATGAAAGGCCGCACCGAAGCGTTACTGGAAAAAGCGACGGTGTTTAAGCCGCATTTTATTGACCGCTCATTGCAAAAAATCAGCGGCTTTTTCCCGTCTCACCTGCCGCCGCGCATGAAAGCGTGGCGCGATAAATATGAACATCACCTGCTGCTGAAAATGTCCGGTGATGGCATTGCGGAAGCAGAAAACTGGCTGAAAACCTACTTTGCCAGTGCCGAGGGGGATTTCTTTGTCTGTACGCCGGAAGAAGGGAGCAAAGCGTTTTTACACCGCTTTGCCGCCGCCGGAGCGGCGATCCGTTACCAGGCGGTTCATGCGGATGAAGTGGAAGATATTCTGGCGCTGGATATCGCGCTGCGCCGCAATGACAACGACTGGTTTGAGCATCTGCCGCCGGAAATCGACAGCCAACTGGTGCATAAGCTCTATTACGGCCACTTTATGTGCCATGTTTTCCACCAGGATTACATTGTGAAAAAAGGCGTGGATGCCCATGCGCTGAAAGCGCAAATGCTGGAACTGTTACGCCAGCGTGGCGCGCAGTATCCGGCCGAGCATAACGTCGGCCATCTGTATGAAGCCGCCGAACCGTTAAAACGTTTTTATAAAGAAAACGACCCGACAAACAGCATGAATCCCGGCATCGGTAAAACCAGCAAGCGTAAGTTCTGGCAGGAAGACGCTGCTACGGATAACGCATCGTCAACGGCGATGAAATAACCCGGCGACGGGCTGTATTGTGTGCTCCTTTCGTAATAGAGTAGCGAACAGCGCCAGAGAAACGTTTCTATGGCCGCCTGCTTTGAAGGAGCACACCCGTCATGTCAGCTGTCGATATCTTATCCGGTCCTGCGGTGGTAGTGCGCGACGCCTGCCCTGAAGACGTTCACGCCATTGCTTCGCTTTACGCCTGGCATGTTCTGCACGGCCGCGCCTCCTTTGAAGAAGTCCCGCCTACTATTGATGAAATGCGCACCCGCATGAACAACATCGCCAGAGAGGGTTTACCGTGGATGGTGGCGCTCTATCACGGCATTGTGGTCGGCTATTGCTATGCCGGTTATTACCGTCCCCGCGAAGCGTATCGCTATACCCTTGAAGAGTCGATTTACGTGGATGCCAGTATGACCGGGCGCGGTATTGGCAGTACGTTGATGAGCGCGTTGATCGCACGCTGTGAAGCGGGTCCGTGGCGGCAACTGATTGCGGTGATTGGCGATGGCAACAACAATTCCGGTTCGCTGCGACTGCATAAAAAGCACGGTTTTGAGATTGCCGGGCAGTTGCGAAGCGTCGGCTACAAGAAAGGCGACTGGCGGGATACGCTGATTATGCAGCGTCCACTCAACGACGGTGACTGGACGCTGCCGGAGTAATTAATCGTTTTGCGCGGTCTGCTCACCCGCAGACGGGTTTTGCGCCATCTGCGCCGCTTTCTGGCGCTTATAGCTTAATGCAGAAGCCGGAACCGGCTGCACTTTGCCGGTTTCAATCCAGGTGCGTAAACGGCTGGCATCGGCAAAATGGGTAAATTTGCCAAACGCATCCATCACCACCAGCGCCACCGGTTTGTTGTTAATGACGGTGCGCATCACCAGGCAGTGCCCTGCCGCATTGGTAAAGCCCGTTTTGGTTAGCTGAATGTTCCAGTTATCGCGGTACACCAGGTGGTTAGTGTTGCGAAACGGCAGCGTGTACGCCGGGTTAGAGAAGGTGGCCATCTCTTCACGCGTGGTGCTTAACTGACCAATCAGCGGATACTGTTTGGTGGCAATCAGCAGTTTGCTCAGATCGCGGGCGGTGGAGACGTTGTGAATCGACAGCCCCGTCGGTTCCACATAGCGCGTATTCGTCATGCCTAAGGCTTTCGCTTTGGCGTTCATCGCCGCGATAAAAGCGTTATAACCGCCCGGATAGTGGTGCGCAAGGCTTGCTGCCGCGCGGTTTTCCGAGGACATCAGCGCCAGCAGCAGCATATCTTTACGGCTGATTTCGCTATTGAGGCGCACGCGAGAATAGATCCCTTTCATCTCCGGCGTCTGGCTGATATCCACTTTGAGTTTCTCATCCAGCGGCAGGTGCGCATCCAGCACCACCATCGCCGTCATCAGCTTGGTAATGGAAGCAATAGGACGCACCAGATCAGGGTGGCTGGAGTAGATAACCTGATTGGTTTGCAGATCGACAATCATCGCGCTACCTGAAGCGATTTCAGGTTGTGCGGCGGTGGTCGCCGCTGTGGTTTTCGCGACGGCAAACGGCGCCACGGGCGCAGCCAGGATTAACGCCAGGCTTAATAAGGAAACTCGAAATTTCTGCATGGTGAGATTTCTGAAAATTATTCACGCACGTTATTACGCACACCGCTTCTGTCAGCCGGAGCAATAACAGAGCTGGCTTTGGCATAATAGCCGCCACGCAGGGTTGTCGCCAGAGGATAATCGTTGCGAGAGATTGCGTTGCCGACATTTACGCCAGCAACGCAACAGGTTTAGAACAAGCGATAACCGTAACCCCACAGGATCACCGTCAGCGCCAGCAGCACTTCGAGCACCAGCACCCCGATCGCCAGCGTCGAGCTTGAGAAACTTAAGCTCTCTTCTTTATTGATATTCAGGAAGGTCGGGATACCGACATACAGCAAGTAGCCGGTGTAAAACAGCGCCACCGTCCCCACCAGCGCGCAAAGCCAGACCAGCGGATAAAGCGCCACAATCCCACTGAGAAACAGCGGCGTCGCCACATAACCGGCGAACACCATACAGCGCCCTAATGAAGGCCGCTGCGGCAAGCTACGCGCCATCCACCAGATAACGCGGCCCATTACCGCCACGCCTCCGAGCATCAACGCATAGAACAGCACCGCCAGATAGAAACCGGTAAACAATGACAGCGTCACCACACTGTTTTCGCCAAAATTCCAGCCGATTTGCGTGGTACCAATAAACGCGCATACAACCGGAATGGCCACCATGATTAATACATGGTGGGTGTAGTGATGCGAAATTGTCTCGTTTTCGCCTTTGATAACCTGCATTTCACGATCGGGATGGGAAAAGAGTCCCCAGACATGGTTCATAACGCCCCCTCGCTGACAGCCCGAACATCGACACTGTCAGTATAATTCACTATTGCGATTATTTTTTGTACAGCAACAAAAATGCCGCGACAACGAAACGGCGTCATTCCGGCGAAGGCGCGATATCGGGTGTATGCTTATAAGCGTTTTACCGGGAGGACGTAAAAACAATGGATATCAATCATCTGATTAGCCAGTACGGCTACGCCGCGCTGGTGATTGGCAGTGTGGCTGAAGGAGAGACAATTACCCTGCTGGGCGGTGTTGCCGCGCATCAGGGGCTGTTACGGTTCTGGCTGGTGGTGGTATCCGTGGCGCTTGGCGGCATGATCGGCGATCAGCTGCTTTATCTGGTCGGCAGACGCTACGGCACGAAAATCCTGCGCCGCTTCTCCCGCCACCGGGAAAAAATCCACCAGGCGCAGTCGCTCATCCGCCGCCATCCCTACCTGTTTGTTATCGGCTCACGTTTTATGTACGGCTTTCGCATTATTGGCCCATTGTTGATTGGCACCAGTCGCTTGCGACCGAAAATCTTTCTGCCGCTCAACATTGTTGGCGCCATCGTCTGGGCGCTGCTGTTTACCACCCTCGGTTACGTAGGCGGAGAAGTGATTGGCCCGTGGCTGCACCAGTTCGACCAGCATGTAAAACGCTGGATCTGGCTGATTCTTGCCATCGTGCTGGTGGTTGCGCTGCGCTGGTGGTTCCATCATCGGCGGAAAAAACGCCAGCGCAACGTGTCAAACGACTAAGCCGTTTTCGGTTTGAACTGCGGGTTAGCCAGCATAAAACCGCCATCAATAATCAACGATTGTCCGGTGGTGTAGCTGGCATGTTCTGAACAGAGCCAGGCGACCATGCTGGCTATCTCTTTGGTGGTGCCCGGTCTTGTCAGTGGAACAATGGGTAACGACCCCGGTTTTGCATCTTCGTCGCGCATGTTATTCATCGGCGTGGCTATTGCCCCCGGCGCGACGGCGTTTACCAGAATGTTGTGATCCACCAGCTCCAGCGCCATCGATTTGGTTAAGCCGCCGAGCGCGTGTTTGGCGGCAGTATAGGCGCTGGCGTCCGGCAACGGCGTATGCTCATGCACCGAGGTGATATTGACGATGCGCCCGCCCTGCCCCTGCTGCACCATGTGCCTGGCGGCGATTTGCGAGCAGAGAAACGCGCCGTCGACATCAACGGTGAAAATGCTGCGCCAGTCATCAAATTTCATCTCAAGAAACGGGGCTTTGCTCATCGCCCCGGCGTTATTCACCAGCACATCGATACGCCCGAAGCGGGAAATCAATGTCTCAATCGTCTGCGCCCCTTCCGGCAACTGGCTGAGATCGAGATGGATGGTTTCCGCCCGCCGCCCAAGATCCTCAATATGCAACGCAGCCTCTTTCGCGCCGTTTGCATCCGAATGCCAGGTAATGCCGATATCAAATCCCTGTTCGGCCAGCATCAGTGCACACTGTCGGCCAATCCCGGAATCGGCGGCGGTAACAATAGCAACTTTGGTTACAGGCATAGGTCGTCCTCTGGTTAACAAATAGACAGGTAAGTATAGGAAAAAGGCACAACTGCGTGAGATTGCCTACGCTTTTAACTACCTGCATATAAAAAGGACGAAGAAAATGATGAAGATACTGCTTTGGGCAATCCTGATTATCTTTCTGATTGGTCTGCTGGTGGTCACCGGTGTATTTAAGATGATCTTCTAAAGTACCGCCGGGTAGCGGGCGCTACCCGGCATGGCTGGTTAATTCCCCTTCGCGCTGTAATTCACCGGCACCCAGCGATAGCCATTCTCTGCTTTCATCACTTTTCCAATACCGGGGAAAGCAATATGTGCCGCTGCCACCCAGTCACCTTCGCGCGCGACCTGCGCCAGCACCTTTTCCCGGGTTTTTACCGCCTGCTGCTGGTTAACATCAAAATGGATCGCCACTTCCGGCTGCGGTAGTTGCACCGGATGCGCGTGAATAATATCGCCCCACAGCATCAGCGTCTTACCGCCGTGAGTGACGCGGTAAATCACGCTGCCTGGCGTATGACCCGGTGCCGGGATCGCTTCAATGCCGGGGATAATTTGCGTCGGCGCGCGGAAAGGGCTGAGCTTACCGGCATCTATCACCGGGCGCAGTGAGCGCTCGGATTCCGCAAAAGTATGGCGTTGCCCCTCTTCCACCTCTTTTTCATGTGCCGGGTTGAGCCAGAAATCAACATCCCGCTGATCGACCCGTACGGTGGCATTGGCGAACACCGGTTTGCCGTCGCGCTGAACGCCGCCGGAGTGATCGGCATGGATATGCGTCAGCAGCACGGTATCGATGGTGGCCGGATCAATGCCCGCCGCACGCAGGTTTTCCGGCAGATGGCCGCCCGCGTCGCCAAACAACTGCCCGGCACCGGCATCCACCAGAATTAATTGCTTACCGGTGTTAATCACAAAGGCGTTGATCGAGGTTTCGGCATTGACGGGTAAACTGGCCTGCGCCATCCGTTCCTGCAACTGCTCCGGGGTGATATGGGTCAGCAATTTGTCGAACGGCACCGCGACGGTGCCATCGGAAACGGCGGTGATTTGCCAGTCGCCCATTGCCATACGGTAAAAGCCCGGCGCTTGCGGCTGGTGCGTTGAGAGCGGTGTGGCGGCAATAGCGCCAAAACTCAAACCTGCCGTCGCCAGCGCCAACAGAAGTGGATAATGTTTCATACTCTTCTCCAGTCGTTTTCATTGCGCCAGTATCCGGCAACGGCTACTATCACTCCAATTGATTGGAGCAATAATGACTATCAAAGAGAATGATTTTCGCAAAATCGATCTTAACTTGCTGATCGCCTTTGCCGTGCTGTTTCGCGAACAGAGCGTTTCCGCCGCGGCGGATAAGCTGCATCTGGGTCAACCGGCGGTGAGCGGCGTGCTGTCACGCCTGCGCACGCTGTTTGACGACCCGCTGTTTATCCGTAGCGGCCATAAAATGCAGCCGACGGCCCGCGCCATCGAACTGCATACGGAACTGCTACCGCTGCTGGAACAGTTGCAGAGTGCCCTGTTTCAGCAAACGGCCTTTGATCCGCAGACTGCCAGCGTCACGCTGACGCTTGGCATGGCAGACTGGGTGGAAATGTGGCTGATGCCAAAGCTGATCCCGGCGCTGCAACAGGCCGCGCCCGGCATGCGTCTGAATGTGGTGGCCAGCGATCCATTCAGCGATGCCGGTCGGCTGGAAGGCGGCGAAATGGATATGGCGATAAGCGTCGCCGAGGCCGGGCCGCGCTGGCTGGAGCGCGAAGTGCTGACCACCATGCCGTTTATCACGCTCTGGCACCCGCAACAACTGACGTTGAGCGCACCGCTGGATATCGATACTTTTGCCGCACAGCCGCATTTAATGGTCAGCTACCGGGAAGCCACCAGCAGCCACTTCGACACGCTACTGGCCAAAACCGGCCATCAGCGCCGCATCCACTACACCACGCCGCACTTCGCCGCCCTGCCGGGATTACTGGAGACCATGCCAGCCCTGGCGACCGTACCGGCAGGCCTGGCGCAGGAGTGGCAGCGCAGACGAGGATTTGCGAGCAGCCCGCTGCCGCTGGATGTGCAGCCAATTGAGCTGGCGATGCTGTGGCATCAGCGCCACAGTAGCGATCCGGCGGTAATGTGGCTGAAAGAGTTTATCGCTAAGCGTCTTAACTGACGCGTTCTGCCCGGTTTGCGCGGGCGGAATGCGGGTTATTTCAGGCTCTCGCCGTTACTGGCGATGACAGCGCGATACCAGCATAAAAAGTTCTTACGCCTGCGTACCGGGGCCGCTGCCGTTATCATCGCGTTCGACATCAATAAAACCGCAACGTCTGGCGATCTTCGCTTTGGCGGCGCTTTCCAGATCAATTGGCTTTCACCGGGTGTAACTCATCACCACTTGCGCGCGTGCAGCCGCCACCCGGCACCACTACAACAATGTTATTTACTTTTTGGCGCTATTCATTCAGACCCCGGAAACAAAAAAACCTGACCTCCGGCAGTTGCCAGATGATCAGGTTTCGCCTGCTTGCACAGTAACAATCCACACCCGCGCTTCAACCCAGCTTTATTCGAGCGCATAACGAGACAGCCTGCGAAAGGTTCACCGGCGCGTGTCAGACGCCAACGCGGCTGCGCTGGCGGGCGATCGCTTGTGCGATATCGGCGGAATGTTTATAGGCGCGGATCTCGGTAAACAACTCGCTGGCCTCAGAATATTCTTTGCGTAAATAGCCGAGCCACTGTTTGATGCGCGCCACGTGATACAAACCGGTATCGCCCTGCTTTTCCAGCCGCGAATATTTCGCCAGTAGCGCGACAACCTCCGGCCACGGCATACGCGGCTCGTTGTACTTCACCACCCGGCTCAGATTCGGCACATTCAGTGCGCCACGGCCAATCATCACCGCATCGCAGCCGGTGGTGGCCATACAATCCTGCGCACTTTGCCAGTCCCAGATCTCGCCATTGGCAATCACCGGAATGGTTAACCGCTTGCGGATCTCGCCAATGGCATGCCAGTTAATGCACTCCGCTTTGTAGCCATCTTCTTTGGTGCGCCCGTGTACCGCCAGTTCGCTGGCGCCGGCCTGCTGTACCGCATCGGCAATTTCAAACGCGCGTGCGGGGCTGTCCCAGCCAAGACGCACTTTTACCGTCACCGGCAGGTGCGACGGCACCGCTTCACGCATCGCTTTTGCGCCACGGTAAATAAGCTCAGGATCTTTGAGCAACGTCGCGCCACCACCGCTGCCGTTGACCAGCTTCGACGGGCAACCGCAGTTGAGATCGACGCCCCAGGAGCCCAGTTCAACCGCGCGCGCCGCATTTTCCGCCAGCCACTGCGGGTATTGTCCTAAGAGTTGAATACGCACCAGCGTACCGGAAGGCGTACGGCTTTGACGATGCAGTTCCGGGCAGATTTTATAGAAGGATTTTACCGGCAGGCGTTTATCCACCACGCGCAAGAATTCGGTGATGCATAAATCATAATCGTTAACCTCGGTCAGCAGCTCGCGCACCAGCGAATCGAGCACGCCTTCCATCGGCGCCAGTAATACACGCATATCTCGCCCCATAAAAAAGAGGCGCCATAGTAGCGTCTCTGTTCAGGCGTGGAAAGTGCCTTTCTTCACTACACTTTTGGCTATATCGCGCGGTAAATCTTGTGGGAATGCATAACGTTCCTGAATGGAATGTTTGGTATGCTCACAATTCATGATGTGATCAGTAGCACGTTTTTCGCTTTAATTGTATGATGAATGCGTTTCGACAAGGGCTTTCACCATGAGTAACTCACTGAATATTATCTGGCAGTACCTTCGTGCGTTTGTGCTTATTTACGCTTGTCTCTACGCAGGCATTTTTGTTTCATCGCTGCTGCCTATTGCTATTCCGGGCAGCATTATCGGCATGCTGATTATGTTCGTGCTGCTGGCGCTGCAAATTCTGCCCGCCAAATGGGTAAATCCCGGCTGCTTTATTTTGATCCGTTACATGGCGCTGCTGTTCGTGCCCATCGGCGTTGGCGTAATGCAATATTACGACCTGCTGCGCGCGCAGTTCGGCCCGATTGTTGTTTCCTGTGCGGTGAGCACAATTATCGTCTTTTTGGTGGTGAGCTGGAGCACCCATCTGGTGCACGGCGAGCGTAAGGTGGCAGGACAAAAAGGGCAGAAAGAATGATGGCGTATATCTGGTGGTCGTTACCGCTGACACTGGCGGTGTTTTTCGCCGCGCGTAAACTCGCCACGCGTTTCAAGCTACCGCTGCTCAACCCGCTGCTGGTGGCGATGGTGGTGATTATCCCGATCCTGCTGGTGACGGGCATTCCGTATGACCACTATTTCCAGGGCAGTAAAATTCTTAACGATCTGCTGCAACCCGCCGTTGTTGCGCTGGCGTTTCCGCTCTATGAGCAGTTACATCAGATTCGCGCCCGCTGGAAATCGATCATTACTATCTGCTTTATCGGCAGCATGGTGGCGATGTTTTCCGGTACCGCTGTGGCGCTGCTGATGGGCGCGACACCAGAAATTGCGGCGTCGATATTACCCAAATCCGTCACCACACCGATCGCGATGGCGGTTGGCGGCAGCATTGGCGGTATCCCGGCAATCAGTGCGGTCTGCGTGATCTTTGTTGGCGTATTGGGCGCGGTGTTCGGCCATACCTTGCTGAACCTGATGCGTATCACCACGAAATCGGCACGCGGGCTGGCAATGGGCACCGCCTCACATGCGCTGGGCACCGCGCGCTGCGCCGAGCTGGATTATCAGGAAGGGGCGTTCAGTTCGCTGGCGCTGGTGATTTGCGGGATTATCACTTCGCTGGTCGCCCCGTTTCTGTTCCCGGTTATCCTCGCGCTGCTGGGCTAAAATTTGCGATACGTCGCGCATTTTTCGTTTGTGTTTCATAAGTTGCACATACAGTGTGAAGCGAATCACACATAGAGGCCAGGCAGCCCCGTAAACTACGATTCCAATACACTGCTATGAGGCACCGCTATGCATTCACGTTTTCACACTGCTTTTTCCGGGCTTGCGGAGAATCTACAGACCGCACTGGCTCCTCTGCTGGCGGATGAGCACTTCCCCGCCATGCTGAGCGCAGAGCAGGTGGCAACCTTGCAAAGCGCGACGGGGCTGGACGAGGACGCGCTGGCGTTTGCGTTGCTGCCACTCGCCGCCGCCTGCGCCCGCACCGACCTTTCCCACTTTAACGTGGGCGCGATTGCGCGTGGCGTCAGCGGAACATGGTACTTCGGTGCCAATATGGAGTTTTCTGGCGCGACAATGCAGCAAACCGTGCATGCCGAGCAGAGCGCTATCAGCCACGCCTGGCTGCGCGGTGAAAAAGCGCTCTCTTCCATCACCGTCAACTACACGCCGTGCGGCCACTGCCGCCAGTTTATGAATGAACTGAACAGCGGTCTGAATCTGCGCATTAACCTGCCGGGTCGCGCGCCGCATACGCTGGGCGATTACCTGCCGGACGCGTTTGGTCCAAAAGATCTCGACATCAAAACGTTGTTAATGGATCAACAGGATCACGGTTTTTCACTGCGCGGGGATGACGTCGCGCAGGCGGCTATTCACGCGGCCAATAAAAGCCACTCGCCCTACACGACTTCGCCGTCAGGCGTGGCAATTCTTTGTCGCGACGGGCGCATCTTCAGCGGTAGCTACGCGGAAAACGCCGCCTTCAACCCAACGCTGCCGCCATTGCAGGGTGCGCTGAATCTGCTTAGCCTCAGCGGTTTTGATTACGCGGATATTCAACGCGCCGTACTGGCGGAACGCGCCGATGCGCCGCTCACCCAATGGGATGCCACCGCCGCCACGTTGCGCGCGCTGGGATGTGAGAAGGTCGAACGCGTTTTGCTGAGTAAATGATCCTCGCTGCGGGTTCGCGCACGCAGTGATGAAAAACCCCGCAATTGAACTACCGTTTCTTGCGCTTGCCGTACGGGTAAAGTAGCCTGAGGGACATTCTAATCCTGTTCGAGTCTGCTGCATGTTAAAGCGTTTTACTTACAGCCTGTTAGTCCTTATCGGCTTACTGCTGTTAACTGCGCTTGGCTTAGACCGCTGGATGAGCTGGAAAACCGCCCCCTATATTTACGACGACCTGCAGGATCTCCCCTGGCGCCAGGTCGGCGTTGTCCTCGGCACCGCGAAGTACTACCGCACTGGCGTTATCAATCAATATTACCGCTACCGGATTCAGGGCGCGCTTAATGCATATAACAGCGGCAAGGTTAACTACCTGTTGCTGAGCGGCGATAACGCGCTGCAAAGCTACAACGAACCGATGACCATGCGTAAGGATTTGATTGCCGCCGGTGTCGATCCTGCCGACATCGTGCTCGATTACGCCGGTTTCCGCACGCTGGATTCGATTGTGCGCACCCGCAAAGTCTTCGACACGAACGATTTCATCATCATTACCCAGCGTTTCCACTGCGAACGCGCGTTATTTATCGCCCGGCATATGGGCATCCAGGCGCAGTGTTACGCCGTGCCGTCGCCGAAAGATATGTGGAGCGTACGCGTACGCGAGTTTGGTGCGCGGTTGGGCACAATTGCCGATCTTTACATGTTCAAGCGGGAGCCGCGCTTCCTCGGCCCGCTGGTGCCGATTCCGTCAATGCAGGAAGTGCCGGACGATGCGCAAGGCTACCCGGCCGTCACCGCCGAGCAGCTTATCGATATGCAAAAGAAAGGAAAAAACTGAAGCATCAGTTAATGGATGCGTTGCGGCTGTTGGTTTTTACTGGACGGACAAGCGTAAAACCACGCTCAACAAAATGGCGATGATCGATAACCGCACGGCTGGTTTTATCGAGCGTCCAGTGGCCATTTAACGCGTTGAAGGACAAGGCTTTCTCCCCGTCCGGCGTATTAACCAGGTATTCCCCGCTTTTTAAGTACCCTGCGCTACACACGATGCGCGCGGGCGGGCTGTTCTTCATTCTGAACTCGATTTTGCGAAAGCCGGTCGGTACCGGGCAAAAGTAAAAAAACGGCAATGCAGTGATTTTGATATCGCCAAGTGAGGCAATCACGTCGCCATCGCGCAACAGTTCGACATTTTTCAAAGAGAAGTTAACGGGTGAGTTTTTTTCATGCGGTAAATTATCAACAGTAAAATAAACAAAATTCATAAGCGCCCCTGAGCTGCGGATACAACATCATTCACAGATTCATTCTTTCAAGCGTAAGTAGCTATGGGCATACAGGCATTCAGAATTGACTTAAATATCGGGCACATGGGATGTACCCGACGTGCAAGCGAAGCGTCAGGCCACTTTGCTCTCATGCTGTTGCAGGCTACGCTGAAGGTCGTAGATCAGGCTTCTCACCATATCAGGCGTTAAATTAAAAAAGGGCGAATCAAACGTCGTTGCTCCCGCGCCGCAAGGCCCTGTGCTGCAACCAAACTTCACGACCACACCATCTAAATCCTCAACCACCCCTACCTGCCAGCCAATCACGGGAAGTGCAGGAAACGCGCCCTCACTGTTCATCCTTAATCTCCTTATTAATATTGCAACTTTATTGAGCGTAGCACCGAAGCAAAAAATTTAACAACTCACTGCGAGAGAAGTTTTTTGGGGAAAGGCGTGGGTTTACTTCATGGCAGAAAGCGGCAAACAGGCAAAAAAAAGCCCGCTCGTTGAGCGGGCCTGGTACAGACGATGGGATTATTTTTTACGTGCGTATTTCAGCGAGTCCAGCGCCACGGCGAAGATGATGATGCCGCCCTTGATGATGTACTGCCAGTACGGGTTAATACCGATATAGGTCAGGCCGTAGTTGATGACGGTGAAGATAATCACACCGGTCACCACACCCAGAACCGTACCCACACCGCCGCTGAAGGAAACCCCTCCCACTACGCAAGCTGCGATGGCATCCAGTTCATACATAAAGCCGAGGTTGTTGGTCGCAGAACCGATACGGCCCGCTTCCAGCATCCCGCCGAAGGCATAGAACACACCGGACAGCGCATAAATCATCAGCAGGTTCAGCGCTACGTTAACGCCGGAGACTTTCGCCGCTTCCGGGTTACCGCCGATAGCAAAAATGTTTTTGCCAAAGCGGGTTTTATTCCACAGCACCCAGACGAACGCCACCGCAATCAAGGCGTAGAAAGTGATATAGGACAAACGGAAGCTGCCCAGCGCAATAAAGCCCTGCGTAAAGGTCGAGAAGCCGCTGTCAAAGCCGGAAATCGGCGATGCACCAACAAAGTCGTAGTACAGGGAGTTGATACCGTAAACGATGATCATCGTACCCAGCGTGGTGATAAACGGAGTCACGTTCAGGTAAGCGATGACAAGGCCGTTCACCAGGCCGATAACCGCGCCGATGGCGCAGACAATCAGGATCACCACCGGAATCGGCATGGTAGCCATATCCGGGAATACTTTGTTGGCGTTTTCCATTGATTGCAGCAGCGTAGCGGCAACCACCGCCGCGAGGCCAACCTGGCGCCCGGCGGAAAGGTCGGTACCCTGGGTCACAATCAGCCCCGCTACGCCCAGCGCGATAATAATACGCACGGAGGATTGGGTCAGAATGTTACTTAAGTTCAGCAGACTTAAGAAAGTGGGATCCTGAAAAATGATAATGGCCAGTAACACTAAAAGAACAACGTAAATACCGCCGTCTTTCAGATAAGTGAGAAAAGTTTTCTTATTTAACGCACTCATGAGGAGCCCCTGATCTTAAAGGTGCAAAGACGCAAGACGGAGAATTTCGTTTTGCGTTGTCGTTTTAGTATCAACAATTCCGGAAACGAGGCCATTGCTCATTACCAGAATACGGTCAGTGATGCCTAACAACTCAGGCATTTCAGAGGAAATAATAATAATCCCCTTATTCTTTTTCGCCAGCTCGGCAATCAATTGGTAAATTTCAAATTTCGCACCAACGTCAATACCACGGGTCGGCTCATCGAGCATTAAAATTTCTGGCTGAGTTAATAACCAACGACCAATAATAACCTTTTGTTGGTTACCACCGGAAAGAGAACCAATTTGCGTGCGGTGGCCTGGTGTTTTTACACGCATCGAGTCGATGACCCACTGGGTATCGCTCTTCATGCGGCTATTATCCAACAAGCCCACTTTGTTTTTGTAATTCTGAATATTGGAAATAAGTGAGTTAAATCCGATATCAAGATAGGCGTAAATACCGGTGGAACGACGTTCTTCGGTCACCAGGGCAAAGCCATTATTAATCGCTTCATTGGCGTTGTGGTTATTAATCACTTTGCCATGCAATTTAATGGTACCAGAGGATTTTTCACGAATACCAAATAACGTTTCAACGATATCTGTACGTTTCGCCCCGACCAGACCTGCGATACCGAGTATTTCGCCTTTGCGCAAATCAAAGGAGATATCGCGAATAGAGGGCTGGCGCAACGAGGTAAGATTACGCACTTCAAGAATGGTTTCGCCCGGCACGTTGTGCTTGTCCGGGAAGCGCTGGTTAAGCGAACGGCCAACCATCATGGCGATGATCTTGTCCATATCCAGCCCTTCCAGCGGCTGGGTGGCAATCCACTGACCGTCACGCAGAATCGTAATTTCATCGCACAGCTGGAATATCTCTTCCATTTTATGGGAGATATAAACAATTCCACAGCCACGATCTTTCAGTTTACGGATAATTTTAAACAGATGATTGACTTCTTTTTCCGTCAGCGAAGAAGTCGGCTCATCCATAATGACAATTTTGGCGTCATAAGAGAACGCTTTGGCAATTTCAATCATCTGCATTTGCGATACAGATAATGTTCCCACGCGTGCTTTAGGGTCGATATCAATATCCAGCTCATCAAAAATGGCTTTGGTATCGTGGAACATTTTATCCTGATCGACAAACATGCCTTTGGTTGGATAACGACCCAGCCACATATTGTCCATCACGGAACGTTGCAACACCAGGTTGAGTTCCTGGTGAACCATCGAAATACCATTTTCCAGCGCTTCTTTCGCGGAATGGAAGTCGATTTCTTTCCCCTGAAAAAGAATGCTACCGGAATCTTTTTGATAGATCCCAAAAAGACATTTTAATAATGTTGATTTCCCCGCACCGTTCTCGCCCATTAATGCATGGATAGAGTGCGGACGGACTTTCAAATTGACATTATCGAGTGCCTTTACGCCTGGAAAAGACTTGTTGATATTGCTCATTTCCAACAAGAATTCACCTGACGACTGAGTATTATTGCTGACCATAATTATACCTTGTTGGCCTGGCATATCGTGTTATAAGGGCGCAACAGTCGTTGCGCCCAATGAGAACATGCTTTCTTAATATTATTTACCGGCGATTTCAGCCAGGTTGTCTTTATCTACACCAACGTATGGAATACGAACGACTTTATTTTCGATTTTCCAGTTAGTGCCATCTGCCGCGCCTTTGCCTTCGGCCAGGTTTTTCGCCAGCTCGAAGCTCGCTTTCGCCTGGTTGTTAGCATCGTTCAGCACGGTACCGGCCATTGCACCGGATTTCACCAGCGCCAGCGCTTCTGGCAGCGCATCGACACCGAAGACCGGGATAGACGATTTGTTGTGTGCTTTCAGGGCTTCAACCGCGCCCATTGCCATCGCGTCGTTGTTCGCGATAACCACTTCAATTTTGTTAGCGTTCGGGCCAGAGAGCCAGGCGTCCATTTTGTCTTTCGCCTGAGCGGTATCCCACATTGCGGTATCCAGAGCCAGCTGCTGAGTTTTGATGCCCTTATCATTCAGCTCTTTGATAACGTAAGTGGTACGTGCTTCAGCATCCGGATGGCCCGGCTCGCCTTTCAGCAACACGTACTGGATCTGGCCGTCTTTGTTCAGATCCCAGCCCTGGTTCGCCGCCCAGTGTTTAGCAATCAGGTCGCCCTGAATCACGCCAGATTCTTTGGAATCGGTACCCACGTAATAGGCTTTATCGTAGCTATCCAGCGCTTTGCGGGAAGGTTCTTTGTTGAAGAAAACAACCGGAACGTTTTGACCACGCGCTTTCTCAATCACCGTACCTGCCGCTGCCGGGTCAACCAGGTTGATCGCCAGTGCTTTTACGCCTTTCGCCAGCAGCACGTCGATCTGGTCGTTCTGTTTGGATTGGTCATTCTGCGAGTCGTTCATCAGCAGCTGAACATCTGGCGCTGCTTTGGCGTCTTTCTCAATAGCCTTACGGACAACCGACATAAAGTTGTCGTCATATTTATAGATGGTCACACCAATGCGGGTATCCGCTGCGTGTGCGGCTGCGCCAAAAAGCATGCTTGCCATAACAGCAGACAGAGTCAACACCTTCTTATTCATGGTATCTCCGGTTTTTTTATATGCAGGGTAGTTCTTGTGAATAATGCTCGGCGGGTCAGTTGTTACGAAGACGTTACTGCCGACCGAAGTTCACTCTAAAATTCCATTCGTCCGTGTCCGGGTAACGCTCCAGAAGTTCGCTTTCTTCGATGTTTCAAAGCGCTCACTTGTAGTGAAAGTGATTAATCACCGTTACATCGTGTTTCAGCTTCTAAAACGCTGACATCATAGTCAGCGCCTTGTTAAGATACTGTGAATTTACTCACAGATTGAAAACGGTTACATCATCGAAGTTTATAAGTTAGTGATCGGTGCCACAGTTTGTCGTGCGGTCACGGAATGGCGGCGTACCAGCGTCGGCATAAAGCAGTGCGCAGCCTCTGGATCCAGCTTACCTGCGGCCCCCTGCAACGCCAGCTCGGTCGCCAGTCGCGCCATTGAAGCGACCGGGTAACGCACCGTGGTCAGTTGCGGGTCGGTGTAACGCGCAATGGGAATATCATCGAAACCAATCAGTGATAAATGCTGTGGCACCGCAATGCCGTTGTCTTTCAGCGCCGTCAGCGCCCCCGCCGCCATGCTGTCGTTATAGGCAAAAACCGCGGTAAGTTGCAGGTTGCGCCCCAACAGCTCAACCATCGCCGCTTCACCGCCCTGCATGTCCGGCGAACCGGTGCCAACCCAGCTATCCGGGGCGTTAATCCCCTGCTCTTCCAGCGCGCGGAACCAACCTTCGCGGCGCATATCGTTGTCTTCAATCTGGTGGCTGGAGGCCAGATAACCGATGCGCTGATGGCCGTTATTGAGCAGCATGCGCGTAGCCATCACCGCCCCGCTGACGTTATCAAGGCAGACGCAGCGGTGCGCATAGCCTGGCACCAGCCGGTTGATCAGCACCATGCCGGGGATCTGCTCCATAAAGCCTGTCAGCTCTTCATCGCTTAGTGCTTTTGAGTGAACAATCAGGGCGTTACAACGCTGGCGGATCAGGACTTCGATGGCGTGACGCTCTTTTTCCGCCTCGTGATAACTGTTGCCAATCAACACATATTTTTCGTGCTGCTGCGCAACCGTATCCACCGCTTTCACCAGCGCACCGAAAAAGGCATCAGAGACGTCCATCACCACCACGCCAATGGTGTCGCTAACCTGCGTCGCCAGCGCCTGAGCATTGGCATTCGGGCGATAACCCAGCTGGGCGACGGCTTTCATCACCGTTTCGCGCGTTTCCGGGCTGACCAGCGCGCTGTTATTAAGCACACGGGACACCGTCGCGACAGAGACGCCCGCATGCCGGGCAACGTCACGAATGGTGATCATTTTTACCCACCTTTTCTGGATTGCGGCAGTTCACAGCCACCCCCTGTGTTAAGTAAGGAGGCTATTCTGGCAGCGAGCAGGCGATTGCTACGTGAGTGGCATCACATGAATGGAAACGGTTACATCCGTTTTGTTAATGATTGTGATCCAGATCGTTATCTGGATGTGCGAGCCAATGATGTCCCTGCAGCACGTGCGGTCAATTGCCGCCATAGCCATTCCATTGGCCCCTGACGAAAACGCCTGAGCCAGAACAGAGAGAAGAGGATATTTACGGCCCACACCGCCGGCACAAAGGCCAGCAGTTGCAGGCGGTCGAACTGCATAAACAGCCCGACACGATTGAATAAGGTGATACAGATTAGCGTTTGCAACAGGTAGTTAGTGAGCGCCATGCGTCCAACGCAGGCAATAGCATTGACCAGTTTATAACCGCAGATCTGCGGCCAGAACCCCCACGCCAGCGCCGCATAACCCACCGCCTGTAACGGCGCGCCAAGTTCGCGCGGAGCCTGCAGAAGAAAAGCGCACCAGCGATACGACCAGCCAAGCTGCCACTGGGCAATAATCGCCGGGATGTTGATCAGTAACCCTAAGCCAATCAGCAGCGCACCCGTCCGGCGGTAATGGCGCAGGCTGAATTGCCCTTTCAGCCAGCCGCTGCGCATCAGCGCCGCGCCTGTCAGCATCATACCCGCCAGTTGCCAGCCATATTGCGCCCCCAGCGCCAGAAGCGCGTTAGAGAGCATATCCGCACGATTACTGATGGCCTCCCCGATACTGCCGCTGACTCGCCACCAGGTCTCGTACTGCACATTCGCCGCATCCGGCAACCAGGAGCGGTTCGGTTGCGAACCGGAAATTCCCCCCAGCAACAACAAAACCGCAATGCCAATCAGGTACAGCACCACACCAGTGTTAAACATCGTCTTCACGTTCTGCGCATCTCGCACCATGCGCCAGGCAATCAGCCCCACCAGCCCATAAGCCAGCAGAATATCGCCATCCCAGAAAAAGAGACCATGAATGAAACCGAGCAGCACCAGCAGCGTCAGGCGCGACTGGATCCAGCGCTTACCGCGCGGCAGCAACATTTGCAGACCCGCACCGAACAAAATGGCAAACAGCGAGAGGAATTTCACCTGCGCGAAGAGATCGAGCAGCGCCCAGGTCCAGGCATCCGATGCCGTGATGTCGCCGTACCAGGCAGGGTTAAGGTAGGCCGCCTTTGGCAAACCAAAGGCGGTGATATTCAGCAAAAGAATACCGAGAATGGCGATGCCACGAATAAAATCCAGCGTGACATTCCTCTCCATGTCGGCGGCTCCAGCGAATTAGTTAGTGTGGCGGACTGCGCGCAGGAACTCCTGGCGGGTATTCTGGCTCGACTTGAACAAGCCACCGAGCGAAGTGGTCGTCGTCGCGCTGGTCGCGTCGCGGATGCCGCGCGCTTTCACGCAATAATGCACCGCATCAATAGAAACCGCGACATTGTTAGTGCCGAGCAGCGTTTGCAGCGCGGTCAGGATCTGCTGCGTCAGTCGCTCCTGCACCTGCGGGCGCTGCGCAAAAAACTGCACGATACGGTTGATTTTCGACAGGCCAATCACCGAATCCTTCGGAATATAGGCAACGGTGGCTTTGCCGTCGATAGTGACAAAATGGTGCTCACAGGTGCTGGTCAGCGTGATATCGCGCACCGTCACCATTTCATCGACTTTCATTTTGTTTTCAATGACGGTGATCTTCGGGAAGTTAGCGTAATCGAGGCCGGAGAAGATCTCATCAACATACATTTTGGCGATGCGATGCGGCGTTTCCATCAGGCTGTCATCATTCAGATCGAGATTCAGCAGTTGCATAATCTCGGTCATATGCCCGGCGATAAGGCGTTTACGGGATTCGTTATCCATTTGCACCGGTGGGCGCAGCGGCGTTTCCAGACCACGGGCAACCAGAGCCTCGTGAACGAGTGCCGCTTCTTTACTGAGTGATGACATGTTTTTTATTCTCCTGCAGGTGTGGCGAACTTCGCGTTGTTAACGCAAAGTGAGCGAACATTGTGCGTGAGGTCGCGCACATAATCCAGCCCTGGCGGCGATAATTATTGAAATCGCTGCCGCCTTTCAGGCCGTGCGTTTCCAGACTAAAAGCCCGCCAATGACCAGGGCAATTGCCGCCACGCCTAGCGCCGGTTCAAGCTGCTGCGTAAGCCAAGTGGAAAGCGCGGAAGTCATAGGACCAACCAGTTGCCCCATCGCATAGCCGGTGGTCAATAACCCGGCCATATAACGTGTGTGATTGGGCGCGAGCTCGCGTCCATACAGCAGTGAGAGCTGCACGGCGCAAAGAAATCCGCCGCCCACCAGCAACGCACCGCACACCAGCCCGCTCATCCCCGGCAGCAACCATGCCGCCAGTACTCCCGCACCCTGCAGCCACAGCACCACCGCCAGCCGCTGATGGCTGTGACCAACGTGGCGCAGCAAAATACTTAGCGCAATCCCCACTACCGCTGCGGCACCGAACACCGGCCAGACAAACTGGGCAAACAGGCTGCCAGGAAAGCGCAGTGCCGCCATTTGCGACAGAAACGTCGCCGGTAAGATATAGCCAAATCCGGCCAGGCTGTAGCTCCAGACCAGCCGTTTAAGATCGGTGGTTAACTGTAGCGGCTGCGGCTTTTCGCCCGGTCGATGCCACTCGCCAGGACGCGGCAAATAGCGAGCAATCAACGCCACCAGCAGCAGCGCCAGCACACCATACACCTGCCAGGCGGATGCAGCGCTTAAGCCTTTTGCCTGGATCGCCACCGCCAGCAGACCGCTTAATGCAATGCCCGCACCCGGCCCGGCGAATACCGCGGCACTCAGTCCTGGCTTGCCGGCATGTGCCAGCCGATCGTTGGTCCAGGCGGCAATCAGCACCATCGCCCAGCCGCTCATTGCGCCAATCACCAGGCGCAACGCGCCGTGAAGCAGCGCGTTATCGGCAAGTGAAGAGAGAAAAGTGAGTGCCACCGCGCCGCCAATCCCCAGATAGAGACGGACTTCGATATGTCGCTGCGCGCGCATTGCGTCCCAGGCACCAAGCAGATAACCGAGGTAGTTAATCGCCGCTACCAGCCCGGCGCTGGTCAGGGTCAGTTGCTCGTCGCGGATCATCAACGGCACCTGCGGCGTGAAGGCAAAACGCCCGATTCCCATCGCGACCACCAGCACAATAAATCCACAAAGCGCCACACGTTGCGCCATTAGCGCCCCCAAATGTTAACGTAAAGTTATGTTTATGATGCAGTATGTTGCGTTTGTGCGGAAGTGAAAGTTACTCCCCGCAAAGGGAATAGCCTGTATGATGACAAGAAGTCACCTTACTTTGTCTGTAAAAAATTCTAAGGAGCCCCGCATGGAAATGCTTGAAGAGCACCGCTGTTTTGAAGGCTGGCAACAGCGCTGGCGCCACGACTCCGCCGTACTGAACTGCACGATGACCTTTAGCATCTTCTTACCGCCGCAATACAGCGCAACACCGCCGGTGCTGTACTGGCTCTCCGGTCTCACCTGTAATGACGAAAACTTCACCACCAAAGCCGGTGCGCAACGCGTAGCCGCAGAGTTAGGCATTGTGCTGGTGATGCCGGATACCAGCCCACGCGGTGACGATGTCGCAGATGCAGAGAGCTATGACCTCGGCAAAGGCGCAGGTTTTTACCTCAACGCCACCGAGCAGCCGTGGGCGGCGCATTATCGTATGTATGATTACCTGCGCGATGAATTACCGACGCTTATCCAGTCGCAATTTAACGTCAGCGACCGCTGCGCTATCAGTGGTCATTCGATGGGCGGCCACGGCGCGTTGATCATGGCGCTGAAAAACCCCGGCCGTTATACCAGCGTTTCCGCCTTTGCACCGATAGTGAACCCGATGCAGGTGCCGTGGGGGCAAAAAGCGTTTCGCGCTTATCTGGGCGAGGATGCGCAACAATGGCGTGAATGGGATAGCTGCGCGCTGATGCTGGAAAGCAACGAAACTGACGCGATCCCAACGCTTATCGATCAGGGGGATAATGATCAGTTCCTGGCCGATCAACTCCAGCCCGCGCGGCTTGCGGAAGTGGCACGGCAAAAATCCTGGCCGCTGACGCTGCGCATCCAGTCAGGCTACGATCACAGTTACTTCTTTATTGCTGCGTTTATTGAAGATCATCTGCGCTTCCATGCGCAGCATCTGCTGAAATAGCGGGAGTCCCGGCGGCGTCCTGCTGCCGGGCTTTCCATATCAGAAGCGGTAATCCAGCGCCATAAAGTAGCGGCGGCCATCTTCGTTGTAGCTGTAATCGTCGCGGCTGAGATCCTTATCGCCAAGGTTAAGCACACCCGCGCGCAGCTTGACATTTTTTGTCGCCTGCCATGCGCCGCCCGCATTCCAGATAACGTAGCCACCCGGTGTTACGCCCTGCGATACGGCGCGTTTTTCCCCGCTGTAGTTGGCAGAAACATAGAATGACCAGTCCTGCGTGGCTTGCCAGTCCAGCGTGCCGTTGGCGGTGTGGAACGGCAGATCCTGCAACGGTTTGTTGCCGCCACCGCTCAGGTTGCGTCCATCGTTATAGGTGTAATTCAGCGTCAGCTTCCACGCTTCATCAAACGGGATTTTCACCTCGGTTTCCACACCCTGAATCCGCGCTTTATCAACGTTGTAGTAACGGAATACCGGCACCAGTACGCCGCTGGCATTACGCTCAAAACCGACGAAGTTAGCGTAACCCGGTGCTTCGCTCAGGCTCGACGTACGGCTGATATTGATCATGTCGTCAATATTGTTCTGGAACGCCGTTACGCTGCCCTGCACGCCTTCCAGCCAGCCCTCTTCCCCGCTGTAATAAAGCCCCAGTTCAAAACTTTCGCTGGTCTCTGGTTTTAGCTCCGGGCTGCCAACAATGCGGCAACCGCCCCGGCAGGAGTTGGTGGCCCAGTCCGGGCTGAGCTGCAACAGAGAAGGCGCTTTAAATGCCGTCGCCCAACCGCCTTTCACGGTCAGCGTATCGGTGGCGCTGTAAACCAGGTAAGCACGCGGACTCCAGTGATCGCCATAGGTGTCGTGGTCATCCATACGGACACCGGTGGTCAGCGCCAACGGCTCGAAAATACGCCACTCATCTTCAACAAACAGCGCGTACTGGCTGGTCGAGGTTTCGCTGCTGTCGCCGCCGGTCAGGTTAACAGGATCTTTTAACTTGTCGTGGCGCCACTCGCCACCCAGCGTAACGAGCTGATTATATTGCCCCAGCGGCAGCACCACTTTGCCGTCGAGCGTGTTGCTTTCCGAACGAATTGTGCTGCTGTTACCCTGGTTTTTGTTATCGATCTGTTCACCGTAGAAACGTAGTTCACTGTTTACCTCACCCCAGCGGCCATTGTGCGCCAGCGAGTAGTTTTGCCGGTCAAGGCGGTTTTTATCCAGCGAATCAGAGTTTCTGTCCTGGCGGTCGTAGCCATATCCGGCGGTAAAATCGTGATCGTCGGTTGGCGTCCAGGCAAACTCAACGTTGCCATCACGGCTGGTGAAACCTTCAATACGCGGCGATTGGCCGCTGGCATCCGTTTTAGAACTCTGCTGGCCATCTTTTTCGCGTTTCGCCACGCTACCAAAGGCTTTCAGCCCAAGCACCCCATCTATCAGCGGGCCGCTGGTGTAGAACTGACCGTTCCAGGTATCGCCGCGATCGCGATGCTGCTGAACCGTGCTATCCGCAGTAATCGTGCCCGTCCAGCGCTGGCCGATTTTTTTAGTAATGATGTTCACCACGCCACCAAGGGCGTCCGAACCGTACAGGGAAGACATCGGGCCGCGCACCACTTCAATGCGCTCAATGGCATCGACCGGGATCCAGTTAAGGTCAAAATCGTTATGGCGGAAAACCGCATTACGGGAGTTGACGCGCTTACCGTCAATCAGGATCAGCGTGTAGCTACTGTTGAGGCCACGCAGGCTGACGCCTTTACGGTTGTCCCCTTCGTTGGTGAGCTGAACGCCAGGCACCTCTTTCAGCACATCTTTCAGGTTTTGCACCGGCTTGCGCTGCAAATCGTCCTGGGTGATCACGCTGATACTGGCGGGTGCGTCTTTCAGGTTCTGTTCCGTTGCCGACGCGGTAACCACCAGCGTTTCGCCATTCTCTACGGCCATTACCGGCAGCGCTAAAGAAAGTGCGGACGCGCAGAGGCCTCCCCGGACGATGGGATTCAAGGTAAACATTCCATAACTCCATGAGGTAAAAACAAAAAATTGCGAGGAATAGTGCTCACATACTGCCAAATACGTCAGCGTTACATTGACCCTGACAAGGAAATTATTGGCCTTCGGGCGCAGAAAGCCCGGGCAGACACCCTTTTTATTCAGGCACTTACATTAATTTAAGTGATAATGATTATCAATTGCGTTAAATTAAAGTTATGTAAATTATCGCAGCGGGAGGGAATGTTGGCAGGGGCAAAAAAAAGCCCTCCATACAGAGGGCTAAAGAGTGAATTTATTTCGTGAAACGTTCCGGGAACTCCATTTCACTATAACGCACGAAACGGGTTCCTTTGGAAAATTTATAGCCTAACCAGATAATAAGGAACAGCGGGATACCGATATACGTCGCCGCAACGGCGCCCCAGTCAATACTGTCTGCCAGGAAAGCCTGATAGTTCTGTCCAAGCGTGATGATGAGGCACAAAGCGAAGGCGAAAATCGGCCCCAGCGGGAAGAAACCCGAACGGTACGGCAGGTTATCCAGCGAATGCCCCTGCGCCACATAGCCACGGCGAAAACGGTAGTGGCTAATGGCAATCCCCAGCCAGGCAATAAAACCAGTCATACCGGAGGTGTTCAGCAGCCATAAATACACGGTCTGGTTGCCAAACATTGAGGTCAGGAAGCACAGCGCGGCAATCACCGTGGTGGCATACAGCGCGTTACGCGGCACGCCGCCTTTCGATAATTTCGCGAAAATGCGCGGCGCTTTGCCGTCACACGCCAGCGTGTAGAGCATACGCGTGGAAGCGTACATACCCGAGTTCCCCGCCGACAGCACCGCCGTCAGGATCACCGCGTTCATCACCGCCGCCGCCGAGAGCAGACCCGCATGCTCAAACACCAGCGTGAACGGGCTGACGCTGATATCTTTCACGTCGTTGCGCAGCAAGCTCGGATCGGTGTACGGAATAATCAGGCTGATAATTAAAATCGCAAACACATAGAACAGCAGAATACGCCAGAACACCTGGCGCACCGCGCGCGGGATGTTCTTCTCCGGATCTTCCGATTCCCCCGCCGCGATACCAATCAGCTCAGTCCCCTGGAAAGAGAAACCGACAATCATTGCCACACCGATCATGGCGGAAAAACCACCGGCAAATGGCGCATCACCAATCGTCCAGTTGCTCCAGCCCGCCGGTTTTTCCCCCTGGAAAATACCGACAATCATCATCACACCAACAATGATGAAGATAATGACGGTGGCGACTTTGATCAGCGAGAACCAATACTCCGCTTCACCAAAGCCTTTCACTGAGATGTAGTTAAGCAGGAAAATCACCGCGAGGAACAGCGCGCTCCAGATCCAGCCTGGCGTGTCCGGGAACCACCAGGTCATGACTAATTGCGACGCCACAAGGTCAACGGCGATGGTCACCGCCCAGTTGTACCAGTAGTTCCAGCCCAGCGCGAAGCCGAACCCCTCTTCAACATATTTTTGACCATAGGTGGAGAACGAACCGGAAACCGGCATAAACGCCGCCAGTTCACCGAGGCTGGTCATCAGGAAATAGACCATCAGGCCAATCAGAATATAGGAGAACAACGCGCCGCCGGGGCCCGCTGAAGAAATGGTCGCCCCTGATGCGACAAACAAACCTGTACCGATGGAACCGCCAATGGCGATCATCGTCAGATGACGCGCTTTGAGTTCTCGACGAAGCGTGGGCGCTTCTGTGGTTTTAGTTTCGGAAACCATAAGAAAATGCTATCCATCCAAAAAATGAGGCGCGATTGTAGCAAACGAAACGCAGGCCTTCCGGCATAAAACGCCTCTTATTAGAGACCTTCATGATCGGCAACGGATTATAAGTAAAGCAGTGAATGGACGATGTTGCGAGGCGGTAAATAAGCTCCCGCGCGGATACGGGAGCAGAAAGATCAATTCAGACCGCGTACCGAGGCGATAAACTGCTGCAGTTCCGGTGTTTTCGGCTGCGCGAAAAAGTCCTTGCTGTCACCCTGCTCCCAGACTTTTCCCTGATGCATAAACACGACGCGGTCACCCACTTCGCGGGCAAAGTTCATTTCATGGGTCACCAGAATCAGCGTCATCCCTTCACGAGCAAGCTGCTCCAGCACGCGCAGCACCTCACCGACCAGTTCCGGGTCCAGTGCCGAGGTGATTTCATCACACAGCAGCACTTTCGGTTTCATCGCCAGCGCACGGGCAATCGCCACGCGTTGCTGCTGACCACCGGAAAGATTGGCCGGATAGTAGTCGATACGCTCGCCAAGCCCCACTTTCTCCAGCATCTCAATGGCAAGGCGACGGCACTCGTCAGCAGGCAATTTCAGCACCCGGCGCGGTGCCAGCATCACGTTTTCCAGCGCCGTCATATGCGGGAACAGATTAAAGCTCTGGAATACCATTCCCACTGAGCGGCTTATTTCACGCGCCTGCGATTCCCGGTCGGTTACCGTCATACCACCCAGTTTGATGCTGCCATCCTGGTAGCCTTCCAGCCCGTTCATGCAGCGCAGTAAGGTGCTTTTGCCCGACCCGCTGCGGCCAATAATCGACACCACTTCGCCCATTTCAATGTCGAGGCTTACGCCCTTCAGCACATGGTTGTCGCCATAATATTTCTGCACTTCATTAATGGTGATGAGCGGCATGGAATTTCTTCTCCAGATAGCGGCTGTAGCGCGACAGCGGATAACACAGCAGGAAATAGCCCAACGCCACCAGCCCGAACACTTTGAATGGTGCAAAGGTGACGTTGTTAAGCATGGTGCCGGCTTTGGTGAGTTCGACAAAACCGATAATCGACGCCAGCGCGGTGCCTTTAATGACCTGCACGGAAAAGCCCACCGTCGGCGCAATGGCGATTCGAATGGCTTGCGGCGCAATCACGCGAAACAGCGTTTGACCAAAACTCAGCCCCAGACAGCGGCAGGCTTCCCACTGCCCTTTTGGCAGCGCGTTGATGCTGCCGTACCAGATATCAAGCAGGAAGGCGCTGGTAAACAGCGTTAGCGCCAGCGTCGCCGCCGTCCACGCGCTGACATCAATACCAAACAGCGCAAGGCCAAAAAAAGCGAGGAACAGTTGCATCAATAGCGGTGTGCCCTGAAATAACGCGGCATAGGCGCTGATAAACCGTTTTGGTAAGCGCCAGCGGCTAATGCGCAACACCAGTAGCGGCAGCGTTACCAGCGTGCCGCAGACGAAGGCGATCAGCGACAACAGCACCGTCCAGCGCGCCGCCAGCAGCAGGTTGCGCAGAATATCCCAGTCGGTAAACGTACTCATCAGCTCTCGCTCCCCAGCCATTTGCGCCCGATTGCCAGCAGTAGCTGGCGCATCAACAGCGACAGCATCAGATACAGCAACGTGGTGACAAAATAGACTTCAAAACTTAAAAACGTGCGCGACTGAATCAGGTTGGCCATAAAGGTCAACTCTTCATAAGAGACTTGCGACACCACCGACGAGCCCAGCATGACGATAATGCACTGGCTCACCAGCGCCGGATAAATGCGTTTCAGCGCGGGAGGCAAAATCACCCGTAAAAAGGTTTGCGATTTGCTAAGCCCCAGTACGCGGGCGGCTTCCCACTGCCCTTTCGGCGCCACCTGGATCCCGGCGCGGATAATTTCCGTGCTGTAGGCACCGAGGTTAACCAGCATGGCGATCAGCGCCGCTTCACCGGCGGTGAGTTTCAGCCCGAGGCCCGGCAAACCAAACACAATAAAGAACAGCTGCACCACAAATGGCGTGTTGCGGATAAGCTCAACGTACGCGCCCCAGATGGCACTTATCACGCCGGGTTTACCGCTACGCAGCGCCGCACCGACGATGCCTATCGTCACACCGCCAACCGTCGCCAGCGTGGTTAAGGTCACCGTGGTCCAGAGCCCAGCCAGCAGCTCCGGCCAGAACGGCCAGAGCGCAGCGAAATCAAGCGATGTCGTCATGCGTTACGCGCCAAAGTTGGCCGGTAACGGCGCCTGCATCCATTTCTGTGACAAGGTGTTGAGCTCGCCCTCTTTCAGCGCCTGCTCAACCAGCTTGTCGACTTCCGCTTTCAGCGCTGGTTCGTTTTTCATTAGCCCGATATAGCACGGCGAATCTTTCAGCATAAACTGGCTGACCGGCGCTTTTTGCGGGTTCTGCCGCGCAATTGCCGCCACAACAACGTTACCGGTGGCGAGATACTGCACCTGGCCGGACATATAAGCAGAAAGCGTGGTGTTGTTATCTTCGTAGCGCTTCACGTCGGCATCTTTCGGCGCGATATCGCTCAGCACCATGTCTTCCACGGCACCGCGGGTAACGCCGATAGATTTGCCGCTTAACGCTTTCGCATCGGTCACCGTGGCCTCTTTCGGGCCAAACACGCCAAGGAAGAACGGGGCATAGGCACGGCTGAAGTCGATCACTTTTTCGCGCTCCGCATTTTTGCCAAGGCTGGAAATCACCAGGTCAACTTTATGCGTTTGCAGATACGGCACGCGGTTGGCGCTGGTTACAGGCACCAGTTGCAGTTTCACCTTCATGCCTTTTGCCAGATATTCGGCCATATCAATGTCGTAACCCTGCGGTTTGAGATCGGTGCCAACAGAGCCAAACGGCGGAAAATCCTGCGGTACTGCCACACGCAATACGCCGCGCTGCTGAATCTCCTGTAATTGATCCGCCATCGCCTGCGAGGCACAAGCCATCATCACTGTCGCCATCGCTGCGGCCTTTATCCACGTTTTCATCATCAACACCTCATCGCATATGAAACAAAAGATTCTTTGAATCACTTTCTGCAACTAATGTGCCAATACGATATATTCTGGCGGAACGCGGCATGCGGGGAGTTCAGGGATGAATCGAAGGTTGCAGCGCTGCGTCTGCACCACCAAAACGGTGCAGACGCCTGCTGATGGTGCAATCAAATCTCGCAGTAGCGAATAAAGCGGTTTAATGCGCTGGAAAGGTGTTTCTGACGATGGTGGATACGCCACAGCGTGCGCACCAGACGGGGCAGCGGAACCGGCACTTCCACTAAGCTACCGGTTTCAAGCTGTTCAGCAATGACGCGCCGCGACAGGCAGCTAATGCCCAACCCGTGGCGCACCGCATGCTTAATGGCTTCTGAGTTGCCAAGCTCCATGCCCAGGTGAAACTGCGGCAAATGCGAGAGGAGTAAATAGTCGACGATTTCGCGTGTGCCGGAGCCGCGCTCGCGCAGGATCCACGGCGCAGCGGCGAGTTGCTCCAGCGTTACGCGCCCTTGCAGCAGCGGGGATGACGGCGGTGCAAACACCACCAGCTCATCTTCCATCCACGGCTCGGCGATAATTTCCGCGGTGTGGCACGGGCCTTCGATTAAACCGATATCAACGCGGAAATCCGCTACCGCATTGATCACGTCCTGGCTGTTACCCACGCTCAGTTCCAGCGGCAGATCGGGGAAATCGCGGCGGTAGTGGGCGATCACCTCCGGCAGGATGTAATTACCAATCGTGCTACTGGCGAATACGCGGATGGCACCGTTATCTTCGCGAAACAGTTGCTCGATTTCCGTCGCCTGTTCGAGCGCTGCCAGCGCGCGAGGATAGAGCAAACGCCCGTGTTCATTCACCACCAGTCGTTTACCCACGCGGTCAAACAATTGCACGCCCAGCTGGCCTTCAAGATCGGTCAGTGCCGCGCTAACCGCAGATTGCGAGAGCGCTAACTGCTGCGAAGCCTGGGTGGTGGAGCCGCTTTTCAGCACTTCAGCAAAGACTTCAAGCTGGCGTAACGTTATATGCATAGAGGTCGCTTACCACTTATAAAGATTAATTATAAATATATAATCAATTTTACCTTTAAACCAGTTCGCCTTAACCTTTTCTCCATTGAGAGGAGAAGGTTATGACAGAAATCACGTTACAGACTCGACGCCATCCGGCATGGCATTTTGTTCCCGGCTTGTTGTTGACCGGCCTGATTACCGCCGCCGCATTATGGCTTGGCGCTATCCCGTCGGTCGCAGGCCTTGGGCTGAGCGCCTTAACACTGGCTATTCTTATCGGCATGCTGCTTGGCAACACGCTCTACCCCGCCTGGCACCATCGTTGCGACGGCGGCGTACTGTTCGCTAAACAGCACCTGTTACGACTGGGGATCATTCTTTATGGTTTTCGCCTGACATTTTCGCAAATTGCCGACGTGGGGGTCAGCGGTATCGCCATCGATGTGCTGACGCTATCGAGTACTTTTTTGCTGACCTGTTTTCTTGGGCAAAAAGTATTCGGGCTGGATAAAAAAACCAGCTGGCTGATTGGCGCAGGCAGCAGTATCTGTGGCGCGGCAGCCGTGCTGGCAACCGAACCGGTGGTCAAAGCGGAAGCCAGTAAAGTGACGGTCGCGGTCGCCACTGTCGTGATTTTCGGCACGCTGGCAATCTTTATTTACCCGGCGCTCTACCCGCTGGTTGGTCACTGGTTTAGCCCAGAAACCTATGGCATCTGGGTAGGTTCAACGGTACATGAAGTGGCGCAAGTAGTTGCCGCCGGTCATGCCATCAGCCCGGAAACGGAAAATGCCGCCGTGATTGCCAAAATGCTGCGTGTGATGATGCTGGCACCGTTTTTACTGCTGCTGGCCGCACGCGTTAAACAGCTCAGCCCGCAGCAAGGGGCAGAAAAAAGCAAGCTGACCATTCCGTGGTTTGCGCTGGGCTTTGTGGCTGTCGCGGTGTTTAACTCGTTCCATCTGTTGCCGGCATCGATGGTGAACATGTTGAATACGCTGGATACGCTGCTGCTGGCGATGGCGATGGCGGCGCTGGGATTGACCACACACGTCAGTGCGCTGAAGAATGCCGGGGCAAAACCGCTGGTCATGGGGCTGATTCTGTTTGTCTGGCTGATTGTCGGCGGGGGAGCCATTAACCTGGCAGTTCATCACCTGATGGCATAAACCACTACATCTCCTCCCTGTTGACCCGCTATGATGAGCGTTTTCCCCTGGCGGGTTTAACAGGAGTTTTTATGAAATATATTGGTGCGCATGTGAGCGCCTCCGGCGGCGTGGCAAATGCCGCCATTCGCGCGGCTGAGATTGGCGCGACCGCCTTTGCGCTGTTTACCAAAAACCAGCGCCAGTGGCGGGCCGCGCCGCTGAGTCCGGAAACTATCGACGAATTCAAAGCCGCCTGCGAAAAATACCACTTCACCCCCGGTCAGATCCTGCCGCACGACAGCTACCTGATTAATCTGGGCCACCCGGTGGCCGAGGCGCTGGAAAAATCCCGCGACGCGTTTATTGATGAGCTGAGCCGTTGTCAGCAACTGGGGCTGAGCCTGCTGAACTTCCACCCCGGCAGCCATTTAATGCAGATCCCCGAGGATGAATGTCTGGCGCGTATTGCCGAGTCCATCAACATTGCGCTGGCGCAAACCGAAGGCGTCACCGCCGTGATTGAAAACACCGCCGGTCAGGGCAGCAATCTGGGGTTTAAGTTCGAGCATCTGGCGGCGATTATTGACGGTGTGGAAGACAAATCCCGCGTTGGTGTCTGCATTGATACCTGCCATGCGTTTGCCGCAGGCTATGATCTACGCACTGAACAAGCCACGGCAGACACCTTTGCGGAATTCGATCGCGTGGTCGGTTTCCAGTATCTGCGCGGTATGCATCTGAACGACGCCAAAAGTGCTTTTGGTAGCCGTGTCGACCGCCACCACAGCCTCGGCGAAGGTAATATCGGGCATGACGCGTTTCGCTGGATCATGCGCGACGCACGTTTCGATGGCATTCCTATGATCCTGGAAACTATTAATCCGGATATCTGGGCCGAAGAGATTGCCTGGCTGAAAGCGCAGCAAACCGCTGAAGCCACCGCATAAAAAAAGGGCCGCTAAGCGGCCCTTCTCATTTCCCGGATGTCGGCAATTTCTTATGCTACTTTCGCTACGGCTTCTGTTTCTGGCCGTTTCAGGAAGGCATACACCAGACCCGCCAGCAGCGTACCCGCGACGATAGAGAGCAGGTAGCCCAGTACCGGCGTGATAGCGCCTGGGATCAGCAGCACAAACAGACCACCGTGCGGTGCCATCAGCTTCGCGCCAATCGCCATGGAGATAGCGCCGGTCAGCGCACCGCCGGCGATACAGCACGGCAGAACACGCATCGGGTCGCGGGCGGCGAACGGGATAGCCCCTTCGGAGATAAAGCACAGACCCAGTACCAGCGCCGCTTTACCACCTTCACGTTGACCTTTGTCGAACTTGTTGCGGGCAACAATGGTCGCCAGACCCATCGCCAGCGGCGGCACCATACCGGCAGCCATAATCGCCGCCATCGGTGCGTAAGTTTGCGTACTCAGCAGACCCACACCAAAGGCGTATGCCGCTTTGTTGACCGGGCCACCCATGTCGGTACACATCATGCCACCGAGGATTGCACCCAGCAGGACAGCGTTAGCCGTGCCCATGGTCTGCAGCCAGGAAGTCAGGCTAGCGAGGATTTTCGCCACCGGCGTACCGATCAGGTAAATCATCGCCAGGCCGACAATCAGGCTGGAAACCAGCGGAATGATCAGAATCGGTTTCAGCGCTTCCATACTCGGCGGCAGCTTCAGGCCTTTACTGATGCCTTTCGCCAGGTAGCCCGCGAGGAAACCGGCAATGATACCGCCGATAAAACCCGAACCAGTGCTTACCGCCAGCATACCGCCGATAAGACCCGGGGTCAGACCCGGACGGTCGGCGATGGAGAACGCGATAAAGCCCGCCAGCACCGGCACCATCAGGGCAAAGGCTGAACCACCACCGATTTTCATCAGCGCGGCCGCCAGTGTGCCTTCTTCTTTAAACGCGGTAATACCGAATGCGAACGAGAGCGCAATTAACAGACCACCCGCTACTACCATCGGCAGCATGTAGGAAACGCCCGTCAGCAGGTGACGGTATGCGCCCGCACTCTCAGTCTTACCTTCACCAGCATCAGCAGAGGGTTTACCCGACGGCTGATAAGGCTTCGCTTCCGCGACGGCTTTATCCAGCTCCTGTGCCGTTTTCTTCAGCGCCAGACCTGTTGTCGTGCGGTACATCGGCTTACCGGCAAATTTCGCCAGGTCTACTTCGATGTCAGCGGCAACCACCACCAGATCCGCCTGCGCAACCTCTTCCGGAGTGATGGCATTGCCCGCCCCCACGGAGCCACGGGTTTCCACTTTCACCCACCAGCCGCGTTTTTTCGCTTCGGTTTCGATAGCTTCCGCCGCCATAAAGGTGTGTGCCACACCTGTCGGGCAGGCAGTGACCGCAACAATGCGTTTCGGGCCACTGCTGGTCACGGCTGTCGCCGCTGTCGCCGCTGCAGCAGGCGCGACATACACCGACGCGTGGTTTTTCGCTTCGCTCAGGAACAGTTCCGGGTGGGCGACTGCGCGATTGATATCGCCCAGCCAGACCTTTTTCCCGTCCAGCGCACTGTCGCCTGGCAGCTTGCTACCCAGCACGATAGCCAGTTCCGCTTCGCCTGGGTTATCAATAAATTGCAGATTTGCTTTCTGCGCCGCCGCGCCCAGCAAGGTCTTCGCCATATAGGCGCGGGCCTGCCCGAGTTCGGAGTCGATTATCAGCAGCGTTTTCATTATGCCTCTCCTGCTGTTAGTTGAAGGGTTTTAAGTCAACTCGCGCCATCATCGCGGCTAACTGGGTACGATCGGTAATACCTACGTTACTCTGACTTACCGCCAGTGCAGCAACAGCGGTGGCCAGGCGTAATGTATGTTCACTGGATTCACGCATCAGCAGACCATAAATCAGTCCACCGACCATTGAATCCCCTGCGCCAACGGTGCTTACCACTTCCATTGACGGCGGTTTGGCGATCCATTCGCCCGAAGCGTTAACCCACAGCGCGCCTTCTGCGCCCAGTGAAATCACCACATGGGCGATCCCCTGTTCGCGAAGCGCATGAGCAGCTTCAATAACGTCCTTCAATTCTGGTAATTTACGGCCCGCCCAGATTTCCAGCTCACGGCGGTTCGGTTTCACCAGCCACGGCGCGGCTTTCAGACCGGCTACCAGCGCGTCGCGGCTGCTGTCGAAGATAATGCACGGGCACTGGCTACGCAGGCGCGTCATCCAGTCCGTAAAGGCTTCCGGGCTGACGCCCGACGGCAGGCTGCCGCTCACGCAAACCATGTCGAACTGACCAAGCCAGGTCAGCGAATCGTTAACAAAGCGTTCCCAGTCAGCCGGGGTGACTTCAAAACCGGAGAAGTTAAAGTCGGTCACTTCGCCATCTTTTTCCGTCAGCTTCACATTGATGCGGGTACGCCCCTGCACCACCTGGAAACGGTTAGCAATGCCCAGCTCGCTGAACAGTTGCTGAAAGCCGTCCTGGTTATCTTTACCGAGGAAGCCACCCACGGTGACATCAATGCCAAGGTCTTTCAGCACTTTTGCGACGTTGATCCCTTTACCCGCGGCATGCAGGCCAGTGGTGCGCACAAGGTTGACTTCACCGCGTTCAATTTCCGGGGTGAAACCCACCAGATCATAGGCCGGATTCAGGGTGATCGTAGCGACACGTCTGCTCATTTATGCGCCCTCTCCCAGACCAGCAGCGATGGCTTCGCCAATCGCTTTCAGCGCCTGTTCAGCATCATCACCCTGCGCGGTGAAACGCAGGCGATGTCCTTTTTTCACGCCAAGTGCAACAACTTTCATCAGACTACGTCCATTTGCGGGTTTGCCAGTACCGTCAAGGTTGGCGACGGTAATTTCACTGTTAAATTGCTTGATAGTGTTGACCAGCATGGTGCCCGGGCGGGCGTGCAAACCGTGTTCGTTACGCACGACAAACTCCTCGCTCAGCAGGTCTTCAGCCACCGCATCGTCACTGCTCAGCAACGCCAGCAGCGTGGCGGCGTCGGCATTCAGCAACAGGTTGGCTTTATTGTTAAGCAGCAGATCGCTAAGACGCTTGAGCACCGCAACAGGCTGTTCGTCGGCCATCGCAACACTGACCAGCAGCGCCGCACGCTCACCTTCCACCTCGAACGGGGTGGCTGCACGGCTCACCGCTACAGCACTCAGTACGTTGCCTTCAGCACTGTCGTTCAGCCAGATGCCCTGACCCAGGTTCAGCGGTTTCTCGTTAATGGCGCGGGTAACATACGCGGCGTCAACCGCACCGGCCTCTTTCAGGCGCGCGGCGTTCAGCGCTTGCAGCGTCGTCAGATCGCTGGCGGCAACATCGAGCGTTAAGGTTTCATTATCCAGCTTGAGTGATGCGCTCAGTTTTTCGCCCATCAGCAGTGCGCGCAGCTCTTCAGCAGAGGTGGCAGACTGCAACTGTGCGGCGACAGAATCATCGCTCAGCACATGTGTCAGCTGACGCAGCAGGCCAAGATGTTCATCGGAGCTGGCGGCAATACCGATGGCGACATACGCCACCTGCCCTTCGCTCCAGAGGATGCCCTCCGGGAACTGGAAGACTTTCACACCGGTTTTCAGCACCTGATCGCGCGTGTCGGTGGTGCCGTGTGGAATAGCAATACCATTGCCAAGGTAGGTGGACGTTTGCCCTTCACGCGCCAGCATGCCATCGACATAACCGTCGGCGACGTTGCCTGCTGCTGCCAGTGCCGCCGCAATCTGGCGGATAGCGTCTTCTTTATTGCTGGCCTGCTGGCCTGGATGGATGTCCTGAACGGATAACTGGAACATGTGACCCTCTCTCGCTGACCTGAATCGTTTCAGCTAGGTTGAGAAATAGTGCGTCACCGCCGTTGTTCAGACATAACGCGATGACGCTGAAACGTTTCAAGGAGCATTCACTTTTTTTGTTCCGTAAGCAAGAATTCTCTTATTTGGCGTTGCAGAATTTTGAGGTTCAGCACATTTCGGCCACGCGTAAGGCAAATTTGCTGAAGCAGACTTTCTGTTCAGCAATCCACTTTCAGCTTTCGTCAGCCTTAATTAAAACCCAGGGAAAAGGTTTGGATTTTTTGTCGCAAATTTTGCTTAGCAGGCTGTGTTTTTTTCATGCAGCGGCGTACACTCCGCGTCTCGCTATTGGATCTCATTTAACATGCAAAATTCTCCCGCCGCTGCCCGTCCCGGCGCGTTTGATTTCACCTCAACGGCATTCCTGATCGTCGCCTTTTTAACGGGGATTGCCGGTGCGTTACAAACACCGACGCTGAGCCTGTTTTTAACCAATGAAGTGCACGTTCGCCCGGCGATGGTGGGCTTCTTTTTCACCGGTAGCGCGGTGATTGGCATTCTGGTGAGCCAGTTTCTTGCCGGGCGCTCTGACCGCAAAGGCGATCGCAAGACGCTGATTGTCTTTTGTTGCCTGCTCGGCGTGCTGGCCTGTGTGCTGTTCGCCTGGAACCGTAACTACTTTATTTTGCTGTTTGTCGGCGTGTTCCTCAGCAGTTTCGGTTCAACAGCGAACCCGCAAATGTTTGCCCTTGCGCGTGAACATGCGGATCGCACCGGGCGTGAGGCCGTGATGTTCAGCTCGATACTCCGTGCGCAAGTATCCCTGGCGTGGGTGATTGGCCCACCGCTGGCCTACGCGCTGGCGATGGGCTTTGGTTTTTCCACCATGTATTTGTGTGCGGCAACAGCCTTTATTGTCTGCGGCGCAATGGTGTGGCTGTTCCTGCCAACCATGCGTAAAGAGCCCAAGCTGAAATCAGCGGTGATGGAAGCACCACGCACGCACCGCCGCGATGCGCTGCTGTTGTTCGTGATTTGTACGCTGATGTGGGGCACCAACAGCCTTTATATTATTAATATGCCGCTGTTTATTATTGATGAGCTGCATCTGCCGGAAAAACTGGCGGGCGTGATGATGGGCACTGCGGCCGGGCTGGAAATCCCCACCATGCTGATTGCCGGATATTACGCAAAGCGCTTCGGCAAACGCTTCCTGATGCGCGTCAGCGCCGTGGCGGGCATCTTCTTTTATGCCGGAATGCTGACGGTGCATACGCCCGTGGTACTGCTTGCTTTGCAACTGCTGAACGCGATTTATATCGGTATTCTCGCCGGGATTGGCATGCTCTATTTTCAGGACTTGATGCCTGGCCAGGCGGGTTCAGCCACCACCCTTTATACTAATACCACGCGTGTCGGCTGGATTATCGCCGGTTCGCTGGCTGGCGTGGTGGCAGAGATCTGGAGTTATCACGCGGTGTTCTGGATTGCGCTGGTGATGACGCTGGTTACGCAGGTGTGCCTGAGCCGGATAAAAGATATTTAAGGCGCGGTTTGTTGCTCAAGATCGAGCAGATAAACCATCGCCTGTTCGCGGTTTGCGCCGCACATGTCACGGCTCGGTTGCAGACCGGCGCACACCTTTGGGCGCAGCGGCGAGCCAAAGATTTTGCAGCGCTTTTGCGCGTCGAGCTGAACGCAGGGCGTATTAGCGGGCTTCCCGTCAGGCATGCCGGGTATCGGGCTACTGATGGACGGGGCGGTACAGCAGGCTCCACAGTCCGGGCGGCATTCCATAAACGTTCTCTATTATCAGGCGCGCGGGGCTGCGCGTGCAGGGCGCAAGCTACCATCTTTTGCCCTCTGAACGCAAAACTCTCCGATTCCACTTGCCTGAAAAGTCCCTCGCGAGTAGTTTGTCGCGATATTTTCGTTATTTTCAATTTACAGGACCCTTGCAATGCCAAGAGCGAATGAAATTAAAAAAGGTATGGTGCTGAATTACAACGGCAAGCTGCTGATTGTGAAAGATATTGACATTCAGTCACCGAGCGCCCGTGGCGCAGCAACGCTCTACAAAATGCGTTTTTCCGATGTCCGTACCGGACTGAAAGTGGAAGAGCGTTTTAAAGGCGATGATATCCTTGATACCGTGACCCTGAACCGTCGTTTTGTCGACTTCTCTTATGTTGACGGCAATGAATACGTGTTTATGGATAAAGAAGATTACACGCCGTACACCTTCAATAAAGAGCAGATTGAAGAAGAGCTGCTGTTTATTCCGGAAGGCGGTATGCCGGATATGCAGGTTCTGCTGTGGGATGGCCAGTTGCTGGCCCTCGAACTGCCGCAGACGGTGGATCTGGAAATTGTGGAAACCGCACCAGGTATCAAAGGTGCTTCCGCCAGCTCACGCACTAAACCGGCCACCCTGACCACCGGTCTGGTTGTCCAGGTACCGGAATACCTGACCACCGGCGAGAAAATCCGTATTCATATCGAAGAGCGCCGCTATATGGGCCGCGCCGACTGATAAGCGTGATGCATGAAAAAAGCCACTTCATTGAAGTGGCTTTTTATTTTCCGACGGTAAACCGGCTTACAGCAGATCGCGGAACAACGTTTTCTTCAGCGCCAGCTCAACGCCGCGCACTTCCGCCATCCCTTTCAGGCGACCAATCGCCGAGTAACCAGGGTTGGTTTTCTTACGCAGATCGTCAAGCATCTGATGACCATGATCCGGGCGGAACGGGATCGGGCGCAAATCACCGGCTTTCTTGCGGCGCTGCTCTTCGGTAAGAATGGCGGCAACCACCGACACCATATCCACATCACCCTGCAAATGCGCGGCCTCATGGAACGTTTTCGGGTTATCTTCGCGGCAGGTTGAACGCAGGTGCGTAAAGTGAATGCGATCGCCAAACGTCTCGATCATCCGCACTAAGTCGTTATCCGCACGCACGCCGTATGAACCTGTGCACATCGTGAAACCGTTATTGATGCTGTCTACCGCTTCTTTCAGCCACTGCATATCTTCAATAGTAGAAACGATACGCGGCAGACCGAGGATCGGGCGCGGCGGATCGTCCGGGTGAACCGCCATACGTACGCCCACTTCCTGCGCAACCGGCACGATAGCGCGCAGGAAATAGGCCATATTTTCACGCAACTGTGCTTTGTCGATGCCGTCATATTCGGCAAGGCGTGCATGGAACTGTTCCAGAGTATACCCCTCTTCAGCGCCCGGCAGACCAGCAATGATATTGCGCGTCAGCTTTTCCACTTCCGCTTCAGTCATGGCGTTAAAGTAAGCCTGCGCCTGACGCTGCTCTTCTTCGCTGTAATCAGCTTCGGCGCCTTTGCGCTTCAGGATATGCAGCTCGAACGCGGCAAAAGCAATCTGGTCAAAACGCAGCGCTTTGGAGCCATCCGGCAGTTCATATTCCAGATCGGTACGCGTCCAGTCGAGGATTGGCATAAAGTTGTAGCACACGGTATCAATACCGCAGGCTGCCAGGTTGCGGATACTCTGCTGATAGTTGGCAATCCAGGTATCGTACTGCCCGGTGTGAGTTTTAATATCTTCATGCACCGGAATACTTTCGACCACCGACCAGACCAGCCCTTTTTCCGCCAGCAGCGCCTGACGCGCTTTGATCTCGTCTACCGGCCAGACCTGGCCGTTCGGGATATGGTGCAGTGCGGTCACGACGCCCGTCGCGCCTGCCTGACGCACATCATCAAGCGACACCGGATCGTTCGGTCCATACCAACGCCAGGTTTGTTCCATTGCCTTACCCTCTACAAAGTTGTTATACCAATACACACAAACATATGACGACTACCATACATGCTTAATTGCAGCGGTCAAATCTTCCCACAGCAATGATTGATCCAGCTCACATTCCCCGGATAATTACGGCATACCAATTCTTTTTGCTGTCATATAACTTTACACTGCACATTGTTAATTATTGGTTAATCAGGTGTATATAGATGAAGACAATCGCCTCCGTAACGCTGCCCGCCAGCGTGCAGCAACCCCAGTATGACCGCACACAACTGCGCTCGCGAATTGTGCACTTTGGTTTTGGCGCATTTCATCGCGCGCATCAGGCGCTGCTGACCAACCGGGTGCTGAACGCGCAAGGTGGCGATTGGGGGATCTGTGAAATCAGCCTGTTCAGCGGCGATGTGCTCATGTCTCAGTTACGCGAGCAGGATCATTTATACACCGTGCTGGAAAAAGGGGCGGAGGGGAACCAGCCGATAATCATTGGTGCGGTGAACGAATGTCTGAACGCGAAACTTGATTCTCTGCCCGCCATCATTGAAAAATTTTGCGAACCGCAAGTGGCGATTGTTTCCCTGACGATTACCGAAAAAGGCTATTGCATCGATCCTGCCAGCGGCAAACTGGATCTGCAGCAGCCGCGCATCGCACACGATCTCCAGCATCCGGGCGAACCGCATTCAGCACCAGGGATTCTGGTTGAAGCACTCTCCCGTCGCCGTGAACGCGGGCTGCCGCCCTTTACCGTGCTCTCCTGCGATAATATTCCCGATAATGGTCATATTGTTAAAAATGCCGTACTCGGAATGGCGCAAACCCGCTCACCGGAACTGGCGCAGTGGATAGAGGAGAATGTGAGCTTTCCGGCCACCATGGTGGATCGCATTGTTCCGGCGGCAACAGATGAATCACTGGCGGAAATTGGCGAAGCGCTGGGCGTATTTGATCCGTGCGCCATCAGTTGTGAGCCGTTCATTCAGTGGGTAATTGAGGATAATTTCGTCGCCGGACGTCCCGAATGGGAAGTGGCCGGCGTACAACTGGTTCAGGATGTACAGCCGTGGGAGCAGATGAAGTTACGCATGCTCAATGGCAGCCACTCTTTTCTGGCCTATCTCGGCTACCTGGCAGGCTTCGCGCATATTAATGATTGCATGCAGGATGAGGTCTTCCGTACGGCGGTACGCCGCCTGATGCTCCAGGAACAAGCCCCGACGCTGCGCATTACCGGCGTTGATCTCACCGCTTATGCCGATAGCCTGATCGACCGTTTTTCTAACCCGGCGCTGAAGCACCGTACCTGGCAAATCGCCATGGATGGCAGCCAGAAGCTGCCGCAGCGTATGCTGGATGGTGTTCGGGTGCATTTGCAACGCGAAACGCCGTGGCCGCTGTTAGCGCTGGGCATTGCGGGCTGGATGCGCTATGTCAGCGGCGTGGATGACGCCGGTAACAGCATTGATATTCGCGATCCGCTGGCGGATAAAATTCACGCGATTGTTGAAACCAGCAGCGTCGATGAACGCGTAACGGCCCTGCTGACACTGAAAGAGATTTTCGGTAGCGACCTGCCGCACAACCCGACGTTTGTTAATGCCATTAATCGCACATGGCAGACGCTCACCACCGAAGGTGCGCATGCTGCGGTGAAGCGCGCACTCGATAATTAACAATTTCTGCTACTTAAGCGGACGGTTAGTGCTTTTACGCCGTCCGCGCCCTTCTCTTTTCGCACTTTTTTCGCCAGGATCGTCAGTCACCCTTACATTTCGTTGACGCCTGGAGCACTTGTGACCAAAACCAACCTCATCACCGGCTTTCTCGGAAGCGGCAAAACCACGTCGATTTTGCATTTGCTGGCCAATAAAGACCCGCAGGAAAAATGGGCCGTGCTGGTGAATGAATTTGGTGAAGTCGGCATTGATGGCGCGCTGCTGGCTGACAGCGGTGCGCTGCTTAAAGAGATCCCGGGCGGCTGTATGTGCTGCGTGAATGGCCTGCCGATGCAGGTGGGTCTCAATACATTGCTGCGCCAGGGGAAACCTGACCGCTTGTTGATTGAACCGACAGGCCTGGGCCACCCAAAACAGATCCTCGATATGCTTACCGCGCCGGTGTATGAGCCGTGGATAGACCTGCGCGCAACGCTCTGCTTGCTCGATCCCCGCCAGTTACTGGATGAAAAAGCACTCACCAACGAAAACTTTCGCGACCAGTTAGCGGCGGCGGATGTCGTTGTCGCCAATAAACAGGATCGCGCCACACCGCAGAGCCAGCAGGCGCTGGAGACATGGTGGGCCGAGTTTGGTGGCGATCGCTTACAGGTAAGCGCGACCCGGGGCGTTATCGACGGCGCACTGCTTGATCTTCCTCGCCGTAACCTGCGTGAGCTGCCTTCAAGTGCCGCGCATAACCATGCACACGATGAGAAGAAAGGCCTCGCGGCATTAAGTTTACCGGCACACCAGCGCTGGCGTCGCAGCCTTAACAGCGGCCAGGGTCATCACGCCTGCGGCTGGATTTTTGATGAAGAGACGGTGTTTGACACTATCGGTTTGCTGGAGTGGGCACGGCTTGCGCCAGTTGAGCGGGTGAAAGGGGTGATGCGCATTCCGGAAGGATTGCTGCGCGTTAACCGCCAGGGGCAGGATCTGCATATCGAAACGCAAAACGTCGCGCCGCCGGACAGCCGTATCGAGCTGATTACCGCCTCGGAGGCAGACTGGAACACACTGCAGTCCGCCTTGTTGAAGCTTCGTTTAAGTGAGTAACACTAACGTTGCCGCCGTGTTAATTGAAGACAGACTCGTTATGAAAACTCGTTTACCGTTAATTTTACTGTTGAACGCCGCAGGACTGGCGCTATTTATTTCCTGGTACTTACCCGCTAACCACGGTTTTTGGTTTCCGCTGGACGCCGCAATGTTCCATTTTTTCAACCAGGGTCTGGTGGAAAACCGCGCTTATTTGTGGCTGGTGGCGCTAACCAATAACCGCGCTTTTGACGCCTGCTCGCTGGTGGCGATGGGCTGTTTAATGCTCTCGTTCTGGGTAAAAGAGGATGCGAGTGGACGACGCCGTATCCTGATGATTGGCCTGACGATGCTGCTGATAGCCGTGGTAATCAATCAACTGGCGCAACATCTGATGCCCGTCAAACGCGCCAGCCCGTCGCTGTTCTTTACCGATATTCACCGGGTTAGCGATTTGCTCGACTTCCCCACCAAAGATGCCTCGAAAGACAGTTTCCCTGGCGATCACGGCATGATGCTACTTATTTTCGCTGGCGTAATGTGGCGATATTTTGGCCGAAAAGCGTTTGGTGTTGCCCTTATTATTTTTGTGGTTTTCGCCTTCCCGCGCGTGATGATTGGCGCACACTGGTTCACTGATATTGCAGTTGGTTCTCTCTCGGCTGTTTTTATCGGTCTGCCGTGGTGTTTGCTAACACCCCTTAGCGATAAAATTATTTCTGCCTTTGATCATTTCCTGCCCGGAAATAACAAAATTTAAACAACTTCCGATTATCAATAACGCGCATTCATCAGGGATCGTTTTCGATCCCTGATGCGTAATCCCGGCTTTTTCCTAATTTTGTCATTTTTTCGTCACGGCAATCTGCCTATAAAAGAGCAATTTGCACGTTATTTAAGCCAAATTGGTTATTTTTTATTCAATCCTGAGAATTCACTTTCTGTATCATAATTTCTTATAAAAAATTAAAGAAAACCGCTCGCCATGCCGAAGATGTTCAGGTAACCTCGGTTCGTCTTGTCGCAAAGAGTGCTCTTATTCTCATTGCGCGTAAATTTGTGCGTTCTTCCACAAAATTACGTCAGAGCATTTGTCTCGATGCATTCAGATAATTAATCTCGCTGCGTTGGCATTTTTTATAACGATATTTATCGTTAAGGACTTCAAGGGAAAATAAGCAACATGGTCAAATCTCAGCCGATTTTGAGATATATCGTGCGGGCGATACCCGCGATTGCAGTAGCGGTTCTGCTTTCAGCTTGTTCTACAAATACCGCAAAGAACGTGCATTCTGAGACGCTTGCTGTGGGAGAAGACAACTCTTCACTGCAAGCCTCTCAGGATGAATTTGAAAATATGGTTCGTAATCTGGACGTAAAAGGCCGCATTATGGATCAGTATGCTGACTGGAAAGGCGTTCGCTACCGTTTGGGCGGCGACACCAAAAAAGGCATCGATTGTTCCGGTTTTGTGCAGCGCACTTTCCGTGAACAGTTTGGTTTAGAACTGCCGCGTTCCACCTGGGAACAGCAGGAAACAGGCAAGTCCATCTCGCGCACCAGTTTGCGCACAGGCGACTTAGTGCTGTTCCGCGCGGGTTCTACCGGCCGACACGTTGGCATTTATATTGGTAATAACCAGTTTGTTCATGCCTCCACCAGCAACGGCGTCATGATTTCAAGCATGGATGAGCCGTACTGGAAGAAGCGCTATAACGAAGCGCGACGCATCCTGACACGCAGCTAATCGCTTAATGCCGGTTTTCCCTTGGCTGGCGTTAAGTATAAAAAAACACTGCTTCGGCAGTGTTTTTTTATGTCTGCATTATGCTATACAAATCTTTTCAGGTTATAGTCCGACGCTATCACCACGCCGCCCCGAGCACCTACAATGGGCCCAACGCCATGTTCACCCGCCATTTTTCAGTTAATCGAAAAATTTTGCTGACCAGCCTGCTTATCGGTCTGTTCTCAGCATTAATCGCGAGTGGCTGTCAGTTTTGGTTCGAACAACAACGGCGGGAAGCCAGATACGATATGCTGCTTACGAATATGCAGTCCTGGCTTTCGGACTATCTCAACGATATCCGCGCCACGGCCGAATCGCTCCAGCCGCTCACACTGAATGATTGCCACGCCGTCGCTGGCGAACTCACTTCCCGCGCCGCATTCAGCATGAACGTGCGTGCTTTTTTACTGGTAAAAGATCGCTACGCCTTTTGCTCCTCGGCCACCGGCGAGATGAGTCTTGCGATGAAAGATCTGGTTCCGGAAATCGATCTCGATAAAACCAGCGATATGGTGTTTTTACCCGGAACACCGATGATGCCGGATAAACCCGCCATTGCACTCTGGTTTCGCAGCCCATTACTGGATCATCGGGGCATATTCGCTACGCTGAACATCAATCTGACTCCCTACCGGCTTTACACCTCGCAGCAACCGGATTTAACCGGCATCGCTCTTGGTATTGGCGATCGGGCTGTCTCCACGTTTTCCAGCGGGCTTATTAACCTGAGCAATATGCCAGAGTCCCCTTTTCTGACTACCCAAATTGAAGGTTCGCCAATCACGCTTTATCTCTACGCAGAAAAGTGGCGTCCGGAAGATATACAATTCGCCGCACTGCTGGGAGCAACCTTCGGCATGCTGGCAGCATTGCTGAGCGCTTTCATCCTTAATACGCAATTGCGCCCCGGCAGAGAAATCCTCACGGCCATTAAGCGCGACCAGTTTTATGTCGTTTATCAGCCCGTTATCGGCGCGAAAGATCTGAAAGTGACGGGTATCGAAGTGCTGATGCGCTGGCGGCATCCCACCGCAGGAGAAATATCGCCTGACGCTTTTATTCACTTTGCCGAAGCGCAGCAGCTTATTGTGCCGCTGACATTGCATCTGTTTGACCTGATAGCTCGTGATGCGCCAGTGTTACAAACGCTGCTTCCGCCGGGCGCAAAAATGGGCGTTAATATCGCGCCAGGCCATTTGCACGCCGCCAATTTCCTTGACGATATCCGCAACTTCGCCCACTCCCTGCCCCCACACCATTTCAGTATCGTGCTGGAAATTACCGAGCGGGATATGCTGCGCTATACGGAAGTGACCAAACTGTTTGATTCGCTGCGCGACGAAGGTTATGAAATCGCTATTGACGATTTCGGTACCGGGCACAGCGCACTGATTTATCTGGAACGCTTTACGCTTGATTATCTGAAAATCGACCGTGGTTTCGTTAACGCCATCGGCACAGAAACCGTGACATCGCCGGTGCTCGACGCCGTCCTTACGCTGGCGAAGCGGTTAAATATGCTTACGGTTGCCGAAGGTGTCGAAACGCCAGAACAAGCCAGGTGGCTACGCGAACATGGCATTCATTACATGCAGGGCTATCTCTTCAGCCGCCCACTGACGCTGGAGCAATTTGTCGCGTGGCATCCGCCAGAGTTCACCACCATGCTTTAGCGTGAATAATTTCACATCAGACCAGGCCTCCCTTATTATTCAACGATAAGTAGTTAGCGAGCCTGTCGCGTTGCAGGTCAAAGGAACACACCGGATGAAGTTTGTGCGCATTTCAGCTTTATTGCTGGCTTTTGTCGGCCTGACATGTCAGGCGCAAACCATAAAAGAGAGCTACTCATTTGCCGTTATTGGCGAACCCAAATACGCGATTAATTTTTCCCATTTTGATTACGTCAATCCCGCCGCGCCTAAAGGCGGTAACGTCACGCTGTCCGTCATTGGCACGTTTGATAACTTCAACCGCTACGCATTACGCGGGAACCCAGCGGTGCGCACTGAAGCGCTCTACGACGCCCTGTTTACCACCTCGGACGATGAGCCCGGGAGCTATTACCCGCTGGTCGCGGAAATGGCGCGCTACGCCGATGATTATTCGTGGATGGAGATCAGTATCAATCCGCGGGCGATATTTCATGACGGTTCACCGATCCGCGCCAGCGACGTCGCCTTTACCTTTCAGAAATTTATGACCGAAGGTGTGCCGCAGTTCCGCCTGGTCTACAAAGGCACGACCGTCAAAGCTATCTCGCCGCTTACCGTGCGTATTGTGCTGGCCAAACCGGGTAAAGAGGACATGCTCAGCCTGTTAACGCTGCCCGTTATGCCGGAGAAATTCTGGAAAGATCATAAGCTGAGCGATCCGCTCGCCCGCCCGCCGCTGGGCAGCGGCCCCTATCGCATCAGCACCTGGCGCATGGGGCAATACATTGCCTATACCCGCGTTCGCGATTACTGGGCGGCAAATTTACCGGTAAATCGGGGGCGCTGGAATTTCGACAACATTCGTTATGACTACTACCTCGATGACAATGTGGCATTCGAGGCGTTCAAAGCAGGCGCTTACGACCTGCGAAGCGAAGGCGATGCGAAAAACTGGGCGACGCGCTATATCGGCAGCAATTTCAGCCGGGGGTATATCGTTAAAGATGAGCAACCAAATACCTCCGCGCAGGATACGCGCTGGCTGGCATTTAACACCACGCGTCCGGTATTTAGCGATCGCCGCGTGCGCGAAGCGGTGTCGCTGGCCTTTGATTTTGAATGGATGAACAAAGCGCTGTTCTACGGGGCATACAGCCGCGCCAACAGCTATTTTCAGAACACCGAATATGCTGCGCGTAATTATCCTGACGCCGAGGAACTGACGCTTCTGGCGCCGCTAAAAGCACAGGTGCCGCCGGAAGTGTTTACCTCCATTTATTCGCCCGCGAAATCAAACGCGGACGGCTATGACCGCGAAAACCTGCTGAAAGCCGATAAATTGCTCACTGAATCCGGCTGGATACTGAAAAATCAGCAGCGCGTTAATGCCAAAACCGGCCAGCCTTTAACTTTTGAACTGCTGCTGCCCTCCGGCGGCAATACGCAGTGGGTTTTGCCGTTTCAGCACAATCTCGCGCGGCTTGGCATCAATATGGATGTGCGCCAGGTCGATAACTCGCAGGCCACCAATCGTCTGCGCCGCCGCGACTATGACATGATGCCGAGTCTGTGGCGCGCGCAGCCGTGGCCGAGCGGCGACTTGCAAATCTCCTGGAGCTCGCAATACATTGACTCTTCGTATAATGCTGCCGGCGTCAAAAACCCGGCGGTCGATAACCTGATCGAGCAAATCAACCGCTGGCAGGGAAACAAAGAGAAGTTACTTCCGCTTGGACGCGCGCTGGATCGCGTGCTGATCTGGAACTATTACATGCTGCCAATGTGGTACATGGCAGCCGATCGCGTCGCCTATTGGGATAAGTTTTCCATGCCCGGCATTCGCCCCGTCTACTCCCTTGGGTTTGACACCTGGTGGTATGACGTAAACAAGGCGGCGAAACTGCCCGCTGCCAGACGTTAAGGAGAAGAGATGGGCGCGTATCTCATTCGCCGGTTATTGCTGATCATCCCTACGATTTGGGCAATTATCACCATCAACTTTTTTATCGTGCAGATTGCCCCCGGCGGCCCGGTCGATCAGGCTATTGCGGCTATTGAGTATGGCGACCAAAGCAACCTCCCCGGTAGCGGCGGTGGCGGAATGGGTGCCACACATGCACGCACAGGCGTCGGCGATGCGTTGAGCAATAACAGCCACTATCGCGGTGGTCGCGGCCTTGATCCGCAAGTCATTGAAGAGATCAAAAAGCGCTACGGTTTTGATAAGCCGATGTACCAGCGCTATTTCAAAATGCTGTGGGATTATGCGCGTTTCGACTTTGGCGACAGCCTGTTTCGCAGCGCGTCGGTGTTGCAACTGATTAAAGACAGCCTGCCGGTTTCGGTGACCATTGGCCTGTGGGGCACGCTAATTATCTATCTGGTGTCGATTCCCCTTGGCATTCGCAAAGCGGTCTATAACGGTAGCCGCTTTGATAGCTGGAGCAGTGCGCTGATTATTGTCGGCTACGCGATTCCACCGTTTCTGTTTGCCATCTTGTTGATTATTTTCTTCGCGGGCGGCAGCTATTACGACTTCTTCCCGCTGCGCGGGCTGGTGTCGACCAATTTCGACACGTTGCCGTGGTATAAGCAAATCACCGACTACTTGTGGCACATCGCGCTACCGGTGCTGGCAACAGTGATTGGTGGTTTCGCCGCGCTGACCATGCTGACCAAAAACTCCTTCCTTGATGAGATCCGTAAGCAGTATGTGGTAACCGCGCGCGCCAAGGGTGTCAGTGAGCGCAATATTATGCGCAAACATGTGTTTCGTAACGCCATGCTGCTGGTTATTGCCGGTTTTCCGGCGACATTTATCAGCATGTTTTTTACCAGTTCGTTGCTGATTGAGGTGATTTTTTCCCTGAACGGGCTGGGGTTGTTGGGTTATGAAGCCACCGTCTCACGGGATTACCCGGTAATGTTTGGCACACTCTATATTTTCTCTTTGATCGGCCTGCTGCTGAATATCCTCAGTGATATCACCTATACGCTGGTGGATCCGCGCATCGATTTCGAGGGGCGCTGATGGTTCAATTAAGCTACATCAATCGGGCGCGCTGGGCGCGTTTTCGCCATAACCGCCGCGGCTACTGGTCGCTGTGGATTTTCCTGGTGATTTTTATTCTGAGTCTGTGCGCCGAACTGGTGGCTAACGATAAGCCTCTGCTGGTGCGCTATCAGGGACAGTGGTTCGCGCCCGTGGTGAGAGATTACAGCGAAAGCGATTTTGGCGGCCCCCTGGCAACGCCTGCTGATTATCAGGATCCGTGGCTGCAAAAGCAGCTTGAAGAGCACGGCTGGGTGCTGTGGGCACCGGTGCGTTTCGGGGCGCGCAGCATCAACTACGCCACCACGCAGCCCTTCCCTTCCCCGCCTTCGGCGCAAAACTGGCTCGGTACCGATGCGAACGGCGGAGATGTGCTGGCGCGACTCCTTTACGGCACGCGCATCTCGCTACTGTTCGGTTTAATGCTGACTCTCTTTTCCAGCGTTATCGGTATTCTGGCCGGTGCGGTACAGGGTTATTACGGCGGTAAAATCGATCTACTCGGACAGCGCTTTATTGAAGTCTGGTCGGGGTTGCCAACACTGTTTTTAATCATCTTACTTTCGAGTGTGATCCAACCTGGCTTCTGGTGGCTTCTCGGCATCACGGTGGGGTTCGGCTGGATGACGCTGGTGAGCGTCGTGCGGGCCGAATTTCTGCGTACGCGTAATTTCGACTATATCCGCGCCGCGCAGGCCATGGGTGTGGGCGATCGCGGCATTATCCTGCGTCATATGCTGCCCAATGCAATGGTTGCCACCCTGACCTTTCTGCCGTTTATCCTTTGCGGCTCGATCGGCACGCTCACCTCGCTCGATTTCCTCGGCTTTGGTCTGCCGCTCGGTTCACCGTCGCTCGGCGAATTGCTATTGCAGGGCAAAAATAATTTACAGGCACCGTGGCTGGGTATCGCCGCGTTTGTTTCTACCGCGCTGCTGCTTTCGCTGCTGATTTTTATTGGCGAAGCCGTGCGCGACGCGTTTGACCCCAATAAGGCGGTGTAAAATGGCGACTCCCCTGCTCTCTGTCGATGCGCTGAGTATTGCCTTTCGCCAGCGTGATACGCTGCATACTGTCGTTAATGACCTCTCCTTGCGGATTGAGGCGGGCGAAACGCTGGCGCTGGTGGGCGAATCCGGTTCCGGTAAAAGCGTTAGCGCGTTATCGATCCTGCGCCTGCTTCCCTCACCGCCGGTGGTTTACCCTTCCGGCGATATCCTGTTTCATGGCGACTCGTTGTTGCATGCCAGCGAAAGAACCCTGCGCGGCGTGCGCGGCAATAAAATCGCCATGATTTTCCAGGAGCCGATGGTCTCCCTGAACCCGCTGCATACGCTGGAAAAACAGCTCTATGAAGTGCTCTCGTTGCATCGTGGTATGCGGCGTGAAGCGGCGCGGGCAGAAATGCTTGATTGCCTGGATCGCGTGGGCATCCGCAACGCCCGCGCACGTTTGACCGATTTCCCGCATCAGCTTTCCGGCGGTGAGCGCCAGCGCGTGATGATCGCAATGGCGTTGCTCACGCGTCCCGAACTGCTGATTGCCGATGAGCCGACGACCGCACTTGATGTCTCCGTGCAGGCGCAAATCCTGACTTTATTGCGCGAGCTGCGCGATGAGCTGAACATGGGGCTGCTGTTTATCACCCACGATTTAAGCATTGTGCGTAAGCTGGCGGACAATGTGGCGGTGATGCAAAACGGCCGCTGTGTCGAGCAAAACAGTGCACAGACCTTGTTCAGCGCACCGGCGCATCCTTATACGCAAAAGCTGCTCAATAGCGAGCCCAGCGGCGAGCCCGTCGCCCTTCATCCCGATGCACAGCCCTTGTTACGGGTTGAAAATCTCGCCGTTAGCTTCCCAGTCCGCAAAGGGATTTTTAAGCGCGTGGTGGATAACAACACGGTGGTGAAGAACATTAGCTTTACGTTGCGCCCCGGTGAAACGCTCGGTCTGGTGGGGGAATCCGGTTCGGGGAAAAGTACCACCGGCTTAGCGTTGCTGCGTCTGGTGGCCTCGCGCGGGACGATCCTGTTTGATAATAAACCGCTGCATCAATGGAACCGCAAGCAGATGCTGCCGGTACGCCACCGTATTCAGGTGGTCTTTCAGGATCCGAACTCGGCCCTGAATCCCAGGCTGAATGTGCAGCAAATTATCGAAGAGGGGCTGCGGGTGCATCACCCGGAGCTCTCACGTGAACAGCGCGAACAACGTGTGATCGAGGTGATGCGTGAAGTCGGGCTGGATGCCGAAACGCGGCACCGCTTCCCGGGTGAGTTTTCCGGCGGCCAGCGCCAGCGTATCGCTATCGCCCGTGCGCTAATCCTCAAGCCTGAGCTGATTATTCTCGATGAGCCGACATCGTCGCTGGATCGCACGGTGCAGGCGCAAATCCTCGCACTGCTGAAATCCTTACAGGAAACCTACCGGCTGGCGTACATCTTCATCAGCCACGACCTGCAGGTTGTGCGCACCTTGTGCCATCAAGTGATTGTGCTGAAAGAGGGTGAAGTGGTGGAACAAGGAGAGTGCCGACGTGTGTTTGATGCGCCTGCACAGGCGTATACACGCCAGCTTCTGGCATTAAGCTAAATCAGAAAGGGTTTTGTCCTGAGAAGGGCTCCGCGATGGCAACACCGAAATTTTTCAGGCGGCACGTCGCGGCGAACTCATCCTCGCAGTTGACGAACAGGCACGGTTCCCCTTCGCACTCAAGCACGGAGCAATTCACTTCGATATCGCTCAGCGCCTGGCTGAGCTTGTGCATGACGGGCCATGCGTTGTCGCCATCCGGACTCAACAGTTTTAAGGCGACAAGCGTGTCGTCCGCTGCCTGACCATTTTGCGGAATCGGTTCAACTTTGGCACCTGCAAAACCATCTAACCAGCGATAGGACTGGGGCAGACGGTGGATGATGGAGAGCTGTAATGTATTCACGTTCTTTCCCCGGAAGTACTTTTACTTCACAAATATTTCACACTTATATTAACACACTATTGACAATTCATCATGTCGACCACACAGAAATGAACGCATCCCGCGTGGCGTGTGGGGTAGTCACTCATTTATCAGGATTTTATGGGTAAGCGACAGGCCCGGTTTCGGGGTATATGTACCCGTTTCTGCGATCTAACTCAACCTTTTTCACTACAATGATGTGACTTTTTACACGAAGAGATTTTACATAAAATAAACAAATGCGTGTAAAGGTAAGTTGTTTCTGGTTGACATGTATCAAAAAAGGGAGCGTTTTTGCTCCCTGTTCAGGCGGGTTATGCCGATTTTTTCGCCCGGCTGGCGTAGAGATAGAAGAGAATCGAGCAGGTAGCGCAGAAGGTAATTGACCAAATCATCGGCCAGGCAGTGTTAAATGTCGCCATCGACAGCAGCGCCCCCACAATGGCGCCAATGCCAAAACGGAACGTCCCCGCCAGTGATGATGCCGTGCCCGCCATGTGCGGAAACTCATCCAGGATCACCGCCATCGCGTTTGAAGCCACTAGCGCAACGCAGCCGACAAACGCCGCAACGCCCAGCACCAGCGACCAAAAACCGACATCCAGCAGCGCCGTCACCACCATCCACAACGCCATGGCAAATTGCACCCACAGCCCGCTGCGGAACATATTTAAGGCACCAACACGGCGAACGATGCGACCGTTAATCATCGTCGTCACAAACAGGAACACAATGTTCAGCGCAAAGTAGTAACCAAAGTCCTGCGGTGAGATATGGTTAATTTCAATATAGACAAACGGCCCGGCGCTGAGAAAAGAGAACATACCGGCAAAGCTGAAACCGCTCGCCAGCATATAGCTCAGTACGCGTTTATGGCGAAACAGCGACGCGAAGTTGCCAAGCGTGGTGCGGAAATGGAATTTTTGCCGTTTTTCAACCGGAAGCGTTTCGCGGATAAAAAAGACAATCATTGCCGAGACCAGCAATGCGGCAATCGCCAGGATCCAGAAAATGGCGTGCCAGTTGAACCAGACCAATACCGCGCCGCCAATCATCGGGGCCAGCAGTGGCGCAATGGTGGTCACCAGCATGACAAACGACATCATGCGGGAGAACTCTTCGCGTGGGTAAATATCGCGCATCAGCGCGTTAATCACCACGCTTGCCGCTGCCGCCGCAAGGCCATGAAAAAAGCGCATGGTAATCAACTGCTCAATGCTCTGCGCCAGTGCACAGGCAACGGCAGCGGCGGCAAAAACCAGCGTGCCGCCGAGAATAACCGGCTTACGCCCGATGCTGTCGGCCATCGGCCCGTATAACAACTGACCGACCGCAAAGCCCAGAATATAGGTACTCAGCGTCATCTGTGCGCTGCCCGCCGGAACGCCAAACTGTTCGGCAATCACTGGCAGCGCAGGCAGATACATATCGATGGATAACGGCATCAGCATGGCCAACAGACCAAGGATAAACACAATGCTCAATGATGAGTGTGGCCTGCGGGTCACGTAAATCTCCTGAATTAGCGGGGTGGCATGCCAACGCTGGCAATTTCATCTTCGGTTAATGGCCGGTATTCGCCCGGTTCGAGATCCGCATCAAGCGCAATCGCACCAATGCGTTCACGGTGCAGGCCCACAACATGGTTGCCAACGGCAGCGAACATCCGTTTTACCTGATGGTAACGCCCCTCGCTGATAGTCAGACGCACTTGTGTCGGCGTGATAACTTCCAGCACCGCTGGTTTGGTGAGATCTTTTTCATTATGCAACTGTACGCCACGGGCAAACTGCTCAGCGGTGTCATCTGCGACCGGCGATTCAAGCGTCACCAGATAGGTTTTTTCGCAGTGATGGCGCGGCGAAGTAATGCGGTGCGACCATTGACCATCGTCGGTCATCAATACCAGACCGGTGGTATCAATATCCAGGCGCCCTGCCGCATGCAGCTTATGCGCCACCGGCTCATCGAGGAAATAGAGAACCGTCGGGTGATCCGGATCGTCCGTCGAGCAGACGTAACCTTCTGGCTTGTGCAGCATAAAGTAGCGCGGGCCATTTTGCTGAACGAGGGAATTGCCGTCGTATTCAACCTCGTGTGCGGGTTGCAGTTTAAAGGCGGTATCTCTGACGATCTCACCATTGACCGTAACGCGCTGGCCGCGGATTTCACGCCCGGCGATAGCGCGGCTGACGCCGAGTTGCTGAGCGATAAACTTATCAAGTCGCATGAAATTTTTTTGCCTGTATGGTGCTGGGTGCGGGCAATACGCCCGAAAACAGAAATGAGTACCCAAACAGTATAACGAGCATCACAGACCGCTCAAAGGAAAGATTCGTGGCATACTGTGCAGTGTGAATGTGTAACCCCTGCGAGATAATGACTTTTACCTTACGCCCCTATCAACGCGAAGCCGTGGACGCCACCCTCGCCCACTTCCGTCAACATGCCGAACCTGCGGTCATTGTGCTGCCCACCGGTGCAGGAAAGAGCCTGGTTATCGCCGAACTGGCGCGGCTGGCGCGCGGGCGTGTATTGGTGCTGGCGCACGTTAAAGAGCTGGTAGCGCAAAACCACGCGAAATATGTCGCGCTTGGGCTGGAGGCCGATATTTTCGCCGCCGGGCTTAAAAGCAAACAGAGCCACGGCAAAGTGGTGTTTGGCAGCGTTCAGTCCGTTGCGCGTAATCTGGCGCAGTTTCAGGGCGAATTTTCCCTGCTGGTGGTCGATGAGTGCCACCGCATCGGCGACGACGATGACAGCCAGTATCAGCAAATCCTCAGCCATTTGCGCGAAGTGAACCCTCACCTGCGTTTGTTGGGCCTGACGGCGACACCTTTTCGCCTCGGTAAAGGCTGGATTTACCGCTTTCATTATCACGGCATGGTGCGCGGTGATGAAAAAGCGCTGTTTCGCGACTGCATTTATGAACTGCCGCTGCGCTACATGATTAAGCACGGCTACCTGACACCGCCGGAACGGCTGGATATGCCGGTAGTGCAGTACGATTTCAGCCGTTTGCAGACGCAAAGTAATGGCCTTTTTAGCGAAGCGGATTTGAACCGCGAACTGAAAAAACAGCAGCGTATTACGCCGCACATTGTTAGCCAGATTGTCGAATTTGCACAGACGCGCAAAGGGGTGATGATTTTTGCCGCTACGGTCGAACACGCGCGCGAGATAACCGGCTTGTTACCTACCGATGATGCGGCGCTGATCACCGGTGACACCCCCGGTCCACAGCGTGACGCTTTAATCGAAGCCTTCAAAAATCAGCAATTTCGCTTTCTGGTAAACGTAGCGGTACTGACAACTGGTTTTGATGCGCCGCATGTGGATTTGATAGCCATTCTGCGCCCGACCGAATCCGTCAGCCTGTATCAGCAAATTGTTGGTCGCGGCCTGCGCCTTGCGCCAGGAAAAACCGACTGCCTGATCCTGGACTACGCGGGCAACCCGCACGATCTCTACGCTCCGGAAATCGGTGCGCCAAAAGGTAAAAGCGATAATGTGCCGGTGCAAGTGTTCTGCCCGGCGTGCGGTTTTGCCAATACCTTTTGGGGAAAAACCACCGCCGACGGCACGCTGATTGAACATTTTGGTCGCCGCTGCCAGGGCTGGCTGGAAGATGATGACGGCCACCGCGAGCAGTGCGATTTCCGTTTTCGCTTTAAAAACTGCCCGCAATGCAACGCAGAAAATGATATCGCCGCCCGGCGCTGTCGCACCTGCGATACAGTGCTGGTCGACCCGGACGATATGCTAAAAGCGGCGCTGAAACTGAAGGATGCGCTGGTGCTGCGCTGTAGTGGTATGACGTTGCAACAGGGCGCGGATGATAAAGGCGAATGGCTGAAAATCACCTATTACGATGAAGATGGTGCGGATGTCAGTGAGCGCTTCCGCCTGCAAACCGCCGCACAACGCACCGCCTTTGAACAACTCTTTATTCGCCCCCACACTCGCACGCCAGGCGTGCCACTGCGCTGGATTGTCGCGGCGGATATCGTGGCGCAGCAGGCGTTGTTACGCCACCCTGATTTCGTCGTCGCGCGGATGAAAGGCCAGTACTGGCAAGTGCGGGAAAAAGTGTTCGATTATGAAGGCCGTTTCCGGCGGGCACATGAATTACGGGGATAAACGCGCTTTTGATTGATGTATCGAACATTCAGGGATAGAATACCGCCCGCTTTTGCATCCGCAAAGCCGATCATCTGCCTGTTGCTGGGTCGCCTGTAACAGGATTATTTAAGAGAGATTCAAATGTTTACTATTAACGCAGAAGTACGTAAAGAGCAGGGTAAGGGTGCGAGCCGCCGCCTGCGCACAGCGAACAAGTTCCCGGCTATCGTTTACGGTGGAACTGAAGCGCCAATCGCTATCGAACTGGATCACGACAAACTGTGGAACATGCAGGCGAAAGCTGAGTTCTATAGCGAAGTTCTGACCATCGCTGTTGATGGCAAAGAAGTAAAAGTGAAAGTTCAGGCTGTACAACGTCACCCGTACAAAGCCAAACTGACTCACATCGACTTCGTTCGCGCTTAATCGCCGACAAGTTGAAGAAACCCCGCTCCGGCGGGGTTTTTTTATGCCTGCTCGCTATCGATAAGCGGCTGGCCCGCCCATACGCGAATAGTCCTCTTTCACTGTCAGCTCGCTTTTAAGCTGGTTGAGCAATGCTCGCGCGCAGTCATGTGAAATCGATACCCGGGTTAACGGCTCCCATGGGGCGCATGGCAGAAAACCTGCCCACACGGGCAGGTTCAGAGGATCACTTCCCGCCGGTCAAGCGGCGTTGCAGCTGGTCACGCAAATTCGGCGGCGTACCTTTAATGGTCAGCGTATCGGTCGCCGGATCCCAGAAAATACGCTCGCCGAGAAGTAACGCATCGAAATTGATGGTCAGGCCACCGCCGCTACCGGCATATTTAGTCAGCTGACGCAGCGTGCTGCGATCCGCCGGGAAGCTCTCTTCCAGCTCGTAGCCCTGACCTGCGGTGAACTCCTCGAAACTGACTTCACTAACGCCTGCCAGCTCTTTGGAGAGCGACGCCAGTTCAATCTCTTCGCCCGCCTGCAACTGCTCATTACAGTAGGTGTAAACCTGCTGGCGTACCGTCTGGCGTTCTGATTTATCCAGCTCCGCCTGAGCGGTAAAATCGTCCACCGCTTGCAACAACCCGCGGTTTTGCGCTTTGGCGTTCAGCCCTTCACTGGCGCCGAGGAAATCCATAAAGAAGTCGGCGACTTTTCGCCCTACCCGGCCCTTCAGGAATGTCAGATAGCGGGTCGACTCTGGATTGGTTTCCCACTCCGTGAGATCGATACGTGCAACGATATCCGCATGATTAATATCCAGATAGTGTGTAGAGCTGATATCCAGATGTTCATTAACGCGCATGCTGCTTAAGTTGTTCAGCACGGCGATCAGCAGATACTCCACCGCCAGGTATCGGTAGTGGCAGAAAAGCACAATACCGCCATCAGCGAACGGATATTTTGCCAGTTCATCACGTAAGCGCCCGGTTGCCGCACGGCTGAAGGCCAGAAATTCCTCTTCGCCCTGGCGCTGCAGACGCAGCGCTTGCGCCAGCTCGCTCTCATCGTTAAACAGGCCGTAAGCTTTATTTTTTGCACTGTAAACCCGGTGCAACTCAGCGACCATCTCTTCGACAGGCGCGGTTGGTTCCAGCAAAGAATCGCGCAGCACCAGTTCGAGGGTTTGCTCATCACGTTTGATAAGCTGGTGCAGGGCAATCTGGTTGATGTCCAGACTCATGATAAACTCTCCTTTTAGACCGGCGGTATTCAACCACCACCAACGCGACTGTGCAACTGCTGATAAAAAAGCAGAAAAAAAGCTGTTGCTACGGTAATATGTTGCCCTTTCATGAACAGACTGATTTCGATTTATGCCACAAATCTCCCGCTACAGTGATGAACACGTTGAAAAGCTTCTGAGTGAGCTGGCTAACGTACTGGAAAAACACAAAGCACCGACCGATCTCTCTCTGATGGTGTTGGGCAATATGGTGACGAACCTGATTAACACCAGCGTCGCCCCCGCACAGCGTCAGGCTATCGCGAAGTCTTTCGCGCAGGCGTTACAATCGTCCATCGGCGACGACCAGGCGCATTAAGGGAAATAGCGACAGTTTATGGTGACCAATCGTCAGCGCTACCGTGAAAAAGTCTCCCAGATGGTAAGCTGGGGGCACTGGTTCGCGTTGTTCAACATTCTGTTGTCCATCGTGCTCGGTAGCCGTTATCTGTTTGTTGCCGACTGGCCGACCACCCTCTCAGGGCGTATTTACTCCTACCTGAGCGTGGTCGGGCATTTTAGTTTTTTGGTTTTCGCCACTTACCTGCTGGTACTGTTTCCACTGACATTTATAGTGATGTCCCAGCGGCTGATGCGCGTATTGTCAGCGCTGCTGGCGACCGCCGGCATGACGCTGTTGCTGATTGACAGCGAAGTTTTTACCCGTTTTCACCTGCATCTCAACCCGATCGTCTGGGAACTGGTCATTAACCCGGACCAGAATGAAACCGCGCGTGACTGGCAATTAATGTTTATCAGCGTGCCGGTGATCCTGCTGATTGAGATGTTATTTGCGACCTGGAGCTGGCAGAAACTGCGCAGTCTTACCCGGCGTCGCCACTTTGCCAAACCGTTGGCCGCTTTTTTCTTCGTCGCCTTTATTGCCACTCACGTGATGTACATTTGGGCCGACGCCAATTTCTATCGCCCCATCACCATGCAGCGGGCGAATCTGCCACTCTCCTACCCAATGACCGCACGTCGTTTTCTGGAAAAACACGGGTTATTGGATGCGCAGGATTATCAGCGACGCCTGGTGGAGCAAGGCAACCCGGAAGCGGTATCAGTACAGTATCCGCTAAGTGATTTGCGTTACCAGGATATGGGTTCCGGCCAGAACGTACTGCTGATTACCGTCGACGGTCTCAACTACTCACGTTATGAGAAACAGATGCCGCAACTGGCGAGCTTCGCCCAGCAAAACGTCACGTTTACGCAGCATATGAGCTCTGGCAATAGCGCTGATGGCGGCTATTTCGGTCTGTTTTATGGCATATCGCCAAGTTACCAGGATGGCGTGCTGTCAGCGCGTATTCCCGCGGCGCTTATTACCGCTTTTAACCAGCAGGGTTACCAACTGGGGTTGTTCTCTTCCGACGGTTTTAGCAGCCCGCTCTACCGCCAGGCACTGTTATCTGATTTTTCGTTGCCCGCGGCAAAAGTGCAGAGCGATGAGCAAACCGCCGACCAGTGGATTAGCTGGCTGGGGCATTATGCGCAGGAAGATAACCGCTGGTTCTCGTGGATTTCGCTAAACGGCACCGCGTCTGTTGATATGTCGCAGCCCGGCTTTGCCCGTAAATATGGCAAAGCCGCTGCCAGTGTCGATGATCAGATTGCACGGGTGCTGGATGCCCTGCGCGCCTCCGGTAAGCTTGATAACACGGTGGTGATCATTACCGCCGGACACGGCGTTCCGGAAAGCAAAGAAGACAACCATTTTGACTGGTCACGTAGCCGGTTGCATGTACCGCTGGTCGTGCACTGGCCGGGAACGCCTGCGCAACGTGTTAGCAAGTTAACGGATCATAAAGACATTATGACCACGCTGATGCAGCGTCTGCTGCATGTCAGCACGCCGGCAAGCGAGTATTCACAAGGTCAGGATCTGTTTACCGCTACGCGCCGTCATAACTGGGTAACCGCTGCGGATAGCGACGAGCTGGCGATTACCACACCGGAAATAACGCTGGTGCTGAATCAAAATGGGAATTACCAGACCTGGAATGCGCAGGGTGAGAAAATTCGCGATCAGAAACCGCAACTCAGTTTGCTGCTGCAGGTTCTGACGGATGAAAAACGTTTTATCGCTAACTGATTGATTAATTATGAATCACTCAGTCTGACCTTAGCTTGCATTCAGCCATGAAAAGGGTAGTATTAGCGCCACATGTCGGCACGTAGCGCAGCCTGGTAGCGCACTGTCATGGGGTGTCAGGGGTCGGAGGTTCAAATCCTCTCGTGCCGACCAAAAAACCCCAGGAAAACCAACCCATTGCGGTTGGTTTTTTTATGCCTGCGATCCGTACAAGGTAAAACAAAGGTAAAATGAAGGTAAAACTTCTGTCCGTTCGGTGCGTTTATAACAGGAAGAAAAAGTCCGCAATGAGCGAAGTGCGGAAGTTCGCATTTGTCATAACCGCAGAGATGTAGGACTAACATTGTCGTGTAATAATCAACCGGGAACAGGTCAGTGTCTGTTAAACCCGTGGCGATTCATTACAGATCTGACTCACACCGTCATGAAATTTCAGTTAGTCACCAGAAGAATTTTTGAACTGAAATATTAAATTTCAACTAGTGCATATTCTTCCAGTTAAATTTCTTCCCCGTTGTATCCATAACTATAATCGGTTTTTGATAATTCTGGAGCCACCCTTGCATACTAACAGTATTCTGATCAACCCGATGAATGCCGAGCCATAACTCGGATAGCGTATTAGCATCATCTGTAGACCATGGTGTTTGGTAATCTCCGAGCCACTTATTCTTCATCTCAACTTTAGGGCTATACCAGATAAAAGCGGGTATAACCAAAGCCTCTTTGGGTGGATTGGCCCCAGCATGAGAATATACTACTGCACGTGAAGGATCTCGTATTAAGGCATGGTCAGAAAAATAGAAAACAGAAGAGCGCGTATGCGAAAGTTGACTAAAAACCTTGCCCATAAGATCGTCCGTGAAGCGTACAGAGTTATCATAGCAATCATCATGTTTACTTCCATTTTTAAAGACGGAAGCATCCTCAGGGAAACGTGAACATGCTGGTTCGTGGCTACCATATAGATGCAGAACAATGAATTTCTTACCTGATTTTGTAAGTGTTGATTCAAACTCTGGTAACAAAGCGTCATCGAATCCTTGATCAATCCACTGATGCTGCTTAGTTTGCATTGCAATACCAGTAATCACATTATTATATGCGCCACCTTTCCCCTGGCGGCTATACCAGTAGGTATCGTATCCAGCTTTGTTCGCAATACTAATGATATTGTCACTGTACTTAGCTGGCGTCGTTTCCTGTACTGAAGCCGCAGTGAGAGCAAGTGGTACAGCCATGATGGTCACTGGCGCGGGGCTAATGGCATGTTGGAACAACAGAAGATTCTTCCTTTCTGCTTCCAGTTTAGGCGTTGTGTCTCTCTCATATCCATAAATACTCATATTTTCAGGGCGCTCAGATTCCCCGATAATCAACACATAATTATCAATTCCGGTATCTGATACTGATATTGTGTAGTTAGGCGTATTTTTATTAATATCGGAGGCAATACTCATATCAGAGAAAGCTTGCATAAAGACCGAACCTGTACTCAGCGGAGTTGAATTTATAACTCGTTGAGCAAGGCTATCAACATTGCTTTTTCGTAATTGATGCAGTGCACCTTGTACAGTATAACCAGTCAGTAACAACACCAATAAAATTGCAGGGTATCGTTTATATTTTGACGGGATAGTATTTATACCATAATTGATGGTTAGCATAAATAAAATCAACAGACCCACAAAAGTAATACAGCTTCGCCAATAAACGCCTAACATCGAAAATGCTTCGCTACCTGTAGTATTTATTACACTTAATGCAAAACCATAGGTAAATCCAGTATTAAAGTTACTCCAGGCATACAGCTGAAGAGATAAATCAACAGCTATGAAAGTTAAAGCGATAAAGCCAATTAAGTTTTTTAGTGGTTTGTTATTGATGCAGAGAAGTGTTAATAAAATCAATGCAAAAACCAACGTGCGATTAATAACCAAGTTGTAACGTGCGGCAATAAAATTAACGATGACAACAATGAAAATTGAAATTATAAATAACATCTTACTTAAATAAATTTTAATATTTTCATAACGAATGCGTTCAAAGATCCATGACATTTTACAGTGCCTGTATTTTAGTTTTTTATGTGATTTTTTAAAAGAAAGGGGAGTACCTTGAGCGCAGATTAACATATAAGTCGTGTGAATATAAGCTACCTGAATTGATTGGTTAATACAAAGACAGTATCCATAATACTATTGTTGATCACACAATCAGGACACTGGGATAATTTGTTCCAATTGAGAGCCGCTGACCTTCTCTCGGCTATTTTTTACTCATAATTGCTGCCTGTACGATGGGTTATGAGCGAAATAAGGAAGGCCACAAGAAACAACCCTATTTAATCCACCATGCTGATGGTCAGCCGACCTGCATGGCGGCACTTGATGGATTAGGCAATGAGTCAGAAGTATTTTTGATGGTGACTCACCATCTGATAAAGGGCTGGTTTCTATTCACGGTGGCTCTCACCAGAAGCAGCGCGTCATTGGATGAGGCAAATAGTCAGCGGGAGGAAAGCAGTAGATATTATCTCTAACAGTACTGTGCTCGCAGACGCGTTTATCTGGCTCGCTGTTCTGCGCGACGTAAGGCACGTTAAGAAAGAAGCGCCGGAGTAAATCAAAACCATTCGGTGATGCGCAAAGAGACACTTCGGGCATGTCCTCTGTTGGCACATAGCTGACCAAGCTTACTGAGAAAACTCATCGGACCCTAATAAGATCTGAATACCTTGTAGTGTACCGGGGCGACAGCATATCGCGCTTCATCTGCCATTGCGGCTGTATGCCCTGCCCTGCAAAATACAGCGTCCCACGCCCCTCCTTCGCGTTGAGCCTATCCAGTACCGCCATCAGCTTTTCACTGTCCGCGCGCGGCGCGTTGTCGTCAAACAGATTGAGCTGCGCGACGCCCTGACTGAAAAAGTCGCCAAGCATGACACCTGCTTTCTGATAGCGATGACCTTCTTTCCAGATACGATCCAGACACCGGGTGGCGGCACTGATAATGTCCCTGCTGTCCTGTGTTGGCGTGAGCAGCTTTACCGATGCACTGTTGCCGTAATACGGCTCGTTTAATGCAAACGGGCTGGTTTTAACGAAAGCGGAGATAAACCGGCAATACTGATGCTCACCGCGTAGTTTTTCTGCTGCCCGGCTTGCATAGCTGCATATCGCCTGGCGCATTTCATCGTAATCGGTGATCCGTCCACCAAAAGAACGCGAGCAGACAATCTCCTGCTTCGCCGGCGCAAACTCCTCAAGATCGAGACACGGTTCGCCGCGCAGCTCCCGCACCGTTCGCTCAAGCACGACGTTAAAATGTTTGCGGATAATCCAGGTGCTTTGCTCTGAGAGTTCAAGCGCGGTTTTAATGCCCAGGGCATTCAGCTTCTTACTGATGCGCCGCCCGACACCCCAGACATCCTCAACCGGAACAAGAGCCAGCAACCGGCGCTGGCGGTCAATGTTGGACAAATCAACCACGCCGCCGGTCTGGCGCTGCCACTTTTTCGCGGCGTGGTTGGCCAGCTTCGCCAGGGTTTTGGTTTGCGCTATGCCGACGCCGACAGTCAGGTGAGTGCGCTTCAGCACGGTCGCACGTATCTCGCGCCCAAAGTCAGTTAAATCACGGCAATTACGCACGCCGGTCAGGTCACAAAAGGCTTCATCGATTGAGTATATTTCCACGCGAGGGCTCATCTCTTCCAGGGTTGTCATCACCCTGTTTGACATGTCCGCGTACAACTCATAATTGCTGCTGAATGCGACGATACCGTGGCGCCGGAACGCCTCTTTCTGCTTGAAGTAAGGCTCTCCCATCACCACAAAAGGTTTCGCTTCGGCGCTGCGGGCTATCACGCAGCCGTCATTGTTCGACAAAACAACGACTGGCCGCCCTTTCAAATCAGGTCGAAAAACGGTTTCGCACGACGCGTAAAAGCTGTTCACATCGCACAGAGCAAACATATTCAGCTCGCCGGTTTAACAATGAAAGTTACGACACCGAAGATATCCAGGGTGTCTTCGCTTGTTACCCGGATCGGGCTGTATGCCGAGTTCATTGGGTTGAGCTGTATGGTTGGTCGAAGTTGCAGACGTTTAACAGTGAATTCGCCATCGACAGCCGCGATCACAATATCGCCGTGCTGCGCGGTGCGCGAACTATCAACCACCAGTAGATCTCCGTCACTGATCCCGCCATCAATCATGGAATCCCCTGCGGCTTTGACGAAATACGTCGCGCTGGGGCGCTGTACAAGGAGTTCGTTTAGATCAATACGCTGTTCAACATAATCCGCTGCCGGGCTGGGAAACCCGCACTGAACAAGGTCGCTGAAGAGCGGGAGCGCGACAACTGCGCGCGGAAAATCTGCTGGTTTAATGAATTGCATAGTGTAGCCCTGCTTAATACTGTTTTTATATACAGTAGTATTGTCTCGAGCTTTGTTCAAGATCCGGCTGCGCTTGTTTGTGAATAAGGAACAGACGATTTTAGTTAAGGATAATTGTTTTTTATGGGGTTATATGTTGTGTAAATTATCAGGATGCCGAATAGATTGTTGCCTTTTTGCTCATGAACCTGGGTGAATGGTGACTGATCCCCCCTCAATTTTGTCAACACGGGTTGTCAGGGCCTCAATCTTATCCATAAGAGCCAGGATGGCTTCATGATGCAGAGCTGCTGCCACGCCATAAGTGTCCGGCGTAAGAATATCATCGATCTTTTCACCGGTTTTAAGCGTAGCGGACCCGCCAACAGACACCGCCTCCGGGAATGCTTTTGCCACTTCCTGAGCAATAAACCCCCTGCCGGATGGGGCACTATCAAGGCGATCCCACGTGTAACCCCGGATTAACTTCATCTTTTCGAGTGGCTTTTCAACAGGGACAAGGTTTGTTTTTATTCTCCTGTCAGAGAAAGTCTGCCATCCGCCCTGCGAAACGCCGATGCCGGTATGGCGCATTTCAAAGGAAGCCAACTGACTGTTTTGATAGCTGGAATAAACAATAATACGCGCGGCGTAGTAGTTACCTGGTGATTCAAAATGGTCTATCTCAAAGGATGCATCGCTAAAGCGGCTAAACACTCTGGCAAAGCGGTTATAATAGTTGCTTCCGGATTGCGATACTGCAGTTGAATTTTTCTCCAGCATAAATCCATTTGCCGACAGAAAATTGCTGTAGATAGGCTGACTCATCGTCCCTGCCTGATCTTTTCGCAGACTGTTAACAATACGGGAATCATCCCCCGCCGCTACCGTCCCGGCTGCCGTCCCCACATTCCGTACCGCTGAGTCACCAAGCCCTAAATTTGTACGTGCACCTGCTACCGTTGGTGCCCCGGTACCGCCCTGGCTCAACGGCACCGCACCGTCAACTTTATCTGCTTTACTATTAAGCGCGGTCGTAAAACTGTTCCATGTCGGCCCGGTAAAAGCACTGCCATCAGGAAGTTTGATTGTGGCTGTTCCGGTGCCGCTAAAAATCTGTTGCCAGTTCTGCTTGTCATAGTTAAGACCACGTAGCGCTTCAGCACTCTGCGCCACCAGCGCAGCAGTAACGAGGTTCATTGCAACGCGCGGCACTGCATACCAGGCGGCACCACTCTGCGTTGGCCCGGTGTAATTGCTGACCAGCGTGAGCGCGGTTGTGCTGTCCACCGTTTTCACCGGCAGCGTGTAAGAAACACCACCGACCGTAACCACAATAAAATCGGCGGCTGTAAGCTCAGTGGTGAACGACGTGCCATTCCCGACAACGCTGGCTGAATTGTTCGTGAGTGTTAATGTACCTGCTGACATAAATACTCCAGGCAATAAAAAACCCGCCGAAGCGGGTGTATATGATTTAATAAATATCAGGTATCAACGGTATAGATATACCTACATTCCTGCTGCCAACAATGCTATATCGGTCTGTCCATTGCCACGTTATTTTACTGTTTCCGGTTTTCACACTGTTGCCAGACATCATTAAGCCTCTGAGTCGCATATTACACCACCCACCTCCGTTACTCGCTTCATAGCCGTAAGTGCCTAGAGGAACCATATTCGATCCTATATCCTGCCAGTTGCTTGTCGGTGAAAAACTGCCAGAGTAAATCAGCGGCTTTCTTGCGGTGGAAAATGTACATTGCCCTGATGAGTTAATGATATTTAACCCCACACCAGGGGTGGGTGATGAAACATTAAATATCGCGGCATATATTGTTACGTTCGCATTCACATCCGAACTGTCCGTTCTGCTTTCTCTTGCATACAGAACCCCATTTTCCAGCGTAATTGACGCTGTTGGATGATTCCATTTTGCAAACAAAACTCCGGATGTGGGCGCAGCGGCCTGCCCGTTAATCGTGATATTTCCGTGCCAGATACACGTCATAATTCGTGTTACATCTGAAATAACGGAAAAATCTGTCGAGTTAGCAATCAAAAGGCCACGATTGCCTGAGGGGGAATTGACGGGCAATAATTGCCATACCTGCCCTGCCCATATCCCATTATTATCAACACTATCGTGCGTCATTAACGCGCCATTAAACGTGACATTACGCAAATAGCTAACGGTTCCAATTATTGCAGTGCCGGAAGGAGGACTGTAAGCCGCCGCCCTTGAAGGTATGTATATCAGCTGAGATCCGGGAATATACTCGCTGATCACTTCAGTAGTTGAGCCTGCACTACCAACATTTCTACAAAAGGACGGGCACCGAAGGTTTGCCGTTATTTCCATGGCTGGCCTTCCATCATTGTAATTTATATAAAGCCCACTTGGCATATTGTTCACCTGCAAGTTACAGACAACGACTCACCATGTTCCAAGACGAATTAGCCCGCCACCAGGAAGATTTACCGTTACGCCATTACCATCGAGGACAACAGTGTTGTTTGTTCCGTTAAAGGAGAATTGCCCGCTTGTTGCATATAATGCCCCGTGAAATTCCGCATCGCCGCTTTTCCTGAGGCGCCAGCCGCTGACGCCTGGCACATAGTTAGATGACTGGAGCGTGTCCGTGATTTTGGCAAAATCAATGGATGCCTCCTGTATTAGCGCGCTCCTGATAAATACCTGGCCGTTGTAAACAAAGAACGCAGCCTGCCAGTTGCCGGGATTATTCCCGGAATAAACACCGAACTGGTCAGCAGCGACAACGACCGTCGATTTGTAGGCGCTGCCGTCTGGTTCTATCGACATGCCAAGCCCGGCGCTGTACTTCACGCCATTGCGGACAATGCCGAGGTTAGTGACGTAAGACGCTTTCGCTGTCCCGTCGATGTTAACTTCAGCGGTCATTTTCTGATTAACGGCAGCAACGAGGCTTCCTGCCGGACCTATCTGCGCCTGTACGTAAGTTGACAGGTCGGCCAGCCCTTTTTCGTTACTGGCGACCGTCGTTTTCACAACAAGAATATCGGCCCGCACCTCACCATATTGCTGATACTGGTGCTCAACGGTGCCATGCACCGCCAGCGCATTCTGCATGGCGGCCTCAAGGTTGGTATCCACCCCGTTCTGGATATTCTGGAACGCGCCAGAATTACGGATCCCATCATCGATGATTTCAATCAGGCTCCCGGTATCCATTGAGCATTCAGCAGCGACAGTCACAAACGCTGATGTGCCGAAGGCGTTTATGGTCCGGATGTACCAGTAATAGGTATGCCCGACTTTGAGATCGTGTTTCGTCCAGGTCGTGCCGATACCTTCCCGCGTGGCGCCATTTTCCACCGTTATATCGCTGGCGTTCGGCAGCGGTGTTTCTCCTGACGTCCAGAAATCAAACTGTGTGGAAACGTTGACCAGATCGGCCAGGCGCGGGATCAGTGTGATGGCAAAGAATCCCTGTTCGATATCCACCCGCGACGGCGGCGGCGGCGCCTGAATATTAAATTCGAGGTATGCCTCCGGCGACTCCGCGCCCATCTGGTTAACGGCAATGACATGCGCGGTGTATGCGTTTCTCGGCAGACCGGTCAGGCGGGTAAATGAACCGGGAACCTGCACAGACAGCACCGCCGTTCCGCCCTGGCGGATGATCACCTTGTTGTAGGCAAACTGCCCGACGTTCTGCCATGACAGCACACCCTGTACCACCTGCCCGATCTCCCCGACGGTATATTTCAGGTTTTGCGGCTGCGCCACGCCGCCGACGGGTAACTGAGTGAACGGCGGGCGCACGATGGGTTTACCAATAGCATCTCCCCACACGTCGGCGGTTTCCTGCTTGACCGTGAGTTGCACACCATTACTGATGCCAAACTTCCAGTCTGTCACGCGCATTTCAACGCCGGTGATGCCAAGCGAAGGGAGGCTTACTTTCACATACATGCCGGGACGATATCGGTAGCCGCTCAGGTTAAGCGGGATATTCATCGTGCGGGAAATGCGGGTACGCTTCAGCCGGATATCCGCCAGGCGCTGCGCCTGAAATTCGGAGGTCACAAAGCGAAGCGGCATATCCTGAGATATTTCCACCCCGTCCTCAGTTTTCCATTCAGCAACCGATACAGACGGGAAATCAACTTCAGAATATCCCTGCAGCGGATCAACGAAAGTACCTTTAACCGTGTTCACCCGGTCTGTCTGAGCCACCTCCGGCATGATTTCAATATCACCGGCGATCTGATCTTCCGTGATGGTTTCTGTCGCCGGGCCGTAATATGCCCCGACCAGAATGCCGTGTTTACCCGCCGTGTACGTGGGTTCTCCGGCACAACATACCAGCATGGCTTCAAGGATACTGGCCTTGTTTTCGCTGAGGTCAAACTCACCATTTAGCATGTAACGCCGCTCTGAGGTGCCGTCGCCGTTAGCGACAATCTCATCGCTGATGTTTGCCGCTTCCTGAAACTGCTCCCAGTTGATATCGGTATCAGGCACTTTGAGATAGTTACGGTAATAGTCGAGAATGCACAGCGCGGCGTTATTGCTGTAAGCCGTCTGCCCGGTACGCGGGTCGTAAACCTTCCGCCCGAGTTTTTCGACCTTGATATTGGGGATACCTGCCGGGAACTTCTCGGCATTGAATTTCATGGAAATACGCAGCCATGAAATGCCCTTACCGATCATGTCCGCTTTCCACGACGGGCAGTTAGCCAGCATAAACGGATCGGCGGTCTGCCGGTCAATATGTACCTCATGCGTGACGCTATCACCGAAGGTGCCAATATCATCATCGGAAAGATAGATCGCGCCCGTTCCGGAAATGGGATGCCCGGCAAGGGTGATCGCCATATGCAGCCACTCGCCATCTGTCTGGGAGCCGGGCTGCTCTTCTGAAAAGAAAAGTGTACCGGCTGACATTGTACGACCGTAAACCACGGTTTTCGGGCTGGCGGCGGCGCGCAGCACCTGCTTGCGCTCTGAGGTATCGCGATACGCATCAAGCGAGGGTTTCTTTGTCATCAGCTGGGTTGCCACCTGGGCGGCCACCGTAATGGCGATACCGATGGCATAAGCGCCCTGTGAGGCAGCCACACCCGCGGCGATGGTCGCAACAATTGGGATCGCAGCTGGCATTATCGTACCCTCCACACACTCAGGGGTTTCACCCGCAGGCTGACCAGCCCGGCGCTACCCGGCACCCACACCACTCCGGAATAAACCACACCGGCGCACCGGGCGCCGTTATTTTCCACGACGGCGATATCACCGCGCTGCGCCAGTTTCACAGGCACTTCATCAAGGAATCTGGCCAGCACCTTTTCCAGCGTTCCGCCGCTACGCAGCAGCACTTTTTTCGCCCCTGTCGCCGTGTGATAAGTGCCGCGCAGATCAGCTGCAAAGTCCTCGCCGCACATCGCCCGGGCGCAGTCAGCCGAAAAAAGGCAGCAGTCATTTTCACCCCATAAAAAAGGCCGCTTTTCAGCGGCCTTCATCACGGCGATTAATCGGTTATGCCAGTCTGGATGCTTCATGCTTCCTCACGAATAAGTAAAGCCCGGAGCATCTTTCTTGCTGCCCCAGTAGATTGAACGCTCCGCCATCTGCGCCACGTAACGGAAAATGCGGTCGCCCGGTTGTGTGGCCTGGTGGGATTCATCGGTATAACGATCGGGAAACGGGCGCTGCCAGTCCTCAAAGATATTGCTGACGGTGTACTGCAGGGCGTTCGTTTCCCCGGCGGTGGCACCCGTACTTGATACTTTGCCCTGAAAAATCATATCCGCCGCGCGCACCACGCCGCTGTCGTCCATAACAACAAGGTAGATATTCGCCTGCCTGCCAACACACCGTTCATTGAGCGTGGTGGCAAACAACGAAAGATCCAGTCCGGATAGCGTAAGCTTCAGCTGCGCCGGGCTGGTCGAATTGGTTTCACCCACATCATCAACCGCCCCCATTTTGCCCATGCCGTAATACACAAAACCGTTCAGGACAATCGTGCCGGTACCGGAATGTACATAGACGGAGCCCGATTCAAACTGGATATTCGCGGCGATCACCGCCGTCACCCGGTCGCGTGACAGCCAGTCCACCATCGCATCAGAAAACGGGGAATACAGCATTAAAACGCCTCCTCAAACTCAAGGGTGTAACTGGTAAAGCCGCCGGGTATCCGGCTGCCTGCCCCCTGCTGATTGTCCTTCAGCTTAAAGATGCCGTAAGGGTTAGCCACTTCAATTACTGCGTTTGCCGGTGGCGAAATGCGGAGCATTGGCGCTATCGGGATAATTGCCGTCATATCCGCCGCGCTGGTCACATCTGCTGTAACCATTTTCAGTTCGTCATTAACAGTGATGTAATCCCCGGCCCGCAGCACAATCACGCCCGCCGTCCAGCCTTTGCTGTGTAACTCCGTGCCGGTCTGGTTTGCATCAGAAACGGTCGGGGTTCCCGCCGGCGTTCTTCCCGGCCTCCCCCAGTCACGGATTTTAACCCGGCCATACTCACCATCGAGGGACGCGATAAGCGCATCAACGCGCCGTGATTTCTCGTCGGTGAGGTTGGTCAGCGTCAGGGAGCATACCCAGCGGGTACCGGGATAACGAACGGTCTGTGAAGCACCATTGAAAGGGGATCGAAATGTTTTGGTGTTGCTCTCCGGGCGCCATGTCAGCGCCGCGGGACAGACATCAGCAGGCCATTCAACAGCCATAATCACTCCTTACTAAACGTTCAGCAAACGGCGAGCCTGCCCGCGGGTCTGGAAGTCCTGGAGGAGTTCCTGCCTTGCCTGTTTCGCGCCATCCTGAGCCCCCTGCCGTGCGGCTTCCTGCATGGCCTGTCTAAGTGCGGCGTCACCATTCCCGGAAATACTGAAATGCTGATGAATAACCGTATTGCCACCGCCGGAGTTAGCCCCCTGAGCACCAACCATTCTGACACCAAGGGAACCATCAGCAGAGCGGGTTAGCGGCATGATGGCTTCCGGCCCGGCCTCGCCCATCAGTCCGGCGCCCTTTGCAAAGGCAAAATAGGTCGGGGTATTCACCACGCTGTTACTGTACGCGCTCAGGCTTTCGGAAGCATAGACGCCGCCTTTCGCATTTGGCCGGAAAGATGGCACGGCAAAAGACTGGCCAGCACCGGCTGAAGATCCGGAACTGCCGCCACCAAATAAACCGCCGAACATTCCTCCAATTGACGAGAAGAGGCCGCTGGAACTGGATGCGGATTTCAGGCTATCCACCAGCATGGCGTTAAGGAGAATTTTTTGCATAGACTGGAGTATGCTTGACGCCCAGTTATCCCAGTCGACTTTATTCCCTGCCAGCGCATCTGAGATATTTCCGATCAGACCAGTCATCGAGTTATTCACCAGATCAGCGGTCTGCGTTGCTGTTGCCGAGGCATCCTCCATCCAGTTGTTAATTCCTTTACTGAAACCACTGCGCCAGTCGGCCTCTGATTCAGCGATGGCCTTATATTTATTGTCCAGTTCAGTAAGCGCGGCACTCCTCGCGGCAATAGCCTGAGCGCCGCCGTCTGTTCTGGAAAAGACACGTTCGACCTGCTGTGTTTCCTCGTAGCGTTGCTTCTGGCGATCACTCATGCCGGAGGTATAAGTCGCCAGTGCTGCATCGTCACGAAATTTACGGGCGGCTTCAGTCAGATCTTTTAACGCATCAGCCTGCTCACGTACTTTCTTAACGTGATCATCTGCCAGTTGCGTCAGTCTGGCGAGTTCTGCCGCCTGCCCCTGGATAGCCTTACGCTGCTCATCAGTCCATTTTGCACCGGTCTGATTTGCCGCAGCGTAGAGTTCAGCCGCCTGTTCACCTTCAGTAGCCCTGACTTTTTGCACCTCAATGGCCACACTTAAATCTGCCAGTTTTCGGCTGTACTGCTCTGCCTGGCTGGAAGCTTCCCTGTCTGATTTATTCTGCGCATTGGTGGCAGCCGTTGCATCTTTCTTAGCCTGCGCTGCTGCTGCATCTTTTTTCGCTGCCTGATCCTTGTTGTAGATATAGGTGGTGTAGAGTGCACCGGTAAGCTTGAGATCCTCAGCCTCATAAACGTGTTGCTGATGTAGTTTCGCCAGCCCATCCATACTAGCCAGCACGTTATCACGCTGTGCTTTATCCAGCGCGGTCTGCTGTTGGGGGGTAGCTTTCGCCATTGATACAACTGGGCCAGAGTACTGAGGAGGCGTGGCGCCAGCGGTAGCTGACATAGAGCGGTTTAGAAGGTCATATGCTCCTTTCAGAATGGAAACGGCGCCAGCCTGCTCGACAGCTTTTTGCGACGCCAGATCGCTGGCCTGGTTGACCAGTTTCTGTGTGGCTTCGACTTTTGACGCTGCCTGCTCACGTTCATATTCAAGCTTATTAAGTTGCCCGGTCAGCTCGATATTTTTTGCAGTAATATCTTCCTGATCCATGAAAGTATTCAGGCGTGTCAGCCGCGGCGACTTATTGTAACTTTCCTGTATTTGAGCCAGTGCGGCCTGACTGTCCTTTACCTTCCTGATCTGCTCATCTAAATCAGCCAGATCTTTCTTCTGAGCAACTAGTGAGGTGCTGGCGTCTACAGATGTGGAGCGCAGCCCGGCAACAGACATTTTCTGAAGCTTGCTGTTTATCTCGTCAAGATTATCAGCAAATGAAACCGCCTCTTTGTGGACTTGTTGGGTATGCTCATACAGCCCATACATCGCTGCGCCAGCACCAATAATAAGACCAGGCCAGCCACCAAGAACACCAAGTACACCTGAGCCAATGCGTGACATTGCAGATGCGCTGTTGGTGAGGTTGTTAACAGCGCCACTGCGGGCAGAAATAGCATTTTCAAGACCAGCCTGTGCGGCAGTAAGGTTACGCTCCGCAACAATCTGAGCCTCAATTGATACTGCAGCCGCTTTTGCCTGTTGAGCGCGATATACAGTCTGCCGCGCGGCAGCAACACTAATCTGGGCGCCTCTCACCTGAGCCTGCGCCAGTGCAACTTCGGCGGCAGTATTTTTGATGATCTCAGTCGTTGAGTTGGCTACGCTGCCAACCATGTTGCCAAAGAAACGAGCCAGACCAATTCCAACCAGTACGCCAGCAGTATTGGCTACGGTATCGATATTTTTAGCCAGACCGTCAAGAATGCCGGACAGGGTTGATGATGCACCAACGGCATTGTTGGCACCGCCAACCCACGCCATAAACGCGTTTTCAACCTTCTGAGCAGAACCGCTGATACTGGCCGGTAGCGTGTCGAATTCCTTGCGCAGCAGTTCAACGTTGGTCAGCAACGGCATAATTTTTTCGGTGGTCAACTGGCCGTTATTTGCCATGTTGCGCAGCCCGCCGACGGTCGTGCCAAGTCCATCAGCAAGTAATTTTGCGAGACGTCCGCCGCTCTCCATAATGGCGTTAAATTCTTCACCACGAAGCACGCCTGAACCCAGCGCCTGGCTGAGCTGTGTGATCACTGAACTGGCTTCTTCTGTACTGGCACCGGATAGTTTAAGGGAGGTGGCAACCGTCTCGGTCACTTTCGCCACGTCTGCGGAAGCGTACCCGGCATCGCGAAGAGAAGCGGCAATGCGAGAATAAAGGTTTGCGTTCGCCTCAAAAGAGGTACCTGTGCGCTGGCTGATATCCATCAGGGTGCGCTGGGACTGGGCGAAATCATCAGAGCCCGTGGAAGCCAGTCGAAGACGACCGGTTAGTTGGTTCCATGTATCGGCGTAATGAACCAGTTGTCCGGTGGCAAATGCCCCCGCGAATGCACCAGCAACCCCCGTTGCTGTAGCCTTAACCGAAGCCAGTTCACTATTCAATGCAGCAATCGAGCGCTGAGTTTCGCGCGTGGCGGCTGCCGCTTTTTTACCGCCACCCTCCATCGTTTTGTAATAGTCCGCCCCCATGCGTGAGGCGCGGGCAATTTCAGACTGGAATGAACTGGAGTTAGCTGAAATTTTGATAATCAGTTCGCGGAGTGTCGCCATATTTCACCCATAAAAAAACCCCGCACTTGCGGGGTTTTTGTCATTTTAATTATCAGAGGAGTCCAGCTTTTTTCCTGGCCTCTTCCAGATAATCTTCATCTGTTTTTTCGACTAAAGGTTTGTCCGTTGTAGATAAATCACTTCCGCAGTGTTTACATTTTATTGCTTCACTTTTAATTAACTCTGCGCAATATGGGCACTTCTTCATACCCTCATCAAGCTTTTCTTTTTCCTCAAACTCAATATCTTTTTTTATTACGAGTGAGTGTACTAAAGCGACAATAAAAAGCAGCGCTCCGTAAATCCACCATGCAAAAAAAGAACGCCCTTTGCTCTGAGCTATCAACGCCGGAATAACCCCAATCACTGCTGCTAATAGAAAAAATTCCATGACCAGTCCCTTTTGCTTTTCGTTGGGTATAATCCTAACAGCAGTCACATTTGCTATCAAAGATTCTCCATCCACGCTTCTAACTCGCTGATTTCCTCTGTTTCATCCTGCTGGCCGAACTTGAGGATCAGATCCTTAATCTCGTATTTACCGCCCTGCGAGTTGAGTGTGGCCACAGCAATTTGCGCTGCCTGCGCATCGCCGCGCCAGTCCCCAATCGGGCTGATGCGGTCAAAGGCAATCCACATTTTCAGTTCGCTGGCGGTAATGCTCTGTCGCAGTTCATGAAGCGTTCTTCCCAGCCGGAGCGCAAGCGACATCAGAAAGAACGTCAACGGCTCCTTTACTTTTTTTCGGCTTCGTCCTGTGTAATACCCAGATCAAGAGCCTGGCGCAGCAGGCGGGCATGTACAGGGCCATAAATTTCTGCAACAGTGGCCCGGTCATCTTCACTGAAAACGCGGTTGCCGGTTTCATCAAGCAGAACATCAAGGAAAAGGATCACATCTGCTTCCTTGTTTCGAATGAATTTCTCGGTTTCAGAAAGCGGCTTTTTATCATCATCCGGTGTGTCGCCAACGAACTCGCGGAAAGTCGCCCATGCTTCACCGGATGGTTCACGAAGGATGACCTTCGCTCCGCCCCATTCGTTAACGGTGACAGTTTTGGTTCGAAAGGCGGTGGCCGCCGTCAGCGCCAGCGCGCGTAAAGAAGGTTTCGGGTTGCTCATTATTTTTTCTCAGAAGGGGAAAAGAAAGCGGCCTGAGCCGCTTCGGTTCAGGATCCATGGTTTGCAACGATGCGTTTTGGTTTACCACGAACGCGCAGCGAATAGGTGGCACCCACAACAGCAGACGTGGCTGCTGACCATGAACTCTGTCGCACTTCAACCAGGATATAAAAACCGTTGCCAGACGGAAAAATCACACGCAGCGCGCGCAATTCATCGTTTTCATAAGCAGTCTGCAATGCCAGTTGTGCGGCTTCATCGCCAACCCAGTTACGGGTAATGCTCATTTCAGCAGGCGCGGCGAGCCCGTTGGTTTGCTCCTGTTCAGTTGAGCAAAGCGTGGTGACATCAATGTCACCCTTCTGCCCGCCGGTATAGCTGATTTCCTTTGTTGCGCACTCCGCTACCAGAAAAGTCACGCCGACGCCGGGAAAACCAGAAGACTGAAAGTCTTCGGCGGTAACAGGGGCATCAGAAATGCCGACCTGTGTACCTTTCGTTACTTCGTATTTGCTGGTCATGTTTGCTCCGGGCATAAAAAAACCGCCTCGTGGCGGTTGGGGTTATGGTTACTGTTCAAATATCAGGATGTGATATATCCATTAGCCTGGATATGGTGATCTTTCAGCCCGTCAACGGTGGGACGTTGGCGCACTCAATTAAGGAGGAATGGCTGATTACCTCTGGTCATGGAATTAAAAAAATGGCTTATATGTTCGAAAAATCAATATCAGAAAATATGGCTGTCCCGAGTGACACTACCGCTATTCACGCTATGAATGCAGCATATGCTGTGCTGGCAAGAACACTTAATGACAGAATGCCGGGATTTGCAGATGAACTTTTGGCAAATTTAGATCGCGTTTATGCTCAAAATGATGGACAAGAATTTACTCAACTGGCACTCGCGCAGATTGCTGTGAGGGTTAAAATTTTGACAGGCGCAAAAGAGTAACTCCATCACGGCTGATAATAAAACTATCAGCAGTAATACGCGCGATAGCGGCTGGCTTCTCAGTCGCTTTTTTTATTTCTGAAATTTCTTTCTCGATTTTTTTAATGCGTTTTCCAAGATACATTTTTGTTTCCTCAATCAGTGATATGAACTTCAAGCGTTGCGCGCCGCAGCCCTGTTTCTGGCTCATAGCCACCGGTTTTACTCATCTGTGTGAATCCCAGCGGCATCAGCGCGAAAATCACCTGCTCACGCAGCCCTCTTGACTCATCAACGGTACGGGAATACACATCGACCTGAAGCGCGCTGCTCTCTTCAGCCGGGCCGCAAAAAGTGTCGCCATAAACCTGATCCACCAGCGTGAAGGTGATCCAGGGCGGCGAAATGGATGGCGCGCCCTGTGGGTTGAGCGGCGCAACGTAGGGGTAAACCTGCCCACCTGCCAGCGCACCAATGAGAGAAAAAACATCAGCCTCGGTCATTTTGACAGCGCCTCATCAATCGCCTGATTGGCACGCACAAAGGCAGCATTTGCTGCATCTTCTTGCCGCGCATCATAGGCCGGACGGATAAACGGAACAGCCGCCATATTTGACGTACCAAGCTCAACGAAACGCCAGTAAAAGGCGTTGCGCGAATTACTTGCTTTCATCGAATTGTCGCTGTTGCCGGTGTGTGGATTGGTACCACGTACATGCACGCCGGATGAGATATCACCGTTGCGGTCACGCTGGGTGATGACAACGATGTTTTTCTTCAGTTTCCCGGTGCGCTCCGGGGCGCGATTAACCGCTTCATCTTTAAAAACGGTTGCCGCTGCGCGAGTGGCATCTCGCATCACCTTGCGGTTTTCAGCTTTGCTGAGCGCTTCCAGATCCTTTGACAGATCCAGCAGATCGGAAAAATCCAGATTGGTATCTATCACGGCTTCACTCCCTGCTTACAAAGGATCTCAAGCTGCTCAAGACCTGAATCAGGTATAGGCGGTCCTGTTACCTCCAGCACCTGATCCTTAAAAGCACCGCTGATAACCTTCAGACGCGAAGACGCTGAAATGTCAGTTCTGAAGCGAACCCATACACGGATAGTGGCTTCGGCTTTCTCCGCTCCGCTGGTAATAAGTTCGCGTCCACTGATGCCTTTCACTTCTGCCCAGATGGTTTTCCCCTCTTCCCATACAGGGATGCTGTCTCCTGACGGGGTGCGTACATAGGAAGAATTCAGGATAGTTACCCGGTCACGTAGGCGGCCTGCATGCATAAATCCTCCGGGCTACAGAATTGTTGGACGACGAAGATCATAAATGAGCATCGTCACGGAAAAAGGAAGCTCGCCCTGCTTCAGCTTCTCTTCCTCTTCGCCACCACGGTTACGATCAAGCCAGCCAAGTAACATGAGCAGAGCCGTTTGCGTTCGCCGCAATGGTTCACCTTCAATCAGGACATTGCCGCTGCCGACAATAAGATCACGGCTCCCCTGAACGTAAGCGAGAATGGCGGCGCTGCCCGCCTGAATTTTTAGGGTCAGGTCGGCATCCCCAGCGTCGCCATCAATGCGCAGGTGCTCCTTCGCCTGATCAATAGTCACAAGCTCGATCACGTCTTATCCCTCCCGTCACGTCCGCGCTTGGCGGCCAGCGTCCAGCCTTTCGAACCGGTTTCCCCTGGCTTGTCCTGTGTCGGTTCGTCACAGTGCCACAGCGAGCCGCCCCACGTGACCGTATCGCCCGGCTGGTATTCACCACCGGATTTGAATACGCCACGGTAGAGCATGACCGGAACATCGAAAGACCGGGTTTCACTGCTGCCGCTGGCGCGATTAACCGTCAGGGTAAAGCGGCGCGGTTCAGAACGTTCTATCTCCACAGCAGCCACGCCATCAACGACACATTCCCAGCCTCGCATGCCGTGTGTTTTCTCGTAAGAGCGCCACAGGCCACCGTTGTGGGTTGCATAACATCCACGCGGATAGCTCTTCTCTTCGTCGATAAAAGGAAGTATTTCGAGCGCCAGCGCGTCACGGCCATCACGGCCAGGCTCAGCGGCAGGCAACGCCGCAACCGCCTCGCTAACCAGCGTTTTTACATCAGGCAAAACGGGCATGGATGCGGTGACAAGCTCGTCCAGCATGGGCCTCACATCTTCAGGTGTCAGGCTTTTCCCGTCCTGTGGTACCGGAATAGCGGAAACGGCCACATCCACGGCCTCTTTTACCACCTGCGCCAGTACCTCCGGATCGTAATCCCTGCCATTTTCAGGCGCCGGAATGGCACCGACAGCTTTATCCACCATGTCCTGAAGCATGGGGCGAACATCATCGGCAGTGATGCTTTTCCCGTCCTGTGGCGGCGGTAACGTTGAAACAGCCTCCTGAACCATCGAGGAAAAATCCGGCAAAGCCGGTAACTCAGGCGCGGGAATCGCAGCGACGGCCGCAGAAACAAGTGCGGTAAAATCTGGCGGCGGGGCATCTTTCAGGGCACTGAAATCGGATGCAATCTGATCCAGTCTCCTGTCGATCGCTTCCCGGTGTTCGTTGAGGCTTTTGCTGAAACTCTCACGCATTTCAGTGATGACCTGGCCGAATTCCTCGCCCAGCACCTTTATCAGGGATAATTCGCGCTCATTCATTTTGTTAAAAATCCTCTGATTATTGCTTTGGTCACCGCCTGCTCAGCATCAGTCAGCGCTTTCCCTTCATTGTCAGTGGCAACAGGTTGCGGCTGCGTTGGTGCAGTGCTTTTCCCGAACGGATCATCAGAAGCATCACGGCGCGCCAGCGCCCCAAGGCTGAAGTTCTGCTGTTGCAGATAGAGATCGTCGCCCCCTTCAACCGGCGGCAAATTCTCGCGAAGCCGGGCCTCGTTTGGTTTCATGATGGTATTTTTAACCGCCTCACCGAGCGTTTTAATCCGGCGCTCACTGTCCATGCGCAGCAACGAATTCACGTCAAACTCGGTACCGGTGTTGCCATCCAGTTCAAAGGCTTCATCAAGCAACAACTCAATCGACTCGATAAGTGTCTGGAGACACTGTGAGTAATACTGTTGCTCAAGCGCTTCAATGTTGTCATAAGAAGGAAGAGCACCAATCCCGACCTTGTAAGCCGGCACATGGAAAACGGAACAGACAATCTCGGCAGACATCCGTAACTGTTCAACCATCTGTGCATCGGCAGCCGATACAGAGGTGGGGTTATATTTTGCCCCATTGCTCAGGATCGCTGTTTTCCCTGCGTTCTCTCCGGTATATCCGGTGTCCCAGTTAGTTTTCAGGAGGCGCGCGTTTTCCTCACTGATGCTGCCAGGCACCTCAATAACGCCGCTCGGCTTGCCGCCGTTACGAAAAAAGAATGCGGAATTTTTCTGTATGTGGTGTCCCTGCATGGCAGCCAGCCCGGCGGCGTAAATCGGCGAAAGGCCAATAAGCGGATGAAAAAGACAGTTGAAACGATCGTGAATAACCTCACGCGCGGGAACTGTCACAGAAGTTTCTATTCCGGTCATGTTGTCGGGGTTTATCTGGTAAAACACAGAGCCATCATCAGCCACCAGCGGCGTGACTTTGTTCCAGTCCAGAATACGAAGCTCCGTTATTTCTCCCCTGGTATTGCGTATTTTCAGGGCCACTGTGTTGCCGTGACAGAATTTTGACGTTACCCAGCTTTCAAAGAACTGGATCCTGTTCTGAAAGGCATTGGGTTTATTTAAAATTGCAGCAACCCCCCCTTTTCTGCTTTCCTTCCAGATCCCATTCGAATCACGGAGTATGAGCCGCAATGGCATCTTTGAGATATCGCTGGAAATCAGCGATATGCAGGAGAAAACGGCATAAAAGGAAAGTACAGTCGTCGGGTTAATTTCCAGATTGCGCTGCCAGGCACCGGCGAAAGGCTCACCGATAAGCGACATCCATCCGCCGCGGCTCGTTGGCTGCTGAAGAGCTTTTTCTTTTCTCCGGAAAGGATTCCACATTAACCAGCCCCCGCATTATTTTTCTTTCTCGTGCCACCAGCGCGTTTATCGCCGACATAGACAGCCTTGCCAAGCAGCACCAGCACCCTGGCGCACTGGTCATCCACAGATTTCTCATCACCGGGATGTGAATCATGCGTGCGTTGCAGATATCTGATTTTTGCCATGCAAAATGGCGGGGAAATTCCCCGCCCTCCTGTGCTGATTAGCTGCCCTGGGTGGTGCCGTAGTTCACACCGGAAATCACCGCAACCGCGGCGGTGCGACGGCGTTTCCAGTTAATCCAGCGTTCAGCGCGGATGGCCACACTGTTGGTCTGGAACATGGAGACCAGCTCGGTACCCGTCGCCGTGATGCTGTCGCCGGTCGGATCGCTTTCCATTTCAAGCGATGCCTCGCGGGACATATCGACTGCAACCCCGCCATCGTCAGCAAGGTAGATATCCGGCGCGTTGACCAGCACCAGCAGATTGCCGACGTACTGGGAGACGATCACCGGAAGCCCCTGGAAGGTACCGCCCAGCAGCGTCATTTCCGGGTATTCTTTCTGACCCAGTGCGTTTTTACGCATCGACAGCGCCAGCGCAGTGGTGCTGGACATCAGCCAGACCGCGCCATTCGGTTGCAGATTAGCCGCAACGAACACACCAAATGCTGCCGCAGCGTCATCGTCCGGATTACCGGTTGACGGGGTAGCGACGATGCCGTTGGTGATGGATGCCGGAGAAATACCGGCCGCCTCAGCCTTAGACGGATTAATGAAGTCCGTGTCCAGGCGGGCAATAACAGCTTCTGCCAGCGCATTACGCACCAGCGCATCGGCTGCCGGGTTAGAAAAGCGGATCAATTCATCGGTCAGCACCGCGATTGCAGCCACTTTAGCAAAGGCGAAGGTGATTGATTCAAAATCAAACTTCGTCAGCGGCTTCGCCTTGCCCTGGCCTACCCAGTTTGCCGAACCGCCTGATGTCTGCGCCGGAATGCGGATGTTAAACGGCACCTGGCGCAGCGCCGGGATATTGCCCTGGCCGAATCGGCCAATGATGGTCTGCGGTCGCAGGAATTCCACGAAATCCTGCGCATATTCCTGGTATTCCACCAGCGCGCCTGCCCATTTCGGATCGGTAGTGGTACCGGCACCCACAGCCGCTTTCAGTACGTGATGAAGCTTGGAATCGTCCGGATACTGCTTACGGGCGATCTCCAGCGCTTCGGAGCGACTGCCGTTCGCAGCGGCCAGCGCTTTGGCAAAGCGGGCAAAGGCGATACCTTTTTCCAGCTTATGATCAACGCGGATGATGCCCGGAGCACGGTTTTCCACCGTGTCCACGACACCCGCGGCGGCTTTGGCTACGGGTTTTGCAGTAGCCGCCATGTTATTTTCCATGTCACGCAGACGTTTGAGATGCGCGTCCACGGCTTTGATTTCTGTGGACGTGTTGTCGTAGCTCTCTTCTTCCTCCGCGTCCAGGGTGCGCCCTTCTTCAGCCGCTTTTGACATGATCTCGTCGAGAGAAGCTGCCAGCGCTGAACGCTTCACTTCGAAGCTCTTGATCTGTTCTGCAATATTCATGTTTTTTCCTTTTATTTCAGTCGGTTTTTTTGCTGTAGCGCCAGCAGATTGATGTAACTTGACCACCGGTTTCCCTGAGCCTGACGCGGCGAGTAACTGGCGATCGAAAGATTTAACGGTCTGGATGGAACATTCGGCGTTTGCCGGAATGGTTACCGCTGAGACCTCAAGGAGATCCCAGGCCAGAAAGCGGATACCACCTTCATCAAGGAAGGAATATTCAATGGGCCGGAAACCGATTGAGAGACCACGCACCAGACCAGCCTTGATGGATGCCCAGGCCTCATCGAGGCGCGCAGCCAGTTGTGACGGCATGTCCGGCGTGGGTTTCACCAGCTTCGCAGTGATTTCCAGTCCGTCTTTCGTCATTTTCGGCGTACAGGTGCCGATCGGCTGTGAGCGGTCGTGTTGCCAGAGGAATGGCGTATCGCTGCGAAACTTCGCGCCCTCCGGTTCAATAATATCCCCGTCACGGTCCGGCGACGGCGTGGAGGCGATGCCGGTAATGATCCGCTCATCCTCGTTTACCGCCTTGACCGTCATGAGGGTACATGCGCGATTAAGCGTCATTTGACTGCCTCCTGAAACGAAAAAACCCGCCGGAGCGGGTTGTTAATTAGTGTTAATAATCTGCCAGTCCAGGCAGGTACATCTGAACTTCGTCAACCATTCGTTCCCGTGCCGCAAGCAGTATTTTTTTGCGGCCACCGACGCCCCACTTCGCCATCTTGCTGGCGCATTGGCTCACATCTTTTGTTTCCGTGTTGATGATGTGATCAAGCCGATTGAGGCGGGATAGCGTGTCAATACCATTGCGAATTACCATCTGGAAGGTTTGATAAACCTTTATTTCAAACTCTACGCTGAGCCAGGCAGCATAGCGGATCGCTACCAACTCAAGGCTCCAGATACCGGGCTAAACACCGCCTTTAATGATTTTGACCGAAGCTATTTTTGTAGCTTTGGTTAGTTCCTGAACAAATTTTTTAACCTGTCCGCTTTTGATAAAGTTACTGGGGCGCTGAGATTCCGTTGCTTTTCCCTCAGCGACGGCAGCGGCATGGAGATCGTTAAGGTTATAGCGGCCCGCTTCGTCAACACGAACGGAAATACCGTTTACTGCTACGGTTGGATATTTCATGGTGAATTCCTTCAAAAAAGAGCCCTCAGTTCACGCAGGACAACCAGCACCCGAGAATCACCATAACTGGCGTCCTCTGAGGGCACTTTTGTGAATGGACTCGGGTTTGCATGCGCGCGTGACTGCGCTATGGAACACTGCTGGATCAAAAAACCCGCCGAAGCGGGTTGGTGAAAATTATTGAGTGGTGCGATCAGATGAAATGCACCTGATAATCCTGCTTTTTCGCCTCAGGATTCAGTGCCATAAGCGAAACTGCGTTGAACAGCGCCATGAGCGGATCAATCTTGCCTTTCCCGCTGGCCTGCTTGGTAATGAGAATGGCGTTACCTTTTGGCTCTACACGAGCGTTGCCCACACACCAGGCCATCATCGGCTGTCCACCATGAACCAGAACACCTTCAGCAAGCTTGCGCTCCGTGGTTTTAATGGCACCGCCAAGGCGCCAGCCCTGACTGACACCAACCACAGCATCAGCGGGAATTTCCGCCTCAATGAGCGCATCGAGGATCTGCCCGACACCGGACGGGTCAATGCCGATTTTGTCGAGCAGTTCCGTCCTGTGGATCCGGCTGACATATTCCGCCACTTCCTCCGTATCCTGCCCGACGCGCTTAACAATGGTCAGGTCACCGGCTTTCACAAAGTCGTTAAACCGGGATTCCTCGCTTTTACGGCGCCGGATTGCTATTTCGTGTGCCCAGGCATGACACCAGCAGAGCCATTCCCGCGTCTCGGCATCACGCCCGACGGCACTGAATCCCAGCAGGTCATCAAGTCCGCCGCCATCAATACCGACGGTGATCACCTCGGCACGCTGCAATAAATCGTCAAAACTTACGCGCTTAGCCTGCTGATCCCAGAAATCGACACCCGCCCAGCGATCACTGCGCAGGTTCAGGCCGATTTCGATATTGAGATGCTTCGCCAGAAATTGCTGCAGCGTGCCGTCTGTTTTTACCTGGTTTTTGCGGAGATTGTCCGCTATCCATTCCGGGCTGACGGAAAGGCCGATGTTGGGATTGGTAATATAAAAATTGTCAGGCTCGAGATACGCCTTGCTTTCCACCATGCTTTCCGGGAATTCGTAAAGGATCCCCAGCGTTTTTGGATCGCTGATTTTGCCGTCTCGTACATCACGCCAGTAATCAAGCCGCTCTTTAAATACACCCGCCGGGGGCTCGTCACTCTGGGTGGTCAGGTAAATCACCCATCCCTCGTTTCGCGATACCTGCCCGCCGAGCGCCTCCATAAACATGGCTTCAGCGTTGGCGCGCTTCCCGAAAAGCCACAATTCGTCCACCAGGATACGTCCTGATTTCTTACCGGAAACCGTATCGGTATCGGCCGCCACCACTTTAAGTGTGTTGCGGGTCACCCTGTGGGTGATTGTGCGGATATGGTCCTGAATCTGAAACATATCCGTCAGCTCTTCGTCGGCGCGTATCATACCGGCGGCAGGCTTAAAGCTGTTGTCTGCCACCTCTTTGGTCGGCGCGAGAATCAGATGTTCTTCATCTTCGCGCCAGCACAGTATCAGCGCGGTCAGCATAATTCCCGCGGCAATGGTCGATTTGGTGTTTTTCTTCGAGATCAGCAGACCATATTCGCGGATCAGCTGATTACCCGTATCAGCCTCATAACCACCAAAGATGGCTTTAACAAAATCAAAGACCCAGGCTTCAGAACATTCACCGAATGTGGGCTTGCCCGGCAGGTCTGATACCCGCAACTCACGGAAGATACCAAGCGCCTGCTCTGCCTGATCAGGAAAAATTGGCGGCGGGATGATGGACTGGCGGTTAACCAGTAGACTCTCCCATTCAGGGCATGCCGTGGACCACTGTGCCATGAATTACCCCTGCTTGTTATTTACCACCAGCTTTGGCGGTGCCATGGAACCAAATTTGCTGGCGCCTGCCGCCACTTTCGCTGCGGCGTTCCTCGCATCTTTTTTACCCGTCTCCCCTTTTTTGGGATGAATATAAGGCAGCATTGCCTTTGCCGCGTCCTTTCGGATGTCAATATCCTCACAGGCGTCGTTCATTACAGCCATCAGAAACTTGAGAGGATCATCATACTGACCTGCCACCTTGGGAGCTTCCGGCGGAGGTATTTTTTCCTCAGTGTTTACTGCTGGGGTATAAACATTTTTCCGGCTGGCAGGGACCTCATCAACTTCGATGGTTTCTTTCTTTTTGCGTTCAGTAAAAGCGATGACTTCCGGGTCTTTAGCAAGCTGCGAACCCTTTGACCGCGCGGATTTCTCCGAGTAGCCCGCCTTTATTGCCGCATCTTTCTGAGACATGCCGGACATCAGCGCCACCGCGAATTTTCGCTTCTGCGCTGTTAACATGTTTATACCCTCCAAAAGGGAATTTTTTCTGTGCGTGAGAGGGGGAGCGGTGTCCAGGGCGATCAATGTTTACTCCCGAACCTACCCCCCCGGTGATGAGAATCACTTTCATTTAAAGTAAAATCATTTCATTTGAAACCATTACCGACATCAGACCACGACGATTTGCTGATGATCACCGCTATCCGGCACGGCATGCTTCATGGCCTCTTCATCAGGCTGGCTGGTTGCCGCTTCGCGCGCCGACTTCCCGGAATGGCATTCTGTGCATAGTGTCCACAGGTTGCGCTCTGAGTTATCGCCGCCAAACTGCAATGCGAGTCGATGATCAAGCTCGCTCTCATGCAGGTCAACGACGCGCGAGCAAATGCAACAGTGTCCGCCATCACGTACCCAGATCCGCCGCTTGAGTCCCACGCGGGCGCTGCCACTGATGCGACGCTGCTCGCCATAAACAGGCTTGATGCGCCTCGTATCAATCACTTTCAACCTGGGTTTCAGTGTTGTTAGCTTAACCATGTAACCTCCAGGCGCGGCGCCGCTCGGTGCGAGGAATCTGGTCTGGATGTTGCTCGACAGGTTCACCATCAGCGTGATCAACCAGCGACCAGCAGGGATACACCACCGGCGCACCCCATGCGTCACCCAGCGCGAAGTCAGCGGGCTTTTTGCTGTCCCAGCGTGCCAGCACCCTCGGTAGATGCTGAGGCGGCACGCTGTAACACACGCCATGAATGAGCTGCGGCAACGTGATGTAGTCGGCGCGCGTCCTGTCGGCGGCAATCAGCCGTTCTGCAATCTGCGCCTGATACTGAGGCGGGCGACCAGTACCGAGATAGAAACTGATCAGTGAATCGGGGTGCTGCTCAACCCACCACATCGCACCTGAAAGAAGGTGATCTGTAGGCACTGCATCATCTTCGATGACAACTACCCTGCAAGCCTGGTTTGCAGCCCATTCGAGCGCGCGTCGGTGGTTCCAGTTAGCGCCATGGTGACCCTCATCAAGCATAATCGTGGCTTCAAGCATGCGCGCAAGGCGATAAGCACGGTCATAGCGACTGTGATGGCCAACCACAATAAACTTCACTTGTGCTGCCACCATGCCACCTCTTTACCAATACCGTTTGTTTTAAAGACCGTATGCACTGCCGGACCGGTCACGATGCGATCACCAAAGCGTTTCGCCACAATGCCGAACGCCAGCATGTCACCTACGGCTGCCGGTGCTTTCTCTGTCTTCCAGAAGCGGTGACACTCCAGCAGGTAATACAGCCGCACAATGCCATGAGCAAACGCCATCACGTCTTCACGCAGGCCGCCAAGCAGCCCGGCATTAAGCATCACATCGTTGCGGTGCTGGTCGATAAAGTCCTGATAGACGCGCTCCGGGTGATGCTGGCGCGCCCAGGCATCGGCATAGGTCTTTGGCTCGGAACCAACATAAACCATGCCCGGCACCATATCTGCCCACGGTTCGCGAAGCATTTCGACATCGGTACCGTCGGTACACCACACGGAGTGATACTCCGGATGATCGCGAAGGTGCTGACAGATATGCAGCCACCGCCGGAAATAAACGTTCATCGCTACTTCCGGCACATTGACCAGACTGGCACCGGGTGGTGCGCTGGTGAGCTGGTCTGCAAGCACAACCGCATCAGCGCCTTGGATAGATGCCGACCAGCGCGCGAGCATGTCGGGCTCGGCCGTCATACGCTCATTGCGCTGCGGGTCGGGCTGGCTGGTTAACAGCGTGGTGATCACCACATCATGCCGCTGGCGGTACTCTGCATAGCCGGTATACCCGGTGTCGCGCCGCTCGTTGTGAATCCGCACGTTGCGCTTAACCTGCTCTTCGCGATCCGGGCGCGGTACCGAACGTTCAACAAGTTCATGCTCGTCCAGCGAGTGAATGAGCTTTTCTGAACCAACCACATCGGCGAACGCCCACGACGTCAGCCCGGCATTGTGGATGCGCAGTGCCAGATCAGAATGTTCATACATGCCGCGACCATAAATCGGGTCAAAGCCGCCGACACGCTCAATCACGCTGCGGTGGTAGTAAAGCATCACGCCGCGCTGGCCAGTGTAAGCCACATGCTTATCATCGCGGTATAGCACCGCGATATCGTTGAGCTTGCGCGCTCCAGCCAGATCGAGGAACTGATAAGCCAGATGAGGCTCGGGTGAATTGATATAAGGCAACCACCAGCCATCAGTAATCGGCCATGCGTCATCGTCCCACAGGAAAATATGCTCGCACCCCGCATCCATCAGCGCGGACAGGCTGGCATTCTTCGTTGCCACAATGCCCAGCGATTTTTCGTGCCGGATCAGCTTAACGCCGTCGGGCACCGCTACTGGTGGCTGTGAACCATCGTCAACAACAACCACCAGCGCGCCAGCGGGAAGATACTGGAGATGATGCTCCAGCGCCTGACTGAGAACGCCAGCACGGTTATGAGTAGAAATAGCGATACCGATGCGGCTGGTGGCCGTGTTACAGACAGGCGCATACGGGACACCATCGATAGTGACCTTCATAAAGCTTCCTTTTAGATGTGAGCCTGTCGCATGGGACAGCCGCCCGAGAAAACAGCTTTCCCCAGGCTCACGACTGAAAGACTCTCGATTGTTTAGCGCATGCGAAGCGCAATAAAAAAGGCCGCCGTAGCGACCATGGTTTTAGATACGAGTGTTACTGAGGATCGGTAATAAACTGCGGTATGCTGGAATCAATCGTCCTGACACTAATAAAGCTGCCTGTCAGGTCAGAAACCTTAACAGTGCGTCCACCGCTCCATTCTTCGTAATGGAAGGGAACCTCAGTTAACTTTCCATCAATGATGACCTGCATCATGGTTGTTTCGTCTTGGGTCATAGCACCGCCCATAAAAGCCACCAGTTTAAGCCAGTTGCTTTTTTATAATAAATTTTGATTATTGGATTTGATGATAATAGGTCTTTATCTTTTCAATTAATGATTTATTAACTTTGAAAGAGAAAGTTTGCCCTGTAGTTAAACTAACGACACACCTAAAATCTTGTGGATCAGCCCCCTGCTTCTTAAGCCCTTTGGCGATTTCCTTGATCCAAGTATCACTCTCATCAAGTTCAATCCATAGGGTAGCTTGCTCACCATACTCTAATTTTTTTGGTAATTTTTCTGAATATCGAGAATCGAAGGGCTGGTAAAAAGTTATACTCTTTTTGAATTCCCAAATTACTGACGTAACAGTGACAGTATAAAGCGACAGGTTTGTTACGATAATTGAGACACCTTTATTTTGATATGGCC
>NZ_QPJR01000005.1:0-396252 GCF_003337365.1 Kosakonia sp. AG348
GGTGATGCTCGCAAGCATTGAACCCACCAGCCCGGAGCCGTACACGCCAGCGAAGTAAGAAACGATGAAGTAGGCAGAACGGCGGAGAATCGTCAGATCGGCAGCGGTGGCGACATAGAACACGGCGCCAGCGAACGCACCGAACACAACGCCGTAATCGGTACCAGTTAACAAGCCATACAAACTGGCACCGGTTAAAGCACTCGCCGCCGCAGCGGAACCGGAAACAGGTTCGGACATTTAGCCCCCTCGTATATGCTGTGAGTCCTCTCAGAATGAGGGGAATAAAAAAAGGCTGCTTAAGGCAGCCTTTTATGAGATCCAGTTAGTTAAGAAAAATTATCATTTACGTATCTTCGTACTGGAATAACCCGTTCTCTGGGTTGTGACACGTGTGGATACGTGAGTGTCACCACATTCAGCACAAGTAAAGGTATCGGTGATTTTGTAACGCTCTTCCGTCCAGGATTCATGGACTATAATTTGTTTACCGACGTCAGGCCCATACCCTCCAACCTTCCCCTCGTTTTTGATTTTTTTACGCGGTATAGCTGTAAGAAAATCTTTTTTTGAATCAACCCGTTGTACAGAAAATTGTGCATTACAGGCCTTACAACGAGAATCAGCAGAAAGTACAAGATAGAATATTTTTTTTGCCGGAACCAAAGCAATAGCGGTTAAAGCTATCAAGCTTGAAATCCGGAGAAATGAATCCTTTGGAAGAAAATTAATTGCTATGAAGCTTAAGATGAAAGCGGCCAGCGCGCCAAAAAGCCAAGATTTTAAATTTATGGTTTTTTCTATTCTGATTTGTGAACTTGATAAATTTCTATTCATACACGCTCCTTGTTAAGCAGGAAAAACTCTTCCATCAAGCAAGGTTGTAAAAACACTGGATGACCAAACCCGATAGCACCGAAAGTTGTTATCGGAAAATGAATAGAAAAGTTTAGTAAGTCCGCAATTAGAACAACACCAAAGTATTTGGCAGCCAAATAGCGAAACCCGATTAAACGGGTCTTTATGTTCTGTTACCTTTCGCAGGCAACACTTCTGACACTTCAGCAACTGTCTGATTGAAACGCTCTGTTTCAAGTTCTACACCGATCGCACGGCGGCCAAGTTTCACCGCTTCTTTAACCGTAGAACCTGAGCCCATAAAGAAATCAGCGATCAGATCACCGGGCCGGCTGCTGGCGTTGATAATGTCCCTGAGCATGTCCGCAGGTTTTTCACACGGATGTTTGCCAGGATAGAACTGCACCGGCTTGTAGGTCCATACGTCCGTATACGGAACCGCCGCGGTGACAGAAAAGGGACGCCGTAGCGATTTGTATTCTTCCAGTAGCTCGCAGTATTTACGGTTAAGCGAATAGTACGTGACCACCAGCTGATGATGAGGCTGAACCAGCCCGCTCCGCTGCTGCTTCTCTGCCGCTATGCGCGTGAACAGCGCCTGCAACTTCAGGTAATCAGCTTCGCCCGGTAGTTGCCACTGGCTGGCACCGAACCAGTGCGAAACCATATTCTTCTTGCCGGTGGCGTCTGCAATTTCCTTTGCCGTCACACCAAGTGATGCGCGGGCGCCGCGGAAATACTCGATCAGGGGAGCCATCAGGCTTTGCTTTAGCTCAGTCCCTTTCTGCTCATATCCATCATCTTTAGGTCGGTACGGCCCCAGATAATGTTCGGCGAAAAGAACGCGCTCGGTCGCCGGGAAGTAAGCCCGCAGGCTTTCTTTATTACAGCCGTTCCACCTTCCGGACGGTTTCGCCCAGATGATGTGATTCAGCACACTGAACCGGCGGCGCATCATCAGTTCGATATCTGCCGCAAGCCTGTGGCCGCAAAACAGATAGATGCTGCCCGATGGTTTGAGGACTCGCCAGAACTGCTCCAGGCAGCTATCGAGCCACTTTAAATAATCCTCGTCGCCTTTCCACTGATTGTCCCAGCCATCCGGCTTGACCTTGAAGTAAGGCGGATCGGTAACAATCAGGTCAATTGAGTTATCAGGAAGGGTTGCGATGTAATGCAGGCAGTCAGCATTGATTAAATCAATACTGTTTAAATTTACAGTATTTTTCATGGATCAGTCAGCGGGACTCTGATAGGCTCAGTATGCTTTTGCGCTAAAGCAGTGGGCCATGGTTCGCTTGTGACCTCAAACATGAGCGAATGGCTGGTCGGGTGCGACAACACCCACCAGCCGCCCATTTCCACAAAAAGAAAAACCCCGCTTAAGCGAGGTTTCGAATATTGTTGTTAACGGTAGACATACAATGCCCATCGTTGTAAAAATCCTAACCAGTTTTTTTGAACATTGCAAGCATCGTGACGCGATAATTAAGAAGTTTGTCGCTAACGTGTGACTTTACGCAATTGTGCTTCGGCAAATGCCTCTTCCTGCCAGCACTTCGTGACCAGCAGGCTGATCACGTCGGCATAACCGCTGTACCACTGGTAACTGGTCAGGTCAGGGATTACTCTTTCCACCAGGGCGCGGGCGAGTGTTGTCGGTACTCGGCTGTAGCGATTGCCATTGCAGCGACCGCAAACCTTATATGTCGGCGCGCCGATCAGCTTTGTGCGTTTCTCATCAAGTACCATCCCCTTACCCTTGCAGCCGCGGCACGCTGTGCTGATCTCTCCCTTGCCTCCACAATGATTGCATTTAATCTTTTCGGTGCCGGTTACCTCTGTCCATTCTTCCCAGTACGACGGGCAGAGACCTTTGGTTGTGGCTGCCCACTTGGGTGGTTTTCCATCCGGGTACTGCACTTTTTTTGTTGTGGTTTCTCCGTCAACAAAACCGGTCCCGGCGCAATGCGGGCAGCGTCCCTTGCTGGCGGCAGATCGGGAATAGTCGGCGTAAGCGAACTGCACCAGCACCGGCAGTATTTCGAGGCGCGCTTTTTCACTTAGCTTCATCAGCACCGGATTTTTGAGCGCCAGCGCATAGTTCATCAGTCCATCAATCGCCGGTGCCGGGTCCTGAATGCCCATCTTTGCCAGGAACAGGTTAAAGCCGAGCGGCGCTTTTGACTGCACCATGCCTTGTGCTGCCATCACATCAGTAATCGTCAGCGCGGCGCCGCCGGTGGCAGGTGTCTCGTCGTTTAACTTCGGTGACTTTGGTGAATAGAATTTTGGTAATGATTCGAGGTTCATAGCGTCTCCACTTTACGCCAGCACGCCGATGCCCAGCGCGCGAGTTAAAAAACGAAACAGCAATTCAAGCTGGCTGCCATATTTTTCTTCAAATGCCACGGTGTCAGCGTGCACCGCGTCGTGATGCGCTCTGCAAAGCGGGATCACAAACAGGTCGTGCACCTTAGTACCCATCCCACCAAAACCGTGGCCAATGATGTGATGGGGGTCATCTGCCGGGTTGTAGCAGCACATGCATTGCTGCGATTTAACCCAGCGTGTCCAAACTGGATTTTCCCAGCGGCGGTATTTCTCCACCTTCATGAATGATTCTGGCGACTCCGGATCGATGCACAGCGCCAGCACCTGCTTTGCAACTTCCTCAACGATGTCCCGCGCCTGCGGCATGCCGGGAACCAGATCAAGCTCGCGTGTTACCGATTTAATGACCGGCTTCGGCATAAGAAGAACCTGCCGGGCGGCTTCCTCCGGCAACACATCGGCAAGCCCGTTACGCGCCAGCCACCAGCAGAACTCCGGCAGCGTCAGTGAATGTGAGTCGTCGAAGCCAAGCTCACGGCGGGCGGTCGTGAGGATGTATGCGGCGCAGTTGGCATGGGCAATACCCGCCAGTTGCTCGGTGCTGTGCTCGCGAAGAATGTTGTCGCAGTGCCAGCACAACCGGATCGCGCCCGGCGCGTGGCGCATGGTAGTCATGTTCTCATCGTGCCAGCTTTCATGTGGCCACTGACATCCGGTACCGGATTCAAGCCAGCTTTCCAGACCATTGATACCGCCAGCGCGACGCAATACCGCTTCATTTTCGAAGACACCAGCCAGTGCCGGATCTTCCGCCAGCGGCTGCTCTGCTGGTGGCAGTTCACCGTTCGGCATACCCGCCAGGCGCTCGGGTTCGTTCTCAAGCAACATGCGCCCGCGACGAAAATGCGGCAGGAGGCTGGTGCCGGGACGGAACATGACGAGGCCAAGCTCAGTTACCACGACGGGGTTTAACAGCGCCCTCACTCGGCTTCCCCCTGTGCTTTGTAGGCCGTCCAGAGTCCACCAATCCACTGCACGCCCTTCGCGGTGAAGCGCGCCTGGCTGAAGGCGTAATTTGAGGTATTAGTGGTACCGGTTTTCACTTCAAAGCGCTTTGCTTCGATGTGCTGATGGTGTGGCGTAAGCGCGCCGCCGAGGCGATACATTATCCCCCGCTCAATGAGGAACATGCGAAATTCAGGCTCTTTGGCGTTCAGCAGCTTTGCCACTTGCCGGAATGACATCGAGCCGTTTGCAGAGCAATAACGATCGACAAATTCAACCTTCGGCGCGGCGGCCGCCAGTTCCTGTTTAAGCTGTTGCTGCTGTTCAGCCAGATCAGCGGCGAGGCGCAGCGCTTCAGGTAAAGACTTCGGCACCAGCAATTCCTGCTGGCTTTCCAGTTCCTGCCAGCGATCAACAAGGCGGGCGGTAAACTCTGGCGACAACTGAGCCACCACCACATAGCTATCTCGCTTACCAATCTGGTAAACCGCCACGGCCTGCCCCTGGTGATTGGTAACATCCACCAATGGTGGAAGTTGAATAGCGCCGCGTTCAGCCAGCCTTTCTACTGTTCGTTTAACGCTGTCGTGACGTGACTCAACCAGATCGGCAATCTCCTGGCTGCTCATTGTCATTTCCTGCCCCGGCATAAATGGTACAGGGGTGAATGCTGGTGTTGCGTTCATCTGCTGCATGCGTATCTCCTTTAAGCGGCTGCAACCGCTGTTGGTTCAAACCTGCTGATCGTGATCTCTACCCTGCCACCCTTCACTACCGGCCCCCACTCCACCAGCATGCGCTTTACCTGCCTGTCGTCTTCCCACACTCCTGCGTGCGTAAGAGAGTCCAGCAGCGCCTTGTTGTAGTTGTCGATGTCCCTGCGGCGGGCGTCAGGCGGGAAGAGAAGAATTTCCACCGCAGCCAGTTCAGTTGAAGGTTTAGGCAGACGGCGCAACTGATCGAGGATGGCCGCACAGGCAGCACTCTGGTATTTACGCCCGGCGGCGCTGATGAGGTGGCGGCCTTTAAGCGGCCCTTTATTCGGTGCGCGCCAGTAGGTATTAACGCTTGGCGGGAAAGGTAAAATCAGCTTCATGCCGCGGACCCTCTGCGTTTCAGCCATTCCTGAGCCAGATCAGCCGAGCTTTCCTCGCCCTCCAGGAGCGCCCGGATCACTTGTTCGGCTTCATCGAGCGCCAGCGTGTCGTTTACGCCGATCACTTTGATGCCGCGCGCGGTGCCGCTGGCGATCGTGATGTAGCCTTTTTTCACCAGGGCGCGCAGGTGTTCAAAGGCAGCGTTGCCCGAGGCGACGCCAATCAGCGCAGCAAGCTCGGTATAGGTCGGCGGGTAGCCGTGCATGTTGTGAAAATCCACAAGCGCATTCAGCACCTGCTGCTGCCGGTCAGTCAGTGGTTTACGTTCTTCCACGGTTCCCCCTCAGAGAATGGCCACGATGTCGGTGGCGGTTTCGCGCGTGCTGCCTTTGCTCGATATGGCGCGACGGGCGCTGACGTGATGCAGGTCGAAGCCATGCCCCTTGTAAAGCTCGATGATGCGGGGCGCGGTGGAATTGCTGATCACCACTCTGGCGCCACGCTGATGCGCAGCAACACAGCAGCGCGCTAACTCCTGCTGGTCGTCCCACGTAAAACCACCGGCGGCATAGTTGGTAAAACCTGAGGTACCGGGCATAGATTCGTATGGCGGATCGCAGTAAACGACATCACCCTCACCTGCCAGTGCCAGCGTGCGGAGATAACCGGCATTCATAAACACGCAGCGGCGCGACATAGATACAAAGGCGTTTATCTCGGTGGCGGGAAAATACGGTGCGCGGTATTTGCCATAACCGACATTGAAACGGCCTTCGCGGTTGTAGCGGATCAGGCCATTAAAGCAGTGGCGGTTGATGTACAGGAAGGCGGCGGCTCGCTCAGGGCCGGACATACTCTGGTTGTTGAACTCTTCGCGACAGGCGATATAGCTGTCTTCATCGTTCAGCTTTTCAAATAATCCCCTGGCCCACTCGGTTACCAGCTCGGGAACCACTGTCAGCATCTGGTACAGGTTGATCAGATCAGCGTTTACGTCAGCCAGCAGGAAACTTTCATGCTTATCGGAATTGATAAACACCGAACCGCCGCCCACAAATGGCTCAATAAGGCGTTTACCAGCCGGGATGAGGCGATCAAGTTCCGGTAGCAGTGAATACTTGCCACCAGCCCATTTGAGGAACGGGCGCTGGTAAATGCGCGGCGCTGGCGTTTCTGATGGTCTGGCAATGGTAATGATGTTATCTACCTGGCTCACTGTGAACCCCCGATATTGGTTTCGTTCCAGCGGTTACCGGCACCATCAGCGACACCGCGTGTCATTCCTGACAGGCACTTTGCCCGGCGCAGCGCGAAGCACGCTCTGGCCTGTGGCGTTTTTGCACAGTCAAAGGCTTCCAGCCATACAGTGGCAGCGCGGCGGCGTAAGCCCCTTGCCTCCAGATCAAGTGCCTTGTTCGCCAGTTCAACCGGACGGCCTGTTTCGCTGGGCGCGATCGGTGCGTCTGTGAAATACAGGAAAAAACGGCCAAGCGGTTTGCGCTTCAACTGGCCGATGCTCGCCAGGCGCTCAAGCGTGCGCTGCACGACTCTGAGATCCAGATGTTCCAGGCCGCAACACACCTCGCTAGTGGTGCATTCGCCGTTTTGCTGGATGTATTCGAGCACTTCAGAAAAGGCGCTCATCCGCGGAACCCCGGCGGTATATTGGTATCAGGGCGGCTAATGGCATTGATGTCCCGCTCCCGTTTCCTGTCCCAGGTCTCGCGAAGCGGACGGCCTTTAGCTTCCCAGTTGGTGGCGCGCTGAAGGTAACCTTCGAATTTCTTCGGACCAAACAGAGTTTCCGGGCGCATGTACTGATAAAACTCGTCGTTGTCGCGCCAGTGCTCGTGCTTCAGGTCGATAACCAGTTTCATGTCATTGACTGTGAACCCCTCGCGAAGACGCGCGCGGATGTGCTCAAGCGATCTCCGTGATTTCTGGTAACGAGATCCGCTGACCTGGTTCAGATGGGTAAGAACCTCAATCGCTGAATCAGTTATTGCCACTTCGGGGTCGGGTTGCGCAGCAACCTGACAAGAGGGTTTTGAGATCTGTTTGTGGTGATCTGTGTAATGATCTGTATAGAGAATAGATTCCGCGACTTCGCGGTTAGGGTTCCGCGATTCTGCGGTTTCGGTTCCGTGATTCTGCGTAATGGGTTCCGCGACTTCGCGTTTCCCGTTCCGCGATTCTGCGGAATCCACTGGATTCGCAGGAAAGAGAGCATTTATCAACGCGTCACCATCAATGCGGTAATGCGTTTTTTTGGTCCCGTTAACCTGACGCTGTGCTTTTTCCACCACACCCGGAAGCCAGCGAGTGCAAATCTTGTTTACAAGGCGTTGCACCTGGTCTTCACTTACACCACGGATTTCGGCAGCAAGCTCGCTGTGCTCTTTGTAAAACCAGCCATCATTCAGGTCTGATTTACCTGACCAGAATACAAGCTGATTAAGTACCGCACCCAGCGCATGCGCCTGCTGATCGCCGGAAAAGAAGTCGAGATAAGGAACAGGGATCGTGATGCTGTTCCTCTGCCCTGACAGCGACTGGACGATTTCAAATATCTGGCTCATGGTCGTCCTTTATTTCTCTGAATTTACGCTGGAACTGCTCAAACGGGCTGAAGCATTCATGCTCGTAACCTTGCGCTTCACGAAGATAGATAACGCGCTGCTTTTCTGGCTCCCAGCGGATGACCCGCACAGGGATTCCGCGGTGGTCTCTGAATTGCCGGTTAATTTCAGCCATTCTTTGCGCCCTTGCTCGTTCATAGCTGCAAACGCCTCTACCATTCCGGCGGCGCGCTGGTAGTTGTTGGCATCAGCGCTTCCGCGTACTCTTTCCACATAGCCGAACGGTGCATTACTCCCCACCAGCGGTGGGCAGCGGAATTGCTTAGCTGGCCGATATCGGTTTAAACTGTTCATGCGTAGGTATCTCCACAACGATCGACACGCCACGACGCCAGAGGCTGCAACCTGCTGGCGTCACTTCTTTTTGCGGCTGAATAATTCGATGATGGCCGCGACTTCTTCTTCACGCGCAGCCATATGACGGCGGTGATATTCGTGGATAAGTTCTGCTTCATGTTGTTCAATCACCCCGTCTTCCAGTGCCTGTTGGATAATCTGATCAACCTGCCCGCGTGCTGCTGCGGTGCGCATTGCCCTGCTGAAAAGGTCAACACGATCGAGTTCTTCAAAGGTTGGAACTTCCACCAGAAGACAGCCGCGGCGCTTCGCAAAGTAATCAGCCAGGAATGAGGTATTCGATAAGTCCTCCATCGCTTCCAGCTCTGTCACTTCGAAAAACCGGCAACCGTTTTTCTCGTAAAGGTTGTTATTGAACTGCGTGGCGGTCATGCCAAGCGCACCGGCCATGGCTTCACGTCCACCGGGGTAGGCCTTACACATCGCCTTAACCACTGCTTTCAAACTGTGCTCTACCATGTTGTTTTCCCTTTGGTAGTTAATTATTCAGAGAGAATCACGTAGGGTTTTTGTTCTTAAAATTTGAAACTTTTGCGGTGCTTGAATGATGTTCTCCATACAGCAGCCAGTGGGCATCACATTGAAGAGCGGTTGCGATCTCGAGCAAAAATCGTGGGCGCTTGGTATTACCAGCCTCAATTGCCTGTAGAGACTGCTGGGTCATTCCAGCTTTCTCGGCTAATTGAGCTTGAGATAAGTTCATCTCCTCACGTTTCTGCTTGAGGCGTTGAGAAATTGTTTCCATATCACCTCCACAGTTTTATCTGTATTTTCTGACAGCTAATTCTGTTTGTCAATTACAGTTTAAACTGTGACGATCGGGGCAAATGGAAGGGGAATCTATGAGCCTTGCAGAACGTGTAAAACAGAAAAGACTTGAACTGGGTTTAACTCAATCCGAGGCAGCAGAAAAAGCCGGCATTCGTCAGCAGTCATGGGCGAGTATTGAAGACGGAAAGACATTAAAACCACGTAATATTGTTGGGATCGGAAAGGCTTTGAATTGCGACCCAACATGGCTGATGAACGGCGGAACGTTTATGGCTACATCGGAAGTCAATAGCCACCGAGTTCCTCTTATCAGTTATGTTCAAGCCGGTGCGTTAGCTGAGAAGCCGCCTATCGAAGCGTTTGATGGCAGCTTTGAATATATAATGACTGACAATGATTTATCTGAATTCAGTTTCGCCTTACGGATTGAAGGTGATTCCATGGAACCTGATTTCAAGGACGGTGATGTCATTATTGTTGACCCTGAAATCGAGCCAACACCGGGAGAGTTTGTTGTTGCTAAAAATGGTGGTGATCAAGCGACATTTAAAAAATATCGCCCTACCTATACAGACAGTAAGGGGATTCAGCATTTCGAGTTAGTGCCACTAAATGACGATTATCCCATTATCAACTCCAATGATCAGCCGCTTACAATATTAGGCGTTATGATTGAACACCGCATATATCGTAGAAAGCGCTAACCCATCCCCGTGACAACCGGCCTATGCCGGTTTTTTTTCGTCTTTAGAAAATTAAATCTAATTAAAAAACAGATAGATGTGTATTTCATAATCAATTAACAGTTTTAGCTGTTGACTAAATTACAGTTTTATCTGTATCTTTTATCCATCAACAGCGAACAGCAGTAAGCCCACGAAGTAGCCGCCCGGGGCGTATGAGGATGGGGGTGATTCGCAAATTGTGTTTACAGGGGTGATGAATATGTCAATGAAAGAGCCGGTAATCGACGCTGGAACCATGAGCAACGAAGAGCTTCACTCATGGTTTATGCGTAAGGCTGAAAATTTGAACCTTCTTCGTGAACTTGAGATTGAGAGGGAATCACTGGAGGCGAGGCTTGCGGCACTCAGCGCCAGAATAGCCCAGGTCAGTCTGGAATCTCAGTTAGAAATCTTTGCGAAAGATTAGGATCCCACTCCCCGTCAAGATAGTCAGGAAAGTTAATCGGGTATTGGGTTCTGGTTATTTGCAAAAGATATCGGCCTGCGTCTTCGGGAAGGGATTCAAGCTGTAGTTCGTCGTGCAGAGAAAGAAATATGTCAGACAGGCTCAGTCCACGAATCACGGATGGTGGCCATTGATATTTCATTAAGAGTTTGTGGTGTAGCGCCTGTATTCCATTTAGACCGTTGCAGTTGTTCCCGTATTTTTTACGGTGCAACTCCAACAGGAAGTCGAGAGTGCACACCTGGACGGCACGGTTGTTAACACATGCGATTTCATTGCTATCAACGAAGCCGGAAACCTTAACGCCTCGGATGGCGGCAATGTTTTCTTTAGTTTGGTTAAAGAGATGGGCTATCCCGACAATCATGATGTTTTCCTTCTTGGCTGTGTGAGAACGCCAAGATACCACCGAGCCTGATGTGGTGAAAAGACAGGCAAAAAAGCAGTACGGCGTATGGCACATGCGTCGTTAGCGGTCCGGGGATTCCTTTGACAGTATCCCGATCCAGCGGGTAGCCGGAATGTGCAAGCCAGCCCCGTACTTCGGCCTGAGCGATTCACCATCGTGGCGATTCGGTGTGACCACCGGGAAGAGTCCGGCAAAACGCAGCGGCTAAAAATGTGCTCTCGGATAGCTAAGGATTTCGATAACGGTGTGACGGGCCTGCTCGACGCTCTCAGTGTAACCGGGTATTTCGACGGGAGCCTCCTTGATGAAATCCACAGCATCATCGGTGCTGATGGTGCCGTCGGAAATAAGAGCCGAGATCAGCGCAACGGTAAATTCAGACCGTGCGACAAGATTTACAACGTTTTTCTCGGCTACTGCCTGAGCCTCTTTCAGGCGGGCAATTTCGAGAGTCAGTTGGTTAATTTGTTGCTGCAGCACCGTGTCCATATTCGAGTCCTTCTGATTGGGTGAGAACACCAGGACAACACCGAACCTGATGTGGTTAAAGCCAGGCACACAACATGAAAGCGCACTCCTTCTCTCATCAGTTATGGGTGGCAGGTGTGATTAAGCGGGAGTGCGCTTCCAGTTGTGGTGAATTGCAGCCGCTTCGACAATAACGAGAAGATAAGCGTCTGGCACCACACAACAGTATAAATGCCAACTGGTAGTTTTTGGCGGCGTCGGATCTTTCCCGTGAGGGCGCCGCAATTTTTTCACATAACTGTAAGCGCGTTCCGGCCTCTTCCCCTGAGTGTCTGGTCGTTAATGCAAACCCATTCCGGAGCGCGCTTTCAATTATGTGGAGATACCACAGGCGGTTGCAGCCGCCCGCTTCATTAAGCGCCCTGCTCCGGGCGTTTAGTAAAGCGAATAGTCATTAATTATCGCCACCCGGCGAGGGATTCGTGCATCCAAAAATCGCGTGTTGCAGCGCGCAAAGGAGATACAACGCAATGAAAGAAACCTTTATTCGCACCTACACGGGCAAAAAGTTTGACTACCTGACGGCCACCGCCGACGACATTGATATTGAAGATATCGCCAATGCACTGTCGAAGGTCTGCCGCTTTAACGGTCACCTGCCGGAATTCTACAGTGTGGCGCAGCATTCGGTGCTGTGTAGCCGCATCGTACCGGTTGAGCACGCGTTTGAAGCGCTGATGCACGATGCTGCAGAAGCCTATGTGCAGGACATTCCCGCACCACTTAAAGCGCTGCTGCCTGACTACCAGCGCATCGAGGCTCTGGTTGACGAAATGATCCGCAATAAGTTCGGGTTGCCGCGCGAGCATACGCCTGTCGTCAAATATGCAGACCTCACTATGCTGGCTACCGAGCGCCGTGATCTGGATATAGACGACGGTACTACCTGGGCAATTCTGGAAAACATCCCGGCAACCGACCTGATACTGATTAACCCGCTCCGCCCAGGGCAAGCCTATGCCCTCTTCATGAATCGCTTTAACGAATTGCAGGAGGCACGCCAATGATCGACACCGTGGCAATCAAGCATCCTGCAATCCGTTACCACGGCGGCAAATTCCGCTTGGCTTCGTGGATCACAAGCTATTTTCCGGCGCACCGTTGCTATGTCGAACCATTTGGCGGCGCCGCATCAGTCCTTCTTCGCAAAGCACCGAGTGAGGCTGAGGTTTACAACGATCTGGATGGGGAGATTGTGAATCTGTTCCGCGTGCTGCGCGATGCAGTGCAAAGCCGGAAATTGATTGAGGCATGCGCTCTGACACCTTACTCACGTGAAGAGTTTTATTGCGCATACCAGCCGACGGAAGATCAGGTGGAGCGCGCACGTCGAACGGTAGTCCGCGCGGCCATGGGATTTGGTAGTGCCGGTGCGACCAAAGGCACTACAGGTTTCCGGCTTGATACCAAACGGAACAGCGCGACCGCTCAGGCTATTTTTGCAAGGCAACCGGATAACCTGGCCGCTGTGGCCAGCCGGTTCGCTGGCGTGCTGGTTGAAAACCGCGATGCAATCCAGTGTATGAAAGATCACGACACCACCAGCACATTGCATTTTGTGGATCCACCTTACATACATGACACCCGCGTTAATGTTGCGAAAAACAGCGCCTATCGTTTCGAAATGACAAACGACGAGCATAAAGCGCTGCTTACCAGCATGAAGGAATTAAGCGGGATGGTCATTGTTTGCGGCTACGACAGCGATCTTTACAACGAATCACTCTCGAGCTGGAAGCGAGTTACCCGCACGACATCAGCTAATGGTCAGTCTGGTTCAGTGCAACGCACTGAGTGCCTCTGGATTAACCAAGTAGCACAGCAGAAACAGGAGCGTGCAGCATGACAGCAGAACTCATCGACCAGGCTAACGAGCTGGTAGAGCTCAACATGGCGCACGCCTTACAACGCATTCGCATTGACCGTAATGCTCCGTCAGCCGAGCATTGCGAAGAGTGCGGCGAGGCTATACCTGAAGCGCGGCGCGCCGCTATTGCCGGTTGCAAGACCTGCATGGATTGCCAGCAGCTCATTGAATTGGGAGCCGACCATGCTCGCTAAATTACTCGCACTGCTGAAAGGTAACAGGGCTGAAAGCACAGAGTTCGATTACACCACGCAAACATGGGGCCACGCCCTGCACTTCGTTCAGGGCTTCAAGGAAAAGGGAAAGATGGAGATCACCGGCCATTACTTTGGCGCGGGTCTGATTTACGAACCGATGCCCAGGAAAGGTGACACCTTCACGATTTCATTTACCAACAACCGTATCGGAGTTCTCCGCATTCACTCTATTAAGTTCTACCGCGATGTGAGTGACATGTTTAATGCCACTGTTTCATTCGAGGGGTTGAAGCGCTAATGGCCAGCAAACTGAAATTGCGGCGACAACGGCGCTTGCGCGAAGACGTGATCTGGTGGCGCGCTGAAGCGATGGATTGTAAGGCGCGGCTGCTGGAACTGGCAAAGCTACTGGAGGAAGCTAAGCGCCAGAGAGTTCCAATGCCGGTGCTGGTTACTGCCCGGATAATTAAACAGATGGCTCCGGCCACCAGCGAGCCTGACATTTGTTTGAAGTGTAACGACGGCGCCAGGCTTGGCTGCTCGTCATGTGCGTACAGATTGAAATAACCGGTTGCAGCCGGTAGTGGAGATATGACCATGGCCAAGTTGATGAAGGCGAGTCAGTGGGGTAAACGCGAGTTTGTTCCCGGCTCGATACCAGATAACAGAACGATTAAGCGCTGGGTTGAAGATGGCCTGTTGAAGGGACGTGTCGTGGACGGAATGGTCTGGGTATGTTCTTCCGAACAATGGGGTGTAGATTCGATGATCAGTGAGCGCGTTCGCACGTTAATGCAAGAGGATTAACATGGCCGCAAGACCTCGAAAAAGGGAAAACCGAAACCTTCCGGATCACCTGTATTTTGAAAAATCATCAGGTCAATATCGTTTTACTCTGATTACCGGGAAGAGAAAGCACCTTGGAACTGATCGCGTTATGGCTATAGCGATCGCCAGAGAATATAACAACCGACTCCGCCCGGAGTCAGTGCCATCAATTGAAAACCTTGTCAGAGAATCCGGTGGTATAAACGGAGAGGCGCGCCCTTTTGCTGAATATGCACAGAAGCTTTTAGATCGCGCTATTAATGATGAGAAACCAGGAGGCGATACGCTATCGGTTTGGCTTAATGATATTGAGAGGGTTAAAGAATATTTCAGCGATATTTATGCCTGTGATATCGAACTTGAGCATGTTAATGGATATATCAGGAAATATCATTCGGAGGCATCGGCTAATGTTCAAAACAGAAAAGTCAGCTTCTTAAAAAAATTATTCAGCTATGCGGTAGATGAATCGTTAATGATGGATAACCCGGCAGAACGTAAAAAAATGCGCCGGGTTGAATCGAAGGTGCGCCGCCGTCTGTCGCTTAAGGATTACCTCAAAATTCACCAAGCGGCCGAACGATGGTTACAGATCGCGATGGATCTCGCACTTCAAACAACACATGCGCGCCTGGAGGTTTCACGGATCCGTTATTCCATTAAACAACCCAGTGAAGGTGTGTGCGGTTGCGTCTGGCTTAATGAACCTCATGGCGATATCTTCGGCACGCTCTACATCCATCGCCAGAAAGTACAGCATAAAGAGGCTTCTCACGTCGCGATCCCCATCGGGCCCGTATTGAAGGACATTATCGAACGCAGTCGGGATAATGTGGCCAGCCCTTATGTCGTCCACCGGCTTCCATTGAAGCGCAGCAATCCCACCAGCAAAGAGGTGCACCATCCGACACAGGTAGCGCCGGACTACCTGAGTCGGGCATTCTCTGCACTAAGGGATCTGGTTGGCGTCGCCGCAAATCTCCCGGAAGAACAGCGTCCAACATTCCACGAGATCAGGGCATTATCTGCCTTCCTCTTCAACAAGCAGGGTATTGATCCGCAGGCGCGGATGGCACACAGCGATGCGAAGTCTACAAAGATATACACCGAGAATCATATCGACTGGGTTTTCGTGCCACATGGTGAAATAAAATACGCGTAAAAAAGATATCAAAAAAGGCACCAAAAGAGGTGCCTTTGTTTTGATTGTTATCTGGACATTAGCAACGAACTAAGAATGCCCACGCCTCATACCCATAATCATGAGCATCAAGGACTTTTGCGGATTTCCCACGAACCTTGCGGTAACGGCAGAAGACCCAACGGAACCCTTTAGGCGCCGCTTTTGAAACGATAGATTTCAAACCCATCCATAAAACACCTCCTTACCAAGAGAGATTTTTCCCTTGAACATCTTCCCTGAAGGTGTTAGTTTCAGGCTGTCTATTGAAGCTGTTCACGGTGGTGATGCCTCTTGGGTTCATCACCTAAATGCCCCTTGTATTGGTTGGCGCCAAGCAAGGGGTTTTACATTTTTCCAAGTTGATAACGCGCGGCTTCTAACGATACCCCACATATCTCAGCAACTTTTTCCGCACTCATTCCTTTTAATACCCTGGAATGTATTGCTGGCACTAATAACTCCCCACTGAAACATTTAGCTTGCCATTCACTGCTTTCAAAAGGGCGGATCTTTAACCCAGGAGCGGAACGAGCAAAAGCAATATTCTTATGCATGAGGAGATGACCAAGCTCATGCGCTGCAGTCATTCGGTCACGGCCGACACCATTCAAAGCGCCCTCATAGATATCTTCTCGCAAAATCAATAAATGCTCCTGAGGGTATGTAAGACCATGCGTGTCCCCCATTTCTTTCATCCCACCGATATGGAGTTCAAAATCGGGGATCAACTGAGGCAATGCGAACTCAATTACCTCCATAACAGGAAACTTCAAACCTGTGATGCCGAAGGTACCCCGCAAGGATCTTACGATCGAACGTATTGATTCACGATTCTGCGGTGGTACACGGTAATCTTGTCCGCTCAAGCTGCCTCCTACTGCTGTTTTCGATTCAAAATCTGTCGTAAGTTCCGAAAATCTTCTTCATTTAACTCGTCGAAACTGCGAGCAAACGCAATTGCGACTTCACGAGCATGGTCATTCTTACCTGACAAGCTGATCTCTACTGATTGCTGAGAGTCACGAGCTGCATTGATAAGCTTTTCTTTTTGTTTTTCATCCGCATTGAGATAGCCAATGATGCTATCCAGCACGGGTTTAGTGACCGCCCTTTTACCAGTTTCGATTGCTGAAAGATAAGACGAGGTCATGCCCATAGCCTCAGCCATGCTTTTAAGCGTTAGCCCCAGGTCTATGCGCATTTTTCTTACTGTCTTACCAAACGGCGTTAACATAGTTATATCTCCAGTGTGTCGAAGACCCCCAGCCAGTTCACTTGGGTCTGGTTATAAGTTAACACTCAAAGAAAACAATATCAACAGATTTTTGTTGATTTGTTTATCTGCCAATGTTTATACAATTCTATTTTTTGTTGACGACACTAAATTTCAGGCAAAAATAAAAAGGAAAAACCCAGCTTAAGTCCTTGATGTATAAAGAGTGGGTTTTGTAAAAAATGTACTGTTTGCATATACATACAAACAACTCACAAAGCCAGATGCGGCAAGGGTTTTCCGGGTGTTGAATCGTTGTCATGGGGTGTCAGGGGTCGGAGGTTCAAATCCTCTCGTGCCGACCAAATTACAATATGGTGTGGTTCATTTCAGACCATAGACCTCGATAAAAACCGCATTCACACTGTGTTTGCGGTTTTTTTTCATTCATAGCAGTTCAGTCTGTTACATTTACAGCCAGGTATTTTAGTTATCCGTTTTGTTATACATCCACGATATAGCAATGAGCTGTAGTGCGTCGTTTCAAAGAGACCAGCCTCACGGCAGACATCTTTCACTGTTCATCCGGCTTCAACCATCCTGGACACAGTGATGAGCTGATGCTCAGTAAAACGGGCTTTACGCATAGCGCGCGCCTTCATGGGCAAGAATGAATATGCAGGAAGAGCTCTGAAAGTGGATGGGTCGATTATGCCGGGTACTTACACTAAGAGCCTGTATAGCACAAACCCTGCGTTTTTTATGCCCGCAATTGACTCAGGTCTATGGTCTAACTCCTTACCGATAATACATCTTGAAAAGTGTTACCGTTTTTGTAATACCTAAAAGTTAAAAAGAAGCTGGCCATAAGCCAGCTTCTTTTCAGATAGTTATCGCATGTATAACGGTCAATGATTATCCAGGTCAATAACATTATCAAACAGGGATAACGTTTTAACGTCATGGGTAGATAATACAATCGTTTTATCACTGGTCATTAAAGAGTCTAATGCCAGCATAGCACTTTTTTCATCGAGATTAGCGGTCGGCTCATCGAGCAAAATAATAGATTTAGATGAAAGTAATGCCCTGCAAAGCATCAATCGTTGTAATTGACCGGAAGAGAGAACGGGATTACCTGGCGATATTTTAGTGTACAACCCTGCAGGCAAAGATGTAATTACCTCCAATAAACCAAATTTCCTCAACATTTCGCGGCAATCACGTTCATTAGCCTCTCCACCACTATACCAGACGATATTATCATAAATCGTGCCGTTAAATACGATAGAGCCTTGTGGAAGATAATACACATTGGAATAAAACAGATGCAGGTCATCTTTATTTATTTTTTGACCATCTATAATGAAATCACCGTTTCCTGGCTTATATAATCCAGCCAATAATTTCAATAAGGTGCTTTTCCCAGCACCGGAAGTTCCTATTACAGCGGTCCTGGAATGCAACGGTATTTCAATAGTTAAATTTTTAATAATTGCACTATCGGGTCCATAACCAAATTGTAGATTCTGGACACAAACTGATTCTTTAATTGTAGAATGCTGACGAGTAATGTCGATTTCTTTATAAGATAACATATCTTTTAATCGCTCATCAGAGACCTTTTGCAGTTTCTGTGCAACGCAACATTGATAGAATTGATTGATGCTATCCATCGCAATCCGTCTGAAAAACCAAAAGGCAATCACATTTCCGTAAGATATATGTAATTCACTTATGCTATAGAATGATATCCATAAAAACAACATTGAATCAATATTACTCAGAAATGAAAATATTGCATTCTGTCTAATATCGGTAGAGCTTACCTTTTTGTATCGATGAAACAACACTTCAAGTAAATGATTATACCTTCCAAGAACGCCAGTGCTTAGCTCACCAGATCTAATAGCCTGGATTCCATTTATTGTTTCAAGATTAAATGTTTCAATATCCGAAACACTTTCTTCAAAGCTTTTTGCAAATGACTTTTTGATACCTGCAAAGTAATAACTAACGCAACCAAAAATTGCCATAGTTCCGATTGAAAGGATCGACAAAACAACATTTAGCCATAACATTATACATAGAGTTATAATTGTTATAGTCAGTGCCTTATATTTATCATTAAGTATTTTTTCCCTGTTCAGAATAGCCATTCCAATGGAATTAATCCGCTGATTAATATCAGCAGAAGATCGTCATTCAAAGTAAGAGATATCTTTCTTTAATAACCTTTTAAATAATGAAGGCTTATATTTTGTTGCTGCATTTATCGCTGCATTCAAACCATATTTGTTACTAATGTATTGCAGGAATGATATAAGACAAAACAGCAGAATCATTCCCATAAACATAATATTGATCTGTTCATCTAAAAAGAAATGTTGATCTTTCGATATAAATGAGAACAACATCGGCGTAATCAAAGAAAAGAGCGACAAAAATATTGCCAGTAAACATCTTTTCATGATCCCCGGAAAAGAGAGTTTTTCTAGCCACCCACTTTCACTTCTAATTTTACCCGAGCTTTTTTTATCCTTATATAATGATTCATCAAGGATCAAGCCAAACCCCGTTGCCGATAATTCAAGTTCTTCGGCCGAGATCATTAGCCTGCCAGTAGCAGGGTTTAAAACCTGAAAGAAGGCACCGTGATGGCTATATACATAAACATAATGATTTCCGCCATAATGCAATATACATGGAACGGGTAAATATTGAATGCTACTAACATCAAATTTAACCGGTAAGGCCTCATACCCGTATGATTTAAGTATAGTAACTAATAAATCGAGGGACGTACCATCACCGCCACCCCATTTATCACGTAAGTCAGTTAATGTAGTATTTTCACCTAAGGTATTGAGCATCATGCAAGCACATGCAAGCCCACACTCGGATATTTCTCCTTGATAAACCATTTCAGGAGAAGAATAATATTTCTCTTTCATAATATTAAATAAAACCTAAAAATTATAACTATAGAAGGACGTGTAGTGCCACAAAGTCCATTCATTGTTATATCTGCAGATACCCTGCTCAACTAACTCAGGCATTTTCTTTTCGATCTTGCGATGGTCAACGCAATCTAAAATATCTATATTTAAATTATTTTTATCATCCAGCTTGATACAGTAAAATAACGTCGACTGTTTTAGCAGGCGGCTAAAAACAGGAAGACCTGAGTGCAACTCACAGCTTCGCTCCAGCAATCTAACTGGAAACGTTTTCATTTTTTTCTTTGTAAGCCTGGTTGTACATTCCGGAAGTGCATCAGGAAAGATAACAAGGTTCTTTTGATTCTCTACCAGGGAAAAAATAATATCCTGCAAACTATTGCCTTCATTACCCTCCATTGCTTCAGGGTTGAATTGTTCAATAGAGATACCCTGCGAGTTATTATTTTGCTTTTCATGGAGACTTTGCATTGAATTGTGCACAGAGACAACGACAACCGGCTTTCCCGTAACCCGCGCGGCAATCACCGTCTGTAAAATATCCGAGACGGTGTGCAATGGCGCAAATATCAGATGAGAAGATATATTATTTTCATCAATATAGCTCCTTATTTTTCCTGCACAAGCTTCCAACTGCTCCAGCAGTTGTTTATTCTCATTAACCAGCGCATTTTTTAATATTTTTTGTCGCATCACACAAAAAAAATGTGTTGTGGTGCTTTGCAAACCAAGAACGTTGTAATGCGTTTGCCTGAAGCTATTATTCAGGCCATAACTCTTACCAAATAGAAAACAATATCTCTCCGAAATATAGAGTAAAAATCGGTAATCTATATATTTAAAAAATAAAGCTATCAGCTTGCTTTTTATTGTTCTAAAAATGGTTATTTTCTTGTAATAAACACGAACATAACCTGACAATAACAAACTAAGAAATTCAAAGCCTGGCATCACGCTCTCAACTGGTCTGTATTTGTGAATTATACCTGAATGTTAAGCGGTCATTCCGCCATCAAGCACAATTGTTTGGCCTGTCATATATTGACAAGGTTCACTAATCATAAATCGTGCAACCTTTGCCACCTCTTCCACAGAGCCAAACCGGCGCAGCGGGATTTGTGAACGTAATTTTTTCAAGGCATCTGGCGATAAGTTGTGCGTCATATCACTGTCTATGACTCCCGGAGCCAGGCAGTTAACGCGAATACCAAATCGAGCAACTTCAAGCGCCAGTGACCGGGCCAGCCCAAAATGAGCCGCTTTGCTTGCACCATAAACCGTTTGACCAATATTGCCTTTTATTCCCGTTACCGAACTCACAAGCAAAATAACACCATCGCCATTCGCCATCATTTCAGGCAGGAGATACTTATTCCAATAAAAAATGGCATTGAGGTTTGTATCAATCACATTCCGCCATTGCTCAATCGATTGACGAATATGCAGTTCATCCTGAGTGACCCCGGCATTATGTATGACGGCTTTAGGCGGTCCATATCGATTTAACAAATCCTTCGCAACCGTTTCCACCTGCACAACATCACAGTTATCGCAAACCACATGCTCAATGAAAGTCTTACTGGACTGATTATTTTCATCCGGGCTGGATTTTGTCGACCGAGAAGTGAATACAATATTATTGTCACTACGTAATTCATTGACAATGGCTGAACCAATCCCGCGATTTCCACCTGTAACAAGGATCCATGAGTCACTCATTATTAATCACCTGAAATGCTAAGCTGATAAAACGGATGTACAAAACTCTTTAAGAGTAATGTCAGTTGATTTCATTGCTGCTTCGAAATTTATAGTTATATTAAATTGCTTTTTTACCATTACCATTAGTTCTACATAGTCCAGGCTATCCAAACCTAATTCTGAAATAGTCGTTTGCTCGTTTATCTCTTCTAAAGGAAGATCTTTTGCATCGGCAATAGTGCTTGCAATAGCGTTATAAAGTTCTGTGTACATATTCATTTCACCTGTTAGTTAATGGCAACTTTCAGTGTCACCGACATTTGCATGAGTGTATTTTCTTTTTCTTTTGCCGCCACCTGAACTTGAATTAACCAGCCGTAATCTGCATCACCGGTTATCAATGGCCTTGCAATAGAGAGACACAAACCTTCAATTTTTTGTCCCTCTCTGTAAAACAAGGAAGAATGGCAATAGAAATCATAATGCGTTTGTAATACGTGTTCCTGCGACAACAGCGCTGATAGCGAATGCACGGGAGTACATTTATTTAAAAAGTCGGCAGGAAATAAATCCTTAGCCCTGAATAGTTCTCTGAACATTACTGAGGATAAAAAAACGGCATAATTTTGTTCTATGTCAGCAGGCCACAGTGCAACAACCTCATCCTGATATTCCTTCGACAAAACCCTTTCAACAATAACATCGTTGATGGTTGGATAATTTGCCTGAGAAATAGTGCCGCGAATATGTGTGATACCGGTTGAGGAATCAATCAATTTGAAGGTTGTCTTTATTTCTCCATCATTATGGCGTAAAGAGTACATCGTGCCACACGATACTGGTTTTTCAAATTTTGCTGAAAACTTTACCGGAGCAGAATATGCTGCGCTAAAAATACCGGAATGATTAATCAGCTCATTTTGTACATCTGCCAGTACACGCATGCCATGCGCAACCAATGCTGTTTGATTCAGTTTAGCGACAGCAAGTAGATCAAAGTGTATCGGGTTGTAATCACCAGAAAAATGGGCCCAATGCTTTGCGTGAAAGTCATCATATGTCATGTCTGTCATAACGAGCGACCTATGACCAGAGCAGCATTTGTCCCCCCGAACCCAAAACTGAGATTCAGTACATTATCTACAACAGTCTGACGATGCTGGTTTGGAATGAAATCAAGATCACATTCTGGATCGGGGCGGTTCAGATTACGTGTTGCCGGCAGGATATTGTTTTCCAGCACCTTCAGACAGACAATGCTTTCGAAGCTACCTGCTGCAGCAATCAGATGCCCGCTGTATGATTTTGTACTCGAAACGGGGATCTCATATGCATACCGCCCGAAGACATCTTTAATCGACTGTGTTTCATTGAGATCGTTGAGCATGGTTGATGTTCCATGCGCATTTATATAACCAATTTCATTAGCGCTTAGCCCCGAATCCGCTAACGCTTTCTTGATAGTAGAAACGCGTGAAAGCTTATCCTGTGCAGGAGCGGTAAAATCAACTCCATCGGAAAAATTCCCGTATCCTTTAATTTCACCGAGTATGGTCGCCCCTCTTGCCAGCGCTGATTCGCGCTCCTCCAGACACAGGATAGCCGCGCCTTCAGATAAAACGAACCCCGAGCGGTCAAGACTGAATGGGCAAGAGGCTTTTTGGATATCATGTTGTTCATGCGTTAACGCCTGAAGCACATCAATCATCCACACCGATGCATTTGATGTCAGTGATTCACTTCCACCGGCAAGCATCATGGTCATGTGCCCATTTTTAATTAATTCATAAGCCTCGCCAATAGCCATGCTCCCCGTGGCACATGCTGCTATCGGGGTATTTTGATACCCCCTCAATCCCCACATGATGCTACAGGCGGCCGTTGCGACGCTTGGCATTGCATGAAAGCAGCTAAACGGCGAGCCAACACCAACAAGTTTATAATCATCATAATTATGGTAGGCGTCATCAATTCCCCCCCAGCCGGTGCCGACAATCGTGCCGCATTTCAGGGGGTCGTAGATATCGGCAGGTAGAGACTGGTTAAATGCCATTGCAACAGCTTCCTGCGCAGCCGCAAGACCAAGCCGTGCAAAACGCGGTAATTTCCGTCGAATAGAAGCAGGAACCCCCGTTAACTTAGGTTCATGCGCAATCAAGCCATAAAATTTCGAGTTAATACTCGCATCCGTTTTATCAACGTACTGATAGCCTGTTTGGTAATCCATAATAGATTTCCAGCTTTCTTCCGCTGAGCTTCCCAACGGCGTAATCGCACCGTAGCCGGTGATAACAACGCGTCTATGTTCCATTTTAACTTTTTACCTTGCTGTTAAATTCACCACCACCGATTGATAATAAAAACTTCATCGTAGAAGTTAGATAATCGTACTGACAATCGGCGTATGAAATTTTCTGGTTAAGAACATTGTCCTGAGAGTCCAGTAAGGTCTGAAGCGATATATAACCAGACCTGTACTTGACTGTATTTATTCGCATCAGATTCTGAGAAATTGAGAGTGTCTTTTTTTGCATCTCAAGACCATATTCAGCTTTTTTTCTGGCATCTAAAGCGTTCTCTACTTCAGATAATGCATTGAGCACGACTTTTCTGAAGTCATTAACTGATAACGCGACAGCAATCTTTTCTTTTTCTAATTCAAAACTCAACTTTCTCCACTGAAGCGGTGGGAAAGCGGTCGAGATAGATTGTAATAAGGTTTGCTCGCTAAACCATTGTGTGAAAATGGTGCTCCCCGCCCCGATCGTCGCGCCCAGTGAGATAGAGGGAAAGAAGTTAATCTTAGCCAGATCATAACCGGTAATTGCTATTTTTATTCTGGATTCTGCGGCGCGTATATCCGGGCGCAGCGATATTATGTCCACCGGTTTAAACAACGGCAGTTTGATATCCTGGTATTCACCAAGTCCTTTTTTTTCTTTCGGACGATCAATACTGTTTTTGTTATAGACAATGGTCATGGCGTTACGCTCATTTTCCCTTTGGCTAATAACATTCCGCAGTTGTAACTCGCTTGAATAAATAGCTTGCTTTGCTAATAAGACATCAGATCTCGCGCCTGCTCCGCTTTTATATTTAGCATTAACGACCAGATATGTAGACCTAGCGATCTCAAGCCGTTGTTTGTAAAACTCAATTTGTTCATTGAATTTAGCAATGTTCCAGTAACTTTTGGCAATTGAATCAATAATAACCAACACAGTGTTTTGCAAATCTTGTTCACTGGCATCAATGTTCCATTTACCCTGCTCTCTCGTCCTCGCTAACTTACCCCATAAATCAAGTTCATAGCTCATTGACAAAGAAGAGCTGTAACTCTCTGTTGAAGGAGTACCTTGCAATAAAGTGCGGTTATTACTTGCACTCGCTGACATATTAAAATCAGGAAAAAGATTCGTATTTATTTCGCCTGAATCCAGCTTGCTTTTTAACAGATTCAACGCGGCCGCATGCAAATCGTTGTTATTCCTCAGCGTATCATTAATGATCGATGATAACAGGGGGTCATTGAATACACTCCACCATGCTTCATTGGTGACAGCATTTTTATAACCTGTTTTCTCGCTTTGCCCCGCCGTTGGAAATTTTATCTCTGGCATATGATATTCAGTTTTCAACATGCTGCCGCAGCCTGTGCATAATAAGCAAAGCAAAAATAATGATGTTTGTCTGAACTTCATTTGTAACCTAATGCTTTAGCGGGCGTATAAGATGATGCTTTCTTCGCCGGAACGTAACCGAATACGATGCCGATGAAACATGAAAACGCACAGGCAATAACAATCGGTGTTATTGTCAAAACCATGTCAAATTGGTTCGTCACTAGAGGGAATATAATTCTGGCTAAACTCGTTAAAGCCACGCCGACGGCTCCCCCTAAAAAACAGATAAATACAGACTCGATTAAAAATTGCCTTTTAATATCAGCAGGACTCGCGCCTACAGAAAGACGAATGCCAATTTCATGAATGCGCTCTGTCACTGAAACAAACATAATGTTCATAACGCCCACCCCACCAACCAACAGCGAGATGGTTGAAATAGCTACCGTGAGCAGTTTCATTGAGGTAGAAACATTCTCGATCATTTCTGCCACGGACTCATTCGTGACCGTAAAGAAGTCCTTTTTACCGTGTGAAAACGTGAGTGCTTGCTCTATTTTCTCTCTTATAAGCTCAACCTGAGTCGGATCTTTGGCCCGAACCTGGATGGCTTCAAAAGGTATCAGACCCGTAATCCGGTTTATGTACGAGGTCCAGGGTATCCAGGCTTTTAATGTCGTCTTTTCCGATGCCGTCGAGATATCTTTGATCACCCCGACCACCTCAAATGGGTAGCCGGAAATCTGCAAATATTTTCCTACTGCTTCATTCGAGGAACCGAATGCGGTTTCTGCAAGCCTCGAGTCAATAACGGCAACAGCATCACTGGCGGTTATATTGTCAGTTTCAAACAAATGGCCAGCTAACACTTTATCGGCATCGAAGTACTCCTTACTGATACCGGTAAGCGCAGCGTCAATATCACTATCACCGCTATTTATCGTCGCTGTTGATGTTATCACCGGTGAAATTTTACTTTCCGGTAATAGCTCGGTAAGCATATCAACATCATCTTTTTCAAGAAGCTTATTGCCGGGATCTGGCATTGACTTCCAGCTGGTGCCGGGCCTGATTTCAATGGTGTTGGTGGCTAATAAATTCATTTCTTTCATAACACGATGGTGTGCGCCTTCACTTATGGCAATAGACATAAGCACAGCAAAAACCCCAATAATGACACCCAGCATTGACAGAAACGCTCGTATCCGGTGGCCGTTCAGTGCTCTAAATGCAGTTCTGAATGCTTCGACTATCCCAAACATCATGCCAAGCGGATCCTTTTCAAGTACCCTGGTGCATGCTGCCTGGAGGTCACTGGTTGATACGCTGCTTTCGTCTTTCACGATCCGGCCATCATTCATGTGTATGATTCGGTCGGCCTGTGACGCAATATTGCTATCATGCGTAACAAGGATAATCGTTTTGCCCTTTCGGTTAAGCGTCTTGAATATGTCCATAACCTGGCAACCCGTCACACTATCCAGAGCACCCGTCGGTTCATCTGCCAGAATAATGTCGGCATCATTCATTAGCGCTCTGGCAATGCTGACGCGCTGCTGCTGTCCACCAGAAAGTTGGTTTGGGTTAAAATCAACGCGATCGCTTAAGCCGACCGACTCAAGTATTTTTTCCGCACGTTCATTTCTATTTTTATAGTTTTTTGAGGTGTATTGTGCGGGTAAAGCGACATTCTCTTTCGCGGTTAAGTAAGGCAAAAGATTGTATTTCTGGAATACAAAACCAATATATTTATTTCGTAACTCAGCAACTGAGTCTGCTGTTAACACCGATACGTCAATGCCGTAGAATGACATCTGCCCAGCGCTAATATCATCTAAGCAGCCAATGGTATTCATCAGCGTGGTTTTACCCGAGCCTGATGGCCCGACGATAGCGATAAACTCGCCTTTTTTAATGGTTAGCGATACGCCTTTCAGTGCAGAAACGATTTCTCCACCACTCTCATATCGTTTATAAACGTCTGATAAAATAATATATTCATCGGTGCGGCTCATTTAGTCGCCACCCTTTATTATAATATCGCCTATTTCTAATCCTTTAACGATCTCAGTAATTTTTGCGTTCTTAATCCCGGTTTGTACGCGTCTTTTTTCTATTTTATTATTGTGAAGTACATTGACGATATAATGATCTTTGCTAACCATTTCACCCAGGTAGTTTGTCGGGACGGCTTTAACGTTTTTTTTCTCTTCAACAACTAAATAAACCTGTACCGACATAGCTGGCTTTAACACATGCTTATCATTTACTACGTCAAAACTCCCATTGTAATAGGTAGCTGTTTTCTTACTCCCGGCAGAATCACCTGAACTGCTCTTCATATCGTAAAGCATTTCTTCTGGTATTTGCTGTATCCTGTTTAGCATCCCTTTATAACGGGTGTCAGGAGAAGCCGTGACAGTAAACCATAAAGGCATACCAACCCTGGTTTTCAAAATATCCATTTCTGATATTTTGATATTTACAGTCATGATATCCAGATTAGCCACCACCAGAATTGTCGGCGCACTCTGTGATGAAACAATAGTCTGCCCTTCCTGGGTTAATATACCCAGGACGACGCCATCAATGGGCGACGTAATACGCGTGTACGCTAAGTTTGCCTGAGCAGTGTTTAACTTAACTCTGGCCTGAGCTATTTGAATTTCATTTATATCTAGCTGTTCTTTATCACTTTCATATTTTGTTTTCGCCGTCTCGAGGTCGCTCAGCGTTGTGGCGTCATCCAGTGACATTTTCTTTTGTCGGTTATAATCGCTCTTAGACTGTTTAAGCGACAGTAACGTGATCTTTTTTTGCGCTAATGCATTATCCAGCTCAGATGTAGCACTATCGACATCATTTTGTGCAAGCGTAGGATCGATCTCAGCCAGCAACTGGCCTTTTTTAACTGCATCACCTTCCTTCACATGCAGCTTATTGAGCCGTCCATTAACCTGCGCCCCGACACTAACTTGCTCGTTAGGTTTTAGAACGCCGGTCGTGGTAATCAGTCGATCGATATCAGAGTAGGTGACGTGAGAACTTTCTTTCTTCGTATTTTCAGTAACGTCACTTTCCGAAAGAAATACGCTATTAACTGCATATACAGCAGGAACTATAGCTACTAATAAAGTCAGAAAAAAAGGTTTTATCTTCACACTGATGACCATTATAAAAGGCCAGAAACTGGCCTTTGTTTTAATTTTACTGCTTAATTAATGTTGAGAATTACTTCTCGTCACAACGTTTTTCTAAACCATTTTTACCTGATTCACGACGGAACCAGCCATACACGCCGTTAGGACGGTTATCAACAAAATAACATTCACCGTATGGGCCAACCATTCCGCCCACAACTGCTTTACTTTCTTTGGATTCTAATACTGTTGCTTTGAACATTTTAATTCCCTTGTGTAATAGTGCTTCAATTATTTGCAAATCGTTCATTTCTGAACAGGATGAAATATATCGCATCACCCCAGGATCTTTTAATCAATAAAAAATCAAAAGCATCTTTAAAAATTTAAAGCGCTTTTTTGAAACTTTTAAATTTTTTTTGAAGTTTTTAAAGTGCTTTTTGAAGTTTTTAAAGCGCTTTTTGAAGTTTTAATGCGTTTACTTGAAGGTTTTAAAGCGCTTTTTGAAGTTTCAGTGTGTTTACTTGAAGGTTTTAAAACGCTTTTTGAAGTTTTAGTACGTTTATTTGAAGGTTTTAAAGTGCTTTTTGAAAATTATAAAGCATTCGTGAAAGGTATAAGTGCTGTTTTTTTAAAAATTTCTTTGCACGTCATTGTAAATGTAGCAATTATGTGAAGCAGCTGATAATGAGGTGCTATCATGCAGTCGATGATTATAAAGGTTTTGCCGTAGCCGCCATTTAAATCGCGCACTTAATCGATACTGAAAATCTGGAAAAGAAGTTAGGTAACGTGCTGAAGGCTCCGCATCATGTTGAATAACTGCCCGATAAGGACAGTTGACACCTGGCCGATGCAATACGCACGTTCGCCAGTTCACCGGGGGTTTTTAGTGTGAGCAACGCCAGTACGCAGCCCGCAAAGTAACGGGGTCGCAGAACCGTTCGTGAAGACATTCAAACGAGATCACGTCAACGTAAATGAATTACCGGATGCGGTATACGTGATGAAAGCTGTTATATGAAAGGGATTTCCAGTAAAGAGTCTGTCAATGGAGAGGCTCACAGCTTTGATGAAATTATATAAATCATAATGTTGTATTAATATATTTAATCCTCTCGTACCGCCCCAAAAACCCATAAGAAACCAATCCATTGCGGTTGATTTTGTTATGTCTGCGCTATGCGCAAGAGAACAAACAGCCCGAGATAGATGCCCTCCCCCATCATTGGTGATAGTGATACTGCGGCCAACAAAAACTCACTAATCCATCAGCGGGGGAGTGTAATAAAAACCGTAACGCATTCGTCACGGTTTTTATGTTGCAGTAAAAACGATTACAGCGCGATATCCGCAACCTGCTCGCCGTCATTGTGCGGCTGTGTTGTCGGTTTTTGCACCGGTGGCGTGATATCTGCTACCAGCGACTCGTCGCATTTCAGGCCGAGGATCTCGCTGGTGTAGCGCAGTTCCTTGTCTGCGGCTTCAATATTGCCATTCAGCTCGGTACCGAAAGAAGGAATGATCTCTTTCAGTTTTGCCTGCCAGGCATCAGAAGCGAAGCGCTCAGCGAACACTTTCTCCATCAACTCCAGCATGATTGGCGCTGCGGTCGAGGCGCCCGGTGACGCGCCAAGCAGCGCGGCAATGGTACCCTCTTTATCGCTCACGACTTCGGTTCCGAGGCGCAACACGCCGCCCTTGCCCGGCTCGCGCTTAATAATCTGCACGCGCTGACCCGCCTGCCACAAACGCCAGTCCTCTTTCTGCGCCAGCGGATAGTACTCGCGCAGCGCATCGAAGCGGTCGTCCTCATTTTGCAGCACCTGGTTAACCAGATATTTCACCAGGCTGAAGTTGGTCATCCCCACGGTCAGCATCGGCAGAATGTTCGACGAGTTAGTCGAACGCAGCAGATCCCACAGAGAACCATTTTTCAGAAAACGCGTCGAAAACGTAGCGAATGGTCCAAACAGCAGCACGCGTTTGCCATCGATAATGCGCGTATCAATATGCGGTACCGACATGGGCGGCGCGCCCACGGTGGCCTGGCCGTAGACTTTCGCCAGATGGTGATTGACCACTGCCGGGTTTTCCGCCACGAGGAACTGCCCGCCAACCGGAAAGCCCGCATAGTCTGCCGCTTCCGGAATACCGGATGCCTGCAACAGCTTCAGCGCTGCACCACCGGCGCCAATAAAAATAAACTTCGCCTTGATGATCTGCTCCGCGCCAGTTTGCAGGTTATGCAACGTCACATTCCAGCTATTGTCGGCATTGCGTTTGAGGCCGCGCACTTCAGTGCCCAGCTGCAAAGCGAAGTTCTCTTTTTTCTGCAACGAACCAATCATCTGGCGCGTCAGTTCGCCAAAGTTCACATCGGTGCCGATTTCGGTACGGGTGGCGGCAATTTTTTGCCCGGCATCACGCCCTTCCATCACCAGCGGCGCCCACTGTTTGATCTGTTCGGCATCTTCGGAATAGCGCATACCGCGGAACAGGGAACATTGCTGCAGCGCTTTGTAGCGCGCGCGCAGGAAGTTCACATTGTCGTCGCCCCAGACGAGGCTCATATGCGGCACGGTATTGATAAATGAACGCGGTTCGCGCAATACGCCGGTTTTCACCTGATGCGCCCAGAACTGGCGAGAAACACGAAATGCTTCGTTGATTTCAATCGCTTTTTTAATACTGACAGAGCCGTCCGCGCTGCGTGGGGTGTAATTCAGTTCCATTAAGGCGGCATGCCCGGTACCGGCATTGTTCCAGCCGTTCGAGCTCTCTTCCGCCAGGGCATCCAGCCGTTCCACCATGGTAATCGACCAGGTGGGTTCGAGATCCTGCAACCAGGTTCCCAACGTGGCGCTCATGATCCCACCACCGATTAAAAGCACATCTGTTTCCTGCTCTTTCGATGCGGACGTTTTTGCTGCTTTTGAGACAGCATTAAGCCCGACAGCCATCGAAAACAGCCTGGCAGTCATTTTTTTCATGATGATATTGCCTTACTTTTAGTGCTGCTTTATTCGCATTTATTGAGGGTAAAGTAGTTAGCACCCCTAACGTAGCACTTAAAAAGTGAGATTTAAATAATGTTTAAACATTAAATATTCATTGTATTAATGTTACTAATAAGTTGATTTTTTGCATTATATTTAACACTTATTGCTGGTCACTCTGCCCGGAAATCTGCTATCATCCCCCGCTTTGCCGAACGCAGTGATACCGTTTGTCACTGCTTTTCTGGCATCCCACCTGCGAATCTTTATGACTGAAAAATCAACCCATTCTGTACTGCGCGTAAGCCATCTTCTGCGCTCACCACAGCTTTTTACCCGTGAAGTTCTGGCAGGCGTAATCACCGCGCTGGCACTCATCCCGGAAGTTATCTCATTTTCGGTTATCGCAGGTGTTGACCCGAAAGTAAGCCTGATAGCCTCAGTAGTGCTTTGTTTTAGCATGTCTTTGCTCGGCGGGCGTCCGGCAATGGTCACGGCGGCGGCGGGATCAGTCGCGTTGGTTATCGGTCCGATGGTTCATCAAAACGGTGTGGAATACATCCTGCCGGCAGTTTTACTCGCGGGTGTGATGCAGATGATTTTCGGTCTGAGCGGAATGTCGCGGCTGATGCGCTTTATCCCACACGCTGTAATGACCGGCTTTGTTAATGCGCTGGGGATATTGATTTTCTGCGCTCAGGTGCCGCATTTCTGGCATAAAGATCCCCTGATTCTGGCGCTGTTTACCCTGACCATACTGATTGTGCTGTGGCTCCCGCGCTGGGTAAAAAGCATTCCTGCGCCGCTGGTGGCGATTGCGCTGTTCACCGCGTTCACCGTTTTTAGCGGTCAGGTGCTACCTACCGTGGGGGATGAAGGTTCAATGCAGGGCGGGTTGCCTGGCCTGACGCAATGGCTGGTACCATTGAACCTGCATACGTTGAGCATTGTCTGGCCGTGTGCGCTGAGCATCGCGTTTGTCGGCTTGATGGAGTCGCTGCTGACCGCAAAATTGGTCGACGATCTGACACATTCGCCATCGAATAAAAGCCGGGAAAGCACCGGGCTTGGGATCGCGAACATTCTGGCTGGCTTCTACGGCGGGATTGCCGGGTGCGCCATGATCGGCCAGACCATTGTCAATGTGGAAATGGGCAAAGGCCGCACGCGTATCTCGACCCTTGCTGCTGCGCTGGTGCTGTTACTGCTGGTAACGGCATTAAGCGACGTGATGGCGAAAATCCCGATGGCGGTACTGGCCGGAATTATGGCGATTGTCGCGTTCAAAACCTTTAACTGGAGCAGTGTGCAACCCGCGACGCTGACGCAAGCGCCAGTTATCGAAACGCTGGTAATGCTGGTCACCGTGGTTGCCACCGTCAGCACCGGTAATCTGGCTATCGGCGTTGTTGCCGGGCTGGTTACGCTGGCGATTACGCCAGCCGCGCTGCGGGAAAAGAGCCTGTCTACAGCAAAAAAATCGTCGCCAGCCCAAGAAAAATAAAGAAACCGCCGGTATCGGTAATCGCGGTGATCATCACGCTGGAGCCGACCGCCGGGTCGCGCCCCAGCCGGGTCATCACCATCGGGATTAACACCCCCATTAGCGCCGCCATCAGCAGGTTCAGCACCATTGCCAGCGTCATCACGCCGCCCAGCGCCGCATCGTCATACAGCCACCAGGTGACACCGCCCATAATCCCGCCCCACACCAGACCGTTAATCAGCGCCACGCCCATTTCACGCAGTATAAGAAAGGTAAAGTTGCCCGGCTGAATGTTCTGCAATGCTAACGCGCGAACAATCATGGTAATGGTTTGATTCCCGGTATTGCCGCCGATACCAGCGACAATCGGCATCAGCGACGCCAGCGCCACCAGTTGCGAGATAGTGTGTTCAAAACCATCAATGACGCGTGATGCGATAAAGGCGGTACACAGGTTGGTTGCCAGCCATACCCAGCGGTTTTTCACCGCTTTACTTACCGGCGCGAAAACATCTTCCTCGGTACTTAAGCCCCCCATCTGGCGCATATCGTTGTCGGTCTCTTCGTACACCACATCAACGATCTCATCGATGGTCAAACGGCCCATCAGCATGCCGTTTTCATCGACTACCGCCGCGCTGAGCAAGTTATCACGCTCAAAAGTGCGCGCCACTTTTTCCGCTTCGTCTTCAGGGGAGAAGGTCACCGGATCGGCATCCATCACCTCGCTTACCCGCCGTCCGGCGGCGTTAAGCAGGATAGTCTGCAGCCCAAGTTCGCCCATCAGCCGGTTATCACGCCCGATAACAAACAGTTTATCGGTGTTCTCCGGCATTTTACCGAGACGTCGCAAATAGCGCTGGACGGCCGCCAGGGTGACTTCTGAGCGTACGGTGATAACTTCAAACGCCATAATTGCGCCGACGCAATTTTTGCCATAACGCATGACCTGCCGCATGCGGGCGCGCTCTGTCGGCGGCAACGTCGCCATCAGCCGTCCGGTGAGGTTACGCGGCAGATGCTGCACCAGCCAGATTTGCTCATCAATATCCAGCGTTTCGAGCGCATCCAGCAGCGCGCGGTCGCTCATCTCATCGATCAGGTCATCCCAGACGTTTTCGGACGCTTCAAGCAGCACTTTGCCGCGCTTATCATCATCGATGAGCCGCCATAACGCGTGACGTTCAACCACCGGCAGCGCTTCGAGGGTGTCAGCCAAATCCGGTGGCGGCAGGTGCGAAACCAGCACTTTCACTTCGGCGAGATCGTGCTCAAGCTCGGCACTGTCGACCTGCTCGACCAGCGTGATTTCGCCAAGCAGCGCGGCGGTGAGCGGTTTATGGGTGGTGAGCAGCCAAATCAGCCGCGCACGCTCTTCATCGCGCAGTTTGACGCTGTTTTTTTTGATAACTGACATTGGCCGGTGATCCCTGAATGTGGCAAAGCGCTCCGAAGCCAGAGCAGAGTAGCCTTAAGCATAGCGGCAGGTTTTGTAAAAAATAATAAACAGCGCAGGCGTTTGGATAAAAAACCAGCGAACGCCCCCTCGCCAGAAGGGGCGGCTCTGTCAGGCGGTGCGTGCCACTGCGTCGCGGGAAGCGTGCGCACGCTCTTCACCCACCAACTCGGTAAGCTGGCCGTTACGCATCTCCAGCAGGCGATCGGCATGCACGAAGTAGTGATCGTCATGGCTGATGGCAAAAATGGTTTTGCCCATTTGCTGCATTAACGGGAGTAAGACCTGGTAGAAATCGCGGCGGAAATGCGGGTCCTGATCCGCCGCCCATTCATCCAGCAGCAGAATATCGCGCTCTTCCGCCAGCGCCAGCAGCAACGCGACGCGTTTTTTCTGCCCTTTCGACAGCTTGAGATTGAGGATCTTGCCGTTGTTCAGCTCCAGCTTGTGTGACATTTTCAGTTGCTCAAGCCACTTTTCCACCAGCGCCGGATCCGCCTGCCTGCCTTCCGGCCCCAGCAGGTCGTCAAACAGCCAGACGTCGGTAAAGACCGCCGAGAATAGTTTGCGGTAATCTTCCGGTTTATCCTGCGCCATCGGTTTGCCATCCAGCAGGATCTCACCGGAAACCGGCTGATACAGCCCGGTTAACAGCATCGCCAGCGTCGACTTACCGCTGCCGTTACCCCCAATCAAAAACACCAGCTCGCCGCGCTTGAGCGTAATATTGACGGGACCAATCGCGAAGTCGTTGTCCTGATATTTAAAGGTAACATTGCGCAGCTCCAGCATTTGCCAGTTCGGGAAAGCCTGCGGGCGGGGAAACCCGGCTTTATAGGGGGCCAGCGCAAACTGTTTTAGCTTTTTGAAAGCCACCTGCGCACTGAGCAGCGTGGGCAAGGCACCCACTGCTGACAGCAGCGGCGTGCGCAAAAACAGCAGGGTCAGGGAATACGTTGCGGCGACATTGGTATCCGCCCAGCCGAGGCTGTTTGCCATCCAGAACACCAGGCCGATTGCCCCCAGCATCATAATGTTCGACCAGTTCACCGCGCTTAAATGGAACGTGTCGGCGCGAATAATGTGATGGCGATATTCACGTGCATCCGGCAGGTACATCTGTTCGAAAATGTGTTCCGCGCGTTCGCGGTTGAGGTTCAGCTCTTTGCGCCCTTCCAGCACGGTCTGGAAATCGTTGTACAGCTTGTCTTCTGTTTCACGCAGCCTCGCCATATGTTTGTATACACGGGAAACCAGCACGAACCCGCCCCAGATGGTCAGCGCCATCCACAGCACAGTGATCAACAGCATCTTGCCGGAAAGCATCGCCAGATAGATACAGGAACCAACAGTCAGGATAATGCCCTGCACCAGTTCCGGCAGGCGCACAAAGGCGATGGTGATATTACGCACGTCACTGGTTAGCCCGGCCAGCAAAGAGGCGCTACCCAGTTGTTCGATACGTTCCACAGGCGTGTCGAGGATGCGCTTAATAAATTCACTACGCAGGCGGTAGACAAAATGGTGACCGAGCGTAGTCAGCGCCAGTTGCGACCCCAGCGTCACCGCCATCAGTAACAGCAACAGGCCGAGGAATTCCGGTAAAACAGTCAGCGACATATCCACGGTTTCAATCAGCCGCTGGTTAATAAAAGCAATCAGGCCGATACCAAACGCGGCACTCACGAGGGTAAGCGCGAGCACACCGACAAAAGGCCAGCGATACTGACGCCAGACAAGAAGGAGAAGTTCCATAACAAAACCCGGTCAACAAAATCAGCCAGCAGTTTAAACGGCTACCGGGCTACATCAAGAATAATTCTTATTTTTATTCGCCATTGCCTGCCTGGCGAAACGTCAGGTTGTAGCGGCACTCACCGGTCGCCGGATGATAGCCGCCTTTCAGCGGCGCAATGCCGTGGTAAAAGAGCCGCGACTCGCCGCCCCATACGACCACATCGCCGTGTTCAAGCATCAGCCGTTGCAGCGGATCGCTACGTTTGAGGCCGCCAAACTGGAAAATGGCCGGTAAACCGAGCGACACAGATACAATCGGCGCACGCAGGTCGGGTTCGTCCTTATCCTGATGCAGCGACAATTTCGCCCCCGGCACATAACGGTTGATAAGGCAGGCATCCGGATGAAAATCCGGGTAACCAGCCGCCTCGCTCGCCTGCTGGCACAACGCAGAAAAAGCCGCAGGCATCGGCGGCCACGGCTGTTGAGTTAGCGGATCGACCGGCGCGTAGAGGTAACCACGATGATCGGTGGTCCAGCCGAGTTTGCCACAGTTGGTCATCGCCACTGACATGGTATAACCGCCAGGGGTGACCATATGACGCAGCGGCGACTGACTGACCACTTGTGCGATACCGCGTAACAGTTGGTCGGCTGGTGCTAAGGCAAGGCGCCGCAGCACGACAGCGCCCGATGCCAGCGGCTCCTGCCAGGGTTGTTCTCCGGAAAACAGATCGAGCATTACGTCTCCTCTTTGTTACGTTCTCGCTGGAGCAACTGAGTTTTGCGCGCCATCCCCCAGCGATAACCGGACAGCGCGCCATCGCTGCGCACCACGCGATGGCAAGGGATGACAATCGCCAGTTTGTTCGCACCGCAGGCGCTGGCAACTGCTCGTACCGCGTTTGGTTTACCCAGCTTTTTCGCCAGTTCCTGGTAACTTACCGTCTCACCGGTGGGGATCTCGCGCAGTGCTTGCCATACCTGTAACTGGAACGCGGTGCCGCGAAGATCCAGCGGCAGCGTAAAGGGGGCATCGGCGTTGTCGAGCCGCTTAATGACCTGCGCCACCCGCGAGCTGAACGCGGTATTCGCTTGCGCACGCTGAGCGCGCGGGAAGATCGCCTGCAACTGGGCAAGAAGCTGCTCGTCACTGTCGGCCAGTAAAATGGCGCAAATTCCACGCTCACTCTCCGCCACCAGGCAGCGGCCCAGTGCGCAATCGCTGAAGGTATACCAGACGCCGGCAGCATCGCCGCCGCGACGGAACTGCTGTGCCGTCATCCCCAGCGATGCATCGGCCTTGCGGTAATAACTGCTGCTATCCGGAAAGCCCGCTGCAAGCACAGCGTCGGTAACGGTTTCGCTCACCGCAAGAGTATTGCGTAAGCGGCGAGCGCGAAAAGCCAGTTGCCAGGCTTTTGGCGTCATGCCGGTAACGGATTTAAATAAACGGTGAAAATGATAAGGGCTAAGCGCCACTTCAGCGGCCAGCTGCTCCAGCGTGATGGGCGTATCCTGCTCCAGTAAGCGGCAGGCTTTGGTCACTTTATCCAGCCGCTGTTGCTGCGGGTGGGTTTTATCCGGCTGGCAGCGCTTGCAGGGGCGAAAACCAGCGTCCTGCGCGCTCGGCGCATCGGGATAAAAACGGACATTCTGACGCAAGGCGTGGCGCGCCGTACAAGAGGGACGGCAAAAAATGCCGGTGGTCAGCACGGCAAAAACAAACTGACCATCGGCCTGCGCGTTACGGGCCAGCACCGCTTGCCAGCGCTGTTCATCTAATAATGTGGTGTCGTTCATGTCAGGCTCCTCATGTAAGCTTAGCCTCACTGTGCCCGTATACGCAGCTCCAGACACCCGCAATCTTGCGGTTTAATTTTTTTCGCTGAGCAGAAATGCGGAAAACTGCGGTGACATCCAGGTGCGGAAACCGTCGCCGTCTTTGATAATCATAAATACCGCCAGCCCTTCCCGCGTCACCACCTCTTTTGCCTGTTCGGTGCCGAGCACCATTAAACCGGTGTCCCAGGCGTCCGCTTCCAGCGCGGTGGGCGCGATAACCGTGACCGACACCAGCGCATGCTGGATTGGCCGCCCGCTACGCGGATCGATGATGTGAGAAATGCGTTTGCCGTCCAGCTCATAATAATTACGGTAGCTGCCGGAAGTGCTGATGCCATGACCGTTAATATCGACAACCGCCTGGGCAACATTCTCACGATCGGTCGGTTTCTGGATCGCCACGCGCCACGGCTGGCCTTGCGCGTTCATGCCCCGGCTGGCTAATGCGCCACCAACAGAAACCAGATAACGCGCGATCCCTTCCTGCTCCATTAACCTTGCCAGGTGATCCGCCGCGTATCCCTCGCCTACCGTCGAAAGGTCAACAAACAGATCCGGCAAATCTTTTTGCAGGAATTGCTCTCCGGCGCGGTTGATCACGGTTAAATGCGCTAAACCGGTACGCGCTTTCGCCGCATCAATTTGTGCCTGACCCGGTGTTTTTACCGGCTGTTTATCCGGGCCAAATCCCCATAAATTAACCAGCGGCCCGACGGTGATATCCATCGCGCCTTCGGTTTTCTCACCGACACGCAGCGAGGTAGTAACGATATCCGCCATCGCGGCGCTGACCGGCCACGGTGCCGTGCTGGTCGAATGGTTAAAGCGCATCAGCGCGGAGTCGTCCTTCCAGGTCGACATCAGATGATCATCAGCATCCAGCTGTGTCTGAATTTTTTGTTGCAGGCTTTGCGCCTGTTGCGGGCTAATATCCACCACGCTCACGCGCCAGAAAGTGCCCATGGTTTTGCCTTCCAGCACAGTGGGCTGTGCCTTGCTACCGGTGTCGCAACCGGACAGTAACAACAACGCCGCGACAACCCCGGCACGAAGAAAAATCATCTCTGTCTCTCGTTATTTGTTAACCCGCGGCAAGCCTACACTAAAACGCAAGCTTTGGCCGATGCGGGACATAAAAAAAGGGGCCTTTCGGCCCCTTAATAATCACGGTTGTTAACTTAGAACTGGTAAACCAGGCCCAGAGCAACAACGTTGTCGGTGGCAATGCCAGCGGCTTTGGTGAAGTCATTGTCGTCCAGCAGGTTGATTTTGTAATCAACATAGGTGGACATGTTTTTGTTGAAGTAGTAAGTCGCGCCAACATCAATGTATTTCAGGATATCCTGGTCACCGAAGTTAACCGTACCGGTGTTGTTGCTGACGTCCTTACCTTTAGATTGCAGGTAAGCGATAGACGGACGCAGACCGAAGTCAAACTGGTATTGGGCAACCACCTCGAAGTTCTGCGCTTTGTTGGCAAAACCGTATACAGCTGATGGGGAAGAACCATTGGAAGTACCAAAGCGGGTTGCGTTATAGGTCTGAGAGTACTGTGCCGCCAGGTAAATGTTGTTAGCGTCGTATTTCAGGCCGCCGCTGTACACTTCTGCGTGATCGCCTTCACCGTAAAGATTAGGGTTAGCAGCGTTCTGGTCAGCAGTACGTTTGGAAGAGGACATCGCACCGCCCACGCTGAAGCCTGCGCCCAGATCGTAAGTCAGAGACGCACCATAGCCGTCGCCGTTCTGGTTCAGCAAGCTGCGGCCGTTGGTGTTCTCACCACTCACGCTACCGTTTTTACCCTGGTATTGCAGAGCAAAATTCAGACCATCAACCAGACCGAAGAAGTCGGTGTTACGGTAGGTTGCTACGCCGTTAGCACGGGACTGCATGAAGTTATCGGCACCGTAGGTATCGCCACCGAATTCAGGCAAAACGTCGGTCCAGGAGGTAACATCGTAAATAACGCCGTAGTTACGACCGTAGTCGAAAGAACCTGCATCAGCAACGCGGATACCGGCGAAGGCCAGACGAGTCCATGCCTGATCGCTTGCACCTTCTTCGCTGTTCGCCTGAACGTTGTATTCCCACTGGCCGTAGCCGGTTACCTGATCGTTAACCTGCGTTTCGCCTTTGAAGCCAAAACGGACATAGCTCTTATCACCATCAGAACCGTTGTCGTCAGAGAAATAGTGCAGACCGTCTACTTTGCCGTACAGATCTAATTTGTTGCCATCTTTGTTGTAAACTTCAGCCGCATTTGCTGCGCCTGCTACCAGCAGAGCCGGTACCAGGAGGGACAGAACTTTAACTTTCATTTTATTAACCCTCTGTTATATGCATTTTTATTGCCACTGCTTGCCGATTAACCCTCTAATCAGCTGGCAAAATCATTGTGCTTAAAATAGAAAAATAATCCAACGAGAATATGATACGAAAACTTTGAAGATGTTTCATACATAATGATAGATGTTTCATTTTGTAAATTTGATGGAACTTTTTTTCGCACAAATAGCTAAACAAATGCGCACAAATAATCAAAAACAAATAAAAAATCATTTAAAAACAAAATAATAAGCAAAACACAAATCATAGCACTGAATGCAAAACCATAATCTTCAATCGCAACTAAAATAACTGACGCTATCATCATTAACTTTATTTATTACCGTCATTCGAATCTGAATGTCTGTTTACCCCTCTTATAACCGGATGCGGCGCATTCGGTTTTTTTTTACCTTTCCTTACGCAACTTGAATAATTATTTAGATATAATAACGATTTGTAACGACTATTAATTAATCAATTACCATGCCAGATATTTCTCATTGACGCATTCACGAAATTAATGGTTTGTTATTTATCGCGTTCTTTTTGCAACCAAACGGTAAATATATGTACAATTTTTCCTGGCTGTACATATTTGCCACTGCGTTTAGTCAATATGCCTATCCCCATGTTTTCGAGACTGAAACGGGAAAGAGAGTCTGGAAATTCACTCATTAACCGATATACTGCCTGCTGTACACTGCTCTGCAACACAACATCTATACGTTCGCCGCATGTTACAGGCGGTTATTACGGCATGGCAGCAACATTGTCTCAGCGAGCGCTGAGTATTTACAGCAGTGTTGTCATAACGGGTTCCACACAAGAATGAGTCGATCGGACACAATGATCCCTGGCAAATTTTCCCTGATACCGGGCAACATCACCCGTTACTTTCTTTTGTTGATTATCGTCCTGTTGGTGACAATGGGGGTGATGATCCAAAGTGCGGTCAACGCCTGGTTAAAAGATAAAAGCTATCAGATAGTTGATATCACCCACGCTATTCACAAGCGTATCGATACCTGGCGCTACGCTACCTGGCAAATCTACGACAACATTGCTGCGGCGCCTGCCGCTACGTCTGGTGAAGGTCTGCAAGAAACGCGCTTAAAGCAAGATGTTTACTACCTGGAAAAACCACGGCGTAAAACAGAAGCGTTGATTTTTGGTTCCCATGACAGTTCTACGCTGGAGATGACGCAGCGGATCTCAACGTACCTCGATACGCTCTGGGGCGCGGAAACCGTGCCATGGTCGATGTACTACCTCAACGGCCAGGATAACAGCATGATCCTGGTGTCGACGTTGCCGCTAAAGGATCTTTCTTCCGGTTTCAAAGACACCACGATCAGTAACATTGTCGATTCCCGCCGCGCAGAAATGCTGCAGCAGGCGAATGCCCTTGATGAACGCGAAAGCTTTTCATCTCTGCGCCATCTGGCCTGGCAAAACGGCCATTACTTCACGCTGCGTACAACATTCAACCAGCCGGGTCATCTGGCCACAGTAGTCGCATTCGATTTGCCGATTAATGATCTGATCCCACCCGGCATGACGCTGGATAGCTTCCGTCTCGATCCGGATACCACGCAGTCCAACACTCGCGGGCAGGATAAAGAAACAACCGACAGCGTTGCCGTCAATTTTAACAGTTCGCGCATTGAGATCTCCTCGGCGTTGAACGGCACCGGGCTGCGTCTGGTCTGGCAGGTGCCATTCGGGACACTGCTGCTGGATACGCTGCAAAATATTCTTCTGCCGTTACTGCTTAATATTGGCCTGCTGGCACTGGCATTGTTCGGTTACACCACTTTTCGTCAGATGCCAGGGCGTAAAGCCGACGGTCTGGCAACGCCTGGTGCAAGTAACGAACTGCGTGTGCTGCGTGCTTTTAATGAAGAGATCGTTTCACTGTTGCCGCTGGGGCTGTTGGTTCACGATCAGGAAGCGAACCGCACCGTCCTGAGCAATAAAATCGCCGATCACTTATTACCGCACCTGAATCTGCAAAATATTACGGCCATGGCCGATCAGCATCAGGGCGTGATTCAGGCCACCATTAATAACGAACTGTACGAAATTCGTCAGTTCCGCAGCCAGGTCGCTTCGCGTACGCAGATCTTTATTATTCGCGACCAGGACAGAGAAGTGCTGGTTAATAAAAAGCTCAAGCAGGCGCAACGGCTGTATGAGAAAAACCAGCAGGGCCGCGCCAGCTTTATGAGTAATCTTGCCGAGTCGCTGAAACAGCCGGTGAAATCGCTGGCCAGCGAAGCCGCAGCGTTGCAGAGCCAGGAGGGCAATCTTGTCGCGGATCACGCCGACAGACTGGTACAACTGGTCGATGAAATCCAGCTGGCACATATGCTGGAGAGCGACAGCTGGAAAGGCTCGTCTACACTGTTCTCAATTCAGGATTTGATTGATGAAGTGGTGCCGGAAGTCCTGCCGGTTATCAAACGTAAGGGTCTGCAACTCTTAATTAATAACCCGCTTCCGGCCAATGAAGAGCGTCACGGCGACCGCGACGCACTGCGTCGGATCCTGTTGCTGCTCATCCAGTACGCGGTCACGACCACGCAGATGGGCAAAATCACGCTTGAAGTGAATGTGGACGAATCGGCGGAAGACCGCCTGACCTTCCGGATTCTCGATACCGGCGTGGGTGTGAACGCCAGTGAAATCGATAATCTGCATTTCCCGTTCCTTAACGATACGCAGGGTGACCAGTACGGAAAAGCGAACGCCCTCACCTTCTGGCTGTGCGATCAGCTGGCGCGTAAGCTTGGCGGGCATCTGAATATTAAAGCGCGTGAGGATCTGGGCACCCGCTACTCGCTGCATGTGAAAATGGCGGCTCGTCCGCAACAGGCTGAGAGCGAAGAAAAATTACTCGATGACGTGGTGGCGATGATTGATATTACCTCTAACGAAATCCGTAATATTGTGGTTCGCCAGCTGGAAAACTGGGGGGCAAGCTGTATTTCCCCGGATGAGCGGTTATCAAGTCAAGAATATGATCTCTTTTTGACAGATAATCCGTCTAATCTTACTGCCTCAGGCTTGCTTTTAAGCGATGATGAGGCAGGCGTGCGGAAAATTGGCCCAGGCCAATTGCGCGTGAACTTTAATATGAGCAATGCAATGCAGGGAGCAATATTGCAACTCATTGAAGAGCAACTGGCGCAGGAGGATGTACCGGAGTCGCCTTTGGGGGGTGACGAAAACGCCGAGCTCCACGCCAGCGGCTATTACGCGCTGTTTGTTGACACAGTACCCGATGATGTTAAGAGGTTGTATACTGAGTCGGCGTTGCGCGATTTCGCGGCGCTGGCGCAGACGGCACACCGCCTGAAAGGCGTGTTTGCCATGCTTAATCTGGTACCTGGTAAGCAGTTGTGCGAAACGCTGGAGCAATTAATTCGCGAGAGCGATGTTCCAGGCATAGAAAATTACATCAGCGACATTGACGCTTACGTCAAGAGCTTGCTGTAGCAAGGTAGCCTAATACATGAACAATATGAACGTAATTATTGCCGATGACCATCCGATTGTACTGTTCGGTATTCGCAAGTCACTCGAACAAATCGAATGGGTAAACGTTGTCGGTGAATTTGAAGACTCTACAGCGCTGATTAACAACCTGCCGAAACTTGAGGCAAACGTATTGATAACCGACCTGTCAATGCCGGGCGATAAATACGGCGATGGCATCACGCTTATCAAATACATTAAACGTCACTTCCCGACGCTGTCGATTATTGTGCTTACCATGAACAATAACCCGGCCATCCTGAGCGCAGTGCTGGATCTGGATATTGAAGGTATCGTGCTGAAACAAGGCGCGCCGACAGACCTGCCAAAAGCGCTGGCGGCACTGCAAAAAGGGAAGAAATTCACGCCGGAAAGCGTTTCGCGCCTGCTGGAAAAAATCAGCGCTGGCGGTTACGGCGACAAACGCCTGTCACCGAAAGAGAGTGAAGTGCTGCGCCTGTTCGCCGAAGGTTTCCTGGTAACGGAAATCGCCAAGAAGCTGAACCGCAGTATCAAAACCATCAGTAGCCAGAAAAAATCAGCAATGATGAAACTGGGTGTCGATAACGATATCGCACTGCTGAACTATCTCTCCTCCGTCACCCTGACGCAGACAGAAAAAGAGTAATCCCACAACCCCGGCACCCGCCGGGGTTCTTTTTTATACCCGGCTGTTACGTACCCGCGCGGCATACGCTGCCAGCGTTTGCTTGAGAATATCCAGCGTTACCGGCTTCGACAGGCAGCTGTCCATACCCGATTCCAGACAGCGTTGCTTCTCTTCTGCCAGCGCGTTAGCCGTCACACCAATCACCGGCAGCGTCAGCCCTAACTGACGAATACGCTGTGTCAGGCGGTAACCGTCCATATTCGGCATGTTGACATCGCTGAGCACAATATCGATAGGGTTTTTGCTCAGAACATTCAGCGCATCCACGCCATCATTGGCCGTTTTACACTGATATCCCAGCGATCCCAGCTGATCGGCCAGCAGGCGACGGTTAATCGGATGATCATCTACTACCAGGATCATCATGTCATCGTTACGCACCGCTTCCCGCGTCTCGGCAGGAAGCGCATTGCTCGCCTGCGGCTCGATAACCTGCACGCGGTAAATGCGCCCAAGCAGCGTCAGCAGGTCGTGTGGCGACGCCACGCTGTGCAACCATTCGCCCGGGGCTCGCTCGACGGGAATACCGATATGGCGACGGCAGAAAATAATGGCCGCGCGTCCGGTCCACGACGAGGAGAGTTCATCATCGGTGATTAACGTATCCTGGTTGCCCAGCGCGCGTCCGTCGTACTGCTTAACCTGAATACCGTTCCATTGCAGTAATGTCTGCAGATAACCCGACAGCCAGGCATTACGCACCGCCAGCCAGCAGCACGTATCCGCCAGGCCGTCGACATCGGCGCGAACCGGTGCGACCGCGCTGTAAAGCGGGATACGGATGGTGAACTGGCTCCCCATGCCCGGCTCGGTATCAACGGAAATATCGCCATCCATCATGCTGATCAATTTTTCACAAATCGCCAGCCCCAGCCCGGTGCCCTGGAAGTTACGCTGTACGCCGGTTCCCACCTGGAAGAAGGGATCGAACAGACGCACCACTTCTTTACCCGGAATTCCCACGCCGGTATCACGTACGCGAATGCTGAGATAATCCGCATCGCGATGCACATGCAGCACGATACAACCGATATCAGTAAACTTAATCGCGTTGCTGAGCAGGTTGGAAATCACCTGCTGTAAACGCATCGGATCGCCATTCAGCGCCATCGGCACATCTGGTTCAATAAAGCAGTACAGCCCCAGCTGTTTGCGCACTACCAGCGGTAAATAGTTGGCGGTGATATGGCTCATCACTTCGCGCGGGGAAAACTCGCGCGGCTCGATTTTCAACTGTTCCGATTCAATTTTCGAGAAATCGAGAATATCGCTGATAATTTTCAGCAACAGACTCGATGAGTTGTTCATCGCGGTGACCAGCCTGTCGACCCCTTTCGGCAGCTCTTTCGTTTGCAGCAGATCGAGGTTACCGATAATACCGTACAGCGGCGTGCGCAACTCATGGCTGACTGTCGCAAGGAACATCGATTTCGACTGGCTCGCCTGCTCCGCCGCTTGCGCCATCTCCTGCAACGACTCTTCCATTTTCACGCGGGCGGAAACATCCACCAGCACGCAAATCGCCACGTTTTCATTGCGATAACGTGAATGAACAAAGCTAATTTGCAGATTGGTATTATTGCTGGTCAGCACATCAACGAAATTGACCTGCTGACCACAGATAATTTGCGTAAGCCGCTGCCTGTCTTCATGCGTCAGCATGTTCAGATAGTTGTGCGCCAGCTCGTTACTCAGGATGTTCGTCCCGTCCTGAGTACGTAAAATGCAGATCCCCACCGGCGCGGAGGCGACGATTTTGCGGTTGAACTGCTCATGCTCTTCCAGTCGCTGGGCATCATTTTCCGCCGGAATAAAAATCCGCCGCTCGTACATGCGCGCAAGCGTAAACAGCGCCACACCAACCAGCACATTCAGCAATACGGCGTTGAGGATCAGCATGCGAATGCGTTCCAGCACCATATCGACCGGTACGGAGTAAACCACGCTCAGCGATGACGGTGGCAGGCTCTTTTTCAGGATCAGTTCGCGAAAACCCGAGGTATAACCAAACCATGAACGTTCCTGCATCCAGCGCGGATCGACAACAATGCCGCTATCCTGGCCGGTAAGGGAGATCAGCGCATGGCCGTTGTCATCCAGAATGGTCACGCCCATCGGCAGGCTACCCGGCGTGAAAAAGTTCTCCATGCGAATGGACTGTTCCGTTCCCAGCAGCGCTTGCAGGCGGTTGCCGAGGTAAACCGGCGTCAGCGCATAGAAGTAACCGATCCCCGGACGCGGCCCCTGGCTCATCCAGTAGACGTTGTTGCTGCGCTCATCCTGCGGGGCGTTACGGTATTTAACGATGCGCTCATGCAGGCTTTTCAGCGTGTCGTCGCGTTCAACGGGAAGATCGCGCAGGCCGAAGTCGGCCATACAGAGATTGTCGCTGCCGATCAAAAACACACGGTTGAGATCGTAAGCGGCGGAGAAATTGTCGCGCCAGTAGCGCATAAACCACGCCAGCGACTCCAGCGAGCCGCGCCAGGAGCTGCCCATGGCGGAGCAGTCAGAATCCGGGAACAGCGGTAAAAATGTCGGGACTTCGGTTTTGTCGTCGCGGTTGCGCGAGGTCAGAATACCGTTTTCTGCCGTCAGACGGTTTTCAGCGATGTACTTCAGCTCTTTCATCACGTCAGACGTGCGCTGGATGTAACGCTGCGCCTGATCGGAACTGAGGTTAAATTCCTGGCGAATTTCCGACTCTTTGTCATGCAAGGCGTTAACAATATAAAAGACAGAAAAAAAGGCAATCAACAGCCAAAGCAATAGCGCCAGCGCCCTGAACAGATAGCGGGAGACTTTCAGGGTACTGCGAAACGAGACGAGGTATTTCAACCTGGGGAAACTCCGCCACAAGGAAGTTAAAAAAGAGTGTGATTAAGGTAGCGATAAATCGCAAAGGCCGCAATGGCAATGAAAAAGGGCCGGAAACCGGCCCTTATAACGCATTACTCGGCGTCGTCGTCCGCCGCGTCGTCGTCGGTATCGGTGTCAACTTCCGGCGCGATATCATCATCGCCTTCCGCTACGCTACCGTCGATGGAGTCTAACTCTTCATCATCTACCGGCTCAGCAACACGCTGCAGACCCACTACGTTTTCATCTTCCGTGGTGCGGATCAGAATAACGCCCTGGGTGTTACGCCCTACCACGCTGATTTCCGAGACGCGTGTACGCACCAGCGTACCGGCATCGGTGATCATCATGATCTGGTCGCAATCATCAACCTGCACCGCGCCGACCACTGCGCCATTACGCTCGGTGACTTTGATGGAGATAACGCCCTGAGTACCGCGCGATTTGGTCGGGTACTCGGTTTCCGCCGTACGTTTACCATAACCGTTCTGCGTTACCGTCAGGATTGCGCCTTCGCCACGCGGTACGATCAGCGAGACAACGCTGTCTTTTTCCGCAAGTTTGATGCCACGAACACCGGTCGCAGTACGACCCATTGCACGCACAGCACCTTCTTTAAAGCGCACCACTTTGCCCGCCGCAGAGAAGAGCATCACTTCGTCGCTACCTGACGTCAGATCGACACCAATCAACTCATCGCCTTCGTTCAGATTGACGGCAATGATACCGGCAGAACGCGGACGGCTGAATTCGGTAAGCGCGGTTTTCTTCACGGTACCGCTGGCGGTCGCCATAAAGACGTTCACGCCCTCTTCGTATTCACGCACCGGCAGGATGGCGGTAATACGCTCGTTCGGCTCCAGCGGCAGCAGGTTGACGATCGGGCGACCACGCGCGCCACGGCTCGCTTCCGGCAACTGATAGACCTTCATCCAGTACAGACGTCCACGGCTGGAGAAGCAGAGGATGGTGTCATGGGTGTTGGCCACCAGCAGGCGGTCAATAAAGTCTTCTTCTTTAATTCGCGCAGCCGATTTACCTTTACCACCACGACGCTGGGCTTCGTAGTCGGTCAGCGGCTGATACTTCACATAGCCCTGGTGCGACAACGTGACCACAACATCTTCCTGATTGATCAGATCTTCGATGTTGATATCAGCAGTGTTAGCGGTAATTTCGGTGCGACGCTCGTCGCCAAACTGTTCGCGAACCAGCTCAAGCTCTTCGCGGATCACTTCCATCAGGCGTTCAGCGCTGCCAAGGATATGCAGCAGCTCGGCAATCTGTTCCAGCAGCTCTTTATATTCGTCGAGCAGTTTTTCATGCTCAAGGCCGGTCAGTTTCTGCAAACGCAGATCCAGAATCGCCTGTGCCTGCTGTTCGGTCAGATAGTATTTACCATCGCGAATACCGAACTCCGGCTCCAGCCACTCCGGACGCGCCGCGTCATCGCCCGCACGTTCCAGCATGGCAGAGACATTGCCCAGATCCCACGGCTGCGCGATCAGGCCCGCTTTTGCTTCAGCAGGCGTCGGCGCGCGGCGGATCAGTTCAATGATCGGATCGATGTTCGCCAGCGCCACGGCCAGCGCTTCAAGGATATGCGCACGGTCACGAGCTTTACGCAGTTCGAAAATGGTACGACGCGTCACGACTTCACGGCGGTGGCGCACAAACGCGGCCAGAATTTCTTTCAGCGCCATGATCTTCGGTTGACCATGGTGCAACGCCACCATGTTGATACCGAAGGAAACCTGCAATTGCGTCTGGGAGTAGAGGTTGTTCAGCACCACTTCACCCACGGCGTCACGTTTGATTTCGATAACGATGCGCATACCGTCTTTATCGGACTCGTCACGCAGCGCGCTGATGCCTTCAACGCGTTTATCTTTCACCAGCTCGGCAATTTTCTCGATCAGGCGCGCTTTGTTAACCTGATACGGAATTTCATGCACGATGATAGTTTCGCGGCCGCTTTTCGCGTCGGTTTCCACTTCCGCGCGCGCGCGAATGTAGATCTTGCCGCGACCGGTACGATAGGCTTCTTCGATGCCACGGCGACCGTTAATGATCGCCGCGGTCGGGAAATCCGGCCCCGGAATATGCACCATCAGCTCTTCAATGCTGATGTCTTCGTTATCGATGTAAGCCAGGCAACCATTGATCACTTCCGTCAGGTTATGTGGCGGAATGTTGGTTGCCATACCGACGGCAATACCCGAAGAACCGTTCACCAGCAGGTTCGGGATCTTGGTAGGCATCACATCAGGAATTTTTTCGGTGCCGTCGTAGTTATCGACGTAATCAACCGTCTCTTTTTCCAGATCGGCCATCAATTCATGGGCAATCTTCGCCAGGCGGATTTCCGTATAACGCATCGCCGCCGCGGAGTCGCCATCGATGGAACCGAAGTTCCCCTGACCATCGACCAGCATGTAACGCAGCGAGAACGGCTGCGCCATACGGACAATGGTGTCGTACACTGCGGAATCACCATGGGGATGGTACTTACCGATTACGTCACCAACGACACGGGCAGATTTTTTGTAGGCTTTATTCCAGTCATTGCCCAATACGTTCATGGCGTAAAGTACGCGACGGTGAACCGGTTTCAGGCCATCTCGGACATCCGGAAGCGCACGGCCAACAATGACCGACATCGCATAGTCCAGATAGGAGCTCTTCAGCTCTTCCTCGATGTTAACCGGTGTAATTTCTCTCGCAAGGTCGCTCATCTAACCGCTATCCCTCTACTGTATCCCGGATTCAAAGGTCGCAAATTATAACACAACCGCTTTGATACAGGTAAACCTATAGCACCCGTGCAAAGGTTTATTCATCCCGTTGGCCTGATATACTCACGGGTCTTATTGATAGAGGAGTTATTGCGCCCATGAATGCCGAAAAAACGCCGGTCGCTCAAAACGTTGATCATGCTGAAATCGCCAAATTTGAGGCTGTCGCCTCGCGCTGGTGGGATAAAGAAGGTGAGTTTAAACCCCTGCACCGCATCAACCCGCTGCGTCTGGGTTATATCAGCGAACACGCTGCCGGTCTGTTCGGTAAGAAAGTGCTCGATGTCGGCTGCGGCGGCGGGATTCTGGCGGAAAGCATGGCGCAGGAAGGCGCGGATGTCACCGGGCTCGATATGGGCTTTGAACCGCTCCAGGTGGCGCGTTTGCATGCGCTGGAATCTGGCATTCAGGTCAATTATGTGCAGGAAACTGTAGAAGAACATGCGGCAAAACATGCACAGCAGTATGACGTCGTCACCTGCATGGAGATGCTGGAGCATGTTCCGGATCCGCAATCGGTGGTGAAAGCTTGTGCGCAACTGGTCAAACCCGGCGGTCATGTCTTCTTCTCTACTATTAACCGCAACGGCAAAGCCTGGTTGATGGCGGTAGTCGGCGCGGAATATGTGCTGCGCATGGTGCCGAAAGGGACGCACGACGTGAAGAAATTTATTAAGCCAGCAGAGCTCTTACATTGGATTGACGGCACCGTGTTACAGGAACGTCACATTACCGGGTTACATTACAACCCGTTGTTAAACCAGTTTACGTTAGGGCCGGGTGTGGATGTGAACTATATGTTACATACAACGGCAAAAAATGACTAAGGTCATCAGATAAAGTGATAGAAGATTGCGCAGCATCAAGTTGCGCAATTGCCTTTCCCGATGAAGAAATCAGCACTCGATCAAAAATTCATTTTTTTTTGCGAAATATTGACATCGCCGCCAGGCCTTACGATACGAGGACTTAGCGATTATCACCCTTTCGCAACCTCAATTTAACCTCAAAATCAACTCTTGTACTGAAAAGAATCCTTACTAGAATACTCACCATATAGCGTTTCTCTTATCGCAAACCCCCTATATGTAGTATTTATCCACAGAGTTAATCACAGCAACGAATTGTGGATAAATGGGGGGATATTTTCTATTTCACGGACAGGTAATCACATGAATCAGAGTCTGCTGGTGACAAAGCGTGATGGTGGCACTGAGCGCATCAATCTCGACAAAATTCATCGAGTACTGGATTGGGCGGCAGAGGGGCTAAGTAACGTATCTATCTCTCAGGTTGAACTGCGCTCACACATTCAGTTCTACGACGGTATCAAAACGTCCGATATCCACGAGACCATCATTAAGGCCGCCGCGGATCTGATTTCCCGCGATGCGCCGGACTACCAGTACCTGGCCGCACGCCTGGCCATTTTCCACCTGCGTAAAAAAGCCTACGGCCAGTTCGAGCCGCCTGCGCTGTTTGACCACGTGAAGAAAATGATTGAGCTTGGCAAATACGATCATCATCTGCTGGAAGACTACACGGAAGAAGAGTTCAAGCAGATGGACGGTTTTATCGACCACTGGCGCGATATGAACTTCTCCTACGCGGCGGTGAAGCAGCTGGAAGGTAAATACCTGGTGCAGAACCGCGTGACCGGCGAGATCTACGAGAGCGCGCAGTTCCTGTATATCCTGGTTGCCGCGTGCCTGTTCTCCAACTATCCGCGTGAAACCCGTCTGGACTACGTGAAGCGCTTCTACGATGCCGTTTCCACGTTCAAAATTTCGCTGCCGACGCCGATCATGTCCGGCGTGCGTACGCCGACCCGTCAGTTCAGTTCCTGCGTACTGATCGAGTGTGGTGACAGCCTGGACTCCATCAACGCCACTTCCAGCGCGATTGTGAAATACGTTTCCCAGCGCGCCGGTATCGGTATCAACGCCGGCCGCATTCGTGCGCTGGGTAGCCCGATCCGCGGTGGTGAAGCGTTCCACACCGGTTGTATCCCGTTCTACAAACACTTCCAGACGGCAGTGAAATCCTGCTCGCAGGGCGGTGTACGCGGCGGCGCGGCAACCCTGTTCTACCCGATGTGGCATCTGGAAGTCGAAAGCCTGCTGGTACTGAAAAACAACCGTGGCGTGGAAGGTAACCGCGTACGTCACATGGACTACGGCGTACAGATCAACAAACTGATGTACACCCGTCTGCTGAAAGGTGAAGAGATCACCCTGTTCAGCCCGTCCGACGTGCCGGGTCTGTACGATGCGTTCTTCGCCGATCAGGACGAGTTCGAACGCCTGTACACCAAATATGAAAAAGACGACAGCATCCGCAAACAGCGCATCAAAGCGGTGGAGCTGTTCTCCCTGATGATGCAGGAACGCGCGTCAACGGGCCGTATCTACATTCAGAACGTCGATCACTGCAACACCCACAGCCCGTTTGACCCGGTGGTTGCCCCGGTACGCCAGTCCAACCTGTGCCTGGAAATCGCCCTGCCGACCAAGCCGCTGGATGATGTGAACGACGAAAACGGTGAAATCGCGCTCTGTACGCTCTCTGCGTTTAACCTCGGCGCGATTAAAAACCTCGACGAGCTGGAAGAGCTGGCCACGCTTGCGGTGCGTGCGCTTGATGCCCTGCTGGATTATCAGGATTACCCGATTCCGGCCGCTAAACGTGGCGCGATGGGCCGCCGTACGCTGGGTATTGGCGTCATCAACTTTGCTTACTGGCTGGCGAAGAACGGCAAACGTTACTCGGACGGCAGCGCGAACAACCTGACGCATCAGACTTTCGAAGCCATTCAGTACTGGCTGCTGAAAGCCTCTAACGAGCTGGCGAAAGAGCAAGGCGCGTGCCCGTGGTTCAACGAAACCACCTACTCGAAGGGTATTTTGCCGATCGATACCTACAAGAAAGATCTCGACGGTATTACCAACGAGCCGCTGCATTACGACTGGGAAGCGTTGCGTGAATCGATCAAAACGCACGGCCTGCGTAACTCCACGCTCTCCGCGCTGATGCCGTCTGAAACGTCGTCGCAGATCTCCAACGCCACCAACGGCATTGAACCGCCGCGCGGTCATGTGAGCATCAAAGCGTCGAAAGATGGCATCCTGCGTCAGGTAGTGCCGGATTATGAAAAACTGAGTAATGCCTACGAGCTGCTGTGGGAAATGCCGAATAACGACGGCTACCTGCAACTGGTCGGCATCATGCAGAAATTTATCGATCAGTCGATTTCGGCGAACACCAACTACGACCCGTCACGCTTCCCGTCGGGCAAAGTGCCGATGCAACAATTGTTGAAAGACTTGCTGACCGCCTACAAATTTGGTGTGAAAACGCTGTACTATCAAAACACCCGCGATGGCGCGGAAGATGCGCAGGATGACCTGGCACCTTCCATCCAGGACGATGGCTGCGAAAGCGGCGCATGTAAGATCTAACTAAGGGGCGGGGAAACCCGCCCTTTTTTTTCGCAAGACAGGACTCACATTTCATGGCATACACCACTTTTTCACAGACGAAAAACGATCAGTTGCTGGAGCCGATGTTCTTCGGCCAGCCGGTTAACGTGGCGCGCTACGATCAGCAAAAATATGACATTTTCGAAAAGCTGATTGAGAAACAACTCTCCTTCTTCTGGCGTCCGGAAGAAGTTGACGTTTCCCGCGACCGTATTGATTTCCAGGCGCTACCGGAACACGAAAAGCACATTTTTATCAGCAACCTGAAATACCAGACGCTGCTGGATTCCATTCAGGGTCGTAGCCCGAACGTTGCGCTGCTGCCGCTGATCTCTATCCCGGAACTGGAAACCTGGGTAGAAACCTGGGCGTTTTCAGAAACGATCCATTCACGCTCTTACACCCACATCATCCGCAACATCGTTAACGATCCGGCGGTGGTGTTTGACGATATCGTCACCAACGAGCAGATCCTCAAGCGCGCGGAAGGCATCTCGCACTTCTACGACGAGCTGATCGAAATGACCAGCTACTGGCATCTGCTGGGGGAAGGCACGCACAACGTCAACGGCAAAACCGTGACCGTCAGCCTGCGCGAGTTGAAGAAAAAACTCTACCTGTGCCTGATGAGTGTGAACGCGCTGGAAGCGATTCGCTTCTACGTCAGCTTCGCCTGCTCCTTCGCTTTCGCCGAGCGTGAGCTGATGGAAGGCAACGCCAAGATCATTCGCCTGATTGCCCGCGACGAAGCCCTGCACCTGACCGGCACCCAGCATATGCTGAACCTGCTGCGTTCCGGCGCGGATGACCCGGAAATGGCCGAGATCGCCGAAGAGTGCAAACAGGAGTGCTATGACCTGTTCGTGCAGGCAGCATTGCAGGAAAAAGAGTGGGCGGAATACCTGTTCCAGGGCGGCTCGATGATCGGTCTGAACAAAGACATTCTCTGCCAGTATGTTGAGTACATCACCAACATCCGTATGCAGGCAGTCGGTCTCGACTTACCGTTCCAGACCCGTTCGAACCCGATTCCGTGGATCAACACCTGGCTGGTTTCCGATAACGTCCAGGTGGCACCGCAGGAAGTGGAAGTGAGTTCCTATCTGGTCGGCCAGATCGACTCTGAAGTCGACACCGACGATCTGAGCAGCTTCCAGCTCTGATGAGCCGCGTTACGCTTAGCCTTTCCGGCACGCACGTCCAGTGCCAGGATGAGCACCCTTCCCTGCTGGTGGCGCTCGAATCGCACCAGGTGGAAGTTGAGTACCAGTGCCGCGAAGGCTACTGCGGCTCCTGCCGCTGTCGCCTGGTGGCAGGCCAGGTGGACTGGATTGCCGAGCCGCTGGCCTTTATCAACGAAGGGGAAATTTTGCCCTGCTGCTGCCGGGCGAAAGGCGATATCGAAATCGAGATGTAAAAAAGGGCCTTCACAGGCCCTTTTGTTTTACTTGTGCTTTAAAAACTGCACCGCTTTATCCGGGAAATCGGTGAACAAACCATCGACACCCGCCTGCTGATACAACACCTTATAGAGCTGATTCACATCGCTGGCGTACGGCGGAAGCTGATCCGCGCGTACGGTAAACGGATGGACCTGCAAATGGCTGGCATGCGCCTCTTTCACCATTGCCGTAAGCTTGACGTTACCCGGTTTTGAACCGTCCGCCACCAGCATGTGGTAGTCCGGACCGATACCGTCGGCATACCGGGCGATCTGCTTCATCGCGCCGGGTTTGAACATCCAGTCGTAACTGTAATTCACCCATTTGCCATCCGGCTGCTGCTCCTGCGTTTCATTCCATTTGGTATACGCAATCAGCTGTACCAGTTTAAGATCCATCCCCATCTTCGGTTCCAGCTCATTCTTAATGCGCTTGAGCTCATTGACGTCAAAACATTGCAGGTACACGTTGTCCTGCTTGCTGGTGTAACCGTACTTTTTCAGCACTTCCAGCGTTTTTGCGGCAATGTCTTTCCCCTCCTGATGGTGGAACCAGGGCGCTTTGATCTCCGGATAAATACCGATGTTTTTGCCAGTGGAGTGGTTTAACCCCTGCACAAACTCGATCTCCTCTTCAAACGTGTGAATGCGGAAATCGGATTTGCCCATCGGGAAACGCCCCGCATAGACCTGCACTTTTTTGCCCTTTTCCAGCTCGAACCCTTCGGTAAACTTCAGCGAGCGGATCTCGTCGAGCGTAAAGTCGATGGCGTAGTAACGCCCGTCTTTACGCGCGCGCTGTGGGAAGCGCTCCGCGACATCCGTCACGCGGTCGAGATAGTGATCATGCAGAACGACCAACTGGTCGTCTTTGGTCATCACCAGATCCTGTTCCAGGAAATCCGCGCCCTGCGCATAGGCCATCGCTTTCGCCGGTAAGGTATGTTCCGGCAGATAACCGCTGGCGCCACGATGGGCGATAACGATTTTATCGGCGGCCAGCGCCTGGCTGGTTAACGCGCCTGCCAGCAGCAGGCTTGACGTCATACGGGTGAAAGTGGTTTTCATCAGTGCTCCCTGTTAGCTGCGACGCGCCAGCACGTCGGCATGGTGACGTTTCTCGCCAATCATCACGATAACCAGCAGTAAAACCGCCAGAATACTGCCGCCAATCATCACCATAAAGCCGCCATCCCAGCCGAAGAAATCAACGGTATAGCCAACAATGGCGCTGGCGGCGACAGAACCGCCAAGATAGCCAAACAAGCCGGTAAAGCCCGCCGCCGTACCCGCCGCTTTTTTCGGCGCCAGCTCCAGCGCATGCAGACCAATCAACATCACCGGGCCATAAATCAGGAAGCCGATGATGATCATACAAGCCATATCCACGGTCGGGTTACCCGCCGGGTTCAACCAGTAAACGATAGTCGCAATGGTCACCAGCGTCATAAAGAACACGCCCGTTGCACCGCGATTACCGCGGAAGACTTTATCCGACATCCAGCCACACAGCAGCGTGCCGGGAATACCCGCATATTCATAGAAGAAATAGGCCCACGAGGATTTATCCAGCGCGAAGTGTTTCACCTCTTTCAGGTAAGTCGGCGACCAGTCGAGAATGCCGTAGCGCAGCAGGTAAACAAAAACGTTCGCGACCGCGATATACCACAACAGTTTGTTCGGCAGGATGTACTGCATGAAAATCTGTTTGGCGGACAACTCTTCTTCGTGCTTGTCGCTGTAATCATCCGGGTAGTCATTTTTGTACTCTTCAATCGGCGGTAAGCCGCAGGATTGTGGCGTATCGCGCATCAGTGCGAAAGCAAGAATGGCCACCAGAATCGCGCCAAACGCGGGCATATATAACGCCGCGTGCCAGTCGTTAAACCACGCCATCCCCAGCAGGAACAGCAGCGGAGGAATGCCACCACCGACGTTATGCGCACAGTTCCACACCGACACAATGCCGCCGCGCTCTTTTTGCGACCACCAGTGCACCATAGTGCGCCCACACGGCGGCCAGCCCATCCCCTGGAACCAGCCGCACAGGAACAGCAGCACAAACATGACCATGATGCTGGATGTGGCCCACGGCACGAAGCCCATAACCAGCATCACCGCCGCCGCCAGAATTAACCCGGCGGGCAGGAAAACGCGCGGATTCGAGCGATCCGACACCGAACCCATAATGAATTTCGAAAAACCGTAGGCAATGGAGATCCCGGACAGCGCAAACCCCAGATCGCCACGGGAAAAGCCCTGTTCGACTAAATACGGCATCGCCAGCGCAAAGTTCTTACGCACCAGATAGTAGGCGGCATAACCGAAGAAGATCCCGAGGAAAATCTGCCAGCGCAACCGCCGGTACAGCGGGTCGATTTGCGCATCGGGCAGACGCGATTGATGGGGGGCAGGTCTAAAAATACTCAACATAGCGGCCTCCGTGGCGCGGTAAGACTCATATCTTTCATTAATGAGTGAAAACGAACATAACCAGAGTTATTCGCGGCGGATTGTAGTGAAAGTTTTAACCAGAGAGAATGAGTTGTCGCAGATATTGTTACAGAAATATGACAAACATCTAACTTCACGCAAGAAAGCGCGTTTCACTTTCGTTTTTTGCTCGAATATGCGCGATATCAAACAAACCACAATCATAGTATGGCTAAATGGTTGCTAAGGAACGTCGACCAGAAGGACGCGAACATGCGCAACTCCAGTGACTACGATGTGATTATTATCGGCGGCGGCGCGACCGGCGCAGGCATCGCCCGCGACTGCGCCCTGCGCGGCTTGCGCGTGGTGCTGCTTGAACGCCACGATATCGCCACCGGCGCGACCGGCCGTAACCATGGCTTACTGCACAGCGGTGCGCGTTACGCGGTGACCGATAACGAATCAGCACGTGAATGTATTGCCGAAAATCAGATCCTCAAACGCATCGCCCGCCACTGTATCGAACCGACAGACGGCCTGTTTATCACCCTGCCAGAAGATGATCTGGTCTATCAAAGCCAGTTTATTGACGCCTGTCTGCAAGCGGGGATCCCGGCGCAGGCCATCTCACCGCAGGAAGCGCTGCGCATGGAGCCAAGCGTCAACCCGGCGCTGATCGGCGCGGTGCGCGTACCGGACGGCACGGTTGATCCTTTCCGCCTCACCGCCAGCAATATGCTGGACGCGCGCGAGCACGGCGCCAAAATCCTCACCGGACATGAAGTGTGTGGCCTGATCCGCCATGGCGACAGGGTGAGCGGTGTGCGGCTTTATCATCCCGCCAGCGGCGAAACACAGGAGTTACATGCGCCTGTGGTGGTCAACGCCGCCGGGATTTGGGGCCAGCGTATCGCTGAATATGCCGATCTGAACATCCGCATGTTTCCGGCGAAAGGCGCGCTGCTGATCCTCGATCACCGCATTAACCAGCACGTCATCAACCGCTGCCGCAAACCCGCCGACGCCGATATTCTGGTGCCTGGCGACACGATTTCACTGATTGGCACCACCTCTACGCATATTGATTACGCCGATATCGATAACCTGCGCGTCACGCCTGACGAAGTGGATATTCTGCTGCGTGAAGGGGAAAAACTGGCACCGGTGATGGCGAAAACGCGCATTCTGCGTGCTTATGCCGGTGTGCGACCGCTGGTCGCCAGCGATGATGATCCGAGCGGGCGCAATGTCAGCCGGGGAATTGTGTTGCTGGACCACGCGCAGCGCGACGGACTGGAAGGGTTTATCACTATTACCGGCGGCAAACTGATGACTTACCGGCTGATGGCCGAATGGGCAACGGATGCCGTGTGTCGCAAGCTCAATCATCATGCCCCTTGCACCACCGCCACCGCGCCGCTGCCTGGCTCACGTGAGCCGACAGAACAGGCGCTCAAAAAAATCATTTCTCTGCCGACGCCGCTACGCGGTTCGGCGGTCTATCGCCATGGCGATCGCACGCCAGCCTGGCTTGGTAGTGACAGACATAACCGCAGCCTGGTTTGCGAATGTGAAGCCGTCACCGCCGGGGAAGTGCAGTACGCCGTCGAAAACCTCAATGTCCACTCGCTGCTGGATTTGCGCCGCCGCACACGCGTCGGGATGGGCACCTGCCAGGGCGAGCTATGCGCCTGTCGCGCCGCCGGGTTGCTTAACCGCATGCATGTCACGACCGAAAGTGAATCTCTGCATCAACTGGCCGGTTTTCTTAATGAACGCTGGAAAGGCGTTAAACCCGTTGCCTGGGGCGATGCGCTGCGTGAAAGCGAATTCACGCGCTGGGTTTATCAGGGGTTGTGCGGTCTGGAAAAGGAGGCGGAAGATGAGATTTGATACGGTCATTATCGGGGGCGGGCTGGCCGGTTTAGTCTGCGGGATCCGTCTTGCGCAGAGCGGCCAGCGCTGCGCCATTGTCAGCCGCGGACAGAGTGCTCTGAGCTTCTCTTCCGGCTCGCTGGATTTGCTTTCACACTTACCCGACGGCCAGCCCATCGATACGCTTGATAGCGCCATCGCGCACCTCCAACAGCACCATGCCAGTCATCCTTATGCCCGGCTCGGCGCAGACCAGGTTCGCCACTATGCACACCAGGCGCAAACGCTGCTGGCAGATTGCGGCCTGGCATTACAGGGCGATGTTGATACGCCGCACCAGCGCGTAACACCGCTTGGCACATTCCGCACCGCCTGGCTTAGCCCGCAGGAAGTGCCGGTAAAAACAGAAACCCACCAGCACACTGGCGTCGTTGGTATCAGTGGTTTTCTTGATTTCCAGCCGCAGCTTGCCGCTGGTGCCATGCGTAAACGCGGTATTGACGCGCAGGCAGAAGAGATAGATCTGCCGCTACTGGATCGGCTGCGTGATAACCCCAGCGAATTTCGCGCGGTGAATATCGCCCGCCTGCTGGACGCACCCGAGCACTACAACGCCCTGTACGAAGCGCTGCTGCCGCTAAGCCAGCACTACGCGATGCTCTATCTGCCCGCCTGCTTTGGTCTGACGGACAACAGCGTCTTTACGCGCCTTAACCAGCAACTGGCCTGCCCGCTGCGCCTGCTGCCTACGCTGCCGCCATCTGTACCGGGTATGCGCATGCAACAACGCCTGCAACAGGCGTTTATACGCAGCGGCGGTAACTGGATGCCCGGTGACGAGGTGCTGCGTGCCGATATCGCCGATCAGCGCGTAACGCAAGTGTGGACGCGTAAACATGAAGATATCCCGCTGCGTGCGCGCAATGTGGTGCTCGCCAGCGGCAGTTTTTTCAGTAACGGGCTGGTTGCCGGGCGCGATCGCGTGCGGGAAACGGTGTTTGATCTCGACGTGCTGCAAAGCGCGCAGCGTCAGGAGTGGTATCGCGATGATGTGTTTGACAGCCAACCGTGGCAGCAGTTTGGCGTGCAGACCGACGCGCAACTACACGGCCTGCGCGAGGGCGACGCCGTGAACAATCTCTATGTGGTTGGTTCCGTGCTGGGCGGTTTTGATGCCATCGCCCAGGGGTGCGGCGGCGGCGTTTGCGTCGTTACCGCGCTGCATGCCGCACAGCAAATTAGCGCACAGGGAGGCGAACAATGAACAATACGCAATTTGAAAGCTGCATTAAATGCACCGTTTGCACCACCGCCTGCCCGGTCAGCCGCGTCAACCCCGCTTACCCTGGCCCGAAGCAGGCAGGCCCTGATGGCGAGCGTCTGCGGTTAAAAGACGCCGCGCTGTATGATGATGCGCTGAAGTACTGCACCAACTGCAAACGCTGCGAAACTGTCTGCCCGTCCGGGGTAAAAATTGGCGATATTATTCAGCGCGCCCGTGCCCAGTACGCGCCGAAAAAGCTCTCCATACGTAATGCCATTCTCAGCCACACCGACCTGATGGGGACGCTATCAACACCGATGGCACCGCTGGTGAATGCGGCAACATCACTAAAACCCGTGCGCCAGTTGCTGGATACCGCATTAAAAATCGATCACCACCGCACGCTGCCAAAATATTCCAGCGGTATATTTCGCCGCTGGTATCGCAGCATTGCCGCGCAGCAACAGGCATTTGCGCAGCAGGTGGCGTTTTTCCACGGTTGCTACGTGAATTACAACCATCCCCAGTTGGGTAAAGATCTGATCCGTGTGCTGAACCATATGGGCATCGGCGTACAGTTATTGCAGCGGGAAAAGTGCTGTGGCGTACCACTGATTGCGAATGGGTTTTTCGATAAAGCGAAAAAACAGGCGCAGTTTAATGTGCGCTCGCTGGAGCAGGCTATCGGGACCGAGGGACTGCCGGTTATCGCCACCTCGTCCACCTGTGCTTTCACCCTGCGCGATGAATATCCTCACCTGCTGGATGTGGATAACAGCCATTTGCGCTCGCATATCGATTTAGCCACGCGCTGGATCTGGCGCATGCTCGACGAAGGTCGCGCGTTGCCGTTGAAAGAAACGCCGCTGAAAGTGGTCTACCACACACCGTGTCATATGGAAAAAATGGGCTGGACGCACTACACGCTGGAGCTGCTGCGGCGCATCCCCGGGCTTGAATTGACGGTGCTGGATTCGCGCTGCTGCGGGATTGCCGGCACCTACGGCTTTAAAAGCGAAAACTACCCGACATCGCAGGCGATTGGCGCGCCGTTGTTCGAGCAGATTGAAGCCAGCGGCGCGGATCTGGTGGTGACGGATTGTGAAACCTGCAAATGGCAAATTGAGATGTCCACCAGCAAACGCTGTGAACATCCCATTACGCTACTGGCAAACGCATTGGGGTAACGGCATGCCGTTACCCTCAGCGATCACTCTACCGACAGCGTTTCCACCACGTTGATCCAGCCGTGATCGCTGGCAATGTCTTTGCCCGCCAGCCAGCGGCGCAGGATGTTCAGCGCCATCATGGCGCATACTTCCTGGCGCACCACCAGCCCGTGGCGGTTGGTGTTGAATTTCACCCGCAGCGCGCGGGTGCCTTCCGGCGTCGCCAGCGCGAAGTTGAGATGATCCTCTTCAAGACCGGTCACCGTCAGCGCCAGCCCGGCGAGATGGCGATTGCGCAGCTCGGTGGTCCAGCGGGCACTCTGCGCCAGCGCTTCCGCCTGCGACGGTAACACTTCGCTGGCCAGCAGCGGCGCACCAGCGCGGGAAAGCTGTAAGGCCACCAGACCGCCGGTGAACTGTTCGCTCAGTGTCAGGCTGAGCTGACGTTCCCGCAGGGTTGCGGCAAGTGCTGCCGGTAAACCCTCGGTGCCTTCAAAAATCAAACTTTCCCCGGCGACACGTTTCACTTCCGGCCACAGCGCTTCCATCGCGGCGCGATGCTCTGCCGGGCCGGTCAGTTTTAATTCGATAATCGGCATCGAAGAGCGGTAGCCCATCACTACGCCTGGCGGCAGTTGAAGGTGTTGCAGGCTCTGCGCCAGATCGCTCTCTGAGCGACCGAAAGTGGTTAAACGCAGGCAAACCGGCGGCTCCGGCAAGGTAAAGCGTGCGCGCAGGCGCGGCAGAATTTCTTGTTCCACCATCACTTTAAATTCCGATGGTACGCCCGGCGTGAAGAACATCAGGCAACGGTTGAGCTGCAGAGCAAAACCACAGGCGGTACCGACCGGGTTATCCACCAGTTCGGCGCTGGCCGGGATCTCGGCCTGTTTGCGGTTACTCGGGGCCATTACGCGGCCACGTTCGGTAAAGAAGCGTTCCATTTGTGCCAGCCACGCTTCGTGTAACACCAGTGCTTCGCCTTTGGCGGTCGCCGCCGCCAGCGCGCTGAGATCGTCACTGGTCGGCCCCAGGCCGCCATTCACAATCAGCACATCCGCGTGCTCACTACGTTCACGCAGGATAGCGACCAAATCATCAAGGTTATCGCCCACGGTGTTACGGCGCGTGAGAGGCAACCCCTGGTTAAAGAAAAAGTCAGCCAGCCAGGCCGCATTGGTATCCACAATCTGGCCATGCAGCACTTCATCGCCGGTCGATAACATCTCCACATTTAACATCGTTAGCTCCTGCAATCGAGGTTGAAACACTATAGCGCATGCGCAGAGGAAAAACGGAGACAAACGGGCGCGGACAGAGGCCGCGCCAGGGGATTAGAAACTGGCGCTAACGCCAACATACGGGCCATCGGCAACCGCGTTATCGCGACGCCCTTCTTTACCGGTCATGTCGATGTAGCGGTAACCAGCCTCAACCGTCAGCGGGCGCATAATGGTATAACGCGCCCCGGCGTTCGCTTCCTGATACTCTTTCACGCCGCTGGAGAGTGAATCCGGCGAGTAGTAGTATTCACCGAAAATACTGAAGCTGCTGGCAATTTTCCACTGCAACCCGCCACCGACAGCAACGGCATAACCTTCGCTGCCCACATCCGGATTCAGATAAATGCCTTTACCGCCGACGGTCGCAAGGAACGGACCAAGCGGGATGTTGTAACCGAGCCCCAAACCGGCGATATCGCCGTCATCTTCACTGTGTGCCCAGTTACCGCTCACGGCGATCCCGCTGGTTTCAGTTCCCAAACCGAAACCAAAGTTGGTGTAATCTTTCCCAATCTGGCCGTTCAGACTCACGGCCTGCGCCCCAACAGAGACCAGCAACACGCTGGCTAAACCTAATAAAGCAACCTTCTTCATTTTTGATTTCCGCACATAACGGGCCTGATGCCCAAAAGCCTCTGATTGTACGCCTATTTTTCTGTCAGCAGAATGAATAAAAAGGCCAGTAACTATAGACGGGGTCAATTTTTCTACACCAGCGCTTGCGTTAACATGGCGCGTTATGTTCACCATGCTAAAGGAGTTAACCATGCGACAACGGACGATTGTGTGCCCATTGATTCAAAACGACGGCGCCTATTTGCTGTGTAAGATGGCCGACAATCGCGGTGTTTTCCCCGGTCAATGGGCATTATCCGGCGGCGGTATGGAACCTGGCGAGCGGATTGAAGAGGCGCTGCGCCGGGAGATCCGTGAAGAACTGGGCGACAAGCTGGAGCTGAGAGAAATCACCCCGTGGACATTTCGCGACGATATTCGGGTGAAAACCTATGCTGACGGCATAAAAGAGCAGATCTACATGATTTACTTAATTTTTGACTGCATCAGCACCAATCGCGACGTCAGTCTTAATGACGAATTCCAGGATTACGCATGGGTAAAACCTGCGGATCTGCACCGCTACGATCTGAACGACGCGACCCGCACTACGTTAAAGATGAAAGGCTTACTCTAAGAGTGGCTGGCGACCCATTGTGCCACTGCACTACGGGAGATTTTAATGCCGCCATTTTTAAGCGCTGCGGGCATCATTAGCCAGCGTACCGGCTGCTGGAAACGGGCCAGTTTATCGGCGACCCACTGGCTCAGCGCATCGGCATCAACATCGCCTGCGCACTCCACCACCGCCACCGGGCGTTGACCAAATTCGGCGTCATCGACAGGCACCACCAGCACCTGCTGCACCTGCGGGTGGCGGGCAATAACGCGTTCAACTTCTTCTGGCTGAATGCCTTCCCCGCCGCTGAAAAAAAGATTGTCCAAACGCCCGTGAATGGTCAGGCGACCATCGCTCAGCTCGCCGCGATCGCGCGTGGCAAACCAGCCTTCACTGTTTACCAGCGGGAGGAGTTCTCCGTTGCACCAGTAACCCGACGCCATGCTGGCCGCACGCAACCAGACTTCCTCGCCGACAATTTTCACTTCACGCCCTGGCAGCGCGTAGCCGACATCAGGCTTGCCATCGGCCTCTTTCGCACACACCGTCGAAGCGAATTCGGTTAAGCCGTAGCCGCACCAGCTGCGGACACCGCGCTCGCGTGCCTGCTGCGTGAGTTCAACAGGGATCGCGGCACCGCCCAGTAACACCGCTTTCAGCGAGACCGGAACGTTGTCATTTAACAAGCGCCACAGCTGCGTTGGAACCAGCGAGGCGTGGCTGCACCCGGCCAGCGCCTGCTCCAGCGGTGCTTTTTGCCGCACGGTGATCCGCGCCCCGGCCAGCAGCCAGCGCCACAAAATCCCCTGCCCGGAAACATGAAACAGCGGCAGCGAGAGAAACCAGTCGTCTTGCGCGGTAAACGGGATCAGCGCCAGCACGCCCTGCGCACTGGCAAGATGCGCTGCGCAGGTATGCACGGCGGCTTTCGGCAAGCCGGTAGAGCCGGAAGTCAGAGTCATTGAGGCCAGCCGTTGAGGCTGCCAGTCAACGGCATAATTGCCGTCAGCCTCGCTTAACGCCAGCGATGTTAAACCGGCATACGCCGCATGCGACTCCAGATCGAGCGCGAAACGCAGCGTCAACTGCCCTAACAGCGCCTCCAGTTGCGTGGCGGGTAACTGCGGGTTCAGCGGCAAAACCCGCGCGCCGCATTGCAACAGCGCCAGCCACGCCAGCAGCGTTTCCGGCTGATTGCGCGCGCGCAGCATAACGCCGTCGCCCGACTGCACGCCCTGGCGGGCAAACCCGCTGGCCAGCCTGTCAATACGCACACAGAGCTCATGCCAGTTAAGGCTTTGCTGCTCAAGGCGGATCGCCGCCTGCTCGCCTTGTAGCGTGCGCCAGTGACGCCAGGGCCAGTCGGGAAAAATCATAGCAATGGTTCCAGCGCATCAACCTGCAAGCAGGGTAAATCACTCTCAGGCCAGCGGCGGATCAACTGCGTTTGCATTAATTGCAGCGTATCCAGACCCGGCACCGTTCCCGGCGTCAGCCAGGCGGCGATACGCGCCAGTTGCGTCAGACCAAGGCTCGATTCGATTGACGAACTGATAACGGTCGTCAGCCCCAGCGCTTTCGCCGCTGCAACCTGCTGTTGGACTTTCTGCAAGCTGCCGGTCAACATCGGTTTAATCACCACGGCGCCGACGCCTGGCTGCTGCTCAAAACGAAAGTCTGCGTCACGCAGGCTCTCATCCCAGGCGAGAGTAATGCCGGTCTCGCGGGCAAACGCCAGTGACTCCTCGCGTGTCTTGCAGGGCTCTTCGAGAAAGGCAATGCGCGAGCGGTAAGCCGGGTTGACATACTTCGCAAACTGTTGCGCTTTCAGCGGCGTCCAGGCACGGTTAGCATCCAGCCGCAACCGGAGATCGGGAATGGATTCCAGCAGCAAGTTGACCACCATGCCGTCACGCACCGCTTCATACAGCCCCACTTTCACTTTCGCCAGCTTTTCACCCGGCAAAGCAGCAAGCGCGGCGAACAGCTCGTCCGGATCACCGCTACACAGCATCGCGGCGCGGTAATCCGCCGCCTGCGGCAGCGCATCACCAAGCTCTGCCAGCGCGCAACTCAAACCAAATGCCGCAGAAGGCACGTCCGGCAACGGTGGCTGTTCGCCATCGCACCAACTACGCGCCCACGCCATCACAACCGGTTGAACGTCATCCAGCGTTTCCAGGCTAAACCCCGGCAGAGGGGAAATCTCCCCCCAGCCTTCGCGCTCGCCTTCGGTGAGATGAACGAACAATCCGTCACGTGTTTTCAGGCGCCGCTCACGCAGCACCACACCCGCATCAAGCGGGATTTGCCAGCGATAAACCTGCGCCTGTCGCATTATGGATTCCGTTTGAATTTGCTGAAATCAGGCTGGCGTTTTTCGTTAAACGCATTGCGGCCTTCCTGCCCTTCTTCGGTCATGTAGAACAGCATGGTGGCGTTACCCGCCAGTTCCTGCAGCCCCGCCTGACCATCGCAGTCGGCGTTCAGCGCGGCTTTCAGGCAGCGCAGCGCCATCGGGCTGTTTTGCAGCATTTCGCGGCACCAGCGCACGGTCTCTTTTTCAAGATCGGCAACCGGCACAACGGTATTGACCAGCCCCATATCGAGTGCCTGTCTGGCATCGTACTGGCGGCAGAGGAACCAGATTTCGCGCGCTTTTTTCTGCCCCACGATGCGCGCCATGTAAGACGCCCCCCAGCCGCCGTCGAAGGAGCCGACTTTCGGGCCGGTCTGGCCGAAAATGGCGTTTTCCGCTGCGATAGTCAGATCGCACATCATGTGCAGCACGTGTCCGCCGCCGATGGAATAACCCGCCACCATCGCCACCACCGGTTTCGGACAGGTGCGGATCTGGCGCTGGAAATCCAGCACGTTGAGATGATGCACACCGGAGTCATCCTGGTAGCCGCCGTAATCGCCGCGCACTTTTTGATCGCCGCCGGAACAGAAGGCTTTTTCCCCTTCGCCGGTGAGAATAATCACGCCCACGCTGTCGTCATAGCGTGCGTCAGCCATGGCCTGAATCATCTCTTTGACCGTCAGCGGACGGAACGCATTGCGCACCTGCGGGCGGTTAATGGTGATTTTGGCAATACCATCGGCCGATTTCTGATAACGGATGTCGGTGTAACCTTCAGAACAGTCACGCCATTCAACCGGCGCATAAAGCATGTTTTCATCTGGGTGGATCATAGTGTGTCCTTTGTCTCAAGACGCAGAATACGCGCCAGGGCGGCAATAACGGCAGCGGGATTTTCCCGGTGCGCGTTGTGCCCGGCGGCAGGAATGGCGTGACAGTGGCGCGAGACTTGCGTCGCCAGCGCCTTAAATTTGCTGTCATGTTCACCGTATAAATAATGTACTGGCACAGAAAGTGTCTGAAGTACGGCGCGTAAATCGGGCTGGCAGGCAAGCGAGGTTGCCTCCAGCATCGCCGCCAGCCTCGCACCGTTATTCTCGCAGCGTGTCGCCACCAGCGCCGCCCGTTGCGATTCACTCAGCGTGGCAAAAACAGGCTGCCGGTACCAGGCGTCAAATACCTCACTCAATGGCTGCTGGCGAAAACGCGCAGCCCATTGCTGATCATTACGCAGCCGCTGTGCGCGATCATCCGCGGATGTCATCCCCGGATGACCACCTTCAACCACCAGGCCACACAGCCCGACAGGGTGCTGGCAGGCGTGGTACATCGCCACACGCCCACCAAGCGAATACCCCACCAGCCAGTAGTTGCGTATGTTGTAGTGCTCAAGGGTGGTGCGCAGCAGCGCGTCCAGCGCATCAAAGGAAGCAACGCCAGTATGGGCTGAACCACCATGTCCGGGCAGATCGAGGTACAAGCGCGGGAAATCACTCAGCGCGTTGCCAACGTGCTGCCATTCGCGGTTATCGCCGGAAAAACCATGCAGAAACACCAGCCACGGTTGCGGCTGGTGTCCACTAATGGCCTGGCCGTGCAGGATCACAGATGGCTTACCTGCGCCAGCAGCGTTTGTAACGTCTGCGCGCCGTCAGTTGCATTCACCACCAGTTCAATCACCGTCGCACCTGGCTTGCACCAGGCGCCTTCCAGCGCCTGCTCAAGCTCAGCCCAATTCTCCGGTTGATGGTAAGCAAGGCTAAACATCGCCGCTGCATGCGCAAAATGGACATTCTGCGGCATCAAATAAAACTGCTCGCGCTCGGCGGGCGGCGTGGGCAGTAACGAAAAAATTTGCCCGCCATTGTTATTCACCACCAGCAGGACGAATGGCGCAGAAGCCTGCCGCAGCAGCGCCAGCGCATTGAGGTCGTAAAGCGCGGAGAGATCGCCCACAATCGCCAGCGTAGGCCGCGCGGTAGCGCGCTGAACGCCCGCCGCCGTTGAAAGCAAGCCGTCAATACCACTGGCGCCGCGATTGCTGTAAACCGGATATCCCGCCGGGAGTTGCCCCAGCGCATCGACCAGCCGCACGACCAGGCTGTTGCCAAGAAAAAGCTGGCCCTGGGCTGGCAAATAATCCGCGATGCGGTGCGCCAGCTGTGCCTCGCCAAAAATATCACGCTTCGCACAAACGGTTTCCCAGGCCTGCGCCGAAAGGCGTGGGATCGCCTCGCACCAAGGGGCGCGCGGTTCAGCCGGATGCTGCTCCAGCCAGTCAGCAACGCTGGAAACCAGCCGACGCCCGCGATGGTGGGCCGGATCGAGCCGCCCTTGCAGGCGATCAATCAGCCAGTACTCTTCCGGTTCGCAGGTCGCCTGCCACTGCAACAGACGTTTGCCGGTCAGACTGCTGCCAAACTGCAACACAATCTGCGCCTGATTCAGCTCCGCCACTGCCTGGCCATTGCCGAGCCAGAGATCGGCACACGGCAGCGGTTGCCCGGTCTGCGAAAGCGCATCGCCAATCAGCGGCCAGCCGAGCGTTTTCGCCCATTCAGCAAGCAAACGGCCTTCAGCCGCGCTCATGCGACCAGCTACGATCACGCCGCGTTTTTGTCGCCAGAAAAACCAGTCGCGCTGCGTTTCGCTGTTCACCCTGTTCGGTGCGCGCAGCCATGGCGTGTCTGACTGCCACCAGTCACCCAGCGCCTGCTGCCAGGCAAGGCCGGTATCATCCATTTCACCGTACAGCGGCTCGGCAAACGGACAGTTAATGTGTACCGCGCCGCCCTGTAACGAACCCAGCAGGTTATCAAGGGTGGAAACCAGCCAGCGCGCAGGAATGTCCTGTGAGGGTCGCGGCAGCGCGAGAGATTCAGCGGGATGCGTGGCAAACATGCCCGGCTGGCGAATTGCCTGGTTGGCACCGCAATCAATCAACTCCGGTGGTCGATCTGCCGTCAGCAGCACCAGTTTTTCACCGGTCAGCCCTGCTTCAATCAGCGCGGGATAAAGGTTCGCCACCGCCGTGCCGGATGTCACGATCACCGCCACCGGCTCATTGCTGGCCTTTGCCAGCCCCAGCGCAAGATGGCCTAAGCCACGCTCATCAAAATGGGTGTGGTGAATAAAGGCGTGATTTTCCGCTGCGGCGAGCGTTAATGGGGTGGAACGGGATCCCGGGGCAATGCATACATGCCTGACGCCGTGACGGGTAAGAGCTTCGAGGATCACCGCCGCCCAGCGTCGGTTAAATGAGCTTATCGACATGAATTTGTCCGGTATCAATATTACGGCTTAGTATAAATAATCAGGAACTATGTATTTTTGATATGAGTCGGTTATGCGTGACTAAGTTGTAATAATGATCGTAATCCCGCCGCTTTGTTCTCAATTTCCTGCCACTCTTGCTCCGGGTCTGAACCGGAAACAATGCCCGCACCGGCGTAAAGACGCACGGTATTGCCGTCAATTTTTGCCGAACGCAGGGCAACGCAGAACTCACTCTGTTGCCGCGAAAGATAGCCCGCCGAACCGGCATACCACGCGCGCTGAAAAGGCTCATGACGCGCAATAAATGCCCGCGCTTCACGGCGGGGTAATCCCGCAACTGCCGCTGTCGGCTGGAGCATTTGCAGGCAGAGCGCGTCATCCGGCGTTTGCAGATCGGTCCAGATACAGCGGCGAAGATGCTGTACTTTACGCAGCCGGACCACCTTCGGCGGCAGCACCTCCAGCGCACCGGTCTGCTGTTGTAAACGCTGGCAGATATCCTCCACCACCAGCATATTTTCACGCTGGTTTTTATCATCGGCCATTAGCCAGTCGGCAAGCTGTTGCGCCTGCTGGTCATCTTCATGATTGGCCACCGTTCCGGCCAGCGCTTCGGTGCGCAAAGCCGTGCCGCGACGCCGCCAGAGCCGCTCGGGCGAGGAGCCTAAAAACGCCGTTTGCGCGTCGAACGCCATCATGAAATGAAAGCAGTGATGATTGAGGCGACGGCTGGCGGCCATCAATGCGGCGGCATCCACCGCGCTGGCAAAATGGTAATCCGTTGCGCGGGCGAGCACGACTTTATCCAGTTCGCCGCTTTCCAGCGTTTGCAACGCCTGCGCAATCAGCGTTCGCCAGCCATCGCGCTCGGGGATGTGATGCTGCTCAAGGCACGTTTGCTGCACGTTTTGCAGCGGTGTCGATTCCACCAGCGCCGAAAGAAATGCGATTGCGCGCTGTGCGTCATCACAGAGGGAAGTCTCGCTGAAAATGTACACGCGCAGAAAGGCGTGCCCGCCTTCCCGACGCCACTCCAGGCGCGGTAAAAACAGTTCGCCCTGCGTGGGATCAAAGGCGTTAAGCCCCCAGATGCGGACATCTTCAGCGCATTGCTGCATAAAATCTTGCGCCAGGGATAAAGAAGAGAAACGGCGCAATGCGCCAAGCGCGGCGGCTTCGTCATCGCCGCTACGTTGCTGCCAGTAAAATTGCGGCCACACGTGCTGGCTGGCAAGCCACGTCAGGGGATCAAAAGCGTCGTTTAACGGGAAAGGTGCATCAAAAAAGCACAATCCTGACGACCGGGGAATGGCGCCGGTCAGGCAGCGGTGTAAGTGTGAAAGCGCCGAGGAAATGGAGTACACGCGAGCCCCTCCCTGTTAAAAACCACATAGTATACGGGGTACTTAACGTAATAACAGTACCCCCTTCTAGGGAGGGGAAGTGAAACGTTAGCGGCGGGCTAACAGCAGACCGAGCACCAGACCCACTGCGGCACCGGCACCAATGCCCTGCCACGGTTTTTCATGCACGTAGTCGTCTGCGCGATAGACGGCTTTTTTCGCACGGTAGTAATACGTATCCGATGCGCTGCTGACGCGGTTTTTCACGTCATGCAGCGCCTGTTCGGCACGGGCTTTCAACTCAATGTACTTTTGATCGGCAGGATCGCCCGATGAGCGGAGAATTTCTTCCAGCGTTTCGCTCAGCAGGGTCAGGTCGTCATCAATATGTGATTCATAAGAATGATATGCCATCTGTTGTCTCCATGTTATGCACCTGTCCGCTAACTATAGACAAAGGCTGCCGGTTACGCCTGGCGGATCTCGCGCGCCATCCCGATATGCGCGATACCATCTTCGTCATACACATCCGTCACCGCCTGGAAACCAAAATGGGCATAGAAAGATTGGAGATGTGCCTGCGCACCCAGATATAGCGCGTGCTGCGGCCAGTGTTGCTCGCAGGAAAGCACCGCGTGTTCCATTAACTGATAGCCCAGTTTTTCGCCGCGAACCTGCGCACTGACAATCACCCGACCGATAGCCACCGGCGAGAGATCATCGTCACTTTTCAGAATCCTCGCATACGCCACCAGTTCGTCGCCTTTCCAGCCGAGAATATGGCGGTTCTCGCCCACCAGGTCATCACCATCCACATCCAGATAAGCGCAGGTCTGCTCAACCACAAACACTTCGCAGCGCAATTTCAGTAACGCATACAGCTCAGGAACGGTCAGTTCGGAATGGTGCACATCCTGCCAGCGGATCATGTTGTTCTCCTCATTTATAGTGACCTCGTTATACTAGATTCTTTTTCATTCGGGCAAAGATTGTGGAACTGATTTTCTTAGGCACCTCTGCGGGCGTACCTACACGGGCGCGTAATGTCACGGCGATGCTGCTCAATTTACAACACCCAACCCGCGCCGGGCTTTGGCTGTTTGATTGCGGCGAAGGAACCCAGCACCAGATGCTGCGCACCGCCTTTCACCCTGGCAAACTCGATAAAATTTTTATTACTCACCTGCATGGCGATCATCTTTTCGGGCTGCCTGGGTTGTTATGCAGCCGCTCAATGGCTGGCAATGTTCAGCCGCTACAGATTTACGGTCCGAAAGGGATTCATGAGTTTGTGGAAACCACGCTGCGGCTTAGCGGTTCATGGACCGATTACCCGCTGACGATTGAAGAAGTGACGCCTGGGCTGGTGGTTGATGATGGTTTGCGCAAAGTGACCGCTTACCCGCTGTCGCACCCGGTGGAGTGCTACGGCTACCGGATTGAAGAGCATGATAAACCCGGCGCGCTGAATGCGGCGGCGTTAAAAGCGCAAGGCATCCCGGCAGGGCCGCTGTTCCAGCAATTAAAAGAGGGGAAAACCGTCACGCTGCCTGACGGGCGCATCATCAATGGCGCGGATTATCTCGCCCCGGCAGAAAGCGGAAAAAAACTGGCGATTTTTGGCGACACTGCACCCTGCCCGGCCGCGCTGGAACTGGCGCAAGGCGTGGATTTACTGGTACATGAAGCCACACTTGAGCAGGCGATGGAGGAAAAAGCGAACAGCCGGGGACACAGCTCAACCCGCCAGGCGGCGCAACTCGCTGCCGATGCCGGTGCAAAAAAGTTGGTGATTACCCATCTCAGTTCACGTTATGACGAACAAGGCAGCCTGGCGATGCTCGCCGAGTGTAAAACGTACTTTTCGCAAACGACATTGGCTGAAGATTTTGCGGTAGTTCACATTTGATTTTAATTTAGGCACTCTATTTTTTCTCCACCATGCCGATAATAGATATACGCAGGCATTTCCTATTTGAGGGCATGATGGACAATTTCCAGAAAGACATCGATGACAGGGCGAATCTTACTCTGTCGAACCGGTTTGAGCTGTTGCTGTTTCGCCTTGGCACATCGTTAGATGCCACCAAATCCGAGTTATTTGGCATCAACGTATTTAAGCTACGCGAAATCGTACCGATGCCCACCTTTACCCGTCCCGCAGGGATGAAAGCTCCACTGATGGGGATGGTCAACATTCGCGATCAGGTGATCCCGGTGATTGACCTTGCCGCCGTAGCGGGTTGTAAACCTGCAAGCGGTCTGAACATCTTACTGATTACGGAATATGCCCGTAGCGTGCAGGCATTTGCCGTTGAGTCCGTGGAAAATATTATTCGCCTGGACTGGAAACAGGTGCACACGGCCGAAAAAGCGATCAATGGTCGCTATATCACCAGTATTGCCTGCCTGGATGACGATAAGGATACCAACAACCTGGCGATGGTGCTGGACGTTGAGCAGATCCTGTATGACATCGTGCCTGCGGATCATGACGTACATGGCGATCATGTGCCGGACAAGAAATTCAACCTGAAACCGGGTTCTGTTGCCATTGTGGCCGAAGATTCCAAAGTGGCGCGCGCCATGCTGGAAAAAGGCCTCAACGCGATGCAGATCCCGAGTGCGATGCATATCACCGGTAAAGACGCATGGGAGAAAATCCAGTTGCTGGCGCAGCAGGCCGATGCGGAAGGTGTTGCAGTTAGCGATAAGATCTCCATGGTCCTGACCGACCTTGAGATGCCGGAGATGGATGGGTTTACCTTAACGCGTCTTATCAAAACCGATCCGCGTCTGAAAAACATCCCGGTGGTGATCCACTCATCGCTCTCGGGTAGTGCTAACGAAGATCACGTGCGTAAAGTGCAGGCAGACGGTTACGTGGCGAAGTTTGAGATTAACGAACTCTCGTCCGTGATTCAGGAAGTGCTGGATCGCGCTGCGAATAATATTCGCGGCCCGCTGATTAGCCACCACCAGGTAACGTCTACCCCGCTGCTGGCGAAGTAATCGTTCCGCATTTATCTGGTTAGCCCATAAAAAAACCGCCGATATCGGCGGTTTTTCTTTACCTGTTTCCAGGCTTACATCATCGGCATCGCCAGTTGAACGATGCTGATCAGCGGCTGCGGATAGATACCTAACAGCAGCACCAGCAACGCGGAGATAAGTACCACAATCCCGCCTGCGCTGTAAGCCCAGTTAGACGGTGCATCGCGGTTCAACTGTTGCGGTGCGTTCAGGTAGAGGCTCACCGCCACGCGCAGGTAGTAATACAAACCAATCGCCGAGCCAAGCACCACCGCGGCAGTCAGCCACCACAGATGCGCTTCAACACCGACCGCCAGAATGTAGAACTTACCGATAAAGCCCAGCGTCATCGGAATACCCGCCAGCGACAGCATCATCACCGTCATTACCGCAGACAGGATCGGACGGTGCCAGAACAGGCCACGGTAGGAGTAAAGCGACTCTGCATCCGGGCCGCGATACGGGCTGGACATCAGGCTGACCACACCGAACGCGCCAAGGCTGCTGAACAGATAACCGGCCAGGTAAACACCAACAGTTTCCATCGACATCTGGCCGCCTTGCAGCGCAATCAGCGCCACCAGCAGGTAACCCAGGTGCGAAATAGAGGAGAAGCCAAGCAGACGTTTAATGTTGGTCTGGCTCAGCGCCATCAGGTTACCGAAGATGATGGAGACGAAGGCGATGATCCCCAGAACCACGCGAACCGCTTCGCTTTCACCCACCGGTGCGTAGAGGAACAGACGCATCACCACGCCAAAAATGGCGATTTTGCTGGCGGTGGCCAGGAAGGTGGACACCGGCGCAGGCGCGCCCTGGTAAACATCTGGCGTCCACAGATGGAACGGCACCAGCGAGAGTTTAAAGCCAAGTCCGACAATCATCATGCCCAGACCCGCCAGCAGCAGCGGTTCATGCAGCATCCCTTCGCCCAGGCTTTTACCGATCGCGACAAACGACAGGTTGCCAGTTTGCGCATAAACCAGCGCGATACCGAACAGCAGGAACGAGGAGGCGGCAGCGGACAAAATGGTGTATTTGATACTGGCTTCCAGCGAACGTTTCTGGCGGAAGGCGTAGCCCACCAGCCCGAACAGCGGCAGAGAGATCAGCTCAATACCGAGGAACAGCGCCGCCATGTGATTCGCGTTCGCCAGCAGAATGCCGCCGAGCGCGGCAATCAGTACCAGCAGATAAAACTCTTCTTTGTTATCGCTATACCCTTCCAGCCATGGATAGGCAAAGGTGCAAGTGGCGAGGCTCGCCAGCAGCACCAGCCCGGTGTAAAGCATGGCGTAGCCATCGACGCGCATCAGCGGGGTGACATCCATCGCCCCCGCCTGGCCGACGAACCACAAAGAGAGCAGCGCGACGTTCAGGCCAATGACCGACAGCGTGGCATTGAGAAAATGGTTGCGTCGCCACGCAATGGAGAGCATCACAACCACCACCGTCAATCCGACGATTAGCAGCGGCAGCAGCGCAATCAGGTGTTGTGGAGTTATCGTCATGGCGATTTACGGCCTTGTAGTAGTAACAGAATTAACAAACCACTGCTGGATATTGCCCATCGCGGCATGCGATGTATCCAGAATCGGCTGCGGATAGAAGCCAAGCAGTACCAGAAGCACAACCAGGATCAGAATCATAAACAGCTCGCGCAGCGACAGACCCCGCAGTTCCTGGCTGGCGAGTTCGCTTTTCGCCTTGCCGAAGTAAGCACGATGCAGCATCGCCAGCGAGTACACCGATGCGAACACCAGGCCGAAGGTGGAAATCACCGTGATCGTCGGCACAACCTGATAGCTGCCGAACAGGATCATGAATTCACCCACGAAGTTACCGGTACCCGGCATCCCAAGCGTTGCGACGGCAAAGAACATTGACAGCGCCGGCAGCCACTTAATTTTGCTCCACAAGCCGCCCATCATACGCATATCGCGCGTATGCAGACGTTCGTACAGCTGGCCGCACAGAATAAACAGACCCGCAGCGGAAAGACCGTGGGCAATCATCTGAATCACCGCGCCCTGGTAAGCAAGCTGGCTGCCGGTGTAGATAGCAATCAGTACAAAGCCCATGTGAGACACAGAGGTATACGCGATCAGACGTTTGATATCGGTCTGGGTGAAGGCCATCCACGCGCCGTAGAAGATACCGATCACGCCAAGCCACATGGCGATAGGGGCAAACTCTGCCGACGCGTTCGGGAACAGCGGCAGCGAGAAGCGCAGCAGACCGTAAGCGGCGGTTTTCAGCAAGATGCCCGCGAGGTCAACGGAACCGGCGGTCGGTGCCTGCGAGTGCGCGTCTGGCAGCCAGCCGTGCAGCGGCACCACCGGCATTTTTACCGCAAAGGCGATAAAGAAACCGAGCATCAGCAGATATTCGACATTGCCGGACATCGGCGTCTTCAGCAGATCTTCGTAAGCGAAAGTCCATACGCCGGTCGCGTTGTAGTGCACCAGCACCAGCGCCAGGATGGCAATCAGCATGACCAGGCCGCTCGCCTGGGTATAAATGAAGAACTTGGTCGCCGCGGTAATACGCGTCTTCCCGTCGGAGGCTTTATGGCCCCACAGCGCGATCAGGAAGTACATCGGCACCAGCATCATTTCCCAGAAGAAGAAGAACAGGAACATGTCGATGGCAAGGAACACGCCGATAACGCCGCCGAGGATCCACATCAGGTTCAGGTGGAAGAAGCCCTGATATTTCTCGATTTCACGCCAGGAGCAGAGCACCGCCAGCACGCCGAGGAAGCCGGTCAGCACCACCATCAGCAGCGACAAACCATCGATCGCCAGATGAATGCTAATGCCAAAGCGCGGGATCCAGTCATGCTTGAACGTTTCCTGCCACTGCGGAAGGCCGGTGACTTGCGTCAGAGAATAGCCGCCCTGCAACCAGAGTTGCAGAGAAAGCGCCAGCGTCAGTCCCATGGTGATCAGCGCGATCCAGCGCGGCACCTTCACGCCGAAGCGCTCGGTCTGCCAGCAGAGGAAGCCGCCGATAAAGGGAATCAGAATTAGCCAGGGTAGTAACATGGCGATTTTTGTTCCTTGTTTAAGTCCGTCTCAGGCTATCTTGCTCGTCATAGCGAACCCCGGCTGTGCTCGCAATCCTCACGTACATCTGTACGCTCCGGTTGCTCTGCGCAGGCGGTGTCCACTCTGACTTCACCGATAACGCCTGTCCATTCGGACCAGATTTTCAACGAATTTCTAAAAATTCTCTTTCCGTTTGCAGGCCGGATAAAGCGCACTCAACCGGCCAACAAACTCAGCGCAATACCATCAACAGCGCCAGCACGACAACCGCGCCAATGCTCATGGATGCCACATACCAGCGCAGGTAGCCGTTCTCGCTAAACAGCAGACCTTTGCCTGCGAAGCGGGAAAGGATCGCCGGGATGTTCATCAGTGCATTGAGCGGATCGCTCTTCAGCAACCATGCGATACCGAGGTATGGCTTCACAAAGACGCGATCGTAAAGCCAGTCGAAGCCCCAGGCATTGAACCACCAGGTACCGAAGAAACGCCCCGTTGCGCTGTTGGCAATCGAATGCACCAGTGTGCGGTTACCCAGCCACAGCCAGGCTGCCAGCAGGATACCGATAATCGCTACCGCACCGGATGCCACTTCCAGCATCACGACGCTGCTGTGCGCAAGCTCGGTGGTTTCCGGCAACACGCCTTTCAGCGGCGGCACGATCATCGCGCCAACAAAGGTAGACAGCACCAGCAACACGATCAGCGGCAGATGATGGGTAATCCCCTTCCCTGCATGCGCGTGGATTTGTTCTTTTCCGTGGAAAACAATGAAAATCAGACGGAAGGTGTAGAGCGATGTCATAAAGGCACCGACCAGGCCTGCAATCATCAGATTGATATGACCATTTGCTACCGCACCGGCAAGGATTTCGTCCTTACTGAAGAAGCCTGCGGTGATCATCGGCAACGCGGACAGCGCCGCACCACCAACCAGGAAGCAAACATACACCAGCGGAATCGACTTACGCAGGCCACCCATTTTGAAGATGTTCTGCTCGTGATGACACGCGAGGATCACCGAACCGGAGGAGAGGAACAGCAGCGCTTTAAAGAACGCGTGCGTCATCAGGTGGAAAATCGCCGCATCCCACGCCTGTACGCCCAGCGCCAGGAACATGTAACCAATCTGGCTCATGGTGGAGTAAGCGAGCACACGTTTGATATCGGTCTGCACCAGCGCGGCGAAACCCGCCATCAGCAGCGTTACGGCACCCACAATACCCACCAGATGCAGCACTTCCGGCGTCAACAGGAACAAGCCGTGCGTACGAGCAATCAGGTAGACACCGGCGGTAACCATCGTCGCCGCGTGGATCAGCGCAGAAACCGGGGTCGGGCCAGCCATCGCATCCGCAAGCCAGGTCTGCAACGGCAGCTGCGCGGATTTACCCACCGCACCACCCAGCAGCATCAGTGTCGCCCACATCAGCATGTTATTGCCGTTGGCGAAGTGCTGCGGTGCCAGTTCAACCATTTCGCGGAAGTTCAACGTGCCCAGTTCGTTGTAAAGAATGAACAGTGCGAAAGCGAGGAACACGTCACCCACGCGGGTAACGACGAACGCTTTCATCGCCGCGGCGCCATTCTTCGGATCGGTGTAGTAGAAACCAATCAGCAGATAGGAGCACAGACCCACGCCTTCCCAGCCGAGGTACATCAGCAGCAGGTTATCACCCAGCACCAGAACGACCATGCTGGCGATAAACAGGTTGGTGTAGGCGAAGAAGCGGGAGTAACCCTCTTCACCACGCATATACCAGGAGGCGAACATGTGGATCAGGAAGCCAACACCGGTGACCACGGAAAGCATGGTCAGGGAGAGTCCGTCCAGCACCAGATTGAAGCCGATGTTGAAATCACCGACCGCCATCCACGTCCACAGCGGTTTTGCGAAAGGTTGCTGACCGTGATTGAAGAAATCAACGCCCGCATACGCGGTAACCAGCGCAGCCAGACCAATCGACCCGACACCCACGGTTGCGGAAACATTTTCCGACCAGCGGCCACGGGAAAACGCCAGCAGCACAAAGCCAATAAAAGGAAAAATAATGGTTAAGGCGAGCATGTTCATCCACGCATCTCACTTACTGAATCGATATTCAGATTCTGGCGGCGACGATGGAGTTGCAGCAGCAACGCCAGGCCAATGCTCGCTTCGGCAGCCGCGAGGCTAATGGCGAGAATATACATCACCTGTCCGTCGGTCTGACCCCAGTAGCTGCCCGCGACCACAAAGGCCAGCGCAGCGGCGTTAATCATGATTTCCAGCCCAATCAGCATAAAAAGCAGGTTGCGGCGGATAACCAGACCGGTCAGCCCCAAAACAAACAAAATCGCAGCGAGGATCAATCCATGTTGCAACGGGATCATGCGTGCTCCTCCGTTTTTCTTTTCGCGCGGTCTTCCGTGCGATTGCTCAGCACTTCGCCCGGGCGGTCTTCGCGTCCCAGATGGAAAGCAACAACCAGCCCCGCCAGCAGCAGCATCGAAGCCAGTTCTACCGCCAGTACGTAAGGACCAAACAGCGTAATACCAACCGCTTTCGCGCCAATCGCCGTCCCCTCGATACCCTGATCGTTAACGCCGAGGATGGCGTAAATCATTACCACCAGCAGCACTGCGGAGAGCAGCGCCGGGCCAATCCAGATTTGCGGCGACAGCCAGTTGCGCTCCTGCTCGACCACGGTATTGCCGAGGTTCAGCATCATCACCACAAACACAAACAGCACCATGATGGCCCCGGCGTAGACGATGATCTCCAGCGCCCCGGCGAAGTATGCGCCGAGTGAAAAGAAGACCCCGGCAATCGCCAGCAGAGACACAATCAGATACAGCAACGCGTGTACCGGGTTGGTATGCGTAATCACGCGTACCGTCGTCAGGATGGCGACCAGGCCACAGATATAAAAAGCGAACTCCATTGCCCCTCTCCTTACGGTAACAGGCCCTTGACGTCGATAGGCTTGGCTTCATTTTCCGCTTCGCCTTTATCTTTGCCGTCGATTGCCATACCTGCCATCCGGTAGAAGTTATATTCCGGGTATTTGCCCGGACCGGAGATCAGCAGATCCTCTTTTTCGTACACCAGATCCTGACGTTTGTATTCGCCCATCTCGAAATCCGGGGTGAGCTGAATCGCCGTTGTCGGGCACGCTTCTTCGCACAGACCGCAAAAAATGCAGCGCGAGAAGTTGATACGGAAAAATTCCGGATACCAGCGGCCGTCCTGCATCTCCGCTTTTTGCAGCGAGATACAGCCGACAGGGCAGGCTACCGCACACAGGTTACAGGCAACGCAGCGCTCGGAACCGTCCGGGTCGCGCGTCAGCACGATACGGCCACGGTAGCGCGGTGGCAGATAGACCGGCTCTTCCGGGTACATACGCGTTTCGCGTTTGGCGAACGCATGCAGGCCAATCATCCAGATACTACGAACCTGGGTGCCGAAGCCCACGAGTAATTCTTTTAAAGTCATGGTCTTTTCACCCCTTATTGCGCTTGCCAGAGAATGACAGCCGCCGTTCCCAGCAAGTTAATCAGCGTCAATGGCAGGCAGACTTTCCAGCCGAAGGACATCACCTGGTCATAACGCGGACGCGGCAGCGCGGCGCGGATCAAAATGAACATCATCATAAAGAACGCGGTTTTCAGCGCGAACCAGATGAATGGCGGTAACAACGGTCCTTGCCAGCCACCGAAGAACAGCGTGACCATCAGCGCGGAAATGGTGACGATACCGATGTATTCCCCGACAAAGAACAGGCCGAACTTCATACCGGAATATTCGATGTGGTAACCATCCGCCAGCTCCTGCTCCGCTTCCGGCTGGTCAAACGGGTGACGGTGACACACCGCAACGCCCGCGATCGCGAAAGTCACAAAGCCAAAGAACTGCGGGATAACGTTCCACAAACCGGCCTGGTTGTTAACAATGTCGGTCATGTTGAATGAACCGGCCTGCGCAACCACACCCATCAGGGAAAGCCCGAGGAACACTTCATAGCTCAGAGTCTGCGCGGAGGCACGCATCGCACCGAGCAACGAGTATTTGTTGTTACTCGACCAGCCAGCGAACAGCACCGCGTAAACTGCCAGACCCGCCATCATCAGGAAGAACAGGATCCCGATATTGAGGTCGGCCACCACCCAGGTGGGGCTGACCGGCACAATGGCGAACGCTAACAGCAACGAGGTAAAGGCAATCATTGGCGCAAGAGTAAAAATCACGCGGTCCGAAAAGCGCGGGATCCAGTCCTCTTTAAAGAACATCTTGATCATGTCCGCCACCAGCTGGAGTGAACCACCCCAGCCTACGCGGTTCGGCCCGTAACGGTTCTGGAACAGACCGAGCAGACGACGTTCACCAAAGCTCATGAACGCACCGCAGGTGACCACCACCAGCAGAATGACGACCGCTTTCAGAATGCTTAACAGAATGTCGATAACATCCGGTGTTAACCAGCTCATGCTTGCGCCTCCTGCAGATTTTCAAGACGTGCTCCGGCCAGTACCGGCGCGATACCCGGCATCCCCATTGGCAGACCAACCTGCCCTGCCACCAGACCTTCCGAAACCTGCAACGGCAGGCTGATCGTCTGCCCTTCGTAAGTGAAGGAGATATGCGCGCCCGCGTTCACGCCAAGCTTCGCGGCGTCTGCCGGGTTCAGCTTGATGTACGGCTGCGGCATGCGGCTCTGGAACACCGGAGAGCGCTGCGACAGTTCATCACTGCCAAACAGGTGATAGTAAGGCGCGATACGCCATTTGCCATCCTGCGCTTCGAACGCGCCTGGTACGGTAGTGAAATAATCAAGACCGCTTTCAGACGCTTCGATCAGGCGTACGCCCGGATCGCCGTGACGCAGGTGACCACCCACTTCGTCCTGGAATTTATTCCAGGCCTGCGGGGAGTTCCAGCCCGGCGCCCATGCAAACGGAATTTGCGAACGCGGCGCAGACGGCTGGTTGTTCCCTTCCATTGAGAAAGCGAACATGGTGTCTTTGTCCTGCGGCTGACGCGGTTCGTGCACGCTGATATTGGCGCGCATCGCGGTGCGTCCACTGTAGCGGTGCGGTTCACGCGCCAGTTTCTGACCACGAATGCGGAAGCTGGCATCCGGCGCGGCGTCTTTAATACCGGCCAGCTGCGGCAGCGCTTCAATAGCCGCGTCGATCACATGATCAAGCTGCGTCCAGTCCACTTCGCGGTTTTGCACGGTGCTGTGCAGCGAGTGCAGCCAGCGCCAGCTTTCCAGCATCAGCGTTTTGCTGTCGTAATAGGTCGGGTCATACACCTGGAAGAAGCGCTGCGCGCGGCCTTCGTTGTTGATGACCGTACCGTCACTTTCAGCGAAGCTGGCTGCGGAGAGCACAAGATGGGCGCTGTCCATAATGGCGGTGCGCTGATGATCAACCACCAGCACCAGCGGCGCTTTCGCCAGCGCCGCGTCAACGCGGGCAGCAGAAGCGTGACGGTGCAGATCGTTTTCCAGCACGACAACGGCGTCAGCACTGCCGCTTTCCAGCTCAGCCAGCGCATCATCGAGGCTACCGCCACCGATAAGCCCCAGCCCCATGCTGTTTACCGAACGGGCAATCATGGTGATGCCGACATCAGAACCACGGCCTTTCAGCGCTTTAGCTACGTTTGCCGCCGCCTGAATCACCGCTGTGCTACCGGCGTTAGTTCCGGAGATAATCAGTGGCTTTTTCGCCCCGGCTAATGCCTGAACAATCACATCCACTTTGCTTTTCAGGTCGTTGCTCAGACCGTCAACCGCAGGAGACGCGTCATCCAGCGCATGCGCGATGGCGAAGCCTAAGCGAGCCTGATCTTCTACCGGTGCGCAGTAGGTCCATGCTGCGATATCGTCCAGACGGGTACTGTCAACGTTGGTAACGAACAGCGGATGTTTAGCACGCTGACCAATGTTCATAATCGCCGCGATCTGCCAGTCGGCCACTTTCTGCGCCGCCGCCATTTCGCGGGCTTTGCCTTTCACCGCCTGACGAACCGCCAGCGCGACGCGCGCGCCGGTCTGGGTGATATCTTCCCCAAGAACCAGAACCGCATCATAGGATTCAATTTCACGCAGTGCCGGTGTACGGATGCCGCCTTCGCGCAGCACTTTCAGCGCCAGCTCAAGACGTTCCTGCTCACCTTTGGCAATGCCGGTGTAGAAGTTTTCCGCACCAACCAGTTCACGCAGCGCGAAGTTGCTCTCTACGCTTGCGCGCGGAGAACCGATACCGATCACTTTCTTCGACTGACGCAGAATATCCGCCGCACCCTGCATCGCCTGTTCGGCGTTGAGGGTGATCAGATCGTCGCCACGGCGCTGAACCGGCTGGCGCGGTCTGTCTTTCAGGTTGACGTAGCCATAGCCAAAACGACCACGGTCACAAAGGAAGTAGTGGTTAACAGTACCGTTGTAACGGTTTTCGATGCGGCGCAGTTCGCCATAACGTTCGCCAGGGCTGGTGTTACAACCCAGTGAACACTGCTGGCAGATGCTCGGCGCGAACTGCATATCCCACTTACGGTTATAACGCTCGGAGTGGGTTTTATCGGTGAATACGCCGGTCGGGCAGATTTCCACCAGGTTGCCGGAGAATTCGCTCTCAAGCACGCCGTCTTCCGGGCGACCGAAGTAGACGTTGTCATGGGCGCCATACACACCAAGATCCGTGCCGTCCGCATAGTCTTTGTAGTAACGCACGCAGCGGTAACAGGCGATACAGCGGTTCATTTCGTGAGAGATGAACGGGCCGAGATCCTGATTACGGTGCGTACGTTTGGTGAAACGATAGCGACGGAAGCTGTGACCGGTCATTACGGTCATATCCTGCAGGTGGCAGTTGCCCCCTTCTTCGCAGACCGGGCAGTCGTGCGGGTGGTTGGTCATCAGCCACTCGACCACGCTTTCACGGAACTGCTTCGCTTCGTCGTCATCAATAGAGATAAAAGTACCGTCGGATGCCGGTGTCATACAGGACATCACCAGGCGGCCACGCGTGTCTTCCGCGTTTTGATATTGCTTCACCGCACACTGGCGGCACGCACCCACGCTCCCCAGCGCCGGATGCCAGCAAAAATAAGGAATATCAAGGCCTAAAGAGAGACACGCCTCAAGAAGGTTGTCTGCTCCGTTTACCTCGTATTCTTTGCCGTCTACATGAATAGTAGCCATTAGCATGCTTCCAGTTGTCTCAGTCAGCGACTAAGAGTTAATCAAAATTCTGTTCGCGTTCCCCTCATCTGCTGATGAGGGGAGAACCATTACCAGCGCGCTTTCAGCAAGTTTGGCTGGATACCGCCAATTGCATGGGTATTGCTGAATTGCTGTTTAATGCCCGCTTCGAACTCTTCGCGGAAATATTTAATCGCGCTCTGTAACGGTTCAACCGCACCTGGCGCATGCGCGCAGAAGGTTTTACCCGGCCCGAGTTGTCGACACAGTTGCTCAAGTGTCTCGATATCTCCAGGCTGGCCTTCGCCGCGCTCCAGCGCACGCAGGATTTTCACGCTCCACGGCAGACCATCGCGGCACGGCGTACACCAGCCGCAGGACTCACGAGCGAAGAACTCTTCCAGGTTGCGTACCAGCGACACCATGCCAATTTCATGGTCAACGGCCATCGCCAGCGCCGTACCGAGACGGCTGCCCGCTTTACCGATGCTTTCAAACTCCATCGGCAAGTCGAGGTGCGCTTCGGTCAGGAAGTCAGTACCTGCCCCGCCCGGCTGCCAGGCTTTAAATTTCAGGCCATCGCGCATACCGCCCGCGTAATCCTCAAGGATTTCACGCGCGGTGGTGCCAAACGGCAGCTCCCACAGACCCGGATTCTTCACGCGGCCAGAAAAGCCCATCAGCTTGGTGCCCGCATCTTTGCTGGTCGAAATGTTCTGATACCACTCAACGCCGTTCGCCAGAATCGCCGGGACGTTGCACAGGGTTTCGACGTTGTTAACACACGTCGGTTTACCCCACACGCCGGAACTGGCCGGGAACGGTGGTTTGGAGCGTGGGTTAGCGCGGCGGCCTTCCAGCGAGTTAATCAGCGCCGTTTCTTCGCCGCAGATATAACGTCCCGCACCGGTATGCACGAACAGTTCGAAGTCGAAACCGCTGCCAAGAATGTTCTTGCCGAGCAAACCGGCTTCGGTTGCTTCCGCAATCGCGCGGCGCAGATGCACCGCCGCTTCAATATATTCACCGCGCAGGAAGATGTAGCCACGGTAGGCTTTCAGCGCGAATGCCGAAATCAGCATCCCTTCCACCAGCAGGTGTGGCAGTTGCTCCATCAGCAGGCGGTCTTTATAGGTGCCCGGCTCCATTTCATCGGCGTTACACAGCAGGTAACGGATGTTCATGGATTCGTCTTTCGGCATCAGGCTCCACTTCAGCCCCGTGGAGAAGCCTGCGCCACCGCGGCCTTTCAGACCAGAATCTTTAACCGCATTGACAATCTCATCCGGCGCCATGCCGGTCAGCGCTTTGCGCGCACCGGCGTAACCGTTTTTGCTCTGGTACTCTTCGAGCCAGACCGGCTGTTTGTCATCGCGCAGACGCCAGGTCAGCGGATGCGTTTCAGGAGTACGGATAACTGTTTTCATTTATACCGCTCCAGCAAGTCAGGGATCGCGTCCGGCGTCAGATGGCTGTGAGTATCCTCATCAATCATCATGTTCGGGCCTTTATCGCAGTTACCCAGACAGCAGGTCGGCAGCAGCGTAAAGCGACCATCGAACGTTGTCTGGCCCGGTTTGATCTTCAGGTGGCTTTCAATCGCTGATTGAATGCCCTGATAGCCGGTGATGTGGCAAACCACGCTGTCGCAATAGCGAATAACATGGCGGCCAACCGGCTGGCGGAAGATCTGGCTGTAGAAGGTTGCCACGCCTTCGACATCGCTCGCCGGAATACCCAGCACATCAGCGATGGCGTAAATTGCGCCGTCCGGCACCCAACCACGCTGTTTCTGAACAATCTTCAGCGCTTCAATGGACGCCGCACGCGGGTCTTCGTAGTGGTGCTTCTCGTGCTCAATTGCCTCACGCTCTGCCGCACTCAGCTCAAAAGCCTCGGTTTGTGGTTGTTGATTCTCGTGCATAATTAGCGATCCACATCTGACATAACAAAATCGATACTACCCAGATAGACAATCAAGTCTGATACCAGGCTGCCGCGGATGGCCGACGGGATTTGCTGCAGGTGCGCAAAACTCGGGGTACGAACGCGGGTGCGGTAGCTCATGGTGCTGCCGTCGCTGGTCAGGTAGTAACTGTTAATACCCTTGGTTGCTTCAATCATCTGGAAGGATTCGTTGGCCGGCATTACCGGGCCCCACGACACTTGCAGGAAGTGAGTAATCAGGGTTTCGATATGTTGCAGCGTGCGCTCTTTCGGCGGCGGCGTAGTCAGCGGGTGATCCGCTTTGAACGGGCCTTCCGGCATGTTGTTGAGGCACTGCTCAAGAATGCGCAGGCTCTGGCGCAACTCTTCAACTTTCAGCATCACGCGGGTGTAACAGTCGCTCACGCCACCGCCAACCGGGATTTCAAAGTCGAAATTCTCGTAACCGGAGTACGGGCGCGCTTTACGCACGTCAAAATTGATGCCGGTCGCACGCAGGCCAGCACCGGTCGTGCCCCACTCCAGCGCTTCTTTTGCGTTGTAAGCGGCAACGCCCTGTGAGCGGCCTTTCAGAATGGTGTTACGCAGTGCCGCTTTCTCGTAAGAGGCCAGACGTTTTGGCATCCAGTCGAGGAATTCACGCAGCAGACGATCCCAGCCACGCGGCAAATCGTGCGCCACGCCGCCAATGCGGAACCAGGCCGGGTGCATACGGAAACCGGTGATCGCTTCCACCAGATCGTAGATTTTCTGACGATCGGTAAAGGCGAAGAACACCGGCGTCATTGCGCCTACGTCCTGGATGAAGGTTGAGATATAGAGCAGGTGGCTGTTGATGCGGAACAGTTCAGACAGCATCACGCGGATCACGTTGACGCGATCCGGCACGGTGATACCGGCCAGTTTTTCTACCGCCAGCACGTAAGGCATTTCGTTTACGCAACCGCCGAGATATTCGATACGGTCGGTGTAAGGAATGTAGCTGTGCCAGGACTGGCGCTCACCCATTTTCTCCGCGCCACGATGGTGGTAACCGATATCCGGCACGCAGTCGACGATCTCTTCGCCGTCCAGTTGCAGGATGATACGGAACGCACCGTGCGCAGAGGGGTGGTTCGGACCGAGGTTGAGGAACATAAAGTCCTCGTTTTCGGTGCCGCGTTTCATGCCCCAGTCTTCCGGCTTGAAGGTCAACGCTTCCATTTCCAGATCCTGTTTGGCTTTGGTCAGCTCAAACGGATCGAATTCGGTTGCGCGCGCCGGGTAATCTTTACGCAGCGGGTGACCCGTCCAGGTTTGCGGCATCATGATGCGCGTCAGGTGCGGGTGACCATTAAAGGTAACGCCAAACATCTCCCAGGTTTCACGCTCATACCAGTTGGCGTTCGGGAAAAGTTTGGTCATCGTCGGCACATTCAGATCGTTTTCGGCCAGCGCCACTTTCAGCATGATGTCGCGGTTGCGATCGATGGAAATGAAGTGGTAGAAAACGGAAAAATCCGCGGCGGGCAACCCGGCGCGGTGTGTGCGTAGACGTTCATCCATGCCGTGCAAATCGAACAGCATGACGTACGGTTTCGGTAATTTCTTTAAGAAATCGACCACTTCCAGCAACTGCTCACGCTTAACCCAAACAACGGGTACCCCGGTGCGGGTCGCCTGAACGGTAAAGGCATCCGGCCCAAAACGGTTGCGCAATTCGCCAATGACCGGATCATCCAGATGATCCCGGGTCTGCCATGCGGCTTCTTGCGCAGTTAAATCGGTCATATTGTTCACCATTGCAAAGGGTCCGTGGTGACTGTTGGGTATGGCTTCGCGTTATTGGATTATTGAAATGCGAAGTTTCTTCCATTACCCACAGGCGCAAATTAAATCTCGTCCGGCGTACGCAGATTGGTCACGGCGATACGCTCGCCACGCTTACGGTCGCGTTCCGACTGCATATTGGCGCGATAAACACCCTGATCGCCAACCACCCATGAGAGCGGACGACGCTCCTTGCCAATCGACTCCTGCAGCAGCATCAGCGCCTGCATATAGGCTTCAGGACGCGGCGGGCAGCCAGGGATGTAAACATCCACCGGGATAAATTTGTCGACGCCTTGTACGACTGAGTAGATGTCGTACATACCGCCAGAGTTGGCACAGGCTCCCATGGAGATAACCCATTTAGGTTCCAGCATCTGGTCGTAAAGGCGCTGAATGACCGGCGCCATTTTGGTAAAGCATGTGCCCGCTACCACCATCAGGTCTGCCTGACGCGGAGAAGCACGCAACACTTCCGCACCAAAACGCGCAACGTCGTGCACCGCCGTAAAGGATGTCACCATCTCTACGTAACAGCACGACAGGCCAAAGTTATATGGCCAAATTGAGTTTTTACGTCCCCAGTTCACCATATCGTGCAGGGCATTCTCGAGTTTGCCCATGTAAACGCTACGGTTAATTTCTTGTTCCAGGGGGTCGGTTACGATCTCCTGTTTCTGCAGGGGGTAACGGTCGTTCTCACCGTTAGGATCTATGCGGGTGAGCGTATAATCCATCTTATTGCCTCGCGGTTAGCGTTGACTGTCAGTGTAGCTGTTAGTCTCTGGGTTGATTTGCTCACGGCGCGAACGCACGGGCGTCCAATCCAGCGCGCCAATACGCACCAGATAAACCAGACCAGCCAGCAGCACTAATATAAAAATTGCGGCTTCGACAAACCCGACCCAACCACTCTCGCGAATGGAGGTTGACCATGCGTATAAATAGAGCGCTTCCACATCGAAGATGACGAAGAACATGGCCACCAGGTAGAACTTGGCGGATAGACGTAAGCGAGCGGAACCGACGGAGTCGATACCCGATTCGAAAGGAACGTTTTTGTGCCTCGCGCGTGCGCGACCGCCCAAAAACCGACCGCCGATCAGCATCAGGCAACACAGGCCAATGGCGACAATAAGAAAGATAGCGAATGCCCAGTGATGAGCGATGATTTCAGTGGATGTTGACATACGCATTGCTTAACTCAAAAGGTAGCGTTATTACCTCTGCTCTTGCTGGCAGATGACGCCACATCGATTCACGGGGAGGAATAAAAAACCACACATTAACTGTGTAAAAGGCGAAAACAGCTAAACGATGTGGGTTTTTACTCCTTTCTATAACCTTTTGTCAACTTTAACAAAGGTTTCCTCACATTAGTTTACATCGGCAGCAATTCATTAACATTTAGTGCCGTTTTCTTGAACGGCTTCAAACATTCACAAGAAATATCCAGGTGTTGAATCGTGTCCGTAGCGAGGTTTTACACTAATTACCCGCTTATTTTGACAGGATTTTGTCCGGATTCCTCCCCCTCAACGGGAGTATTTTCTTGATCTGAGACACGCTTTTGTTAATTCATTCAGTGAAACAGCAACAATCCGCCTTGATTTTTAACATGACCAGCAGGCATGAAAGACTATAGTTGAAAAAAGGAGATCTTGCTGTGAGTGATATTAAATTATTGAAAGAAAGAATAATTTTCAGGAATGGGGTTTCTGTGATTCATCATCTGTGCGCAAAATGAACCGATAACCGCTTTTTTGCCGCCAGCGGTTCATTTTTGCACTTACATTTTGTTACCAGATTTGGCAGGGGATGTTAGCTAAAATCCCCTTCGATAACCAGCGGATCGCCTCCTCCTTCAGGAGTACCGCCGCTGTAATGCCAGGGGTTTTGATAATGCTCCATGGCCTGGAAAATTACCTGTGCCAGCTCATTGCGGCTTTGCGGGTTATAACAGAGCAAATATTCCGTATCCGGCAACAACGGCAGCCCTTCGGCTCTGCCCAGCACACGCAAATCCGGGCTCATCATTTCCACCGGCCGCGCGGTTACACCTAATCCGGCTTTTACCGCAGCTTTGACCGCCGACAACGACGAAGCAACATAAGCCATACGCCAGGGAATATCCGCATCATTCAGCGAATTGATGACCATATCGCGAAATGGGCTGGGCTCATCCAACAGAACCAGTGGTATCGCCTCACTTTTCTGTAACACGTACTCAGCCGAGCAGTACCAGTGCGTGGGCGATGTGCGTAACGTCAGGCAATCGAATTGCGCGGAACGGTGAGTCGTCACCACGAGATCAACATCGTGCTCTTGTTCGCGTTCGTCAGAAAAGGGGTTGCGTTTCACGCGCACATCAAGAGCCAGCTTCGGATATACCGAGCTAATACGATTAAGCAAAAACGGTAAAATGGTGTCTGCGGACTCATCAGAAGCACCAATAGTTAAGACGCCCTGAAGGTTGCTAAACATTAACGACGTGCATGCTTCGTCATTGAAACGTAAGATCTTTCGCGCATATCCCAGTAACTGAATACCATGTTCAGTTAACAGTTTATTGCGGCCATGACGGGCAAATAATTCTTTTCCCACTAATTGTTCAAGCCGCTGCATTTGCTGACTTACGGCGGATTGTGTGCGACAAACTGCAGCAGCGGCCGCAGCAAAAGTGTTTAGATCGGCGACCGCAACGAAAGTTCTCAGCAGATCGAGGTCGAGATTCAATATCGGACGATTTGCATTTATCATAATTTTTCACTTACGGGTCGTTCGCGCGGAGTGACCCGGGTTTATGCTGTGCTCGTAAGATTAAGTAATTCCATTTAAAAAGTGCATCCAGCAGGTTTATAACCAGGTAAAGCTGGCAGTCGTTCAGGTGTTTATAGTTCGCTGTCTAACGCAAGCTGAACTCGATGGCTTTATTTCGCCTTCTGCCATTCCTTTTAGATATATAAAAGATGCCAAAGCGCGTTATTCCTTTTAAGAAAAACATGTTTGTGCAACGTTCATAGGCTATACATAGCACTGCGCCATATAGAACCAGCCTATATAACTGGTCAGAATTAAAAGCGAGTAATAACAATCAACTACAATTAAGAAATAAACCTTAACTAAAGCAAGGCTTTTGGTATCAGTTCCATTTCTTGCCCCACGAGTTTAACCTAAAACCTTTATATTTATAAGCATTATTACGAATTATCTTAAGCAAACAAATGGCTTCCACCACACCATCTACTTATTAATATTAGTGATAGTCATCGTTCCCATTCTCAATATTAAATAGCTATTAATTAAGTGAAGAACTAACTATTAATAATGCTTAACATTGCGTTCACAGCCAACTCACCTCTTCGCCAGGCCGAATGAGGAGGTAATCTATCGCGCTGCTTTTAAGCAGAAAGCGAATTCTACCGTAGCACAACGGCCTCAAACCGAGACTAAACGAACGCTTTTAGGCGGTAAAAAATCTCACCTAAAAACACAAAATCAGCATTAAAAACCAAAAAATAAAACAAACACAGGAAAAATAAAAAACATAAAGCCCAATAAATAGTTAAAAAATCGTTAACCATCAGAGACATTAAGACAAAATCTTCTCCTGCTAACCCTTCAAAACGGACCGAGGGGGGAGTACATTGTTCCGTGCTCACTTCCACGGCAGGCAGTGGCTATTCCAGCTAAAAGGTCAAAGGTTCATGTCCTCCATCGAAAAATCCAGCAAATTAGATAACGTCTGTTACGACATCCGTGGCCCGGTTCTGAAAGAAGCAAAACGTCTTGAAGAAGAAGGCAACAAGGTCCTCAAACTCAACATCGGCAACCCAGCACCTTTCGGCTTCGAGGCACCGGATGAAATTCTGGTTGATGTGATCCGCAACCTGCCCAGCGCGCAAGGTTACTGCGATTCAAAAGGGCTCTATTCCGCGCGCAAAGCCATCATGCAGCACTACCAGGCGCGCGGCATGCGCGAAATCACTGTAGAAGACATCTATATTGGCAACGGTGTTTCCGAGTTGATTGTGCAGTCGATGCAGGCGTTGCTGAACAGCGGTGACGAAATGCTGGTGCCCGCACCGGATTACCCGCTGTGGACCGCTGCCGTCTCACTCTCTGGCGGCAAAGCGGTGCACTATTTATGCGATGAATCGGCAGGCTGGTTCCCCGATCTCGACGATATCCGCGCCAAAATTACGCCGCGTACGCGCGGGATTGTCATTATCAACCCGAACAACCCAACCGGCGCGGTCTACTCAAAAGAGCTGCTGCTGGAAATCGTTGAGATTGCGCGTCAGCACAACCTCATCATCTTTGCAGATGAAATCTACGACAAAATTCTTTACGACGAAGCGCAGCATCACTCCATTGCCGCACTCGCGCCGGATCTGTTCACCATCACCTTTAACGGGCTGTCGAAAACCTATCGCGTCGCGGGATTTCGCCAGGGCTGGATGGTGTTGAGCGGGCCGAAAAAGCACGCGAAAGGCTACATTGAAGGACTGGAGATGCTGGCGTCGATGCGCCTGTGCGCCAACGTTCCGGCTCAACATGCGATTCAGACCGCGCTCGGCGGCTACCAGAGCATTAGTGAATTTATTGTGCCTGGCGGTCGCCTGTATGAACAGCGTAACCGCGCGTGGGAGCTGATCAACGAGATCCCGGGCGTTTCCTGCGTGAAACCAAGCGGCGCGTTGTATATGTTTCCGAAAATCGACGCCAAACGCTTCAATATTCACGACGACCAGAAAATGGTTCTCGACTTCCTGTTGCAGGAAAAAGTGCTGCTGGTACAAGGCTCTGCGTTTAACTGGCCATGGCCGGATCACGTGCGAATTGTGACGTTACCGCGTGAAGACGATCTGGAAATGGCGATTACCCGTTTTGGTCGTTTCCTCTCGGGTTACCATCAGTAAGGATACCGGGGGAGGATTTGCATCTTCCCCCACTCTCTGCGCACAATGGCTCAGGTCGCAGTCACAGACAAGGTAAACCATGAGTCAGAGCCACTTTTTCGCCCACCTTTCTCGCCTTAAACTTATCAATCGCTGGCCACTGATGCGCAATGTGCGCACAGAGAATGTCTCCGAACATAGCCTGCAAGTCGCGATGGTCGCCCACGCGCTGGCGGCCATTAAAAACCGTAAATTCGCAGGCCAACTCAATGCCGAGCGCATCGCACTGCTGGCGATGTACCACGATGCATCGGAAGTGCTGACTGGCGATTTGCCAACGCCGGTAAAATATTTCAACTCGCAAATCGCCCAGGAATATAAAGCCATTGAGAAGATCGCCCAGCAGAAGCTGGTCGAGATGGTGCCGGAAGAACTGCGTGATATTTTTGCGCCGCTGATCGATGAGCATCACTACACCGCAGAAGAAAAATCGATCGTGAAACAGGCAGATGCCCTGTGCGCTTATCTGAAATGTCTGGAAGAGCTCTCCGCTGGCAACAACGAATTCTTGCTGGCAAAATCACGGCTGGAAAAAACGCTCGATGCGCGCCGCAGCCCGGAAATGGATTACTTTATGCAGGTGTTTGTGCCGAGCTTCCATCTGTCGCTGGATGAGATCAGCCAGGATTCGCCGCTGTAGCTGAATATGCCGGGCCAACAGCCCGGCCAGGTCAGAACGGAAATAGCACCGGGATTAATAATGCGCAGACCACCATCACCAGTAACGTGAACGGCACGCCAATTTTTACGAAATCACTGAACTGATAGTTACCCGGCCCTAAAACCAGCGTATTCACCGGTGAGGAAACAGGCGTCATAAACGCCGCCGAGGCCGCCATCGCCACGACCATGGCAAACGGATAAGGTGACACGCCCATCGATTTCGCCGCCGCCAGCGCAATCGGCGCCATCAATACCGCAGTGGCGGTGTTAGAGATAAATAACCCAATCGTGGCGCACATCACGAACAGACATATCAGCATCAGATGTGGGCCATAGCCGCCGCCCAAATCCATCAACCCTTTCACCACCAGATCCACACCGCCGGTTTTTTGCAACGCCAGCGCGAACGGCATCATGCCGACAATCAAAATAATGCTCGGCCAGTGGATCGCTTTATACGCACTTTCTGCATCAATACAGCGGAACTTGCCCATCAGCATACAAGCAATGATCGCGGCAACCGGATTGGGAATTTCATCGGTCAGCATCAATGCAATCATCAATACCAGACAAAAAATAGCGTGTGCCGCCTGGCTGTGCGCCGGGGAAGCGGCGCTCTCTTCCACCGGTAAGTTGAGCACCACAAAGTCGCGCCCGTGCGAACCAAGCTGGCTGATGAGTTTCCAGTTGCCGACCACCAGAAAAACGTCGCCCAGTTGCAACGTTTCATCCGTCACTGCGCCTTCCAGCGCCTCGCCGTTGCGTTTCAGACCAACAACATTAAGACCGTAGCGGGTGCGAAAACCGATTTCGCGCACGGTTTTACCAATCAGTTCCGAATCGGGGATCAACGACACCTCCGCCATTCCAACATCCAGCGCCTGGTCGGAAAAATACTCACCGCGCAGGATCATCGGCTCAAGCAATTGTTCAGCACAAAACTGGCGCAAATCGACTTCGGCGGCAGACATATCAATCAGCAGCACATCGCGGGCACGAAATTCGGACACCCCATTAACGTTAACAATGACACGCCGGAAATGTCGCCAGCGCTCAACACCGATAATGTTGGCACCATAGCGTTCACGCAGTTGTAAATCATCCAGGCGCTGCCCAATCATTGGCGAACCGGGGCGAATCGCCAGACGGCGCGCCCGTCCGGCAAGACGATACTCCTTAATAAGATCGCGAAAACTGCGACGTTTCCAGCTTTCACGCGCGGTATCGTCACTCTCCCCTTTCAACGTGAAACGCATCAACAGCATATAAATAATGCCAAGCAGCAAGATCACCAGCCCTAAAGGCGTCACGCTAAAAAAGCTGAACCCGCTAAAGCCTTCGCGTAGCAATTCGCTGTTAACGACAAGATTTGGCGGCGTCGCTACCAGCGTCATCATGCCGCTAATAAGGCCGGCGAAGCTGAGCGGCATCATCAGCCGTGACGGCGAAATCTGCATGCGCATTGACACACTGAGCACTACCGGGATGAAGATCGCCACCACGCCGGTCGAACTCATAAACGCGCCAAGCCCGGCAACGGTAACCATCAACAGCACCAGCATTTTGATTTCGCTGCTGCCCGCCATGTTGACCAGCCACGTCCCCATATTCGTCGCCACACCGGTGCGCACCAGGCCATCGCCGATGATAAACAGAGCGGCAATTAATACGACGTTCGGGTCGCTAAAACCAGAGAACGCTTCGGAAAGCGTCAGCGTTCCACTGAGAACGAAGGCAACAATAACAAACAGCGCAACAGCATCCATACGCACTTTGCCCGTCGCAAAAAGCACCACCGCGATGCCCAGCAGACACAGTACCCAGATAAGTTCACCGTTCACAACGAATCCTTGTCAGTTGATAGTGGAGAAATAGTGCCATAAAAAACCCCACAAAAGTGGGGTTAAATCATGGAATCAGGCCTTTAGCGTGACATCCACCAGGCCGTCCGGCCGTTTTGCGACATCGAGCGCGTCGAGTGTGGTGAGCCGGAAATCTACTTCATCAAGCCGGGGCGCATCTGCAGGAACATTTACCGCAATCACATGGCAACCTGCAGCAAGGCCGGAAAGGACACCCGCCGGCGCATCTTCCACCACCACGCACTCTTGCGGTTCCAGCCCCAGCAGCTGAGCGCCGAGGAGATAAGCATCAGGCTCAGGTTTGCCGCGTGTGACCTGCTCGGCGGTGACGAACACTTTCGGCGTCGGCAACCCGGTCGCACGATGTCGCGCGTGCGCGACAGGCACCGACCCGGAAGTGACAATGGCCCACGGAATCGCTGACTCATCTAAGTGCTGAAGCAACACAATCGCGCCAGGCAGCGCGGTAATGCCATCGGTATCTGCCGCTTCAATTTGTTCAAGCCAGGTAAACTCAGCCGCAATCTCTGCTTCAGACTTGCCCGGTGAGAAATGCCGCAGCGAGGTAATCGCCTGTTTGCCATGGATAAAATTCAGTACTTCATCATGCGCGATACCAAATCGATCAGCCCAGTTACACCATGCCCGCTCCACGGCAGGCAGCGAATTCACCAGGGTGCCATCCAGGTCAAACAGAAATCCTTTACACTGCACACTCACCTCCTCAGGCGTTAATAATCTGATTAATTTCGTTACTGCTCAGGTGGTACTGACGCGGGCAGGAGTGCCACACGCTCAGCATGCGCTGATATTTTTCCCACATTGGGGTTTGCGCGTTAAAGCCATGGGTTCCCGCGTCGAAATGGGTATAACGACCTTCGATGTTGACCATAAAACGCACATAGCCGAGATAACGCGCTTCCGTTGCGGCGTCAAAGCCAAGGAAAGTCACGCGGCGCTCATCAATGGCGCTGGTGTCTTTCAGGTTGGCCCAGGAGACATGCAGTGCGTGGTACATCTCCATGATGTCGATAACCGTGCGACAGGTCTCTTCTTTCAACTCGCCGAATTCACGATCCAACTCACGCATTTGCAGGCCATATCCACGCTCAATAATGGTTTGCAAACGGCGATAGCGCTCCGCATTTGCCGGGTCCATCATGGTCATCATTTTGTACTGGTTGGATAAGATCAGACGTTGGGCATTAGTCATTTCCATCTTTCGACTCCTGTGGCACATCGGCGCATTAAAAAAGATGTCTTGAGTTTACCTGCTGAAAAAGACGGCTTTTTTGATTTGCCGGGGGTTTTGGGTAGAACACGATGAAAAATAAAAAAGAAGACATCGCAAAAATGCCTTCTTTTATAGAGATTACGAAATTTGCTCAAATTCACAAATCATCAAGAAATGTTTTATCGAGCTGTTTAAAAGCACGTTTAAGCGTGTCGGCCAGCGCCTGGTAATCAGGCTTACCCTCTACAGGTGCCAGCGCCTGACCCGCTTCTTGCAGCTTGCCGCGCACTTCATAAAACCAGTGCAGAATCGACGGCGGTAGCGGCGTCACGGAACGCTTACCCAGCCACCAAAGCCCTTGCATTGGCAGGCTCAGCGCAAACAACGCGGTAGCCACCGCCGGGCCAAGCTGGCCACCGAGCGCAATTTGCCAGCAGAGAGTAAACACTGCCACTGGCGGCATAAAGCGCGTGGCATAACGCATTGCGCGGATCACGCGGTTTTCAACGAACATCGGAGCGAGGCGTTTTTCCATAGGCCAGGTCTTCGCATAGTGCTGACCCCGACGAAACAAACTAAAAAAAGTGACGGGTCGATTCTCTGAAGTGGACATGGTTTACCTCAACTTCACATATAAAAATTAAAAAAATTGTGCAAAACAACAACTGCGAATGACATCGTTAAAATTTTTTGTCAATCCCACCTGGTATCAGGTATCCTGTGGCGGCCTTGACCGGTTCATTAGACGAATATCTTTAAGTCGTCAAATTTAAGCTCATTATGCCACTGCCTGAAATTTGCGCAAAATAGCTTAAAATTTTATGTATTCTTCTCATCATGCCAGAAAGTAAACCCGGCATGATGTTAATCATAATTGTCAGTGTCCACCTGCGCTACGCTGTGCGACTCACTGACCTTTTTTAGCCACGTATCATAAATAGGTACTTCCATGTCGAGTAAGTTAGTACTGGTTCTGAACTGCGGTAGCTCCTCACTGAAATTCGCAATCATCGATGCAGTTAATGGTGACGAGTACCTTTCTGGTTTAGCCGAATGTTTCCATCTTCCTGAAGCGCGCATCAAGTGGAAAATTGATGGCGGTAAACAAGAAGCGGCTTTAGGTGCAGGTGCCGCTCACAGCGAAGCGCTGAACTTTATCGTTAACACTATTCTGGCACAAAAACCAGAACTGTCTGCACAGCTGACCGCAATCGGTCACCGCATCGTGCACGGTGGCGAAAAATACACCAGCTCTGTGGTTATCGACGAATCCGTTATTCAGGGCATCAAAGATGCAGCCTCTTTCGCACCGCTGCACAACCCGGCTCATCTGATCGGTATCGCCGAAGCGCTGAAATCCTTCCCGAACCTGAAAGACAAAAACGTGGCTGTCTTCGACACGGCGTTCCATACCACCATGCCGGAAGAATCCTACCTGTATGCGCTGCCGTACAAACTGTACAAAGAGCACGGCGTTCGTCGCTACGGCGCACACGGCACCAGCCACTTCTATGTGACTCAGGAAGCAGCCAAAGTCCTGAACAAACCGGTTGAAGAACTGAACATCATCACCTGCCACCTGGGCAACGGTGGTTCTGTTTCCGCTATCCGTAACGGCAAATGCGTTGACACGTCCATGGGTCTGACCCCGCTGGAAGGCCTGGTAATGGGTACCCGTTCTGGTGATATCGATCCGGCTATCATTTTCCATCTGCATGACACTCTGGGCATGAGCGTTGAAGCTATCAACAAAATGCTGACCAAAGAGTCCGGTCTGCTGGGTCTGACCGAAGTCACCAGCGACTGCCGTTATGTAGAAGACAATTACAAAGATAAAGAAGACGCGAAACGCGCAATGGACGTTTATTGCCACCGTCTGGCGAAGTACATCGGCTCTTACACTGCGCTGATGGACGGTCGTCTGGACGCGGTTGTCTTCACCGGCGGTATCGGTGAAAACGCCGCCATGGTACGTGAGCTGTCTCTGGGCAAACTGGGCGTTCTCGGCTTTGAAGTTGATCACGAACGTAACCTGGCTGCCCGTTTTGGTAAGTCTGGCTTTATCAACAAAGAAGGCACCCGCCCGGCTGTCGTTATCCCGACAAACGAAGAGCTGGTCATCGCGCAAGACGCGAGCCGCCTGACTGCCTGATTCCACACACCGCCAGCCCACGCTGGCGGTGCTGTTTTGTAACCCGTCTCGCAAGACGGTAACGAAAGAGGATTAACCGTGTCCCGTATTATTATGCTGATCCCTACCGGAACCAGCGTCGGCCTGACCAGCGTCAGCCTTGGCGTTATCCGTGCTATGGAACGCAAAGGCGTTCGTCTGAGCGTCTTTAAACCGATCGCTCAGCCGCGCGCCGGTGGCGATGCGCCAGACCAGACCACCACAATCGTGCGTGCCAACTCTGGCCTGACTGCAGCAGAACCGCTGAAAATGAGCCACGTTGAGTCGCTGCTCTCCAGCAACCAGAAAGACGTGCTGATGGAAGAGATCATCGCCCGCTACCACGAAAGCAGCAAAGACGCTGAAGTGGTGCTGGTTGAAGGTCTGGTTCCGACGCGTAAACATCAGTTCGCGCAATCGCTGAACTTTGAAATCGCGAAAACGCTGAACGCAGAAATCGTATTTGTCATGTCTCAGGGCACCGACACGCCAGAGCAGTTGAAAGAGCGTATCGAACTGACCCGCAACAGCTTCGGCGGCACGAAAAACACCAACATCACTGGCGTTATCGTTAACAAACTGAACGCACCGGTTGATGAACAAGGCCGTACCCGCCCTGACCTGTCAGAAATTTTTGATGACTCGTCCAAAGCTAAAGTTATTCATATCGATCCGGCGAAACTGCAAGAAGCCAGCCCGCTGCCGGTGCTGGGCGCTGTGCCGTGGAGCTTCGATCTGATTGCTACCCGCGCAATCGACATGGCCCGCCACCTGAATGCGACCATTGTTAACGAAGGCGATATCAAGACCCGCCGTGTGAAATCCGTGACCTTCTGTGCGCGCAGCATTCCGCACATGCTGGAACACTTCCGCCCGGGTTCACTGCTGGTGACCTCCGCAGATCGTCCGGACGTGCTGGTTGCTGCTTGCCTTGCCGCGATGAACGGCGTGGAAATCGGGGCGCTGCTGCTGACTGGCGGTTACGAAATGGACGCCAGCGTGCGCAAACTGTGTGAACGTGCATTCGCCACCGGCCTGCCGGTATTTATGGTGAATACCAACACCTGGCAGACCTCCCTGAGCCTGCAGAGCTTCAACCTGGAAGTTCCGGTTGATGATAACGAGCGTATCGAAAACGTTCAGGAATACGTAGCTGGCTACATCAATGCCCAGTGGATCGATTCTCTGACCGCAACTTCCGAACGCAGCCGTCGTCTCTCTCCGCCGGCATTCCGTTACCAGTTGACTGAGCTGGCGCGCAAAGCGGGCAAACGCGTTGTTCTGCCGGAAGGCGACGAACCGCGTACCGTGAAAGCTGCCGCTATCTGTGCTGAACGTGGTATCGCAACCTGTATCCTGCTGGGTAACCCGGACGAGATCAATCGCGTTGCCGCTGCGCAAGGCGTTGAGCTGGGCACCGGGATTGAAATCGTCGATCCGGACGTGGTACGTGAAAGCTACGTTGCTCGCCTGGTTGAGCTGCGTAAGAGCAAGGGCATGACCGAAGCCGTCGCCCGCGAACAGCTGGAAGACAACGTGGTTCTCGGCACGCTGATGCTGGAACAGGACGAAGTTGACGGTCTGGTTTCCGGTGCTGTGCACACCACCGCGAATACCATCCGTCCGCCGCTGCAGTTGATCAAAACCGCACCGGGCAGCTCACTGGTTTCTTCCGTGTTCTTTATGCTGCTGCCGGAACAGGTTTATGTGTACGGTGACTGCGCCATCAACCCGGATCCGACCGCTGAACAGCTGGCAGAAATCGCGATTCAGTCTGCGGATTCCGCTATCGCGTTCGGTATCGAACCGCGTGTGGCAATGCTCTCCTACTCCACCGGTAACTCCGGCGCAGGTAGCGATGTAGAGAAAGTGCGCGAAGCAACGCGTCTGGCACAGGAAAAACGTCCTGACCTGGTGATCGACGGTCCGTTGCAGTACGACGCTGCCGTTATGGCTGACGTTGCGAAATCCAAAGCGCCGAACTCTCCGGTTGCAGGTCGCGCTACCGTGTTCATCTTCCCGGATCTGAACACCGGTAACACCACCTACAAAGCGGTACAGCGTTCTGCCGACCTGATCTCCATCGGGCCGATGCTGCAGGGTATGCGCAAACCGGTTAACGACCTGTCCCGTGGCGCGCTGGTAGACGATATCGTCTACACCATCGCACTGACCGCGATCCAGGCTTCACAGCAGTAATCTGCTGTAACCGGCAACAAAAAGGCGACCTGATGGTCGCTTTTTTATTTACACCTGCTTATTTACAACAGCTCGCGTGCCGCCGCCACGATGTCATTCGCTGTGAGTCCATACTCTTGTTGCAGAAAATCCTGTGTCCCTACTTGGCCATAACGCTCCTTCACGCCGACACGGCGCATCGGCACCGGGCAGGTTTCCACTAACACTTCCGCCACGGCTGAGCCCAGCCCGTTATGAATGCTGTGGTTCTCACAGGTAACAATCCGCCTGGTCTTCTCTGCGTAGTTCTTCACCAGCTCACGGTCGATAGGTTTTAAAGTAAACATATCGATCACCGCCACGCTGATACCTTCTTGCGCCAGTTGCTGCGCGGCGGTCAGGGCTTCGGCAACCATAATGCCATTAGCAATTAACGTAATGTCTGTCCCCTCGCGCAGCACATTACCTTTACCGATGGTGAAGCGTGAGCCCGGCTGGTAGATGGTCGGCGCCTGTTTGCGGATGGTGCGCACCCAGTAAAAACCTTCCAGCTCCGCCAGTTGATGCAAAATATCGGAGAACATTACCGCATCTGTCACTTCCAGCACGACCGAATGCGCCAGCCCGCGCACAATCCCCATATCCTCAAATGACATGTGCGTCCCGCCGTTGTGGCACGCGGTGACACCCGCATCGGAGGCGATAACCTTGACATTGTTGCGCTGGTAATCGAGCGCCATAAACAACTGGTCGAAACAGCGTCGGCTGGCAAAAGCGGTGAACGTGTGCACAAACGGTTTACGTCCAGTCAGTGAAAGCCCTGCCGCCGTGCCGATCACGTTAGCTTCCATGATGCCGCAATTGATCACCTGCTGCGGATACGTTTTATGGACGCCATCCATCGCCATCGAACTCATCAAGTCGGCTTCCAGGGCGATAATATCGCTGCCTGCCTCGATCTGCTCGCTGATAAAACCGGCATAGACTTTGCGCATTTCGATACTGTCTTTGCCGCCGGGTTCAGCCACCTTAATCATGTGCCGCCTCCAGTTGTTTAATGGTGTCGTTTAGCGCCTGCTTCATCTCATCTGTCAGGCGTAAGTGGTGAGAATTACTGAGACTTTCGAGGTACGGCACCCCCTGCCCTTTAATGCTATCGAGGATCACCAACCGCGGCCGTGCATCGGCTGGCGGAACAGGCTTCACCACCTCCAGAAGGGCAGCAATGTCGTCCCCCTTCACCGTACAGACATCAAAACCGAAGGCGCGGAATTTCCCTTGCAGATCGAAGGCGCAGATAATTTCATCCAGCTCGCCATCCAGTTGTTGCTTGTTCCAGTCAACAAACACCGTCAGATTGTTGAGCCGATGATGGGCAATAAACTGGAATGCTTCCCAGCACTGCCCTTCATTTAACTCACCATCGCCAACGATACAAAACACGCGATTAGGCCTGCCCGCTAGCTTATGGCCTAGCGCTATTCCCCCCGCGATGGAAATGCCCTGCCCCAGCGATCCGGTTGTGGCATCTACGCCCCTCGTTTTTAAGCGATCCGGATGGCTTGGCAAACGGGTTCCATTTTCGTTGAGCGTCATTAGCGCTTCCTGAGGAAAATAGCCTTTCAATGCCAACGTGCTATACAGCGCCGGGCCAGCGTGACCTTTCGAGAGCACAAAGTAGTCGCGTTCCGGCCAGTCCGGGTCGGCCGGGTCAATCCGCATGACCTCGCCATACAACACCGCGAGGGTTTCTACCACCGACATGCTGCCGCCATAGTGCCCAAAACCAAGATGCGTTAAGGCCCTGAGAGTGGCGACACGAATGTCCCGCGCAAATTGTGTTACTTCTGCAATTGTGCTCATGACTTCGCTCCGTTCTTTTCATCTGCATCACTGGCAGCCGACTTGCCTTTTGACATCACATTCCAGATCACTAAGGCAATGAACAACGCCACCACCAGACCGGTAATGGCCATCGGTGACAGATAACGCGCCAGGTTGCCCAGCACAATGCCAATAAAGCCAAAGTCGGCATCGGAGAAAGTGGTATTGGCAAAGCCGAGCGCGCCCAGTACAGGCAGCAGCAACACCGGCAGGAAGGTGATCAGCAAACCGTTGGCGAAGGCACCGATCATCGCGCCCCGTCGCCCGCCGGTAGCGTTACCAAACACGCCCGCCGTTGCACCGGTGAAGAAATGCGGTACCACGCCAGGCAGAATCAGCACCAGCTTCATCTGACCGAGCAGGAACAGCCCCACCAGCCCGCCGAGAAAACTGAACAGGAAGCCAACCAACACTGCGTTTGGCGCATAGGGATAAACCACCGGGCAATCCAGCGCCGGACGAGCATTGGGAACCAGTTTTTCAGAAAAACCAGTAAAGGCAGGCACGATTTCCGCCAGGATCAAGCGAACGCCTTGCAGGATAATGAACACACCTGCGGCAAAGGTAATAGCCTGAATAATCGCGTAGACGAGGAAGTTCTGCCCGGCGCTCAGTTGTCCCTCAACATACTCACGCCCGGCACATACGGCGAGGATCATATAAATAATGATCATTGTCAGCGAGATAGAGATGGAACTGTCTCGCAGGAAGCTCAGGTTTTTCGGCAGGTTCATCTCTTCGGTTGAACGTGACCCTTTACCGCATTTACTGCCGATCCAGCCGGATAACACGTAGCCCAGCGTACCAAAATGACCAAAAGCGATATCGTCGTTGCCGGTGATCCGCTTCATATAACGCTGTGCAATCGCCGGGAAAAACGCCATCACCAGGCCGAGAATCAGCGAACCGGTAAACACCAAACCGATACCTTCAAATCCGGCAACGGTGAGGATCACCCCAATCATGCAGGCCATATAAAAGGTGTGATGTCCGGTAAGGAAAATGTATTTCAGCCGCGTAAAGCGCGCGACAATAATATTCGCCACCATACCGAACGCCATGATCAGCGCTGTAGAAGCGCCATATTTTTCAAGTGCAATTGAAACAATCGCTTCGTTATTCGGAATAATCCCCTGAATATTAAAAGCGTGCTCAAACATACCGCCCAACGGATTTAACGACCCAACTAATACCGTTGCACCGCCGCCGAGTACGATAAAACCAAGAATGGTTTTCACCGTACCTTTAACGACATCCGAAAAAGATTTTTTCTGCGCAACCAGGCCAATCAGCGCAATTAACCCCACCAATACTGACGGGACTTTCAAAATATCAACAACAAAGTTTAGCGTTTCAAGGATAAACATATCCACCTCGCTTTATGCATGTCGCACCGTGGTGCGCTGCATCCGGTTGATGTTAACGGCTGGCGAAGAAAGCGCTGATTTTCGCTTCCAGTTCATTGATATCAATAATGTTATTAAGCACAACCAACTGGTTTTCCGGCACGCTGGCGCTGGCTGCAATATCTTTTGCCATTACAAACACATCGGCGGCACCTGGTGTGGCAGAAGAGAGGTCGGAATGTTCGACTTCCGCTTCAATATTTAATTTTTTAAGCACTTTTTTAATATTCATTTCGACCATAAAACTACTGCCCAGGCCGGATCCGCAAATTGCCATTATTTTCATTGTGTTTACCTTTTTTGAGTAGAGTACAACCGCATCGCCCATAGCAGGCAATGTTTCATCACTGGTGAAATAAAATAAAAATCAGAAACGATGAATAATGTTTTTAATTTCCTCCAGAGTGTTTGCACGATGTAATTGTGCCATATCTTCATCGCTGGAAAATAACTCTGCCAGCGCGGCGATCATTTCAATATGGCTGTGTTTATCCGGTGCGGCCAACATAATAATGGTGTCAACCGGATCGGATTCTTCAGATCCAAAATTCACCCCTTGAGACAATTTTAATAATGACAGGCCTAAACCTTTTGCCCCTTCCTCTGGCCTGGCATGCGGCATGGCCAGCCCTGGTGCCAGCACATAATACGGTCCCAGTTTGTGATGTTGCGCGACAATGGCCGTCACATACTCCGGCGTAATGGTGCCGGACACGAGCAGCGGTCTGGCGCAAATCTCCAGCGCTTGCGGCCAGTTTTCCACGCTTTCTAACACCTGAATAGTTTTGTCGTTAAGCCATTGGTTTAACACTTCGCACTCCTTATCGGGATGAGATGGGCAAACTTTATGCAACTCTGCAGCGCTTATCCGTGATGATAGTCGCAAAGATAGCGCTACCAACAGGAATGATCGAAAAATGTGATAGCGCTATCAGATATGAAAACGCAGGGGAATTCGCAGAAAAAGCAGGCATTTCCGGCGTATACTCCCTTGAGATGACTCATAACTCAGCGCCTGAGCTATCAGGGCTTTCAGGAAACGGAATGACAATTACCCGAAAACGTCGGAGCACAGGAAAAGTCACCCTTGCCGATGTGGCGCAACTGGCGGGCGTCGGCACCATGACCGTCTCCAGGGCATTACGTACCCCGGAGCAGGTTTCAGATAAATTGCGCGAGAAAATAGAAGCTGCCGTGCAGGAACTGGGGTACATGCCTAACCTCGCGGCCAGCGCGCTGGCTTCCGCCTCATCGTGGACGATTGCCATGGTGGTGCCGAGCCTTGCCGAATCCGGCTGCTCGGAAATGTTCGCCGGTTTGCAGCAGGTGTTACAACCTGCGGGCTATCAAATCATGCTCGCCGAATCACAGCACCGGCTGGAGCAGGAGGAGAAGCTGCTGGAAACGCTGCTCGCCTCCAATCTGGCCGCGGCCATTTTACTTAGCGTCGAACATAGCGATACCGTACGCCACTGGCTGAAAAACGCCTCTATTCCGGTAATCGAAATCGGTGCGGTGCGCGCCGATCCCATTGATATGAATATCGGTATTGATAACGTTGCGGCAATGTTCGAACTGACGCAAATGCTGGTGCAGCGCGGTTATCAGAATATCGGCTTATTGTGTGCCAACCAGGAGCAGTGGATTTTTCAGCAACATTTGCAGGGTTGGTATAAAGCGATGCTACGTCACCATCTTTCACCAAACAGGGTGATCAATGCCGCCGCACCGCCCATCTTTTCTACGGGAGCGGCACAATTGCCGGAATTTCTGCTGGCGTGGCCGGAACTGGATGCATTGGTGTGTGTCTCGGATGAGCTGGCCTGCGGCGCACTTTACGAGTGCCAGCGGCGCAGAATTAAGGTTCCGGACGATTTAGCGATTGTCGGCTTCGGCGACAGCGATGTCAGCCGGGTATGTGTGCCACCGTTAACGACAATTTCCGTGCCGCATCGCAAGATTGGTATTGAAGCAGGACGCGCGCTGCTGGCGCGACTGAATGATGAAACCTGGGAAAACAAAACGCCGATTGCACCGACGTTTTGCTTGCGGGATAGCTGCTAGTTATTCCGTTTCCTGCGCTATTTCCACATCATTGCTGGCATTGCGCGTCATCCACAGCGCCAGCGCTTTCAGTGAATCAGGGGTGAACTCGTCGCAGCGGGCGGTGATCTCTTCCGGCGTCATCCAGCATACTTCGCTGACCTCTTCTTCCTGTAACGCGAATGGACCGTGGGAAACGCAACTGAACAGCCCGCCCCAGACCCGACAGTGTTCATCTTCAAAGTAAAACTGGCCATGCTCGGCAAACGGCACACCCGCAATACCTAACTCCTCTTCCGCTTCGCGGCGCGCGGAATCCAGCAGGTTTTCCCCTGCCTGCACCACACCACCGGCGGTGGCATCCAGCATACCGGGCATAAAATCTTTGATCTCTGTGCGACGCTGTACCAGCACTTTGCCCATCCCATCATGCACCACAATGTAGGTTGCGCGGTGACGCAGACATTGCGCCCGCATTTGCTGCCGGCTGGCCTGCGCTATCACCTCATTGTCTTCATTGACAATATCCACCCACTCCATGCCTGCAAAATGACTCTGTTCCACCATCGGGAAATCTTCTCTTTAGGGCGCTCTGTTGGCGCGTTTCGGTTGAAAGGTAACTTACGGATTAATCGTGATCTGCGCAATAACCCGCTGATCATTTAGTGTGATAACGCGCAATACGTCCTCTTCCAGCATGCCGTAGCTGGCCGCGAACCCGCCTTTTGGGATACTGACCGAACCGGGGTTGAAGTGGAAAATATCACCTCGTTTCTCAGCAACCGGAATATGCGTATGACCATAGACCAGCACATCGCCCGCCGCCAGCGGCGGCTCGTCATCCGGCCCAAAGAGATGACCGTGCGTCAAAAAAAGGCGGCGTTCAGGCAGTAAAACCTGCTGCCAGGGCGCCGTAATCGGGAACGTCAGTAGCATCTGATCCACTTCACTGTCGCAGTTGCCGCGCACGGCAACAATCCGGCTGGCCTGTTCGTTCAAACGTTCCGCCACCTGCGCTGGCGCGTAGCCTTCTGGTAAGGCATTGCGCGGGCCGTGATTCAGCACATCGCCAAGGATCACCAGCCAGCGGGCATCACTTTGCGCGAACAGTTCCAGTACGCGTTCCGTCGCGGGCAACGACCCATGAATATCCGATGCAAACATCAGTTTCATCACTGCACCTCATGTGGAAGAAAACGCCCCATAATAACGGAAGTTGTCGGGCTTATCAGCCCGCGCGCTTAGCGGAAAGTGCAACAAAGCGCTGGACCGACGAGCGTTGCCACTGGAAGGTAGCGTAATCCGCCAGCCGCTCCGGGACGTTGTCGCCGTTCAACACAAGCCGATTCAGCATCAATGCCAGGTCAACATCAGCGATACACCATTCGCCAAACAGATTCGGTTTATCGTGCGCCAGCAGCTCACCGGCAATCGCGAACAGCTTGGCGGCGCTCGCCTGCCCGGCAGCACTGAGCGGCGCTTTTTTGGCACCGGCAAACACCACCGTTGTCGAACGCTCGTCGCGGATAGGCATCAAATCGCTGCGCAGCCAGGCCTGAATTTGCCGGGCGCGCGCACGTTTTTGCAGATCAAGCGGATAAATACGTTCCCACTCCGGCGGAGCGAAGCGCTCCTCCAGATATTCATCAATCGCCGTGGATTCACTGAGCTCAAACCCTTCAATCTCCAGCACCGGCACACGTTGTGTCAGGCTGAAACCCGGCCAGTCTGGCGCACGTTGCGCACCACTATCGAGATCAACGGTTTTCAGGGTAAAGGGCAGTCCTTTTTCATGTAGTGCGACATAGGCCGACAGCACATACGGGGAAAAATACTCTGCGTCAGACCATAAGGTAATAGCCGGTTCGCTCATAACATCCTCGTTCAGTAGTTGGGATTTTTCTTCAAAATATAACGTCCTGTGCGCCCTGTCACTTGATGAAAGTTCACGCATCAGAGGTAACACCTATACTCAAACTCAGACGTTTCTTTTCCGCTTAACGGGAGCTTTGATGATAGACCTCTATTTTGCGCCCACACCAAACGGTCATAAAATAACGCTTTTTCTGGAAGAGGCGGAGCTGGAATATCGCCTGATCCGTGTGGATATCAGCAAAGGCGATCAGTTTCGCCCCGATTTTCTGACTATCTCACCTAACAACAAAATTCCCGCCATTGTCGACCATCTGCCCGCCGACGGCGGTGCGCCGCTTAGCATATTCGAATCCGGGGCGATCCTGCTTTATCTGGCGGAAAAAACGGGGAAATTGCTTAGCGGTGAACTCCGCGAGCGCCATCTTACGCTGCAATGGCTGTTCTGGCAGGTTGGCGGGCTGGTGCCAATGCTCGGACAGAACCACCACTTTAACCACTTTGCGCCGCAGCCGGTGCCCTATGCTATTGAGCGCTACCAGGTAGAAACCCAGCGTTTATATCAGGTGCTGAATAAGCGTCTTGAACGCGTACCGTGGCTGGCAGGCGAGCATTACAGCATTGCCGATATTGCCGCCTGGCCGTGGATCAATGCCCACGCACGCCAGCGCGTCGATCTGGAGGATTACCCGGCGGTATTTAACTGGTTTGAGCGCATTCGCACTCGCCCGGCGACTGAGCGGGCGCTTCAGAAGGCGCAACAAGTATAAGCATTGCGGGTAACCTCTTCACATTGCTGAAAAATTTGATGCAAAATGTGCCCGCCATCGCATGCGGGTTTTGCTGAGTCACATATGCTGAGGAAAAGCACACACATCCTGGAGGGAAGCATGAAGATACTGATTACCGGCGGAACTGGCCTGATTGGTCGTCATCTGATCCCCCGCCTGCTGGAGCTAAAACACAGTGTGACGGTGGTAACGCGCAACCCCGCCAAAGCACAACAGTTGCTTGATGCACGCGTCAGCCTGTTAAAAGGGCTGAACGAGCTGAGCAACCTGGATGATGTCGATGCGGTGATCAATCTGGCCGGTGAGCCCATTGCCGATAAGCGCTGGAGCGAGGAGCAAAAACAGCGTCTGTGCAACAGCCGCTGGCAGATAACCCAGCGGATAGCCGATCTGATCAACGCCAGTGACACACCGCCGCAGGTGCTGATTTCCGGTTCAGCTTCCGGTTACTACGGCGATCTCGGTGAAGTGGTGGTCACAGAGGAAGAGCCGCCCCACAACGAATTTACTCATAAGCTGTGCGCCCGCTGGGAGCAAATCGCCTGTGAAGCGCAAAGCGATCGCACCCGGGTTTGCCTGCTGCGCACAGGCGTGGTGCTCGCACCGAAAGGCGGCATTCTCGCTAAGCTGCTGCCGCTGTTTCGTCTTGGCCTTGGCGGCCCGATTGGTGATGGTCGCCAGTATCTGGCGTGGATCCATATAGACGACATGGTTAATGGCATACTCTGGCTGCTGGATAACGATCTGCGCGGGCCGTTCAATATGGTTTCACCCTATCCGGTTCGTAATGAGCAGTTCTCGCATACGCTCGGTCATGTGTTGCACCGCCCAACCATCATGCGCGCCCCGGCGTTTGCCGTGCGCCTGATGATGGGTGAATCTGCGGTGCTGGTGCTTGGCGGTCAACGCGCGTTGCCAAAACGCCTCGAAGCCGCCGGTTTTGCCTTCCGCTGGTACGATCTGGAAGAGGCGCTGGGGGATGTGGTTCCCTCCTAATTTTCGTGGCATCCGTACGTCGCTGGCGGTGGTAAGCTAAAGCGCCTTACCACCGCAAAGGCGATTTCATGACGTTGCACACGCCCCGCTTTACGCTCTCTTCATTTCAGGAATCCGACTGGCCGTTTTTTCTGCAGCTGCGTTCAAACGACAGCGTGATGCGCTATATGGCCGAAATCGCCTCAAGGGCACAAATCCGCACCCTGTTTGACGATCGCCTGCGGGACAGCAACGCCTTTATCATTCGTGACCAACACAGCGCGGTTGGCGATATCGGCCTGCGTATCAGCCAGCATAACCCACACGAAGCCGATGTTGGTTATTCGGTTGCGCCAGCAGCCCAGGGGCGCGGCATCGCCTCCGAAGCCCTGCAAGCGCTCTGCGATTACGTCTTTTCACAGGGTAAAGTGAATGCGCTGAATGCATGGGTACTGGCGGACAATCAGGGTTCCGTACGGGTGCTGGAAAAGAGCGGTTTTACCCGCGTACAAGTGCTGGAAAAAGTGTATCTGCTCCATGGCGAGTATTATGACGACTGGGTTTACCGGCGTGAAAAATAAGGCTTACACGCGGCGCTGACAGGCACGTTAAAAGAGAGGGATACGGACGGGATGAAATCCGGCAAAACGCGATTTTGGCTTTATCTGGTGCTGTTTACCGCCTGGATTATCTGGATACTGTTTGCCAGCAGGCTTAGCCATAAAGTCTACCTGCAAGCGGGCGCGCCCGACACGCGGGTGATGCTGGCAATTGCCGTGCTGGTGGCGTTATTAGCGACATGGTGTAGCAGGAAAAAAGTCACCCACAATAAAACCCGGCTGCTGACGTTTTTGGGCCTTGTTTTGTTCGCAGAGATGACGTTGTGGAATGTGCCGGAAGCGTGGGTGCGCTATAGCGCAAACGAGATGGTGCACAGTGAAGTGGCTTTCTCGATTGGTCACCCTGGTCCACCGGTAAGTAAGAGTAAGCACTGCGAAGCCGGGTTACGTTTCTATGACGAGTGGCTTCAGCGTCCGATTGAGCTGTGCACGCGCGATGCCATCGTTGTGCCCGGCGCACAGAAAGTGCAGCTGGAAAAACGCGTCAGCGCCAGGGGCGTCGTGTTTACCCACTATCGTTTTATCTCAGCGAACGGCATCCCGCAGGGATGGTGGCCTGTCTCGCCACCTTCCCGTTAAGGCACTTTATTTCAGCGAACCTTTGAGGAACTGCTGCAAACGCGGGCTTTTCGGATTGCCGAATAATTCATCCGGTGTGCCTTCCTCTTCAATCTTGCCCTGATGCAGGAAGATAACGTGCGTGGAAACATGGCGGGCAAACCCCATTTCATGGGTCACCACCACCATTGTTTTCCCCTCTTCCGCCAGCTGTTGCATGATGCGCAGCACTTCGCCCACCAGTTCCGGATCCAGCGCCGAAGTGGGCTCATCAAACAGCAACACTTCCGGCTCCATCGCCAGCGCACGGGCAATGGAGACGCGCTGCTGCTGACCACCGGATAAATGCACCGGGTATTTTTGCTGCTGCATCGTATCAATGCCGACCTTCGCCAGATATTTCACCGCACGTTCGCGGGCTTCCTGCTTGCTCAGACCGAGCACCTGAATGGGCGCTTCCATGACGTTTTCTAATACCGTCATATGGCTCCACAAATTGAAGTGCTGGAACACCATCGTCAGACGGGTACGCAGCAGACGCAGCTGGTTTTTGTCGGCGACTTTTAACTGGCCATCTTTGTCGCGCACCAGATTGATATTCTGTCCGTTAACCACAATCGAGCCTTCGCTCGGTTTTTCGAGAAAGTTAATGCAGCGCAGAAACGTACTTTTACCGGAGCCGGAGGAGCCAATGATGCTAATCACATCACCAGCGTTCGCCTGCAACGACACCCCTTTCAGCACTTCATGCTCGCCGTAGCGCTTGTGTAGATCGATAACGTTTAATTTATTCTCAGACATCGTGTTCTCAGTGCGTCGAAGAAGGTTTCATATGCTGAAGCCAGCGCTTTTCCGCTTTACGAAAGAGGCTTATCAGCACATAAGAGATAATCAGATACAGCACTGCGGCAAGACCAAACGCGGTAAACGGCTGGTAGGTCGCAGAGTTAATATCGCGAGCAATTTTCAACAGATCCGGCACGGTGGCAGTAAATGCCAGTGCGGTGGAGTGCAGCATCAAAATCACCTCGTTGCTGTAAGCGGGCAGCGCGATGCGCAACGCCGAGGGCAGGATAATGCTGCGATACATTTTGAACGAGGAGAAACCGTAGGCGCGCGCCGCTTCAATTTCACCGTGCGGCACAGAGCGGATCGCCCCGGCGAAAATCTCGGTTGTATAGGCGCAGGTGTTGAGCGTGAGCGCCAGCACCGTACAGTTAAGGCCACTGCGGAAAAAGGCGTTCAGCAGTTCGGTACCCTTCACCACTTCCAGCGTGTACATCCCGGAGTAGAACACCAGCAACTGCACATACAACGGCGTGCCGCGAAACACATAGGTGAATAACCAAATCGGGAAACAGATAAATTTGTTGCTGGAAACGCGCCCGATAGCCAGAAACACCGCCATCACGCCGCCCATCACCACCGAGGAGATCAGCAACCACAGCGTGATAGCCACGCCGGTCAGGCGATAGCCATCGCTCCACAGCAGGGATTTCCAGTACTCCTGAATAATCTCGATCACAGGTCAGCCCTCTTCACACCCACCGAGTAGCGACGTTCGAGCAGAAGCAGTACGCCATTGGAAGCCGTTGTAAAAATGAGATAAATGACGCCGCAGACAATGGCGAAATAGAAAGGCTCCCAGGTGCTTTTCCCGGCGAGCTGAGTAGCTTTAACCACATCTTCCAGCCCCAGCAACGAGACCAGCGCAGTGGCTTTGAGGATCACCTGCCAGTTATTGCCAATGCCCGGCAGCGCGTAACGCATCATCGCCGGAAACAGGATGCGGCGGAAAGTCTGACGACCGGTAAAACCGAAGGCGGTTGCGGCTTCAATGTGCCCCTTCGGCACCGCCATATAAGCACCGCGGAAAGTTTCAGTGAAATAGGCGCCGTAGATAAAGCCGAGCGTGATGATACCCGCCACCATCGGATCAATATCCAGCTGTTCCATACCCAGCGCATCAGTAATGCCATTGAGCGCAATTTGCAGGCCGTAAAAAATAAGCAGCATCAGCACCAGATCCGGTACACCGCGAATAAGCGTGGTGTAGCCTTCAAAGATCAGCGCGAGAAACCGGTTTTTCGAGAGCTTCGCTCCCGCGCCCGCAAGGCCAATCAGCACCGCCAGCACCACGGAACTGAGAGCCAGCTCCAGCGTGACCAGCGCGCCTTGTAAAATAACTTGAGAAAACCCGTACAGCATGCAGCCAGTCCTGTCGTGTGTGGTGTTGCCGTGTCTCTTCCCCTCCCGCAGCGGGAGGGGCCGCACGTTAATCACGCGTGGTGTTAACCACCGTAAACATCAAAATCAAAGTATTTCTTCGCCAGCTTTTCGTAAGTCCCGTCAGCGCGCATCTCTGCAAAGGCTTTGTTCAGCGCGTCGCGCAGTTCGGTGTCGCCTTTACGCACACCCATACCGGTACCGACGCCAAACAGTTTTTCGTCTTTAATGGAAGGACCACCAAACTTATAGGCTTTGCCCTGCGGGGTTTTCAGGAAACCTTCGCTGGCGGCCACTTCATCCTGAAACGCGGCGTCTATACGGCCTGCGGTCAGGTCGGAGTAAATATTGTCCTGCCCCTGATAGGAGACAATTTCCACGCCTTTCGGCGCCCAATGTACGTTGCCGTAGGTCTCCTGCGTGGTGCCTTGCAGTACGCCAATGCGTTTGCCTTTCAGTTTGTCCAGCTCCGGCTGAACATCAGAATCTTTCGCTACCACCAGGCGGGAATCTGCCGCGTAGAGCTTGTCGGTAAAATCAATTTCCTGCTGGCGTTTTTCCGTAATGGAGAGCGACGACATAATGGCATCGATTTTTTTCGCTTTCAGAGACGGGATCAGCGCGTCGAGTGGGTTCTCGATAAACACACATTGCGTATTAATGCGTTTGCAGAGCTCTTTTGCCAGATCGATATCAAAACCCACTAATTCCCCCTGCGCATTCTTCGATTCAAATGGCGCATAGGTCGGATCGGTACCGATACGTAATTTTTGCGGAATGGCGGCGAACACGTTGGAAACGCTGGAGAAAGCGAGCACCAGAGAAAGAGATAACACCAGTTTTTTCATCATTATCCTCAACAGACTGTCTTCCCTAAGGGAATTCTCATCACAATACGATGCCGCTATCGTGCCACTTTATGCCCCGTTAAGGCAAAAAATTATGGCTGTCCAATGGCTTTTATTTGCATTCTGAATGCTTAATTATGCACTCATGCACCATTACGAAGCATTCGACGCACTGTTCTGGAGCATTCACCGTATCTCTGCACCATGCCGATTTTCCGGCATGGCACAGTTTTCCCTTTTGACCCGGCATAACGGGTCGGCCAGTCTTAATCGCCGTAGACGTTAAAGTCGAAGTATTTCTTGGCGAGTTTGTCGTAGGTGCCGTCTTTGCGCAGTTCGGCAAACGCTTTGTCGAAAGCGGCTTTCAGCTCGGTATCATCTTTACGCAAGCCGATACCGGTGCCGTCACCAAAGTATTTTTTGTCTTTTACTGACGGGCCAGCAAAAGCAAAATCTTTCCCGGCGGGCTGTTTCAGGAAGCCTTCGCTGGCGGCGACTTCATCCTGGAACGCAGCGTCCAGACGACCTGCGGCGAGATCAGAATAAATCAGATCCTGGTTCTGATAAGCCACCACATCAATGCCTTTACTGCGCCAGTTGTCATTGGCGTAACCTTCCTGCGTTGAGCCTTGAAGCACGCCAACATGCTTGCCTTTCAGCGACTCCAGCGTCGGTTGAATCGGCGAGCCTTTAGCGGCGATCAGGCGGGAATCTGCGGCGTAGAGCTTGTCAGAGAAGGCGATCTCCTGCTGACGTTTTTCGGTAATCGACAGAGAAGAGATAATGGCATCGATTTTTTTCGCTTTCAGCGACGGGATCAGCGCGTCGAAATCGCTGCCCACCCAGGTGCATTTCACATGAATGCGTTTGCACATTTCATTGCCGAGATCGATATCAAAACCCACGAAGTTCCCTTTCGCATCTTTCGATGAGAACGGCGCGTAGGTCGCATCCGTACCGATGCGTACCGTCTGGGGAAGCGCTGCATAAACGCTGGCCGTCGCCGACAGGCCCAGCAGTAAAGACAGAGCGAGAACCGTCTTCTTCATACATTACCCTCAAGTGTTCTGTTTTTATTTTGTATTACGTTGTGTTGTGTGTGTTGCTGACAGTTACCTTGCACGTCTTATGCCACTTTCCCGGGCGTTAAAAAACACCGCGTTAAATATGTTAATAAAACGTTGCAAACTTACTTAATGATGAAAGATAGCAGCTCTGCTGAACGAACCGCAGTGCTAACACAGCGAAAAGAGGATTAAATGTTGAGGATATGATCGCGCTTGCAGAATTGCCCCAAAAAAGCGCATGCCGGTAAGCGACGCACTATTTTGCGACATCGCTCCCTTGCCAGCGGGTAAAAAGGTCGTGGGGTAATTCAATATCGAACTGATCCAGCACGCGGTTAACCGTCTGATCAACCACCTCCTGCAAACTCTGCGGGCGATGATAAAACGCCGGAACCGGCGGCATAATTACCGCTCCCAGTTCCGCCGCTTGCGTCATCAAACGCAGGTGCCCAAGGTGCAACGGTGTTTCACGCACGCACAGCACCAGGGGTCTGCGCTCTTTGAGTACCACATCCGCCGCACGCGTCAGCAGGCTGTCGGTATAACTGTGCACAATGCCGGAAAGGGTTTTGATCGAGCATGGCAAAATCACCATGCCTGCGGTTTTAAACGAGCCGGAAGAGATACTGGCAGCGATATCGCGCGCGTCATGCACCACGTTCGCCAGCGACTGCGCATCGCGCAGCGAGTAGTCGGTTTCCAGAGAGAGGGTCTGTCGGGCGGCCTGACTCATAACCAGATGGGTTTCCACTTCCGCCACGTCACGCAGCACCTGCAGCAAGCGCACGCCGTAGATGGCACCGCTGGCGCCAGAGATCCCCACAATGAGTCGTTTCATGATTGTTGCCCCTTTTTGCACGCACGAACTTTGCCTGATTATAGAGGGCGTTGCAACAGATTGCGCCCCTCAGAGCGAGGGGCGCGGAAGGATCAACCTTCGTTATGCATCTCTAAACTTTCCACTTCGTTCTGAAGCTGCACTGCTTTGGCATCGTCATTACGCAGAGAGTCGAGATAATCGAGGTATTGCTGATCGACATCTTTGGTGACGTAGACACCGTTAAATACTGAGCATTCAAATTGCTGAATATCCGGGTTTTCGGCACGCACCGCGTCAATCAAATCGTTAAGATCCTGGAAAATCAGCCCGTCAGCGCCGATGATCTGGCGAATTTCGTCCACTTCACGACCGTGGGCAATCAGCTCATTTGCCGTTGGCATGTCGATACCGTAGACGTTCGGGAAACGAATTTCCGGGGCGGCAGAAGCGAGATAAACCTTCTTCGCGCCCGCTTCACGCGCCATCTCGATAATCTGTTCAGAAGTGGTGCCGCGCACGATGGAGTCATCCACCAGCAGCACGTTTTTATCGCGGAACTCGGCACGGTTGGCGTTCAGTTTGCGGCGCACAGACTTACGGCGCAACTGTTGGCCCGGCATGATAAAGGTGCGGCCAACATAGCGGTTTTTCACAAACCCCTGGCGGTACGGTTTGCCGAGAATACGGGCGATTTCCAGTGCGATATCGCAGGAGGTTTCCGGAATCGGAATCACCACGTCGATGTCCAGATCTTCCCACTCGCGGGCAATTTTTTCGCCAAGCTTGGTGCCCATGTTGACACGCGCGCTGTAGACGGAAATTTTGTCGATGAAGGAGTCCGGGCGTGCAAAGTAAACGTATTCGAACAGGCACGGGTTGCTGACCGGGTTGTCCGCGCACTGACGGCTGAACAACTGGCCTTTTTCAGTGATATATACCGCTTCGCCCGGCGCGATATCACGCAGGAATTCGAAGCCCAGCGTATCCAGCGCCACGCTTTCAGAGGCGACCATATACTCGGTGCGGCCATCGCCGATCTCGCGTTTGCCCAGCACCAGCGGACGGATGCCATTCGGGTCGCGAAACGCAACCATGCCGTGGCCGATGATCATTGCCACACAAGCGTACGCACCGCGGATCTGGCGGTTAGTCGCGGCAATGGCGGCAAAAATGTTGTCTGCTTCCAGCGGATAGTGGCGGAAGTTATCCAGCTCGCTGGCAAAGATATTGAGCAGGATTTCAGAATCAGAGGTGGTGTTAATGTGGCGACGCTTCTCTTCGAACAGCTTTTTACGCAGCTCATGCGCGTTGGTCAGATTGCCGTTGTGCGCAAGCGTAATGCCGTACGGGGAGTTAACGTAAAAAGGCTGCGCTTCTGAAGCGCTGGAGCTGCCCGCCGTGGGATAACGTACGTGACCAATACCCATATTGCCCTGCATACGCTGCATATGGCGGGCTTCAAATACATCACTCACCATGCCGTTTGCTTTACGCAGACGGAAACAGTTATTGGCATCAATTGTGATGATGCCCGCAGCATCCTGCCCACGGTGCTGAAGCACCGTCAACGCGTCATAAATCGACTGGTTTACCGGCATAAAACCGGCGATACCGACAATACCGCACATACGTCTTTTCCTCGTTAAGAGTTTGGTTTAGTAGGCGTAATTGTCGAAAACAGTTTGAACACGGACAGTGCGCAACAACCGGAGCGTACACGTAGTACGCGAGGATTGTGAGCACTGCCCAGGTTCAAAATGGCGAGTAAAATAGCCTAATACACCAAACTCTAAGCCACATCTCAGGGCTTATGCCCTGGGCAAGAAACTCGACGAGCTTTGCAGATAGTCAAAGAACCATCTGATGATGAAGCTGAATTGCGGGATAAGCTGCGACTTCTGCCAGTCGTCACTTTTCGACAGGCCTGTAAAGGTATCCAGAAAGAACAGAATGGCGGCGACGATCAGCACGCCGCGTAGCGCGCCAAAACAGATCCCCAACACCCTGTCAGTACCCGACAGGCCGGTTTTCTCCACCAGCGCACCGATCACATAGTTAACGATAGCGCCAACAATCAGCGTCGCGATAAACAGGACCGCGATGGCGATGCCATTGCGCACCAGTTCGTCTTCAAAGCCCGTGAACCAGACAGACAGGTAAGTGTAGTAATGACTGGCGACAAAGAAAGCACAGCCCCATGTCACCAGCGATAACGCTTCACGAACAAAGCCGCGGATCAGGCTTACCAGACAAGAAAAACCAATCACCGCAATGATGGCGTAATCAATCCAGACCATATGTGTCCCACGATTTTACGCCCTGTCGTCCAGTTCGGGGCGCATTCTAACAGAAAAAGAAAACGTTTGCGTAGGGATTTCCTTCCCGCGCGGAAATAAAAATGGCGCTGAAAAAATATTCAACGCCATCGGAACTTTGGCCTCTTCGGGCGTAGTAATTACTGGCTTCCCTCGCCCGCTTACCTCAACAAGTGAGGCAAGGTTGGGCCATTAATTCGCGCTATAGTTCATGACGACGCCGCTTAAACCCGAGATCTGTTTAAGCTCGCCAAGCGAATCTTTTAGCTTGTCCCGTGATGCATCCGGTCCCACCAGAATGCGGGTGATTTTACCCTGAACCGGCGTTGTCGGCGACGTGTAAACGCGATACCCCGCGCCACGTAATTTGCCCACCACTTCATTCACTTTATCGGCGTTTTTCAGCGCGCCCAGCTGCACCACATACGCTTTACCGGTCGGCGCGGATTTATCTTCCTGCGCTTTCGCCGGCGCGTCGCTGGCCGCCGTCTGCTGCTCACGCGCGGCTGGCGGTTGCGCCTGCTGCTGCGGTTGCGGTTTTGGTTGCGGCTTCTCGACCGGTTTTGGCTTTGGCTGTTCTGCCGGCGTACTGCTCACTTCCGGGTCCGGGCTGCCGTTCACCGCCAGGCGCGACGGATCCAGCGATGGCGCTGCCGCGTTCCCGGCACGCACCTCCTCAGCAGCCCCTTCCGGCGGCTGCGCCGGTAACGCTTGCGTTGCCGCAGGCATCATATCGGGCTCATCGCGATCGCCGGGTTTCGGCACCAGCGGAATTGCCGCGAACTCATCCTGGTAATGCTTTTTCTGCCCGTCGAGCAGCCCGGGGAGAATAATCACCCCGAGCGCGACCAGCACAATGGTACCCATCAAACGGTTCTGAAACTTACTTGCCACCGGTTCTCCCCGCTTTTTCCATCGCTTCCATGACATGCGCCACCGTGTGGAACGAGCCACACACCAGCACGGTATCGCAGGCGTCGGCGTCTGCCATTGCCGCCTGCCAGGCCTGCGCGACATCCGGCCATGCACGACCGGTTTGCAGATGTTCCAGCAGTTGTTCCGCTGTCGCACCGCGCGGCCCTTCCAGAGGGGCACAATACCAGCTATCGACCACCGGCTCCAGACAGGCAAGCGTTCCGGCGATGTCTTTATCATGCAGCATGCCAATCACCGCCAGCACGCGCCCGGTTTTCGGTAGTGCGGAAAGACGCCCGGCAAGATAGCCTGCCGCGTGAGGATTATGCGCGACATCGAGGATGAGACGCGGCGACTCGCTCACAATCTGGAAGCGTCCGGGTAAAATCGCCCCGGCGATACCGTCGCGGATAGCCTGCTCGTTCACCGCCAGCTTGCTGGCGCGCAGCGCGGCTACAGCCGTTGCGGCATTCGGCTGAGGCACCTGCGGTAGCGGCAATCCGTTCAGCTCGCCCTGCGCATCGCGAAAACACCAGCTATCAGCGCCCACCTCATACTGCCAGTCCACGCCGCGACGCAGCAGGTGCGCGCCTTTTTCCTGCGCCACCCCGGCAATGGTGTACGGCATGTCCGGTTCGCCCACCACCGCCGGTTTCCCGGCGCGGAAGATCCCCGCTTTTTCGCGGCCAATACTTTCACGATCCGGCCCCAGCCAGTCGGTATGATCAAGCGCAATGCTGGTGACAACGGCGACATCGGCATCGACCAGATTGGTCGCATCCAGGCGACCACCAAGGCCGACTTCGAGGATCACCACATCGAGCTGCGCCTGTTTAAACAGCCACAGCGCCGACAGGGTGCCGTATTCAAAGTAACTCAGCGAAATATCGCCACGCACCGCTTCAATTTCGGCAAACGAATGAGTATGTGCGCTCTCGGGCAGCTCATCGCCCTGTACGCGCACGCGTTCGGTGTAACGCACCAGATGTGGCGAACTGTAAACGCCGACGCGATAACCCGCAGCCAGCAGGATAGATTCCAGGGTGCGGCAGGTCGTGCCTTTGCCATTGGTTCCGGCAACGGTAAAGACAAACGGCGCGGGACGGAGCACATCAAGACGCGCCGCCACCTGGCTTACGCGCTCAAGGCCCAAATCGATGGTTTTACTGTGCAGGTTTTCCAGATAAGAAAGCCACGCGGCCAGGGGCGACGTGGCTTGCGGAATGCGTTTTGTGTCCATGATGCCCGTTAATAATGTACGGTTTGAAAAGCAAAAGGGCAGAGCCTGTTGGCTCTGCCCTTCGGTATTATCAGGCTTCGCCTTCCTGATCGGTCGGTGACGGCATCACCGTGCCCGTCAGCGTATCTTCCGGTTCCGGCGACGGCAGATTCATCAGTTTCGCCAGAATACGCGCCAGCTTCAGGCGCAGTTCCGGACGGCGGATAATCATATCGATTGCGCCTTTTTCGATCAGGAACTCGCTGCGCTGGAAGCCCGGCGGCAGTTTTTCACGCACGGTCTGCTCGATAACACGCGGACCGGCAAAACCAATCAACGCCTTCGGTTCCGCGATGTTCAGATCGCCCAGCATCGCGAAGCTTGCAGAAACGCCACCCATTGTCGGGTCGGTCAGCACGGAAATATACGGCAGACCGCGCTCCTGCATTTTCGCCAGCGCGGCAGAGGTTTTCGCCATCTGCATCAGTGACATCAGCGCTTCCTGCATACGCGCACCGCCGGAAGCGGAGAAGCAGATAAGCGGGCAGTTGTCTTCCAGCGCCTGCTCGACCGCACGCACAAAACGCGCGCCGACAACCGAACCCATGGAGCCGCCCATAAAGGCGAACTCAAACGCCGCGGCCACAACCGGCATGCCGTGAAGCGTGCCTTTCATCACCACCAGCGCGTCTTTCTCGCCGGTTTCCTTCTGCGCTGTCGCCAGACGGTCTTTGTATTTTTTGGAGTCGCGGAACTTCAGCACATCTTTCGGCTCAAGTTCGCTACCCAGTTCTACCAGTGAACCTTCATCCAGCAGGCTATGCAGGCGATTACGCGCTGACATCCGCATGTGGTGGTCACATTTCGGGCAGACCTCAAGGTTACGCTCCAGCTCGGCGCGATACAGCACCTGGCCGCAGCTGTCGCATTTTGTCCACACGCCTTCAGGAATGCTCGCCTTACGGGTGGGGGTAATGTTGCTCTTAATTCTTTCAATCCAGCTCATTGATAACCTTTATACATGAACCTGGTAGCCCATAAATGGTGCACATTAAAACATAACGGTTCGCAACTTGGGATAAAAAAGTGGTCGAACCGCCACTGACTTCTTATTTTGCCTGTCGCGACGCGGCGCGACGGTGACGAATAACTTCAAACACTCCGGGAAGTATAGACACCACGATAATTCCCACAATCAGCAGCTTAAGATTCTCCTGAATCGCCGGAATGGTGCCAAAGAAATAGCCTGCGTAGGTGAACAGTAACACCCACAGCAGCGCGCCGGCCACGTTGAACAGCGCGAAGTGGCGATAGGACATATGCCCCATGCCCGCAACAAAAGGCGCAAAAGTGCGCACGATCGGTACAAAACGCGCCAGAATAATCGTTTTACCCCCGTGCTTCTCATAAAACTGATGCGTTTTATCGAGATAGCTGCGACGGAAAATCTTTGAATCCGGATTACTGAATAAACGCTCGCCGAACAGACGCCCAATGGTGTAGTTCACCGCATCGCCCGCAATCGCGGCGACCAACATCAGCACCACCATCATATGGACATTCAGATCGTTGGTGCCAAGCGATGCCAGCGCACCGGCGACAAACAACAGCGAGTCGCCCGGCAAAAACGGGGTCACCACCAGGCCGGTTTCGCAAAACAGGATCAGGAACAGGATGGCGTAAACCCAGACGCCGTATTGCGCTACCAGCTCCGCCAGGTGCACATCAATATGCAGGATGAAATCAATAAGGAAGTGTATTAAGTCCATGTCTGGTTATGCCTTTTTAAATTGCGACTAGTCCGCCAGGAACAGCGGGCCCATTGGCGCAGCGGGAAGCTCAAAGCGCGCGGGATAATCCACCGACACCAGATAGAGCCCTTCCGCTTTCGCCGTTGCTGCCGCCAGCGTTCTGTCCTTTACCGCCAGCAACTCTGCTATCCAGCTCTCCGGCTGGTTGTGGGCGCCTACTTCCATCAGGCTGCCGACAATATTCCTGACCATATGATGTACAAAGGCATTGGCTTTGATATCGACCACAATATAAGCACCGTAACGACTGACGTTGATATGCATCAGGTTGCGCCACGGTGTGCGCGACTGACACTGCACCGCGCGAAACGAGGTAAAGTCGTTTTCACCGAGCAGACACTGCGCCGCACGGTGCATGCGCTCCGCGTCCAGCGGCTGGTGATAGTGCGTCACACCGTGACCGAGCACCGCCGGGCGCAAACGATGATTGTAGATGACGTAGCGGTAACGGCGAGCCGTGGCGCTAAAACGCGCATGAAAATCATCCGGCACATCTTTGACCCAACGTACCGCGATGTCACCAGGCAAATTCGCATTTACACCCAGCGTCCAGGCCGCGTCTTTGCGCAGCGCCGTGGTTTCAAAATGCACCACCTGACCGGTCGCATGTACGCCTGCGTCGGTACGCCCGGCGCAGAACACGTTAATGGGCTCGTTGGCTACCTGCGAGAGCGCTTTCTCCAGCTTCTCCTGCACGCTGCGTACTTCCTGCTGACGCTGCCAGCCGTAATACTTGCTGCCGTCATACTCAATGCCAAGCGCAATTTTGTAGACCGGCGCTTTCAGCTCGTCCTGCATCAGTACAGATACTCCTGAACCAATTTTTCAGCAATTTTCACCGCCATCAGCGCACCGCCAAAACGTACGTTATCGGCAACCGACCAGAACTGCACCTGCTCCGGCATACCATAATCGTTACGCACGCAACCGACAGAAAGGTGCGCCTGGCCGGAGGCATCGCCGACCTGGGTCGGGAAATCTCCCGCGTCAGAGAGCGCGATATCTTCAAAGCGGCTGAATGCGTCGCGCGCCTCTTCCGCCGCCAGCGGACGAATCGCTTCAAAACTCACCATCTGTGCATGGCCGTAAAAGACCGGCGACTGTACGCAATTCGCGGAGATCATCAGACCTTCGTCCTGCAAAATTTTGCGCATCTGATCGATGATAACCCGCTCTTCACGCACGCTACCTTCGCTGTCTGACAGCAGCGGCAGCATGTTGAACGCTAACTGGCGGCCAAAATAGTCGTCTTCATCAATCGGGATACCGTTCAGCAGCTTGGCGCTCTGCCCGGCCAGCGCGTCCACCGCCTGCTTGCCGTTACGGGAAACGGACAGCAAGCACGTTACGCTCACGCGTGATAAACCACCTTCATCAATCAGCGGTTTCAGCGCCGCCAGCAACTGGCTGGTGAGGCTATCCGGCACGGCAATAATGTTGCGATTACGGTAATCCGCCAGTACGAACGGGTTAACATCCGGCATCACCAGCGGCACATCCGGCTCCAGAGCAAACAGACCGCTGGTGTCGATTACCAGACAACCCGCGTTGGTCGCCTCTTCAATATAGGTGGCAGAAGCCTGTGCTCCCGCGACGAAAAAGGCCAGTTGCGCCTGCGTCCAGTCAAACCCGGCGGCATCTTCCACACGCACGGTTTTACCGGCAAAACGCAGGTTTTCACCGGCACTTTCGCTTCTGGCCAGCGCATACACTTCGCCAACCGGGAATTGGCGCTCCGCTAACGTTTCGAGCAAGGCTTCTCCGACAGCGCCTGTGGCGCCGAGAACGGCAATATTCCAGCCTTCAGACATGGTGATTTACTCCAGGAAAAAAGCGTCCCCGCCGCACTATTCAGCAGGGAGCATTAAGATGACATTAACGTGCCGGGTTATGCGTGGCGTTGAAACCAAGCTGTTGCAGCAGCGCGGCGGCGCTGGCGTCATCGCACTGCACGTACAGCGATGACCATTCACGGCGCTCAAGGTAATTTTTGCGCAGCTTGTCAAACTCACCCGGCGTGCCCGCTACTTTTCGCAGCAGCGCATCGTCGCGGCGCACATCATACACCAAATGCACCAGCCTTTTTAGCGTTGACTGATCAAGCGGGCCATGTAGCGTAATGCGGCCAAATTCCGGTGCGGGCAGCAGCGTGTCGAGCGCCACTTGCTGGCGCTTGCCGAGAAAATCGCTAAAGGCTTCAAAGACCTGAGTGGTGCCGCGCGCTTTGCCTTCAAGGGTGTAACCGGCGATATGCGCCGTCCCGATATCGACAAGGTTAAGCAAATCGACATTCAGATCCGGCTCCGGCTCCCACACGTCCAGCACCACGCTCAGCGCCTGCCCGGCCTGCAAACGTTGCAACAGCGCGGCGTTATCCACTACCGGCCCGCGGCAGGCATTTATCAGAATAGTGCCAGGCTGCAGGCGCGAAAGCAGCGCATCATCCGCCAGGTGCAGCGTTTTATACGGCCCCTCTTTAAACAGCGGCGTATGGAATGTCAGCACATCGGCTTCGCGCACCAGCTCGTCCAGGCTGCGGAAATCCCCGTCGTCGCCACGATCGGCGCGCGGCGGATCGCATAGTAATGTACGAACACCGAACGCTTCCAGTCGCGCCTGCAGGCGACCGCCCACATTGCCGACACCCACGATACCAACGGTGCGATCCTGTAACGCAAAGCCGTCGCGCTCCGCCAGCATCAGCAGCGAGGAGAAAACATATTCAACGACCGCAATCGCGTTGCAGCCTGGCGCGGCGGAAAAGGCAATGCCCGCCTGTTGCAAAAACGCCTCATCAACATGGTCGGTCCCTGCCGTCGCCGTGCCGACAAATTTGATCCCCGTGCCCTGTAATAAACCGTCATTCACCTTCGTGACAGAGCGCACCATTAAAGCGTCCGCATCAGCCAGTTCCGCCACGGGAATCGGGCGACCGGGAACCGCTTTTACCTCGCCAAGGCGACTAAAAAGATCGCGGGCGTAAGGCATATTTTCATCAACAAGGATTTTCACGCTTCAGTACCTGTTTGAGAACGGGAGTTGAGCGCGCAAGTGTGCCATAATCTCGCGGCCGGGCATACCCGCAATGCCGCCACCGCCACGCGAGAGTAAGAGGAAACCATGATTCAACCCATTCAGGGTGCCCCCGCGCGCCCTCCCGGGCAAGAGCCAGCTCCAGCCGCCAATAATATCGGCGAGCAACCGTTATCCACGATGCAGCGCACTGTGCTCGAGCGTCTGGTTATTCGCCTGATTGCGCTGACCCAACAGCAGAGCGCGGAAGTCTGGGCGGGCGTTAAGCATGATTTAGGGCTGAAGAACGACACGCCGCTGCTTTCCCGCCATTTTCCGGCGGCGGAACAGAACCTCAACCAGCGCGTAGAGACGGCAACGCAGAACCACACAACTCGCCAGATGGTTTCACAGCTGACGGAGCTGTTAAGCCAGGGGAATAATCGCCAGGCGGTGAGTGATTTTATTCGCCAGCAGTTCGGGCAGACGGCGCTAAGCCAGCTGACACCGCAGCAGTTGAAAACGGTGCTGACGATGCTGCAAAACAACCAGATCACGATTCCGCAGCCGCAACAGCGCCCTTCCACCGAGCGCCCGCTGCTGCCCGCGGAGCATAACTCGCTCAACCAGGCGGTTATCAAACTGACCGCAGCTACCGGTGAATCGGGCAAACTTATCTGGCAATCGATGCTGGAGCTGTCCGGCGTGAAAAGCGGCGAACTGATCCCGGCAAAACATTTTACGCCGCTGATGACCTGGCTACAGGCGCGTCAGACATTGAGCACGCATCCCGCGCCAACACTGCATGTTATCCAGACGGTGCTGAAGCAGCCGCTGGATAATAACGAGATGCGCAGTATCACCGAGTACGCGCAGCAGACATGGCAAGCGACGCCGCAGACGGTGTTAACCACCGCGCAGGTACAGGATATTCTGAACCATGTGTTCTTGCGCCGCACAGAACGGGCGTCGGGGATGATTGAGGTGCGTGATATTCAGCCGATTTACAGCCCCTTCGTGGCACCGATTGTAGAGACGGTAAAAGCGATCTCCACCCGTCCGGGTTTCTTCTTTATCGCCCTGCTGATCGTGGCGTTTCTTTTCTGGCTGCTCAGTTAAAAAAATCCCCTCCGCTGGAGGGGATTCGCTTTTACAGATTGTCACCGTTATGTTTGATCACGTCCTGATACCACCAGAACGATTTCTTGCGACTGCGCGCCAGCGTGCCGTTGCCGTCGTTGTCTTTATCGACGTAGATTAAGCCGTAACGTTTTTTCATTTCGCCGGTGCCCGCCGAGACCAGATCGATACAGCCCCACGGCGTGTAGCCCATTAAATCAACGCCATCCTCCACCACCGCTTTTTTCATTTCACTGATGTGGTTACGCATATAGTCAATGCGGTACTGATCATTGACCACGCCGTCGCTTTCAGGCTTATCAATCGCGCCAAAGCCGTTTTCCACCACAAACAGCGGCAACTGATACATGTCGTAGAAGTAGTTCAGGGAGTAACGCAGGCCAACCGGGTCGATTTGCCAGCCCCAGTCTGACGCTTTGACATACGGGTTCGGCACAAGGCTCTTGGTTTCGTCGTAATCCAGCTGCGGGTTATCTTCTTTCGCTTTGGTCACGAAAGACATGTAGTAACTGAAGCCAATATAGTCGACGCGGCCACGCGTGAGGATCTGTAAATCTTCGTCGGTAATATCGAGTTTGAAACCACGGCGAGCGAAGTAGTTGAGCAGATGCTGCGGGTAATAACCGCGCACATGCACATCGGTAAACCAGTAGCGGCGATGCATCGCCACCACCGACATCATCATGTCGTCCGGCGCACAGGTTAACGGGTAGATCGGACACATGGCGATCATGCAGCCAATTTTAAAATCCGGGTTGATTTTATGTCCGGCCTCTACCGCCAGCGCACTCGCCACCAGCTCATAGTGCGCCGCCTGATACATAATCACTTCCCGATCTTCACCAGGCTGGTACTTCACGCCGGAGTTAGTAAAAGGCGCGAAATCTTCGTGGTAGTTGGCCTGGTTATTGATTTCGTTAAATGTCATCCAGTATTTCACCTTGCTGCGGTAGCGGGTGAAAACGGCATTGGCGAAGCGGACAAAGAAGTCGATGAGTTTACGGTTGCGCCAGCCGCCATATTCGGTGACGAGGTGATAAGGCATTTCGAAATGAGACAGGGTAATCACCGGCTCAATATTGTACTTCAGGCATTCGTCGAACAGATTGTCATAGAATTGCAGCCCGGCTTCGTTTGGCTCCAGTTCGTCGCCTTTCGGGAAAATACGCGTCCAGGCAATGGAGGTGCGAAAACATTTAAAACCCAGCTCGGCAAACAGCTTAATGTCGTCTTTGTAGCGATGGTAAAAATCGATGGCATCATGGTTGGGATAATTTTTACCGGGCAGCACGCCGTCGGTAATCTCACGCGGTACGCCGTGCGCGCCAGCGGTCATTACATCGGCAACACTCACGCCTTTACCGCCTTCCTGCCAGCCGCCTTCCAGCTGATGCGCGGCAACAGCGCCACCCCATAAAAAATCCGCTTTAAACCCGGACATATCTCTCTCCTTTCGCTCAATGGTGAACAAAGGATAAACAAGCCCGCGATGACATGACATCATCGCGGGCTTGTTTTGTGAAACCGGTTGCAAAGAGTTTTATTGCTGCGGTTTTCTGCGCTATTTACGGGAGCGGAAAGCGATTAACGTCACGATAATGCCGGTCACTGCCGAGATAGCTCCGGCGAGGAACACCGACGGATAGCCGAGCGAGGTTGCCAGCAGGCCGGTCAGCGGGCCGGTGACGGCATACGAGATGTCCTGAAACGCGGCATAACCGCCAAGCGCCGTACCGCGTACCTGCGGCGGCACGCGTTTCACCACTTCCACACCGAGCGCCGGGAAAATCAGTGAACAACCGCAGCCGGTTAGCGCCGCGCCAAGCAGCGCCGTCCACGCGTCGTGCGCCTGCCACAGCAGCAATAGCCCCACGGTTTCAACTATCAACGAGGCTATCGCCACTCGCACGCCGCCAAAACGGTCCGGCATCCAGCCAAACAGAATACGCATCAGCACAAACGCACCGCCAAAAGCGGTCAACGTAAAGCCCGCCATTGCCCAGCCGTTGCTGGCGAAATAGAGCGAAACAAAGGTACCGATGACCGCAAAGCCGACGCCCTGCAATGCCAGACCAAGGCCCGGCTGCCAGATAAGCCCAACCACACTCCACAAAGAGGGACGCTCACCCGCATGTGCCGGGACTTTGCGCACGCTGCCGTTAAACGCCCAGGCAACAAACGGTAACGCGATAGTGGTCGCAGCAAGCGCCGCAAAACCAAACTGGCTGTGGATCAATAACCCCAGCGGCGCACCGGCCGCCAGCGCGCCATAAATCGCCATCCCGTTCCACGACATCACTTTGCCGGAACGCGCCGGGCCAACCAGCCCCATACCCCAGGTCAGCGTTCCGGTCAGTAACTGGCTTTCGCCAAAGCCGAGAATTAGACGCCCCACCACCAGCAACGCGAATTTCGCCAGCGGTTCAACTGGCAATAACGCCGCGAGAAGCCACGCCACACCCGCCAGCGCGCAGGCAAACATTCCCTGCAACGCTGAGCGTTTAGCGCCGAACTGATCCGCCAGCCGCCCGGCGTAGCCGCGCGTTAAGACGGTAGCAAGAAACTGAATTCCGACCGCGATACCGACCATCGTGTTGCCGTAGCCGAGTTGCTGGTGAACAAACAGCGGGATCACCGGTAGCGGCAGCCCAACGGTCATATAGGTGAGAAACACCGCGAAAGCGATGCGAAACAGCGAGACATTCGCTGAAGAAGAACGAACAGATTGTGATTCTGCAGACATGCATTACTCCATAACGCAGAGTAAGGCGGGATTTGGAAGTACCACGCCCCCTCTACCTGAGTTTCAGGATTAAGGCGCGTTGGTTAACGTTAAACGCTTACGCATTATCGTGGGGATAATGTTGCGGGTGGAGTTTGCCTGTCACCGTAGCGGGTTGTCAACGCATAAAAATCACCCGCAATAAAAGCGGAATTGTTTTCGCCGCCAGGGCGCGTGACAGAAACCGTAAAAACAGCCTCTGCCAGATCGGTAAGATGTCACTTCAACGACAATCAAGACAGAGCCAAAGCCCGTTGCTGCCCCGCAAAAGAAGGTTTAACGCTGGCAATAAAAAAGGGAGCCTCAGGCTCCCCTTCTCACGGTCAGACAACCTTATTTCAGTTTGCGCATCACCAGAGTGGCGTTGGTGCCGCCAAAACCGAAGCTGTTAGACATCACGGTAGTCAGCGTCGCATCCATCGGTTTAGTGACAATGTTCAGGCCTTCAGCCTGCTCATCCAGCTCTTCCACGTTAATGCTCGGGGCGATAAAGCCGTGCTCCAGCATCAGCAGGGAGTAGATCGCTTCCTGAACGCCAGCCGCACCCAGAGAGTGACCGGTCATCGCTTTAGTCGCGGAAATCGCCGGGCTGTTGTTGCCGAACACTTCGCGGATAGCGCCCAGTTCTTTCACATCGCCAACCGGCGTGGAAGTCCCGTGGGAGTTCAGATAGTCAATCGGCGTATCAACACCGTGCATCGCCATCTTCATGCAGCGCACTGCGCCTTCGCCTGACGGCGCTACCATGTCTGCGCCATCGGAGGTCGCGCCGTAGCCAACAATTTCGGCATAAATGTGCGCGCCGCGCGCCAGCGCGTGCTCCAGCTCTTCAACCACCACCATACCGCCGCCGCCTGCGATAACGAAACCGTCACGGTTTTTATCGTAAGTACGGGACGCTTTTTCCGGCGTTTCATTGTATTTGGTAGAGAGCGCGCCCATTGCATCGAACTCGCAGGCCATTTCCCAGCACAGCTCTTCGCCGCCGCCGGCAAAAACGATGTCCTGTTTGCCCAGTTGGATCTGCTCTACCGCGTTACCGATACAGTGTGCGGAAGTGGCACATGCGGAGCTGATGGAGTAGTTCACGCCGTGAATTTTAAACGGTGTTGCGAGGCACGCGGAAACCGCAGACGCCATCGCTTTGGTGACTACATACGGGCCAACCGCTTTCAGACCACGCGGGCTGCGCATTGCATCAGCACCGAAAACCTGAGATTTAGACGAACCGCCAGAACCTGCAATCAGGCCCACGCGCGGGTTGTTCTGGTAAACCTCGTCTTTCAGGCCGGCATCTTCAATCGCCTGCTGCATGGAGAGATAGGAATAGATAGAGGCATCGTTCATGAAACGAACCACTTTACGGTCAATCAAACCAGTGGTGTCCAGTTTAACGTTACCCCATACGTGGCTGCGCATGCCGGAATCTTTGAATTCCTGAGAGAATGTGATCCCTGAGCGTCCTTCACGCAGGGATGCCAGGACTTCCTGCTGGTTGTTACCAATGCTGGAAACGATGCCCAGGCCAGTAATCACTGCACGTTTCATTCAATACCCCTAAAGTCGCACTAATTAAGTTTCGTGTCGCAAGATAGCGTACACTTGTACGCCGAACAAGTCCGATCAGACAATTTCTGAGGAAATTTGCGCCTTTCTTTGTCCCTCGTTAAGATCGTGACACTGCTTGATGGACGAGTAACTTACGTGAAACAAACCGCTATACAATCCGCCAACCTGGAATTCAACGCTGAGGGTACACCTGTTTCCCGAGATTTTGACGATGTCTACTTCTCTAATGATAACGGGCTGGAAGAGACTCGTTATGTTTTTCTCGGCGGCAACCGTCTTGAACAGCGTTTTCCCGACCACCCGCGCCCGCTGTTTGTGGTGGCGGAGAGCGGTTTCGGCACCGGTCTGAACTTCCTTACCCTCTGGCAGGCGTTTGCGGCCTTTCGCGCAGTTAACCCCGACGCTACCCTGGAAAGATTACATTTCATCAGTTTTGAAAAATTTCCGCTCACCCGCGACGATCTGCGCAAAGCGCACGCCCACTGGCCGGAACTGGCGAACTGGGCAGAACAGCTACAAGCACAGTGGCCGCTGCCCTTTGCCGGTTGCCACCGCCTGTTGCTGGATGGCGGTCGTGTGACGCTCGATTTGTGGTTCGGTGATATCAACGAACTGACCGATACGCTGGATGATTCGCTCAACCAGAGCGTCGACGCCTGGTTCCTTGACGGGTTTGCGCCCGCCAAAAACCCGGACATGTGGACACCTAATCTGTTTCAGGCGATGGCGCGTCTTGCAAGGCCTGGCGGTACGCTGGCGACTTTTACCTCGGCGGGTTTCGTCCGGCGCGGTCTGCAAGAGGCGGGTTTTACCATGCGCAAAAGCAAAGGTTTTGGCCGCAAACGCGAAATGCTCACCGGGGTGATGGAGAACCCGCAAATGCCAGCGGTTCGTGCGCCGTGGTTTGCCCGCAGCGGCACAGAGAAGCGCGAAGTAGCGCTAATTGGCGGCGGGGTAGCCAGCGCACTGTTGTCGCTGGCGTTGCTGCGTCGCGGCTGGCAGGTCACGCTGTATTGCGCCGATAACGCCCCTGCCGAAGGTGCATCCGGTAACCGCGAGGGCGCACTCTATCCTTTGCTCAGCGCGCACGATCCGGCGCTGGCGCGTTTCTTCCCGGCAGCTTTTACCTTTGCCCGCCGCGTGTACGACGCGCTTCCTGTTGAATTCGACCATCAGTGGTGCGGCGTGACACAACTCGGCTGGGATGATAAAAGCCAGCATAAAATCGAACAGATGCTGACGCTGGATCTGCCCCCGGAACTCGCCAGGCGCGTTGAGGCTAATGAGGTCGATGCACTCTGCGGCGTGGAAACCGGCTGCGGTGGCATCACTTACCCGGCAGGCGGCTGGCTTTGCCCGGCGCAGCTCACGGCGGCCGCCATCGCGCTGGCTTGTGAACAGGGTTTGCAGGTGCACTATGGGTATGATGTCGAGCAATTAACGGCTGGCGATAATTACTGGCAGTTGCATATCAAAGGCGGCGAGTTACGCCAGCATGCCGCCGTGGTGCTGGCTAACGGGCACCGCATTCACTACTTTGCGCAAACGGAAAAACTGCCGGTGTATCCGGTGGCAGGCCAGGTCAGCCATATTCCCACCACGCCTCAGCTCAGCCCGTTGCGCCAGGTGCTGTGTTATGACGGCTATCTGACGCCGCAAAACCCGCACAATCAGCAGCACTGCATTGGCGCCAGTTATCATCGCGGTCAGCAGGAAATCGCCTACAGCGAAGCCGATCAGCAGCAGAACCGCCAGCGGTTGCTCGACTGCTTCCCGCAGGCTTCATGGGCCAAAACGGTGGACGTCAGCGCGGGCGAGGCGCGCTGCGGCGTACGCTGCGCCACGCGCGATCACCTGCCGATGGTCGGCAACGTGGCGGATTACGACGCAACGCTTAGCGCCTATGCGAGCCTCGCAGAACACAGCGAAACAGCCGTCAGCGCGCCCGTCTATGACGGCCTGTTTATGCTGGGAGCGCTCGGTTCACGAGGTCTTTGCAGCGCGCCGCTGGCGGCAGAAATCCTGGCATCACAAATGAGCAATGAACCGATCCCGCTGGACGGTGAAACGCTGGCGGCAATGAACCCGAATCGTTTATGGGTCAGAAAGTTATTGAAGGGTAAAGCGGTGAAATGAAGTGGATGTTTTCCCTCTCCTGAATGGAGAGGGAAAGAACGGCTTAGTGCGCTTTCGCCTGCTGATACAGGTTTTCCCACATGCCGAGCACCAGCGCCTGATCGCGCGGCGATAATTCCCCCGCCTGAATAGCGGTTTGCACACTGGTGGTCACTTTGCCGTACAGGGTTTCGGGCGCATGGTCATCGCCGCTCTCCAGCTCCGCCACCGCCAATGTCAGGTGGCCGCGCAGATAACCGCCCGCGAACAGCTCATCATCACTGGCGTGGTCCACCATGTTATCTATTAACGCCAGAATGCGTGATTCAAACTCCGCGATCATCTCTCTTCCTCATTTTAAAAAATGGCCTTACAGGTCTTCCGGCCACGGAAACTGTGCTGCCGCTAAGGGCGGCGTCTGGTAATAATCCTGTAGTGCTTTAATAAAACGCGCCGGACGTGCAGGAATGCCCTGCTCCAGATACGCCATCACCTGTGCATGTACACGGCGCTGGAACACGATACGATCGGGTTCGAAATCGCCTTCCAGGTTGTCGCAACTGACGTTAAACGGGAAACCTGCCGCCACGCAGAACAACCAGTCAAACGCCTGCGGTTTGACTTCAACATCTTCGAATTTCCCCTGCGTCGCCGCATCGCGGCCGTCCGGGCAGTACCAGTAACCAAAATCCACCAGCTTGCGCCGCTCGGCTCCCGCAATGCACCAGTGCGAAATTTCATGTAACGCGCTGGCATAAAAGCCGTGGGCAAAGACAATGCGGTTATAAGGAACATCCGCATCAGCAGGAAGATAGATCGGTTCGTCGTCGCCTTTAATCAGACGGGTATTAAAATCGTCGGCAAAACAGCCGTCGAAAATATCAATTAACTGTTGATAGTGATGCGTCATACATTCACCCCCAGATACTGGAGGATCTCCTGCCCGTGACTGTCATAGAGAAGTTTGGCGCTCATCACCGCCGAGACAATCACAATCATCGGACGAATGAGCTTTTGCCCTTTGCTGAGCACCAGACGCGAGCCCATGCGCGCGCCGAGAAATTGCCCGGCCAGCATAACAAAACCGGTGCCCCACACCACTTTGCCGCCAATAATAAATAGCAGCAGCCCGCCGACGTTGGAGGTGGCATTCAGCACTTTGGCATGAGCGGTCGATTTTGCCAGGTTAAAACCCGCAAGTGTGACAAACGCCAGGGCGTAAAACGAGCCTGCGCCCGGACCAAAGAAACCGTCATAGAAACCAACACAGCCGCCGGAAACCAGCGCGAAAGGCAGACCGTACAAGCGGCGCTGACGATCCTCTTCGCCCAGCCCTGGCATCAGCAGGAAATAGAGGCCAATACAGATAACTAAAATTGGCAGGATCTGGCGCAGCACATCGGATTGCACATGTTGCACCAGCAGCGCGCCGGTGGTGGAGCCGATAAAGGTCATCAAAATATTGAGCTTCTGATCGGCGAGATTCACCACTTTGCGGCGAATAAAATAGAGCGATGCCGAAAGCGAACCGCCGCAGGCCTGCAATTTGTTGGTCGCCAGCGCCTGCGCCGGTGACATGCCCGCCGCCATCAGCGCCGGAACGGTTAGCAGCCCACCACCGCCCGCCAGCGCGTCAATAAACCCGGCCAGCAGCGCGACAAAAAAAAGCGTCACCAGCAGCAGCGGTGACACCATAAACAGTTGTTGAAAGAGTTCCATCAGAGTGCGTGTTCATCCAGTAAAGCCTGACAGGACGGCGGCAACGGCGGCGGCGTCTTTTTCTCAGGCGTTGAACTACCCGGCTTCGCCGGTTCAAACCAGCTTTGCAATTCCGCGCCGCAACCATCGCCTGGCGGCGGCAGCGGTTGATCCTGGCACTCCAGGCTGTCCGCCGGGCAGCGCAGGCGGACATGCATATGCGCGCGATGCTGGAACCACGGGCGCACTTTGCGCAGCCAGTCACGATCGCTACCCGCATCCAGGCAAAGCTGCTGCTTGATTGCCGGGTTAACGAAGATACGCGTCACCTCGTTATCCTCTGCCGCCAGCTTGATCATGCTGCTGATTTCCGGCTTCCACAGCGCGGGTACCACCTGTTTGCCATCGCTGGAAACCAGATCCAGCGCCTGCGGTTTGAGCAATTGCGCCGCGCTCCAGCGCGTTTTCGGAAGCTGCAGGAAGATATCAACATCCAGCCCCGACTGGTGGCTGGCGTGACCGCCGTTGAAGCGCCCACCGGCTGGCATTCCCATATCGCCTACCAGCACCGTACCGAGCCCGAGGTTGTACACCTGAGTGCTGAAGCGCTGAATGAATAACACCAGATCCGGATGGCCGAAATAGCGCCGTTGATCGGTGCGCATCACCTGGTAGTGATCCGATTGCAGCGGCAGCTCATGCGCGCCAACGATGCAACCATTGGAAAACGCGCCGATAGATTGGGGGCTACCGGCGATGGGATGGGTCAGTTTTTGCCATGGCGTCGCCGCCATGGCAGTTGCGCTCACCAGCAGGGCAAACAGGGCGATTGCCGTTTTTTTCATGGTTACCAGCGTGGAATATCGGTTATTACATCAGCGTTTTGCGCGCGCTGACGCAGGAAGTGATCCATCAAGACAATCGCCAGCATCGCTTCAGCGATCGGTACGGCGCGAATGCCAACACACGGATCGTGACGACCTTTGGTGATCATTTCGACCTCATCGCCAAAGCGGTTGATCGTCTTACCGGGCACGGTAATGCTTGAGGTGGGTTTCAGCGCAATAGTGGCGACAATTTGCTGGCCGCTGCTGATACCGCCCAAAATGCCGCCCGCGTGGTTGCTCTGAAAACCCTGTTTGGTGATTTCGTCGCGGTTTTCGCTGCCGCGCAGTTTTACCACCTCAAAGCCATCGCCAATTTCAACGCCTTTCACCGCGTTAATGCTCATCAGCGCATGGGCAATATCCGCATCAAGGCGGTCAAACACCGGCTCGCCAAGACCTGCCGGTACGCCATCAGCGACAACGGTCACTTTCGCGCCAATGGAATCGCCCTCTTTTTTCAGGCCGCGCATCAGCTCATCCAGTGCGTCAATTTTATCGGGGTCCGGGCAGAAAAATGGGTTCTGCTCCACCTGCTCCCACGCTTTAATCTCCAGCGGGATGTCGCCCATCTGCGTCAGGCAACCGCGAATAACAATGCCAAATTTCTGCGCCAGGTATTTTTTAGCAATAGCGCCAGCCGCCACGCGCATCGCCGTTTCACGGGCGGAAGAACGGCCACCTCCGCGATAGTCGCGCACGCCATATTTTTGCTCGTAGGTGTAATCCGCATGTCCCGGACGGAACAGATCTTTAATTGCGCCATAATCCTGCGAACGCTGATCGGTGTTTTCAATCAGCAGACCAATACTGGTGCCGGTGGTCACGCCTTCAAACACACCGGAGAGAATTTTCACCTGATCCGGCTCGCGGCGCTGAGTGGTGTAGCGCGATGTCCCCGGGCGGCGTCTGTCCAGATCGTGTTGCAGATCCGCCTCGGTCAGCGGAATGCCCGGCGGCACGCCGTCGACAATACAGCCGAGCGCCAGGCCATGCGATTCGCCGAAGGTGGTTACGCGAAAGAGTTGTCCAATTGTGTTTCCTGCCATCACGGCTCCGTTGTCGTTGTCTGTGTTGAGCGTCGTTTTAATCTTTATAGATGCTGAAGTGTTCGCGAGCGGCGATAAGCTGCGCTTTGGTCAACATAAAGACGCCGTCCCCGCCGTTATCAAACTCCAGCCAGGTAAACGGTACGTCCGGATATTGTTCCATCAGATGTACCATGCTGTTACCCACTTCACAAATCAGGATGCCGTTGTCAGAGAGGTAATCCGGCGCGCAGGCGAGGATGCGGCGCGTCAGTTTCAGGCCATCGCTGCCGGAGGCCAGGCCAAGTTCTGGCTCGTGGCGATACTCGGAAGGCAGATCTGCCATATCTTCTTCGTCAACGTACGGCGGGTTGGTCACAATCAGGTCGTACTGCACTTTCGGCAAGTCGCGGAAAACGTCGGAGCGGATTGGCGTCACGTGATGAATAAGCCCGTGCTCTTCGATATTGTGTTCGGTTACCGCCAGCGCGTCCGTGGAGATATCGACGGCGTCCACTTCCGCTTCCGGGAAGGCATAAGCACAGGCAATCGCGATACAGCCGCTACCGGTACACATATCAAGAATATGCTTCGGCGGTTCATCGATAAGACCCGCAAAGTGGTTGTTAATCAGCTCGCCAATCGGCGAACGCGGCACCAGTACGCGCTCATCAACATAAAATTCGTGGCCGCAAAACCAGGCTTTATTAGTGAGGTAAGCCACCGGAATACGCTCATTAACACGGCGGATCACGCGTTCAACAATGCGGTGACGCTCGCTGGAGGTCAGGCGCGCGGTGCGCATATCTTCCGGGATATCCAGCGGCAGGTAGAGCGTTGGCAACACCAGTTGCACCGCTTCGTCCCACGGGTTGTCGGTGCCGTGGCCGTACCAGATATTGGCGGCGCTAAATCGGCTTACCGACCAGCGCAACATGTCCTGAATGGTGTGCAGCTCGTTCACTGCTTCGTCGACGAAAATTTTATCCATGGTATCCCCCAGGCGCATGCTCGCATTAAATTCGGCGGCTAGTTTGCCACGAAGACGGCGATAAATCAGCATTCTCACGCACCTGCGCGGGGTAAAAATGCATTTTGCTGCACCGCTGGCGCAATGAGTCGGGTACACTGAAAAAAAGAAAAGATGAGATGCGCAGATGAAAAAGAAACCATCGCTTAGCGAGGAGGAACAGGCGCTGTTCCGGCAACTGATGACCGGTACACGCCAGATAAAGCAGGACACCGTGGTTCATCGCCCGGCACGAAAAAAAATCACTGAAGTGCCGGAGAAACGGTTGTTGCAGGAGCAGGCCGATAACAGCCACTATTTTTCTGATGAGTTCCAGCCGCTGTTAAACACCGAAGGCCCGGTAAAATATGTGCGCGACGATGTCAGCCATTTTGAGCTGAAAAAGATCCGCCGTGGCGATTATGCCCCGGAGCTGTTTCTTGATCTGCACGGTTTAACCCAGCTTCAGGCGAAACAGGAACTGGGGGCGTTGATTGCCGCCTGTCGTCGCGAACATGTGTTTTGCGCCTGCGTGATGCACGGCCACGGCAAACATATTCTCAAGCAGCAGACACCGTTGTGGCTGGCGCAGCACCCGCATGTGATGGCGTTTCACCAGGCCCCGAAAGAGTATGGCGGCGATGCGGCGATACTGGTGCTTATAGAAGTGGAAGAGTGGCAGCCGCCGGAGTTGCCCTGAAGCGCAGAAACGACAAGAGCCGCGCAATGCGGCTCTTTATCTTTCATGGTCCGGCGAATCAGATAGCTTTTGGCATCTTCAGGTTGCAGGGACTCATTTGCCAGTTAAAGACACCTTTACCGTCTTCATCCAGCGTAACGCTGGCGATGGCGGAGGTGGTAAACATCGGCGGCGCTTCACCCGGGCAGAGTTCGGACACCAGGTATCCGACCAGCGGCAGGTGAGAAATCACCAGCACGGCGGAAGTACCTTCGTTTGCCAGCGCCTGCAAATAGGCACTAACCAGGCCGATATCGCCGCAGGGCGTCAGTTCCGGCAGGACATCCACGTTGTCAGGCAGGTTCATACACTCCCCTACCTTATCCAGCGTCTGTTCAGCACGTAAAAAAGGGCTGACCAGAACACGTTCAATATCCACTTTTTGGCCTTTCAACCATGTTGCCATCAGACGGGTTTCGTCACAGCCACAAGGGGTTAAGGGACGAACCGAGTCACTGGCTGCATCGAGGGCAGCGTCGCCGTGACGCATGATAAAAACTTGCATATTGCACCGCTTTTGTTAACCAGAATCATTAATACTTTCACCGCAAAATCATTTCACGACATCGGAAAATATTAATGGCCGGGCATTGTGCCTGATCCATTCGTTGAATGAAACGCTGTTTTTTACCTCAATGGCGCAACTATAGTCAATCACTGTTTATTAAATAACCGTAAAGCCCATGAGGTATAACAGAATTACTTTTTTAGACACTAACTGAAACGTTCGGTTTCTTTTGTCGGCCAGAAAGTTACACCTTGTTCCGCCATGCGTAACAGCGGCTCGCAAGGAGCAAAACGCTCGCCGTACTGCGCCTGTAACCGCTGTAGTGTCGCCACCACTTCGCTTATGCCCAGCGCATCCATATAGTGGAACGGCCCACCCAAAAACGGTGGGAAACCGATGCCAAATACGGCACCAATGTCACCATCGCGCGCGCTGCGAATCACCTGTTCATCAAAACAGCGAGCCGCTTCGTTCAGCATCAACATCACGCACCGTTCTGCTATCTGCTGAGGCGGTAACTGCGTGCCATCTGAAACACCGATTAAGCGGTAGATCGATGGGTCTGGCTGCTTTTTGCTTTTACGCCCTTTCGTCGGGTAAAGATAGAAACCGCGCTCATTTTTTCTGCCTTTGCGATCGTCATTCAAGATTGCGTTAACCACACTTGCAGGCGCGCTAAAACGTTCTCCATAGGCAGCTTCCAGCACCGGGATAATTTTGGTGCCGGTATCGATCCCCACTTCATCCAGCAACTGGATGGGCCCTACCGGAAAACCGAATTTCACCAGCGCCTGATCGATAGTTTCAATGCGTTGCCCTTCGCTTAGCAGGCGCATCGCTTCATTAATATAAGGCGCGAGGATGCGGTTAACGTAAAAGCCCGCTTTATCTGCCACCACAATCGGCGTTTTGCCCTGTTTTTTCGCCAGCTTCACCGTCGTGGCAATGGTCTGCTCATCGGTGCCGGCATGGGGGATCACCTCGACCAGTGGCATTTTTTCCACCGGGCTGAAAAAATGTAATCCGATAACTTTTTCCGGACGCGCCGCATGCGCAGCAATATCGCCGATCGGTAAAGACGAGGTATTGGAGGCGAAAATGGTATGCGCTGCGCAGTTAGCTTCGACTTCAGCGACCATTTTCTGCTTCAACGCAAGATCTTCGAACACCGCTTCAATCACCAGATCGCGATGGGCAAAGCCACGATAATCAAGCGAACCGGAGATCTTCGCCATCTGGCTGTCGCGCTCGGCGGGTTTCAGGTAACGACGGCGCACTTTTTTATCCAGTTGTTGCCAACTGTATTTCAGCGCATGGTTAATGCCCTTCGCATTAATATCTTTAATGCGAACCGGCAACCCACCTTTGCTGGCCGTGACAAATGCGATACCGCCGCCCATCAACCCACCGCCCAGCACGCCCACACTGTTAAGCGGGCCGGGTTCGACGACGCTGCCAGGATCTTTTTTGATATCGGTACCGGTAAAAAAGAGATGCCGTAGCGCCTGCGATTGCGGCGTCATCGCCAGTTGACCAAACGCGCGTGCCTCGGCGTCATAACCGCTGCTGCGCCCCTGGGCAAGACCGGTTTCAACCACCGATAGAATGCGTGATGCAGCAGGATAATTCCCCTGGGTTTTCTGTTCGGTTTTCTTCGCGACCATGCGGAACAATAAAGTGCGGCCAAGTGGCCCGGCAAGAATGCGTTCACGCACCGGTAAATGGCGGCTGGCAGGACGCCCCTGCGAAACTAGTCCGACGGCGGCGTCCAGTAAAATGGAAGGCGGAACCACATCGTCAACCAGACCCACTTTTAATGCCTGCCGTGGGCGTAACTGCTTACCGGTGAGGATCATCTCCAGCGCGGTACTCACGCCGATCAGGCGCGGCAAACGTTGCGTACCGCCAGAGCCGGGAAGCAACCCCAGTTGCACTTCCGGTAATCCCAGCACCGTTTTGGCATCGTTTGTACAAATCCGGCGATGGCACGCCAGCGCCAGTTCCAGCCCACCGCCGAGGCAGGGGCCATTAATCGCGGCGATGACCGGGATCGGCAGGGCGTGGATTTCCGCCATCAGTTGCTGCCCCTGACGGGCGAGCTCTTCGGCCTCTTTCGCCGTCTGGCAGCGGGCGATCATATTGATATCCGCGCCAGCAATAAAGTTGTCCGGTTTTGCTGAGATAAACACCACGCCGCGCAACGCTTTGTTTTCGCGGATCTGTTTTAAAATGGCGCGAACATCCGTTGCGAACTCCGCTTTCAGCGTGTTCATCTTCTCGTTCGGTACATCAATAGCGACTATCGCCACATTGTCGGGACGCACACTAAGGGTAAATGCCGATGTTGTGGTCATTACTCTGCCTCCAGAACCATTGCCGCACCCAGACCGCCCGCGGCACAGGCCGTCACCAGACCAAAACCGCCGCCACGACGGCGCAGCTCATGCAGGGTCTGAGTGATCATACGCGCGCCGGTAGCGGCAAACGGATGCCCATAAGCGATAGAGCCGCCAAGCACGTTAAATTTGCTGTCATCCACTTCGCCGGTTGCCTGTGAACGTCCCAGTACCTCGCGGGCAAAACGCTCGCTGGCCATCAGCTTCAGGTTGCTCAGGGTTTGCGCAGCAAAGGCTTCATGCATATCAAGCAGGGTTAAATCCGCCATTGATAATCCGGCTCGCTCCAGCGCCAGCGGCGTTGCCCACGCCGGGCCAAGCAGCATATCTTCACGCACATCAATGGCGGTAAACGCATAGCTGCGCAGGTATCCCAACGGCACCAGCCCCAGCTCCTTGGCGCGGGATTCCGTCATCAGGATCACCGCCGCGGCGCCATCGGTAAGCGGCGTACTGTTGGCCGCCGTCACCGTGCCGTGCTGGCGATCAAACGCCGGGCGCAGTTTTGCATAATCCGCCAGGCTCGAATTTGTACGTACGTTGTTATCTTTCTCGACCGGGTCACGAAATGGCGGCGCGTAAGCGGTCATCACCTCTTCTGCCAGTTTGCCTTCTGCCCAGGCCTGGGCGGCAAGCTGGTGTGAGCGGTGCGCCAGCGCATCCTGCTGCTCACGGCTGATACCGTAGGTTTTCGCCATCTGTTCAGCGGTATCGCCCATGCGCAGGCCGGTGGAATATTCCGCTACCGCCGGAGGAACCGGCAGCAGGTCGCGCAGACGCAGGCGCGAGAAGAGTTTCATTTTTTGCCCCATGCTGCGCGCTTTGTTGGCATCCACCAGCGTTCGCGCCAGTTTTTTGCTGACGCCAATCGGCAGCACCGAAGACGAATCGGCCCCACCGGCGATACCGGCACGGATGGTGCCCGCCAGCAGACTTTCGGTGACATTCGCCACCGCCTGAAAGCTGGTCGCGCAGGCACGGCTTACACTGTAAGCGTCGGTATGCACACTCATGCCGGTGCCAAGCACAATTTCGCGCGCAATATTCGGCGCTTCGGGCATTTGAACCACCTGGCCAAAAACCAGTTGTTCAATCACTTCGGGGGGAATTTCGCTGCGTGCCAGCATCTCTCCCACCACCATTTTGCCAAGATCGATGGCCGGCACGCCGTGGAAGACGGTCGCCTGGCGGGCAAAAGGGGTACGTAACCCACTGACAATGGCAATGCGGTCGCCCTGGCGGGTGACAAGCGGTAATGCCTTCATAACACTCCTCTGTTAACAGCGTAATGCATTAAGTGGTCTGACCTGATAACAGTCTTAACCAATTTTTTACATTTAGCCAATGGGAGGGAGAAAAAAATGGGAGCTAAGGCACAGAGATACTTAACAAAACGCTCCCGCTGGACGGGAGCGTTGGCGGGATAATTAACGCAGACCGAGCTGGAAAATCAGCGTTTCGGCTTCGCAAGCGAAGACAAAATCAATATCCAGGCGCACACCGTCTGCCACTTCCGTGAACGTGGAAGTGATTTGGCAAGGATCGGATTCCACGCTGCGGGCTCTGGCGCTCAGCGCAGCCAGGGTTTCTTCCGCATCGGCGCGTTTAGCGAACACGCGGCTGTAAGAAGCGGTGCAGTCGGAGTTGTCCATAATGGTGCCAACATCCATACAGCAGCAAACCGGGGTTTCATCAGCACTGCATTTACTCATGGTAGATTTCCTCTGAATTCGCACCCAAGGTGCCAGATAAACGTTGCGCATATTTTACGCCGCGAGGGAATGTGGCTCCAGTCGTTAATTCCGCAAGCGGTGATAAGTGACCGAAATCACACTTAAAAATGATCTAAAACAAAAATCATCTAATCGACTGATTAACACCGGGGGCAATTTTGCTGCGCAGATCCCGTTTCGAAGATCACAATTGAAAAATTTTATATACATACTTGCAACATTTCCTCTGGTCAGACCTATACTCTCGCCACTGGTCTGATTTCTCAGATGTACCTCAGACCCTACACTTCGCGCTCCTGTTACCCCGCGTAACAAAGTTTGTATAAAAATAAATCGATTTCGAATGAGGTTATGGTCATGAGCCAGAAAACCCGGTTTACCAAGTCTGCGTTGGCAGTCGCAGTGGCAATCGTTTCTACCCAGGCCTGGTCCGCAGGCTTTCAACTCAACGAGTTTTCATCCTCTGGCCTTGGCCGGGCTTATTCCGGTGAAGGCGCCATTGCTGATGACGCAGGCAGCGTCAGCCGCAACCCGGCGCTGATCACCATGTTCGATCGCCCAACCTTCTCTGGTGGTGCGGTGTTTGTCGATCCGGATGTTAACGTAAAGGGCCGTTCTGCCATTGGTAACAATGCCAGCCAGGACAATATCGCCCCGACCGCGTGGATCCCGAACCTGCACTTCGTGGCACCGATTAACGATCAATTTGGCTGGGGCGCGTCCGTGACCTCTAACTACGGGCTGGCTACCGAGTTCAACAACAACTACGCCGCCGGTTCAATGGGCGGTAAAACCGATCTCGAAACGCTGAACCTCAACCTGAGCGGTGCGTACCGTCTGGATAGCCACTGGAGCTTCGGCCTCGGTTTCGATGCCGTTTATGCACGTGCGAAAGTGGAGCGCTACGCGGGTGACCTGCCGCAAATCATCGGCGCAGGTCTGCCAGGGCTGGTGCAATCGGGTCGCCTGTCACCGCAAGATGCACAGCGACTCGCCGCGCAGGCTGGTGGTATTAGCCGCGATACGCAAATCGCCCATCTGAAAGGCGATGAGTGGGGCTTTGGCTGGAATGCCGGTATTCTCTACGAGCTGGATAAAAACAACCGCTACGCTTTCACCTATCGCTCTGAAGTCAAAGTCGACTTCGACGGCGATTATAAGAGCAGCCTGCCCGCAGCGCTGAACCCGATCAATGCGGCGCTCAATCTTAACTTGCCATACGGTACCGGCGGTGCCACCACCAACGGTTCGCTCTCATTGCACCTGCCGGAAATGTGGGAAGTGTCGGGTTATAACCGTGTCGACCCGCAGTGGGCCATTCACTACAGCCTGACTTACACCAGCTGGAGCCAGTTCCAGGAGCTGAAAGCGACCGGCGACAACGGCCAGACGCTGTTCTATAAAGATGAAAGCTTTAAAGACGCCTACCGTATCGCGCTGGGTACTACCTATTATATGGATGATAACTGGACCTTCCGAGCCGGTATCGCCTTCGATGACAGCCCGGTTCCGGCAGACAAACGCTCCATCTCCATCCCGGATCAGGATCGCCTCTGGCTGAGCACCGGTGCGACCTATGCATTTAATAAAGATGCGTCCGTCGACGTCGGTGTTTCTTATATGCACGGTCAGAAAGTGAAATTCACCGAAGGCCCGTATACCTTCAGCTCTGAAGGTCGTGCATGGCTGTACGGCGCGAACTTCAACTACGCGTTCTGATAAACCATCAGGCATAAAAAAAGGTGAGCGCCGTGCTCACCTTTTTTATTTGCTGGGCTTATTGCGAGTCGATATCTTTCAAATCGCCCTCTATCGCCTGCGCGTTCGGGTTTTCCTGCGGTTTCAGCTTACCACCGTTGGCGATAAAGTCGTGGCGCTGGAAGTAGGCTTCACGCACCAGAATGTACGGATCGGAAGACTGGCGCAGCAGGCCGTCTGAATCCAGCAGTTGCGCGCGCGATTCAATGCCTTCAACCGTCCATTTGCCCACCGACAGCGGCCATGTCAGCCACGACAGCACCGGATAGAGCGTATCGGCCATATCACCACCGTCTTCACGCAGCGTGAAACTGCCATAGAACGGCAGTTGCATATAAGGGCCGTAACCCATGCCGTAATGCCCCAGCGTGCTACCAAAACGGTGCGGTTCAACGCGCTGCAATTTCGGGTTCGCGGCACCCGCGACATCCATCAAGCCGCCCATCCCCAGCAGGGTGTTCAGGAAGAAGCGTGTAAAGTGAACCATCCCCTGGTACGGATCGCCTTGTAAGAAGAAGTTCACCATCACCGCCGGTTCTTCAAGGTTGCTGGTGAAGTTGCTCAGACCATTACGCGCTGGCTGCGGCACGTAATCACGCCAGACAACGGCAACGGGCCTGACAACATACGGATCCAGCACATTGAAGTTGAAGCTGTACATGGTGCGGTTGAACCCTTCCAGCGGGTCTGAACGTCCCTGCGAATCTTTACCGGAACTGGCACAACCGACCAGCACAGTGGTAGCCAGCGCAAGCGCCGACAGGCGGAATTTCATAGGTGTCTCCCTGAAGAAAATGGTCATCGCTGAATGCCATTTTTGAATAACGCAAACGCGGAAATCCGTTTTGCGCAGACAATGCGCAACGCATTGTATCAGCACATATTCTGATGTCCACGTAGCGAACAAAGCTCACTCAGCCTAACCGAACTCACCTTTACGGCTCGTTAACAATTCTATACAAACTTCGTCAATATCGTATTGCCATTATTGCTTTTCGCGCAATTTAGGACGATGCCGTCACGGAATAAGCGTGAAAACCGCTACGCTTAAATTTTGCCGCCATCACCAAGCGAGGCCATCGTGGACAATATTAAAGAAGAGAAACTCGACAAATACAGCGATGACATACAAGTGGAGAGCGACGAGAAGAAGAGTGGGAAGAAAATAGAACTTGATGAAGAGCGCCTGCCCTCACGCGCCATGGCGATTCATGAACATATTCGCCAGGACGGCGAAAAAGAGCTGGAACGCGACGCGATGGCGCTGTTCTGGTCAGCGATTGCGGCGGGTTTATCGATGAGCGCGTCGCTGCTGGCAAAAGGGATTTTTCACGTACAACTCGACGACATTCCCGGCGGTTTTCTGCTGGAGAACCTCGGTTACACCTTTGGCTTTATTATTGTCATTATGGCGCGCCAGCAGTTGTTTACCGAAAACACCGTCACGGCCGTATTACCGGTGATGCAAAAACCCAGTTGGGTTAACTTTGGCCTGATGACGCGCTTATGGAGCGTGGTGTTACTCGGGAACCTGGTTGGCACGGCTATTGCCGCCTGGGCGTTCGAGTATATGCCCATATTCGATGAAGCCACCCGCGATGCTTTTGTCAAAATCGGCATGGAGGTGATGAAGAACACGCCGCTGGAGATGTTCTCCAACGCCATTATCTCCGGCTGGATCATCGCGACCATGGTGTGGATGTTCCCGTCGGCGGGCGCGGCGAAAATTGTGGTGATCATTTTAATGACCTGGCTTATCGCGCTGGCGGATACCACGCATATCGTGGTCGGTGCGGTGGAGATTTTCTATCTGGTGTTTAACGGTACGCTGCACTGGAGCGAATTTATCTGGCCTTTCGCCCTGCCGACACTCGCCGGGAATATTTGCGGCGGCACCTTTATTTTTGCTCTGCTCAGCCACGCGCAGATCCGTAACGATATGATCAACGCGCGTAAAGCCGAAGCCAAAGCCCGCGCCGACGAGCAAAAACAGCAACGCGACGGCGCAGAAAAAGAGGCTTAAACGGCGACAGTTTAATCACTTGGCGGCATGTGAGCTTAACGCGAGACGTAAATAACGTTATACTCCCGCCGCTTTGTCCCCTTAGTTAAATGGATATAACGAGCCCCTCCTAAGGGCTAGTTGCAGGTTCGATTCCTGCAGGGGACAATATCCCCTTTCCTGCGAACATCGTTCAAAGTCGTCATTGCCCTACAGATTCAGTAAGTTAAATCACTTCCCGCGTCTGCCAACCGCCATTGGTTCTTATCAACGTCCTGCTGCTTAGTGTTACGCCACCAGTTGCTGCATCACCTTAATAAATGCAGAGGTCACCTGCTCCTCCTGTGCGTGACGCCCCTCTTCAATCACCCAGCGTCCTCCCGCCATTACCCTTTTTATCGGGTTTGTTGAGCAGGCGAAAATCCAGCGGTTCAGACGTTCACGATCGCCTGCGGCTGCAAGGAAGGGATCGCGGCTGTCGAGCAACAGCATATCCGCGCGATCGCCGACCGCCAGTTGACCAATCGCCTGCCCCAGCGCACGGCGTCCGCCCTGCAATGCCCCCTGGTACAGCACATTGCCAATATAAGGCTCATCCGGCAAAGACAGTAAGTTGCGCCGCCGTTTGTTTAACCGTTGCCCGTACTCAAACCAGCGCAAATCCTCGCTGACGCTGACGCTGATATGGCTGTCGGAGCCAATTCCCCAGCGCCCCTGCTGCGCAAGATAGTCCGGCCCCGGGAAAATACCATCGCCAAGATTGGCTTCAGTGGTCAGGCACAGGCCCGCCACTGCGCCGGAAGCGGCAATCTGTTGGGTTTCCTGCGGCGTAATATGCGTGGCATGGATCAGACACCACTGTTCATCCACCGGCATATGCTGATAAAGCCACTCCACCGGACGCAATCCAGACCAGGCCAAGCAGTCATCAACCTCTTTTTGCTGCTCGGCAATATGAATATGCACCGGTTGTGGTTGCGGACAGGCTTTAAGCACGCTCTGCATCTGTTCCGGCGTAACGGCTCGCAGCGAGTGGAAGCACAGCCCGGTACGCTGCATCGGCTCAGCAGCAAGCTGCGACGTCAGCGTGTCATGCAGTGCAAGGTAGCCTTCCGTATCGTGAATAAAGCGGCTCTGCCCGGCGGTCGCTGGCTGCCCACCAAAACCGGAGAAACTGTAAAGCACCGGCAGTAATGTCAGGCCAATACCCGCCGTTTTCGCCGCCTGCGAAATACGCATCGCCAGCTCGGCTGGCTGTGCGTAAGGTTTTCCACCACGATCGTGGTGCAAATAGTGAAATTCGGCAACGGAGGTATAACCGGCCTTCAGCATTTCGATGTACAGATAGCTGGCAATGGTTTCCAGCTGTTCGGGTGTGATTTTATCCACCAGCCGGTACATCAAATCGCGCCATGTCCAGAAGCTGTCCGCCGGATCGCCCACCACTTCGGTTAGCCCGGCCATTGCACGCTGAAAAGCGTGCGAATGCAGGTTTGGCATGCCCGGCACCAAAAAACCCTCCAGGCGAATCGCCGTGTCGTCTGGCTGACTACCGCTTTCGAGCGCGGTGATGATGCCCTGCGGAGAAACCGTGATGCGAACATTCTCCGCCCAGCCCTGCGGCAACAATGCTTTTGCCGCGAAATATACCGTCATATATCCCCTCACCGCCTGCCATTATTTGATATGTATATACATGCTTATATATATACATCCAAATAGGTGTAGAGTAAACTTCAACGGTTATCCGGCCGAGGAAAGGGTTCATGGAGCAAAGCGATATTTTTAAAGCAGCCGCAGGCGAGACTCGTCTTGATCAGCCCGCCCCTTTCTATGAAAGGGTGAAGAGCATGATTAAAACCAATATCCACAGCGGCGCCTGGCCGGTGAACTACCGCGTGCCGTCCGAAAGCGAGCTGGTCAGCCAGTTTGGCTACAGCCGGATGACCATCAACCGCGCGCTGCGTGAACTGACCGCCGAAGGGCTGCTGGTGCGTATGCAGGGCATTGGCACCTTTGTCGCTGAAGTCCGCGGGCAGTCGGCGCTGCTGGAAATCAACAACATTGCCGATGAGATTGCCAGCCGCGGCCATCGCCATCATGCCAGAGTGCTGGAACTGACCCAGCAGCATGCAGATGCTCAGCAAGCACTGGCTTTTAATCTGCCGAAAGGCAGCCGCCTGTTCCATTCGTTGATTTGCCATTATGAAGACGGCGTTCCGGTGATGCTGGAAGACAGGCTGGTGAATGCGCTGATTGTGCCAGACTATCTGCAGCAGGATTTTACCCGTATCACGCCGAATGCTTATCTCTCTTCTATCGCACCGATTGTCGAAGGTGAGCATATTATCGAGGCGGTGAACGTGCCCCGCACCGAGTGCGTTTACCTGGAAATAGATGAACACACCCCCTGCCTGCAAGTAAACCGCCGCACCTGGACCGGTCGTCAGGACAAGAAAATCGTCACCAGCGTGCGCCTGGTCTATCCGGGTTCGCGCTACCGTCTGGAAGGAAGTATGCGCAAATGAGGCTGCTGCCTTATAGCGGCTACGCTGAGATGCGCTGGAAAAATGGCCAGGGTGTCACCCGCGAAGTGTGCCGTTTTCCCGCCAGCGACCAGTATGACTGGCGCATATCGGTTGCGACAATCCGCGAAGACGGGGCGTTCTCACGTTTCTCCGGTTACCTGCGAAACATCAGTGTACTGGAAGGCGAAGGCATGTTTCTGACGATTGATGACCAGCGCAGCGCGTTAATTCCACCGTTTCAGGCGACGGATTTTAACGGCGACAGCGAGGTGTTCTGCGAGGTTGTCGGCGGGCCGTTACTTGATTTCAACGTGATTTATCGCCGTGAAACCACCCAGGCAACGGTGCGCTGGCAGCGCGCTGGCACATGGCAACATCAGCAGGGAACAATGCTGCTGTTCAATGCCGGACATCGTCTTGACGTCATCGTCGGGGACGAACGCCATACGCTGCAACATTACGACAGCCTGCTGCTTGATAACCCGGCGACGATTACCGTCAACGCAGGCAGCGACACGCTTTTCGCCTGCGTGACGCTGACATCCCGTTACACCGCCTAAACTGCGGCGTCGACCTTCTGAAACGCCGCCAGCCCTCTTGATTATCGGCAATTAGCCCGCTCATAAATCACTCCCGCACGCGTCGCGGGCCAGCACAGCTACGAACCTGACCACCGCCAGCTCCGCGGTCTGGGTGATTTATCACGCAATGCTTAGCGCCTGCGCGCCCCGTTCATCAGGCTGAACCTGCTGGCTAATCAGCCCTGCAGGGCACCTCTTCACCATTCATACATCGAGCCGCATCGACAGGGATTTCCCTGGCGCACGCAACAGACGAGGCGTGCGCCAGGTAATCGCAAAGCGCACCCTATGCCTGCCTACACACGCGACAGCTCCAGTCTCCATTTTCTCTTGAGCAGGCGATTAGCTTCACTCATCAGCCCCCTCCTTTATCAGTAAAGCAAGCTGGCGGCTCAGTTCGCCATCCGCAATCAGATCCCGGACGGCATGCATATCCGTGTACAGCGGCGTATCGGTTTCACGAAACGCGACCTGCTGGCGCACCCGCGAGAGCGTCAGTTCTGTCCCCACCGAGGCGCGCAGCGGGCGATGAAATTCAATCGCCTGACAAGCGCACAGCAGCTCGATAGCCACGATATCCACCGCGTTTGCCACCGCCTGCATCGCTTTTCGCGCCGAGGAGACGCCCATACTGATATGGTCTTCCTGCCCGGCACAGGTGGAAACCGTATGTACACTGGCGGGTGCCGCCAGGCTGCGATTATCCCCGGCGAGCGCGGCGGCGACATACGGCGGGATCATCATCCCGGAATTAGCTCCGCTTTTGCCGACCAGAAATGCCGGTAAGCCACTGAGATGGACGTTGGTAATACGGTCAGAACGCGCCTGCGACGCCGTGCTTAGTTGCGCAATAGCCACCGCCAGCGCATCGAGTGCCAGCGCCAGCGGCGCACCGTGACCGTTACCGCCAGGCAAAATCACCAGCGCATCGTCTTCAATCAAAAACACCGGGTTGTCGGTCACCGAATTGAGTTCGGTAGTAACGATATGACGACAATGCGCCAGTTGATCGCGCACCGCGCCATGGATTTGCGGGATGCAACGTAAGCTGAGCGCATCCTGCACCCGGTGGTCGCGGTAACGCTGAAGGATCTCGCTACCGTGCAGTAAACGGCGCAAATTCTGCGCTGTTTCTTGTTGTCCGTCATGCGGACGCAGAGCGTGCAGACGCGCGTCATAGCCGCGGGTGTTGCCTTTCAGCGCTTCGAGACACATGCCGCCTGCCATATCCGCGACCGGCAGCAACTGCTCGAAATCCCGCACCGCCAGACAAGCCAGTGCGGTAATTTCGTAGGTGCCGCTGATCAGCGCGTGTCCTTCGCGCGGGCCGGGAATGCGCGGCGCAATGCCCGCTTTTGCCAGCGCGTCGGTGGAGGGCAACAACTCCCCCTGATACCAGCACTGCCCTTCGCCAAATAACGATAAGCCGATATGCGCGGTAGCAATCAGATACCCCACGGAACCGCTGGCAGGCGACCACGGCGTCACCTGCCGGTTCAGCATCAGGCACATACGCTGCGCCAGTTCAGAACTGACGCCGCTGTAGCCCTGCAACAGCGATTTCAGCATCACCGCCATCATCGCCCGCACTTCCCGCACCGACAAATCCGGCCCCATCCCGCAGGCGTGACTACGCAGCATATTGAGTTGCACGCTGGCAATTTGATCCGCAGAGAGACGCTCGGTCACCAGGTCTCCCACGCCGGTTGTCAGACCATAAATCACCTTCCCGTCAGCAATCGCTTTGTGAATATAACCGCTGACCTTATCCATTTGCGCCAGCGCATCATCAGCCAGAACAACCTGGGCGCCATCGGCAATGCGCACCAGCTCATCAATGGTCGTGGCATCCCTGCCTAAGGTGACCGCATCCATATGCGGCATGGAAGAACGGATTGTTGTCGTCATCTCGCAGCCGTTCCTTACTTGCTCAACTGGTGTTTAACCAGCCACTGGTGCGCCACATCATCAATGCTGGCGAACTCTGCAAGTTGCTCGTTCATGGCGATCAGATCTTCGGTGGTGAGCTGCGCGGAGATTTTGTTCAGCGTGCTTTCAATGGTCGGGTTCAGTGTGCTGCTGGCGACAATGGGCACAATGTTCTGCGCGGCAAACAGGTGTTTCGGATCTTCCAGCGCAACCAGGTGATCTTTTTTGATTTCCGGCGTAGTGGAGGTCAGATCAGCCACCTGAATCTGGTTATTTTTCAGCGCCGTCAGCGTCAGCGGACCAGCGACATCCAGCACTTTGAAGGTTTTGAAATTCAGGCCATAAACTTCACGCAAGCCGGGAACGCCTTCATGACGGGTTTTCCACTCCGCCGGACCACCAAGCACTAACTGCCCGGCGACAGGTTTCAGATCGTCGATGGTTTTCAGTTTGTACTTGTCGGCGGTTTTCTTCGTTACCGCCAGCACATCGCTGTTTTGCGCCGTGGACGTGTTCAGCATTTTCACTTTTTCCGGCAGTTTGGCGGCCAGCGCTTTCGCCACATCTTCCGAACTGTGCGCGTCGTTTTTCGCATCCAGATAGCTTAACAGCGCGCCGCTGTACTCAGGGATCACGGTGATGGAACCGTCGAGCAGAGCCGGGATATAGACTTCACGGCTACCAATGTTGAGTTTTTTCTCGACCGGAATGTTTTGCGCTTCCAGCGCCCCGGCGTAAATGGTCGCCAGCAACTGGTTTTCCGGAAAATCCGCCGAACCAATAATCACTTTCTGGCCGGCATCCGCAGCCCAGACAGAAGAAGCGACAGACAGCAGTGCGGCACTGAACAACGTTAAATAGCGTTTCTTAATCATCTTATTAACCTTCTGTAATTAAAGGACTCAACATCACTGTTTTTTGGTTTTCCGGGTGATGCCCGGTGAAACCACGACTTTCCCTGAAAGCGAAAAAAAGAGATCAATGATCAATGCCAGCAGCGCGACGAGGATGGCCCCGGCGGTCATCTGCGCAAAGTCGTTGGCGGCACGCCCGTCGATAATCAATCGCCCCAGGCCGCCGAGTGAAACGTAGGCCGCAATGGTCGCAGTAGAGACAATTTGCAGCGCGGCACTGCGGATCCCGGAGAGGATCAGCGGCATTGCGCAGGGCAACTCAACCTGCAACAGCACCTGAAGTGGCGTCAGACCAATCCCTTTTGCCGCGTCATGCACGCTGGGATCGACAGAACGGATACCCGCATGTACGCCCAGCGCCACTGGCGGCAGCGCCAGCACCACCAGCACGATGATGCAGGGTAAAACAAAGGCCAAATCCGATTCGAAATACCCCGCCAGCAGGATCACCAGCAAAATAATCAGACCAAAAGAGGGCAACGAACGCAGGGCGTTGGTGGTACCAATCAGCAGCGCCTCCCCTTTCCCGGTATGGCCGGTGTAGCAGCCGACCGGAAACGCAATGGCGACGGCAATCGCCAGCGCCGCCGCGCTGTAACCGATATGCTGCAACAGCAGCGGCACAATGCCGTCGTCGCCGTACCAGTGGCTGAGATCGAAAAACCATTCACTCATCAGTTATCCCCTTTGCGGTTGCCAGCGGCTTAAAGAGCGGGTTATCGCCACCACCAGGCAATCCAGAATGAAGGCCAGCGCGATGCACAGCACAATCCCGGCGATAATCGGGGTGAGAAACTGAAGCTGAAACCCCTGGGTAAACAGCGAACCTAACTGTGGCGCGCCAATCAGCGCGGCAACCGACACGATGCTGACATTCGAAACCACGGCCACACGCAGCCCGGAGCCGATCACCGGTACAGCAAGCGGCAGGTCGATCTGCAAAAATTGCTGTAGCGGTTTGTACCCCAGCGCAAAAGCAGACTGCCGGGTATCTTCGGCGACGGAATCCAGCCCGTCGCACACGGTTCTGACCAGCAGCGCAAAGCTGTAGATAGTCAGCGCCACGACCACGTTGATGAGGTCGAGAATTTGCGTATTCAGCAGCGGCGGCAGCAGTACAAACAGCGCCAGCGACGGAATGGTGTACAGCAGGCCAAACAGATTCAGGATGAGACCTTTCACTTTTGGCAGGTTGTTCACGGCCCAGCCGACAGGTATTGCCAGCAGCAGGCCGATCAGGATCGGCGTAATCGACAAATAGCAGTGCCAGAGCAGCAAGCTGAGGATCCTGTCGCTTTGCCCCCACAGCCAGTCAAATCTCATAGCGCCTCCTGCGTCAGCGACTTGCAGGCATCCAGCACATTGTCCAGCGCCAGCGATCCCAGCGGGGCAAGCTGTTCATCGACCACCACGGCGCGATGGCAGGGAGAGCTGAGCGCCGAATCCAGCAACTGGCGCAGCGTGCCGCCCTGCGGAGAAAATGTCGCGCCAAGGTTCACGTTTTCCGGCGCTATCGCCGTTACCTGCTGATGCGTGTCAAACCAGCCGCAGGCTCTGCCCTGCTGCGTCACCAGCAGCCAACGTTGTGCGCTGATATTGCGTGCCTGCGCAAGTGACGCGCCCATTTCGATAGCCGGTTCCGCCTGCAACGCCGTCAGCGGTGCGGAGGTGTGGAAACTGAGTTTGCGATAACCGCGGTCGCGGCCAATGAAATCGGCAACAAATTCGCTCTGCGGCGCATTCAGCAGTTCGCCCGGCGTCGCCAGTTGCGCCAGCTTGCCGCCAGGTTTCAGCACCGCAACGCAATCACCCAGTTTCATCGCTTCATCAATATCGTGCGTGACCATAATGATGGTCTTGCTGACCTCTTTCTGAATGCGCAGAAACTCTTCCTGCAACTGTTCACGCACCACAGGGTCAACGGCGCTGAAGGGTTCGTCCATCAGCATAAATTCCGGGTCGGCAGCCAGTGCACGCGCCACGCCGACGCGCTGCTGTTGGCCACCGGAGAGTTGCCACGGGTAGCGTTTCGCCAGTTGCGGCGCCAGACCGACCACTTCCAGTAATTCTGCCGCTCTGGCCCTGGCTTTGCTTTTCGCCGCGCCATTAAGGATCGCGGTAGTGGCGATGTTATCGATGATGGTTTTATGCGGGAACAAGCCGGCATTCTGGATCACATAACCAATACGGCGGCGCAATTGCACAACATCCATCAGAGCGGTGGATTCGCCATTGAGCAAAATCGTCCCGGATGAGGGCTCCACCAGCCGGTTGATCATGCGTAATGAGGTGGTTTTTCCGCAACCAGACGGCCCCACCAGCACAGTAATTTTGCCTCCTGGCGCGACAAGGTTCAGGCCATCGACCACGACGGTACCGTCGTGATAATGCTTGGTCACATTGTTGAAAGTAATCATCGTTACGCCTTATGGTCATCGTTTGCCGCCCCGTTATGACGGCAATGCAAAAAACTTTTGTATATCCTTGTATGTACAACTAGCAAGCCATGTGCCATAACGTCATCGCAACATTAACCATTCAAATAAAACCATTTAAAAACAAATAGATAAAAAATAATTGTTAATAAATACAGCACAACAGAACGAATTCCCTCAGCTTCATTTCCCCACACGCTCGCTTTAAAACAGCGCAGAGATGCACTAAAAATGATCGTTTCAACGCTTTAAAGCACAATAGCAGTGCAAAAAAATGCACCAATACCCCTTCTTTCACTACGATCAAAAAAACAATCAATAACAACGCATTGTTTTATATGTGAAATAAATAAATTGATTAAACTGGCACCTTATGTGCTTATCATGTATATACAAGACGTATACAGCAGCATCGCAACGTCAGTAAGCATGTATTCCGCTATCAAACAGAGAAGGTAAACCGCATGAGTAGTGAATTATCCCGTTATCGTGATGTTGAGATCAGAGCGCCGCGCGGCACGACATTGAATGCGAAAAGCTGGCTGACCGAAGCGCCGCTGCGCATGCTGATGAATAACCTTGATCCCGATGTCGCGGAAAACCCGAAAGAGCTGGTGGTGTATGGTGGGATTGGACGGGCAGCGCGTAACTGGGAGTGCTTTGACAAAATGGTTGAAGCGCTAAAACAGCTCAATGATGACGAAACGCTGCTGGTGCAATCCGGCAAACCGGTGGGCGTTTTTAAAACCCACAGCAATGCACCGCGCGTACTGATCGCTAACTCAAACCTGGTTCCCCACTGGGCCAACTGGGAGCACTTTAACGAGCTGGACGCTAAAGGGCTGGCGATGTACGGCCAGATGACCGCAGGCTCCTGGATCTACATCGGCAGCCAGGGGATCGTTCAGGGTACGTATGAAACCTTCGTCGAAGCGGGTCGCCAGCACTATAACGGTTCGCTGGTTGGCCGCTGGGTGCTGACCGCAGGTCTGGGCGGCATGGGCGGCGCGCAGCCGCTGGCCGCCACGCTGGCGGGCGCCTGCTCGCTGAATATTGAATGCCAGCAATCCCGCATCGATTTCCGCCTGCGTACCGGGTATGTCGATGAGCAGGCAACAGATCTGGACGATGCGCTGGCGCGTATTGAACGCTACACCCGTGAAGGCAAAGCCATCTCTGTGGCGCTGCACGGCAATGCGGCAGAAGTTTTACCGGAACTGGTTAAACGCGGCGTTCGCCCCGATCTCGTGACCGATCAAACCAGCGCCCACGATCCGCTAAACGGCTATCTGCCGATTGGCTGGCAGTGGGAAGCGTATCGCGAACGCGCGAAGAGTGAACCGGCAGTGGTGACTCAGGCGGCGAAAGCCTCAATGGCCGAGCACGTTAAAGCAATGCTCGCCTTCCAGCAGCAGGGCATTCCGACCTTCGACTATGGCAACAATATTCGCCAGATGGCGAAAGAGATGGGCGTCAGCAACGCCTTCGATTTCCCGGGTTTTGTGCCGGCCTATATTCGCCCGCTCTTCTGCCGCGGTATTGGGCCATTCCGCTGGGCCGCGCTCTCCGGCGATGCGGAAGATATCTATCGCACCGATGAAAAGGTAAAAGAGCTGATCACGGATGACGCGCATCTGCACCGCTGGCTGGATATGGCGAAAGAGCGCATCAGTTTCCAGGGCTTACCTGCGCGTATCTGTTGGGTTGGTCTGGGACAGCGCGCACGTCTGGGCCTGGCGTTTAATGAAATGGTGCGTCGCGGCGAAGTCTCCGCACCAATTGTCATTGGCCGCGATCACCTGGACTCCGGCTCCGTTGCCAGCCCGAACCGCGAAACCGAAGCGATGAAAGATGGCTCCGATGCAGTTTCCGACTGGCCTTTGCTGAACGCGTTGCTCAACACCGCCAGCGGCGCAACCTGGGTTTCTCTGCATCACGGCGGAGGCGTCGGCATGGGCTTCTCGCAGCATTCGGGGATGGTTATCGTCTGTGATGGCACGGATGAAGCGGCAGAACGTATTGCCCGCGTACTGCATAACGATCCGGCGACGGGCGTGATGCGCCATGCTGACGCAGGCTATGATTCAGCGGTCGCCTGTGCCAAAGAGCACGGCCTCAATTTACCGATGATTGCAAAGTAAAACCGACGGCGCGGCGATTGCCGCGCCGAACCATGACGGGAGAACGCGGATGCGCATTTTATGGCGTCACTGCCAGATTGCCACCATGGAAGCGGGCAAATACAACCTGATCCCTCGCGGCGCGCTGATCACCAACGGGTCGCAGATTTCATGGCTGGGCGAAGAGGGAACGCAGCCGGATGATGTGGTCGATCGTGAAGTGGATTTGCAGGGGCGGTTGGTTACGCCTGGGTTGATCGATTGCCATAGCCATAGCGTGTTTGGCGGCGATCGCAGCCAGGAATTTGAGATGCGCCTCAACGGCGCGAGCTACGCGGAAATCGCCGCAGCAGGCGGCGGCATTATCAGTACCGTGAATGCCACCCGCAACGCCAGCCAGCAACAACTGCTGGAAAGCGCCCGCAAGCGCATTGACGCACTGCGCAAAGAAGGCGTTACGGCGCTTGAGATCAAATCCGGTTATGGCCTCAGCTTTGCCGATGAAAGCAAAATGTTGCAGGTGATCCGCACGCTTGGCGCAGAAATGCCGCTCACCATCTTCAGCACCTGTCTCGCAGCGCATGCAGTGCCGGGCGAGTATCAGGGGCGCGCTGACGACTACATCGACGAGATTTGCCAGCACTGGCTACCCGCCTGGCACGCACAAGGGCTGGTCGATGCGGTTGATGCTTTTTGTGAACACCTGGCCTTTTCACCACCGCAAGTGGAGCGGGTTTTCCGCAAAGCGCAGCAGCTTGGCTTACCAGTAAAACTGCATGCCGAACAGCTTTCACTGCTGCACGGCGCAGGGCTGGCCGCCCGCTACAGTGCGCTTTCCGCCGATCATCTCGAGTATTTGTGCGAAGAAGATATCGTGCTGATGGCGCAGCACGGCACCACTGCCGTTCTGCTGCCGGGCGCGTTTTACTTTTTACGCGAGAGCCAGCAGCCACCGGTGGCGCTATTACGTAAGCATCAGGTGCCGATGGCCATTTCCAGCGATCTGAACCCCGGTACGTCGCCCGTGTTGTCGCTGCGCCTGATGATGAACATGGCCTGCACGTTGTTCCGTCTGACGCCTGAAGAAGCGCTGGCGGGAGTGACCTGTCATGCCGCCCGTGCATTAGGTATCAGTGAACGCTGCGGTACGCTCCAGGCGGGTAAAGAAGCCAGCTTTGTCGCGTGGGATGTGTCTCATCCGGCAGAACTCAGCTACTGGCTGGGAGGAACACTGTCAAAACAGGTTATCTATCAGGGGGAGGAAGTCTGGCATGACTAACGGATTCGAATTACATCAGGGACGGCTGCCGCTACTGGTCAGCATGCCCCATCCCGGCACGCAACTGACACCGGAAATTGCCAGCGGCCTCACCGCGCGGGCACGACGTCTGGAGGATACGGACTGGCATATTCCGCTGCTGTATCAGCCGATTCGCGAGCTTGGCGCCAGCGTGCTGAGCGCTAATTATTCCCGCTATGTGGTGGATTTAAACCGCCCGGCAGATGATAAACCGTTATACGCTACCGCAACCACCGGCCTGTTTCCGGACACCTTTTTTGACGGCGAGTCGCTGTTCGAAGCGGGTAAAGCGCCGGATGACGCCACGAAAGCCGCTATTTTGCATACTGTGTGGCAGCCTTATCACCAGGCGCTGGCGCAGGAACTGGCGCGGTTGCGCGACACTTTCGGTTACGCGCTCCTGTGGGATGCACACTCCATCAAATCGTTGGTTCCGCGTTTGTTTGACGGCAAACTGCCGGATCTGAACTTCGGTACTGCCGATGGCGCAAGCTGCGCGCCGGAACTGAGCGCCGCATTACTGGCGTGCTGCGAGGCATTTCCGCGCTACACGAAAGTGCTCAACGGTCGCTTCAAAGGCGGGTATATCACCCGCCATTACGGCGCACCGCACCAGAACATCCATGCGATACAACTGGAAGTGGCGCAGTGCTGCTACATGGATGAGACGAGTTTTGCTTTCTCTGAAGAGAAAAGTGAAGCGTTCCGCCAGCTACTGACTTCCCTGATCAACACCGCGCTCGACTGGGGTAAGCAACGACTGTCCCGTTAACATTAAAAGGGATGCGCAAGCATCCCTTCATAACGGGATTCATTCCCGTGTCGTTGAGCCTTTATTTCCCGCCACCGCTTAACACTTAATCCATTCCTGGCGTGACGCCTGCCCCTGACACCAATACATTATGCTGGCTTACAGGGGCACCTTACGTTTTATAACAGCAAAAATGTATTCCATTTCAAAGGCAAAGCCCGCCGCATCCGAATGACCAGCAATGCCTCTCTCTTCTTCAGCAAGACACTATTGCTGGCAGCATTGTCGTCAGATGGCGTTCCGCCAGCAGAGCAATCGCACGTTCGATATCCGGCGCGAAATAACGATCTTTCTCATAATGCGCAACCTGTTCGCGCAGCAGATGACGAGCCTGTTCCAGCAGCGGGCTGCTGGTTAAGCCTTCGCGCATATCCAGCCCCTGACAGGCGGCAAGCCACTCGACAGCAATGACGCCGCGCGTGTTCGCCGCCATTTCCCACAGACGACGCCCGGCAGCCGGTGCCATAGAAACGTGATCTTCCTGGTTTGCCGAAGTGGGCAAACTGTCCACGCTGTGCGGATGCGATAACGCTTTGTTTTCACTTGCCAGCGCCGCTGCGGTGACCTGGGCAATCATAAAGCCGGAGTTGACACCGCCATTTTTCACGAGGAACGGCGGTAGTTGCGACATATGGCTGTCCATCAGCAGGGCAATGCGGCGCTCCGCCAGCGAGCCTATCTCCGCAATCGCCAGCGCAATATTATCGGCGGCCATCGCGACTGGTTCCGCATGGAAATTTCCCCCGGAGATCACTTCGTTTTCGGCGGCGAACACCAGCGGGTTATCGGAAACCGCATTTGCTTCAGTTAACAGCACTTCCGCGGCAAAACGCAGTTGCGTCAGGCATGCGCCCATCACCTGCGGCTGACAGCGCAGGGAGTAAGGATCCTGCACTTTATTGCAGTTGTGGTGAGACTGGGAAATGGCGCTGTCATCGGTTAATAGATGGCGATATAACGCCGCCGCGTCAATCTGCCCGCGCTGGCCGCGAACATCATGAATACGCGCATCGAAGGGACGACGAGAACCGAGCGCCGCCTCAGTGGTCAGCGCACCGCAAACCACGGCAGAAGCGAACAGATCTTCGGCTTCAAACAGGCCGCGCAAAGCAAAGGCGGTGGAGGTTTGCGTACCGTTCAGCAGCGCCAGCCCCTCTTTTGCCGCCAGCGTAATTGGCTCCAGCCCGGCGTTTTTCAGCGCTTCACTCGCCGGTAACCATTCCCCCTGCCAGCGCGCTTTGCCTTCGCCGAGCAGCGTCAGCGACATATGCGCCAGCGGTGCGAGATCCCCGGATGCGCCCACCGAGCCTTTCGCCGGGATCCACGGATAAACCTCCGCGTTAACCATCGCCACCAGCATCTGGATCACCTGCAGGCGAATGCCGGAAAAACCGCGCGCCAGGCTGTTGATCTTCAGCACCATAATTAAGCGAACCAGCGCGTCATCTAGCGGTTCGCCAACGCCTGCGGCGTGAGACAGCACCAGCGAGCGTTGCAAATTCTCCAGATCTTCCGTCGCGATACGCGTCTGCGCCAGCAAACCGAAGCCCGTGTTGATGCCATAGGCGGTGCGGCCTTCCGCCATAATGGTGTTGACGCAGGCAACGCTCTCATTAATGGCCGCAAACGCGCCATCATCCAGCGACAGATGAAGCGGCTGGCTGTAGATTTCGCGCAGCTGCGCGAGGGTGAGTTGGCCCGGAATAAGGGTGAAATTTTTCATGCTTTGCCCTGCCCCTGCATTACAGCAATCATCGGAAGATTGAGCGCCTGCGCTGCGGCGCACTCAATCGCAATCTCATACTCAGCCTCAGCGTGACGCATCACGCCAGTTGTCGGATCGTGAGGCAGCACGCGCGCAATGCGTGCCACCGCTTCATTTGTGCCATTACAAACATTCATCACCCCTGCATGCCGGGAAAATCCCATCCGCATGCCACCGCAGTGGTGCAGCGAGGCCAGGGTCGCGCCGCTGGCAGTGTTAAACATCGGCCAGTTGGATACGGCATCAGAACCGTCGCGCATCGCTTCGGTTTCGCGGTTCGGGTTTGCCACCGCGCCAGAATAAGGTTTGTTACCACCAATGCCGCCATACCCCACCAGTACGTTCGGTTTTTCGGCAGTATCGGGATCAAGGTTATTGCGCAATGGCGCTTCGGCGAGCCAGCTTTTCGTATTCGGCTCCATGCATTTAGGGGTCTGCTGGCGATTGAGAGTATGCGGCATCGGTGTTCTCTCCTGAGGACATGTCCTGATGTGTAAACATATATACTTGCCTATACAATTACGCGCAAGGCAGGATTTAACAGAAAAGATACAATTTTATTATAGTGCGCCGGCAATCACGCTTTTACTGACGCAAATGATCTGAAGCCGAAATGCCCCTGTAACCGGTAACGGCTACCCAGGAAAAGCAGGCTGGCGGGGGGAGACAATATGTTAGATTGACGATCTATGACCGCGAATAAGCAGGCAGGGATCGTGCTCGTTGCGGTACAACAGGCGGGACTCATCAGCCGAGAAGCTCTCGGCTTTGATAATATGCCAGGGCTCTTCACAAGTTTCCCCAGCGCCCTCTTCCCTCAACGTTTTTTTCGCCGCAGGATTATTTTCCCCTCTCACTCACTTTTTTATGCATCTCATCGCAGAAACACGGTGGCGCATTTTTCCGATCGAATTGCAGATGCTGTGACCCGCTTCAAAAAATTAGCCTTATTATTCAAGCGGAAATGAACCGTTTCAGCAGGCCATTTTTATCGTCGCTCAATAGCAATTTATTTAGCAGTGAAAGTATTGTGTCGCCAAAGCCCGACACATTGTAAGTTACTAAAATTAAATAGAAAAAAGGCTCTTGTAAGGCCTAAAAATTAAGCGTACATTAGCCCCGTTTGGTGAGGAATTCACCCGAAATTCTGAGATGGAGCTGTGGCCGAAATAGAGATAATTCTCATTTTCGATGTGGCGTAGTTTCACCTCTCTATACTCAGTCCTGAATGGTCATGAATGCATACTTAGGTGTGCGGAGCGATGAACGTGAAATATTTCTTTATGGGCATTTCGGTGATGGTTATTGTGTGGGCCGGCACATTCGCCCTGATGATCTAACCTGAGCATATCGTGCTGTACAAAAAAGGAGCCAAAAGGCTCCTTTTTTGTTTTGCCAGCCGGGCAAGGAACAGTTACGGTTCCAGATCTTCCGCCGCACTTTTTTGCGCTGCCGGAAGCAGCCCGTCGGCGCGGAACATGGCCTTAATACCGCGTACCGCCTGGCGGATACGATCGCGGTTCTCAATCAGCGCGAAACGCACATGCGTATCGCCATAGTCACCAAAGCCGATACCCGGAGAGACACACACTTTCGCCTCCTGCAGCAGCTTTTTGGCAAACTCCAGTGAGCCCATCGCCGCATACGGTTCCGGAATTTTCGCCCACACATACATTGATGCTTTCGGCATTTCTACCATCCAGCCCGCTTCATGCAACCCTTTCACCAGTACATCGCGGCGGCGTTTATACTGAGCGGCAATATCGCGCACACACTGCTGATCCCCTTCCAGCGCAGCAATCGCAGCCACCTGGAGCGGCGTAAAGGTGCCGTAATCATGATAACTTTTGATCCGCGCCAGTGCGTTGACCAGCACCGGATTACCGACCATAAAGCCGATACGCCAGCCCGCCATATTGTAACTTTTCGACAACGTGAAGAACTCAACGGCGACATCGCGCGCGCCCGGCACTTGCATGATTGACGGCGCTTTCCAGCCATCGTACACAATGTCGGCGTAGGCCAGATCGTGAACCACCAGCACATCGTAGCGTTTTGCCAGCGCGACCACTTTTTCAAAGAACTCCAGTTCAACGCACTGCGCCGTCGGGTTAGACGGAAAGCCTAAAATCATCATTTTCGGCTTCGGGTAACTTTCGCGGATCGCGCGCTCCAGCTCATTGAAGAAGTCGACACCTTCCACCAGCGGCACAGAACGTACCTGCGCTCCCGCAATCACCGCACCGTAAATATGAATCGGATAACTCGGGTTCGGCACCAGCACAGTATCACCGTGATCCAGCGTCGCCAGCATCAGATGCGCCAGCCCCTCTTTCGAGCCGATGGTAACAATCGCTTCGGTTTCCGGATCGATATCCACTTGATAACGATCCTGATACCAGCGGGAAATCGCCCGGCGCAGACGTGGAATGCCGCGTGACGTGGAGTAACCGTGCGTATCCGGGCGTTGCGCGACGGTACAGAGTTTCTCAACGATATGCGGCGGCGTCGCGCCATCCGGGTTGCCCATACTGAAATCAATAATGTCCTCGCCGCGGCGTCGCGCAGCCATTTTCAGTTCAGCGGTGATATTAAAAACATACGGGGGGAGACGATCGATGCGCGTAAAACGGCGTTCAGGACTGAAGTCAGCCATAGATTCCTCGGAGTAACGTTAGCGCCCGGACCGTCCGAGCGACGTCGCCGCATTTGCGGCGTACTCAGAACATAGCCCGAAAAAAATCTCGCTGTCGAGAGGTAAGCGCAAAAATAACGCAACGCCATAAAAGAGGAAGTTTAATTTAGGAAAGGGAAAGCCAGATTATCCTCTTATAGAAAAATCCATCATATATTTTAACAATAAAATAAAGATAAAATTACCTTAAAAATTCACCAGTTAGCGCACTGACGCATCATTTCTTTCGGATCTTTTCAATCCCCTTTTGGAAAAGTGGTCTTTCCTCATTCAGCGAATGAATACTGCGGCTGGTCATCTGGGCCGCGGTTTTTTATCATAGCTTTTTGACGCTATTCATATGAGTCCCCCGTGCACGAAATATTCGACATGCTGCTGGCCGTCTTTGACCGAGCGGCGCTCATGCTGATCTGCCTGTTTTTCTTGATCCGCATCCGCTTGTTCCGCGAACTGCTGCATAAAACGGCGCACTCGCCAAAAGAGCTGCTGGGCGTGACGGCCATCTTCTCGATGTTTGCCCTGTTCAGTACCTGGTCCGGCGTGCCGGTGGAAGGTTCGCTGGTTAACGTGCGTATTATCGCGGTGATGTCCGGCGGGATTTTGTTCGGCCCGTGGGTCGGCATTATCACCGGCGTGATTGCCGGGGTGCACCGCTATCTGATTGATATTGGCGGCGTGACGGCGATCCCCTGCTTTATCACCAGCATTATTGCCGGCGTGATGTCCGGGATGATTAACCGCAAAGTGCCCAAAGCGCAGCACTGGCGCGTGGGCATCATCGGCGGCATGATTTGCGAAAGCCTGACCATGACGCTGGTGGTGCTGTGGGCGCCGACTACCGCGCTCGGCCTCGATATTGTGTCCAAAATTGGGGTGCCGATGATCCTCGGCAGCGTCTGCATCGGCTTTATTGTACTGCTGGTGCAAAGCGTGGAAGGGGAAAAAGAGGCGATTGCCGGTCGTCAGGCGAAGCTGGCGCTGGATATTGCCAATAAAACACTGCCGCTGTTCCGCAATGTGAATAGCGAGTCCCTGCGCAAAGTGTGTGACATTATTCGCCGGGATATCAAAGCCGATGCCGTAGCTATCACCAATACCGATCACGTGCTGGCTTACGTTGGCGTGGGGGAAAATAATTACCGCGACAGCGACGATATTATCAGCCCAACCACTCGCCAGGCGATGAACACCGGCGAAATTATCATTAAAAACAATGATGAAGCCCACCGCACGCCGGAGATCCACTCGATGCTGGTGATCCCGCTGCGTGAACAGGGCATCGTGACCGGCACGCTGAAGATCTATTACTGCCATGCGCACCAGATCACCTCCTCATTACAGGATATGGCCGTTGGCTTATCACAGATTATCTCAACACAACTGGAAGTTTCCCGCGCCGAACAGCTGCGGGAGATGGCGAACAAAGCGGAACTGCGCGCTTTGCAAAGTAAGATCAACCCGCATTTCCTGTTTAACGCCCTGAATGCTATCTCGTCGTCGATTCGCCTGAATCCGGACACCGCCCGGCAGCTCATTTTCAATTTGTCGCGTTACCTGCGCTATAACATTGAATTAAAAGATGATGAGCTCATTGATATCAAAAAAGAGCTCTATCAAATCAAAGACTATATCGCCATTGAGCAGGCCCGTTTTGGCGACAAGTTGACGGTGATTTATGACATCGATGAAGAGGTCAGTTGTGTGATCCCGAGCCTGCTGATCCAGCCATTGGTTGAAAACGCGATTGTGCATGGCATTCAACCGTGTAAAGGCAAAGGCGTGGTCACCATCAGTGTGGAAGAGTGTGGCAACCGCGTGCGTATCGCGGTGCGCGATACGGGCAACGGTATCGATCCGCAGATGATTGCCCGCGTTGAAGCCGATGAGATGCCCGGCAACAAAATTGGCCTGCTGAACGTGCATCAGCGCGTAAAGCTGCTGTACGGCGAAGGGCTGCATATCCGCCGTTTAACGCCGGGCACGGAGATCGCGTTCTTTGTGCAGCGCCAACCGTCTCCCGCTGCATTGTTGCCTTAACAGGAGAGCTGTATGAAAGTCATCATTGTTGAAGATGAGATCCTGGCGCAACAGGAGCTGAGCTGGCTTATAAAAGCGCATAGCCAGATGGAAATTGTCGGCACTTTCGACGATGGTCTCGACGTGCTGAAATATTTACAGCACAACAAAGTCGACGCCATTTTTCTCGATATTAATATCCCCTCTCTGGATGGCGTATTGCTGGCGCAGAATATCAGTCAGTTTGCCCATAAGCCGTTTATCGTCTTTATCACTGCCTGGAAAGAGCATGCGGTGGAGGCTTTTGAACTGGAAGCGTTCGACTACATTCTGAAACCATACCAGGAGTCGCGCATAATCAGCATGCTGCAAAAACTGGAAACGGCCTGGCAGCAACAATCTGGCCCGGTTGCCAGCCCGCAGCCACGGGAAAACGCAACCATTAATCTGGTGAAAGACGAGCGCATTATCGTCACCAGTATTCATGATATCTATTATGCGGAAGCGCATGAGAAGATGACGTTCGTCTATACGAAGCGGGAATCTTACGTGATGCCGATGAACATCACTGAGTTTTGCAGCAAACTGCCGGCGGCGCACTTCTTTCGCTGCCACCGCTCTTACTGCGTGAACCTGGATAAAATCCGTGAGATCGAACCCTGGTTTAACAATACCTATATTTTGCGGCTGCGGGACCTGGAGTTTCAGGTGCCCGTCAGCCGCAGCAAAGTTAAAGAGTTTCGTCAGTTAATGAATCTTTAAAGCACGTAACCCAGCGTCTGGCGCAGATGAGCGCCAGAGCCCAACAGCCCCGGGTTATCATGCACGATCAGAAATACCGGGATATCCTGGACGTAGGATTTAAAGCGCCCTTTGTCCTCGAAACCACCGCGAAAACCGGAAGCGGTAAAGAAATCGAGGAAACGCGGCACAATACCACCGGCAATGTAAACGCCGCCGAAAGTGCCGAGATTGAGCGCCAGGTTGCCGCCAAAACGCCCCATAATGACGCAAAACAGTGACAACGCGCGACGGCAGTCAATGCAGCTGTCTTCCAGCGCGCGTTCAGTCACATCTTTCGGTTGCAGATTTTCCGGCAAGCGACCATCTGATTTGACGATCGCGCGGTAGAGGTTAACGAGACCGGGACCGGAGAGCACGCGTTCAGCGGAAACGTGACCGATTTCCGCACGTAACTCTTCGAGGATAATCCCCTCTTCTTCGCTGTTTGGCGCGAAATCGACATGGCCGCCTTCGCCCGGCAGGCTCACCCAGCGTTTATCCACATGCACCAGATGCGAAACGCCAAGCCCGGTGCCTGCGCCGTAAACAGCTATCGGTTTTCCTTCAACCGGCGCGGAACCACCAAACTGAATCAAGTGTTCCGCTTTGAGCATCGGGATCGCCATTGATACGGCGGTGAAATCGTTAATGATTTCCAGATGAGCGAAACCGAGGTTTTTCTTCATTTCGGCAATCGAAAACGCCCAGGTGTGGTTGGTCATTGCCACCCAGTCACCGGTGATCGGGCAGGCGATGGCAATACAGCCGTCTTCCACCGTGACGTCGTGCTCTTTCAGATAAACACGCACCACGTCTTCCAGGCTTGGGTAATCGAGGCCGGAGTAGGTTTTGGCCCGGGAGATGTCACCGCTATCGACATCACACAACGCTAAGCGCGCGTTCGTGCCACCCACGTCTCCCACTAAAGCATACTTTGTCATTCTTTTACGGCTCCGCTAAAGTCAGAATAAATCTTTGGCACACTGTAAATTCAAGGCGCTGTAACAACAACGACCATATCATGAGTGCCCCAGGATTATCGATCTTCGTCACAGATTACCTTAAAGGTTTCAGCCCGGTTGCATCCTGAGTGACCAGGCTTCGTTGCAAGGATAAAAAGATGCTCCATCCGCGTGCGAGAACGCTGCTGTTACTGGCGCTGCCTGCGCTCACTATTGGTGTCGCGTCGGGTCTGATATTAGCGCTGGTGATGAAAATCGCCGCCCTGCTGCAAACCGTGTTGTGGAGCGGCATACCGTGGCGGCTCGGCATCTCACCTGATTCCCCCTGGTGGATACTGATTGTTTTGACACTCACCGGCGTTGCTGTAGGCCTGGTTATCCGTTTCAGCACCGGTCATGGCGGGCCGGATCCGGCGACGGTGCCGCTGATTGGTTCGCCGGTTGCGGTCACCGCGCTGCCGGGGCTGACGCTGGCAATGATCCTCGGTCTGGCGGGCGGCGTAAGTCTTGGCCCGGAACAACCGGTGATGGTGCTGAATATCGCCCTTGCCGTTGCACTTGGCGCGCGCATTTTCCCGCGCGTTGCGCCGCTGGACTGGACAATCCTTGCCTCCGCCGGCACGCTCGGCGCACTGTTTGGCACGCCTGTGGCGGCGGCGCTTATCTTCTCGCAAACCCTGAAAGCCAGTGAAGACGTGCCACTGTGGGATCGCCTGTTCGCCCCGTTGATGGCTGCCGCAGCAGGCGCGCTAACCACCAGCCTCTTTTCGCCACCGCATTTCACGCTGCCCATTCCCCATTATCCGCAGATGCATATCGTTGATATTTTTAGCGGTGCGGTCGTGACGCTGTTCGCCATTGCGCTGGGAATGGTGGCTGTTTGGTGTTTACCGCGTCTACATCACTTAATGCATCGCCTGAACAACCCGGTGATGACGTTGGGGATTGGCGGCTTCCTGCTTGGCCTTCTGGGCATGGCTGGCGGCCACGTTACCTTATTTAAGGGGCTGGATGAGATGCAGCAGCTTGCATTTGCCCATACCTATACCGTTACCGATTACCTGTTGTTTGCCCTGGTGAAGCTCGCCGCGCTGGTGATCGCTGCCGCCTGCGGTTTTCGCGGTGGGCGTATTTTTCCGGCGGTGTTTGTCGGCGTGGCATTAGGCTTAATGCTGCATGAACATGTCGACGCCGTTCCGGCTGCGGTCACCGTTTCCTGTGCCGTATTAGGGCTGGTATTGGTTGTAACACGCGACGGCTGGCTGAGCCTGTTCCTGGCGGCCGTTGTCGTGCCGGATACCACCTTGCTACCGTTGCTGTGTATCGTGATCCTGCCCGCCTGGTTAGTGCTGGCCGGAAAACCGATGATGATTGTCCCCCGGCGCAGTAAGTAACTACTCACTGTTACGCGTTTCCAGCGCATGGGTGACATCACGCAGCAGATCCGGCAAATCGGCTTGCGGCAACATCACTTCAATCAGCGCAAGCCGGTGGTGATGTGAAGCGGCTTCCAGTGCTTCCGCCAGTTGCACCGTTTCGCTAACACGCCAGCATTCGGCCTGGCAGTCATGGCTGAGCGCATGCGGAATATGTGTCCAGTTCCAGCGTGCAATATCGTTATAACGCTGATGCGCACCATGGATCGCCCGCTCCACCGTGTAACCATCATTATTGAGCAATAAAATGATCGGCCGTTGCCCGTCACGCAGCATGGACCCCAGCTCCTGTATGGTGAGCTGCGCTGCACCGTCGCCGCTAAGCAAAATGACCCGCCGCTGCGGGCAGGCGGTTTGTGCGCCGAACGCGGCGGGCAGACAATAACCTATCGATCCCCACAGCGGCTGCGTCAGCATATCAACCCCGGCTGGCAGACGCAGAGACGCCGCGCCAAAAGCTGCAGTTCCCTGATCGGCCAGTAAAATATCACCGGGGCGAATAAAAGCCTGCAGTGTTTGCCAGAATGTATGCTGATTTAAAATGCCGGAGTGATGCGGCGAATTGGCGGAGGGCGCGGGAACAGGGTCAAGCACGCAGCGTGGGTTATTGCGACAAACCGAAATCAGGATATTTACCGCCTCCTGCATCGTAATCCCGCTGAACCACTCTTCTCCTACCCGCGCCGCAAAGGGCTGGATATCAATCGTGCGCTCCACAGGTAACTGCTGGGTAAACCCGGCGGTGATGGTGTCCGTAAAACGCACGCCGACACACATTACCGCATCGGCACGCTCGATCGCCTCCCGCACCTGCGGCGGGCTAGCGGCACCGCTGTACGTGCCGACAAACCCAGGCTGCGTTTCATCAAACAAGCCTTTGCCCATTAACAACGTGGCGTGCGGGATGGGTGCATCCTTCATCCAGCACTGCAACATTTTCTGTACACCAAAGCGGTGAGCGAGAAAATCCGCCAGCAGCGCAACTCGCGGGCTTTCGCTGAGCATCGCCTGTACATGTCGACGAAAGCTGTCCAGACGCCCTTCATTAAGCTGAAGCGGTGCGGGAGTGATAACGTTTACAGGCGGCGTTGCCGCCATTTTTGCCACATCGGCGGGCAACATCAGGTAACCGGGGCGAGATTCACTGAGCATCGTGCGGATCACACGGTCAATTTCATAACAGGCGTTTTCTGCCGTTAACACCGCCTGCGCAGCGCTGATAGGTTCATACATGCGCCAGAAATGGCTGAAATCACCGTCACCCAGCGTGTGGTGCAAAAGTTCACCACGTTGCTGTACGCTGCGACAGGGTGCCCCCACGATCTGCAACACCGGCACATATTCCGCAAAGCTGCCCGCGACACCATTAATCGCACTTAACTCCCCCACGCCAAAGGTGGTTAGCAGCGCGCCCGCTCCCTGACAACGCCCGTAACCATCAGCAGCATAAGCGGCATTCAGTTCATTAGCACAACCCACCCAATGCACCGCCGGATGCTGGATAACGTGATCAAGAAACTGCAGATTGTAGTCGCCCGGTACGCCGAAAAGATGATGAATACCGCAGCCAGCAAGCCTGTCCAGTAGGTAGTCGGCAACTGAATAATCGTTTTGCATTGCGCTACGTCTCCAAATACTGACACTTACCTGAGTATTGGAGAACTGTGATGAGAGTCCAGGATACGCGTCAGAGAGAAAGTGGAAAGCAAGCTTTACGGTACCTGGCGGTGTAAGCTCAGTGAATGTAAACGCATACACTAACGCTACGCTGATAAAAAGGAGTAACTGCATGGTTTATCTGGCCGATCCCGCACGCTATGAAAAGATGCACTACCATCGCTGCGGCGAGAGCGGGTTAAAGCTGCCGGCAATTTCGCTTGGGTTGTGGCACAACTTCGGTGATACCACTTTGCTGGAAAATAGCCGCCAGTTGTTGCGGCATGCCTTTGATCTGGGTATTACCCATTTTGATCTGGCCAATAACTACGGGCCGCCGCCGGGCTCCGCAGAGCGCAATTTCGGCCGGATTTTGCAGGAGGATTTCCTGCCCTATCGTGATGAACTGATTATCTCAAGTAAAGCCGGTTATACCATGTGGGACGGGCCTTACGGCGACTGGGGGTCACGTAAATATCTGATTGCCAGTCTTGACCAGAGCCTGCGTCGCATGGGGCTGGAGTATGTTGATATCTTCTACCACCATCGCCCGGATCCCGAGACGCCGCTGCAAGAAACCATGCGCGCACTGGATCATATTGTGCGCCAGGGCAAAGCCCTGTACGTCGGGCTTTCCAACTACCCGGCAGCGCAGTCGCGCGAAGCTATCGATATCCTTAATGATCTCGGAACACCGTGTCTTATCCATCAGCCGAAATACTCACTGTTTGAACGCTGGGTCGAAGCCGAATTGCTCGATGTATTGCAGGAAAAAGGCGTCGGCAGTATTGCGTTCTCACCGCTGGCTGGCGGGCAACTAACCGACCGTTATCTGCACGGCATTCCCCCCGATTCCCGCGCCGCCAGCGGCAGCCGTTTTCTCAACCCGGAGCAGATTACCGATGAAAAGCTCGCGACCGTTCGTGCGCTGAATGCAGTGGCGGAACGGCGCGGACAGAAGTTATCGCAGATGGCGCTGGCCTGGGTGCTGCGTAACGATCGCGTCACTTCGGTGCTGATTGGTGCCAGTAAAGCCAGCCAGCTTGACGATGCGGTCGGCATGCTGGCAAACCGCCATTTCACCACGACTGAAAGCGATGAGATCGACGCCATTCTCAGTGGCGCAAAATAACCGCAAATTTAGCAAAAAATGCTGCCATTCATGATTTAGGAGTTCCGCCAATAATACGGGGTTTAGCCGCCCCGTAATATTGTTGTAACAGGCCGTTTCGGCCCGATCGTGAAGGAGAAGAGTATGTTCAGGTCACTGATTCTGGCAGCTGTGTTAATGGCTTCTGCGCCGCTGGTCGCAAATGCTGGCGAAATCACCCTGTTGCCATCTGTGAAATTACAAATTGGCGATCGCGATAATTACGGTAACTACTGGGACGGCGGTCGCTGGCGCGACCGTGACTACTGGGGCCGCAACTATGAGTGGCGCGGCAACCGCTGGTATAAACATGATCGCGGCTGGCATCGCGGCTGGGACAAACAGAACGCGTATGAACGCGGTTACCGTGAAGGCTGGCGCGACCGCGACGATCATCGTGGCCATGGCCGGGGACATCACCACTAATTCAAAAAAAGGAGCGCGAGCGCTCCTTTTTCTCATGCTATTTACAGACCTGCCGCACTGCCGATTAACAGCCAGCCATTCAAACTGACCACCAGCACCACAATCACCCAGCCAACCCGTTTAACCATTGGCGTATTGACTAACTCGCCCATTAATTTGTGGTTACTGGTGAAAATCAGCAGTGGCACCAGCGCCAGCGCGATGCCGAAACTCAGCAGCACCTGGCTCATGACAAGGATCCTCGTCGGATCCAGCCCCAGCCAGATAACAATAAACGACGGCATCATGGTGATGGTGCGCCGCACCCACAGAGGTATATGAAAACGCACAAACCCCTGCATCACCACCTGCCCGGCCAGCGTCCCCACGACCGTTGAAGAAAGCCCCGCCGCTACCAGGCTAAGACCAAAAATGGTCGCTGCGGCATGGCTTAATAACGGCTCAAGCGTCAGGTACGCCTGGTCGAGATCGGCAACACCGGTGTGACCGTTAAAATGGAATGCCGCTGCCGCTGTCGCCATCATCGCCAGGTTTACAAATCCGGCGATAGTCATGGCGATACCCACATCCCATTTGGTGGCGGAATAACGCTCGCGCTGAGTGCCCTGGTGCAAATGCTGCGTCAGAGACGAGTGCAGATAAATGACATGCGGCATAATAGTCGCGCCCAGTACGCCAGCTGCGAGGAACACTGCTTCACTACCCGGCAAACTTGGGATCACAATGCCTTGCGCCAGCTGGGCCAGTTTCGGCTGAGAAAAAACCAGCTCAACAATATAAGCCGCAGCGACAAACAGCAGCAGGCCGCCTATCACTTTCTCCAGCGGTTTTTGCCCCCGCCGCTGTAACATCAAAATCAAGAATGTCGCCACGCCAGTAAGCACCGCACCTTGCAGTAACGAAACGCCGAGGATGAGCTTAAACCCGATGGCAGCACCGATAAACTCCGCCAGATCGGTTGCCATGGCGATAATTTCCGCCTGCACCCAGTAGAACCACACCAGCGGGCGCGGATAGTGATCGCGGATCTGCTCTGCGAGGTTCATCCCGGTGGCAATCCCCAGTTTGGCGGAAAGCAGCTGGATCAACATCGCCATAATATTGGCCCAGACCACCACCCACAGCAGTTGGTAGCCAAAACTGGCGCCCGCCTGAATATTGGTGGCGAAGTTGCCCGGGTCGATATAACCGATAGCAGCAATAAACGCCGGTCCCATTAAAGCAAACCGTAATTTGCGCGCTGCACGCCCATTACTATTCTCAACGCGACTACTGTTCATTTATTGCCCCTAAATATAGCCTTTGCTATGTTTTATGCTACCAAAATGAGAATGATTATCAAGTTCATTTAAATGGGTTTACCTGATTTCTCTGATAGTCAGAAACAATAGAAGGGTTGAATGTCAAGGATGGTGACGGCGACAACAGCTTTTGCCGCAGCGTTATGTTAAGAGTCTAGCAGTATGACGCAACTTTTCACGCTTTTACTTAACATAACAGAAATGTATGTTGGATCACTAATTTTGAGTCTGGTCACAGGTCATTAATATAGTGTGTGTTTGATCTCGTTTTCTTTTGTCTTGTTACATAGAATGTGCACGAAATTCCTACCCGTCTCATATTTGGAGCAAATATGTCCCGCGTTTTGCACTTTGTCCTGGCGCTTGCTGTTGTGGCGCTGCTTGCCCTGCTCGTAAGCAGCGATCGCAAGAAGATCCGCATTCGTTTTGTTATTCAACTGCTGGTGATTGAAGTTTTACTGGCCTGGTTCTTCCTGAACTCTGATATTGGCCTCGGCTTCGTTAAAGGCTTCTCCGAGATGTTCGAAAAACTGCTCGGTTTCGCCAACGAAGGTACTAACTTCGTCTTCGGTAAAATGAATGATGAAGGTCTGGCGTTCTTCTTCCTGAAAGTGCTGTGCCCGATTGTTTTCATTTCTGCTCTGATTGGCATTCTGCAACATATTCGTGTGCTGCCGATCATTATCCGCGCCATCGGTACGGTGCTGTCCAAAGTGAACGGTATGGGCAAACTGGAATCGTTTAACGCTGTTAGCTCCCTGATTCTGGGACAGTCTGAAAACTTCATTGCTTACAAAGACATTCTCGGCAAAATGTCCCGCAACCGCATGTACACCATGGCAGCGACCGCCATGTCGACTGTTTCGATGTCCATCGTCGGTGCGTACATGACCATGCTCCAGCCGAAATATGTTGTTGCGGCGCTGGTGCTGAACATGTTCAGTACCTTTATTGTGCTGTCGATTCTCAACCCGTACCGCGTGGATGAGAGCGAAGAAAACCTGCAAATGGCGAAGCTGCACGAAGGTCAGAGCTTCTTTGAAATGCTGGGTGAATACATTCTGGCGGGCTTCAAAGTTGCCATTATTGTTGCGGCAATGCTGATTGGTTTTATCGCCCTGATTTCCGGCCTGAACGCACTGTTCGCCGCTGTGCTGGGCATCTCCTTCCAGGGCATTCTGGGCTACATTTTCTATCCGATTGCCTGGGTGCTGGGCGTACCGGCTCACGAAGCGCTGCAGGTTGCCAGTATCATGGCCACCAAACTGGTTTCGAATGAATTTGTGGCGATGATGGATCTGCAGAAAATCGCAGCTAACCTCTCTCCGCGTTCAGAAGGCATCCTGTCCGTGTTCCTCGTTTCCTTCGCGAACTTCTCGTCTATCGGCATTATCGCCGGTGCAATCAAAGGCCTGAATGAAGAACAAGGTAACGTGGTTTCCCGTTTCGGTCTGAAACTGGTGTACGGCTCCACGCTGGTGAGCGTACTGTCAGCGGCTATCGCCGCGCTGGTTATCTGATTGTCATAGGCTAAAAAAACCGGGGATTTCCCCGGTTTTTTTATTCAGCTTTAGCCAGCGGCTGCGGTTTACCCAGCAAATAGCCCTGCAAATAATCGACGCCAGCATTCAGCAATAACTCGCGCTGCGCTTCATTCTCCACATACTCCGCAACAACAGTCAGCGATTTGGCCTTCGCCAGTTCGCATATCGCTTTGACGATCATCGCATCCTGCTTGTCCTGTAAAATATCCCGGATAAAACAGCCATCGATTTTGAGGATATCCGCCTGCAGCCCTTTTAAACGTTCGAAGTTGGCATAGCCAGTGCCAAAGTCATCAATCGCGATTTTGAATCCTGCTTTTCGCAACTGCTTCATATTTTGGATACTCGCTTCTGAATTAGAGAAGGCCTGCTCTTCCGTTATCTCAATAATTACCTGCCGCGGAGAGACGGCATAACGCGCGAAAAGAGCCAGAAATTGTGTAGCAAACTCTTTTTGCATCAGGGTAAGCGGCATTAAATTCACAGAATAACGTGCCGAATCGCCAGGCTCTGGATGCGCCTGCATCCACTGGAGCAGGCACTCTATAACCTGCATATCAAACCGTGCACCAAGGTTGAACTGGGCAATAACGGGAATAAAAACATCTGGCGTAATAAATTCGCCATCAACAACCAGCCGTGTGAGGACTTCCTGGTAGCCGCGCCCTTCGGCATTCACAATCGGCTGGCCATAGAGAACAATGCCATTTTCATCCAGCGCACACTTCACCTTGTTTAGCTGTAACACGCGCTCCGTAGTCTGGTCGGTAACCTCTTGCAAGCTGTTTGTAAGAGCCAGAACCTGATGATCCGCACTAGCTTGTTCTGAAAGCCAGCTTAACTGGCCCAACGTGTGGTGCAGTTCTTCGCCCGAGCCCTGTAATTCCCCCCAGGACGCGCCAAACTCAATATCCAGGGCGGTATTGTTCCAGTAAATACGGCGACTGTTCAGGTAATCCAGCATATGGTGTAAGCGCGATAATATTTCCGGCCCATTGAGTATTAACAATAACTCGCTGCCCGGAAGCTGAAAAAAACGTTCACCGTTATGTAACAGAGGCTGAAGTTCGTGGGTGATGCTGCGTTTCACATGAACACGCATCATCAGGCCAAAATGGCGGCTGAGGAACTCCAGATTTTTCATATACAGACAGCACACCACACTGTTTGGCTGCTGTTCCATCTGTTGTTCAAGCGCGCGCAAATTGGGCAAACCCGTTAAGGGATCGCTCATCGCCTGCACCTCCCAGCGCGCTTTCAACCACTCGCTACGGTTAAAAACGCGCATCATATAAAGCATGCAGATGGTAAAGCTGATAAAAACGGACATGACAAATGCCAGGGAATAATCGGAACGCACGCCATGCAGGAAATTATCGTTGTATGCCAGTAGCATAAACGCCGCAATATCCCAGCTTAATAACAACAACGTTGTACTTAACTTGCTGATGCCAAAGGTAAAAAGAATAAAAACAATGGGCACTAAATAGCCAGCAATATAATCATTTTTATATGGAATACATAAAATAGTAACAATAACGACCAGCGAAAAAATCCAACCTAATGTAAATACACGATTATTTTTTGAAAAACACGGTTCAATGCTTCTTAACCATAATGCACGGGCAAACCGTGGATTGAGGATCATCCGTAAAAAGTAATAGGCACAGGTGGTAAAAATAATCGCAGAGCAAATCAGGCTTTGAATATCGATGATAGAATAAATAACTGATGCAGGGCCAAAATAATTAGACAAACTAAATGGATAGTTAAACCAAACGCCAGCAGTATACATCGAAATTTTTATACCTATGGGGGCAATAACACCTAACCACAGGATACGAGTGCCCATGTCTTTAGCTCTGTTTGTTAGGCTATACCGCCAGCGGGAGCCTAGTTGCCAGCGAACCACACCGCAGAACAGAAACACAAAAAACAACTGACAAAACAAAAGCACTGCTGCCTCGGCAAAAGATAAATGAAAAAAAGCCTCATTTACCAGAGCAAAACCAATAATAACAGGCAGTATTCCGTGCCGTCCGAATAAAAAAATTATTGCCAGCGCTACACTTAACGGCAACCACGCAAGATAAACCTCACTGGCGTCAACAAGAGTAACAGGAGAAATAAAACGGGAAAGAGAGGTAGCTACCAGGCATAAAATTAACGCGAGGAAGAATTTTCTTATCGCACTGTATAGATTATGTTTCATCAGTATTAATGAAATGCTCTGGGCTGGTCAAAAAATGAAGAGCCGAGATAATAGGTTTATTTATTAAGCGAATCAAGTAAGCAGCGGCTCGAATAACCGCCATTACTGACGCCTCACCGGATGTTTGCTTATTAATGTATAGCAGAAAGAATTAACACAGCGCGGAATAAAACGAAAAACCCCCGCGTAAACGCGAGGGTTTGAATTTTGGTGGAGCTAAGCGGGATCGAACCGCTGACCTCTTGCATGCCATGCAAGCGCTCTCCCAGCTGAGCTATAGCCCCACAATATGCCTTATGCGCCAATTCCGTTGGGTGCGGAATTTGGTGGAGCTAAGCGGGATCGAACCGCTGACCTCTTGCATGCCATGCAAGCGCTCTCCCAGCTGAGCTATAGCCCCATCGCGTAAAGCGTGTCGTGTTGACGGGCGGCATAATATGAATTCCCTTGCCAGGTGTCAACGGCAAAATCGCGCCGCATTATTCAATCGCTGAAAAAGCATGCAAATGAAAGACATTGCGAACGCCCTCGCAGCCAGTAGTTAAACATGTCACATTTTCCCCTAAAATGGTGCTATAACATAAACCATTAATTACCCTTACAACAATTCGGGAAATTACATGCTCAAGGAACGAATGACGCCAGAAGAGTTGGCAAGCCTTACAGGATATAGCCGACAAACCATCAATAAATGGGTGCGCAAAGAAGGCTGGGTTACATCACCAAAACCCGGCGTACAAGGAGGTAAAGCCCGTCTGGTCCATGTAAATGAACAAGTCCGCGCATTTATTCGCAGCGCACAGCGTACTGAAGACCAACCAAAAGCCACACTTACCGCCAGCGATACCTCACTCGAGGCATTATTAATCCGGCTGGCAAAAGAGATGACAGACGCGGAGCAAAAACAACTCTCTTCGCTTTTATTACGCGACGGCATTACCGGCTTGTTGCAACGTCTGGGGCTCCGCGATCAAAAATAATATGATGAAATTACCTAACAAAATGACCACCGAAGAATTAGCGGAGTTTCTCGGCGTCGCCAGACAGACGGTAAATCGTTGGATCCGCCAGCAAGGTTGGACAACAGAACCGTTACCCGGTGTAAAAGGCGGTCGAGCCAGGCTGATTCACATTACGAAAGAGGTGCGCAGTTTCATTATGAAAACGCCCTCTATGCGCCATCATAATTCTTCCTATTCTATTGCCGAACCCGCGCCTGTTTACGCCAGCGGAAATAGCGCGCTGCATGAAATTATCAAAGTACTGCAAAATATGACCGCAGAGGAACAAAAACAGCTTTCAACGCTGCTGGCGCGCGAAGGTATTAGCGGGCTTTTAAGCCGTTTAGGCATTGAGAAAACGCTGGCAGAATAAAAAAACGGCCTTATGCAGGCCGATTTTTTTATCTGTTTTCCATCAATGGGTATGCTGATGATTCTCCCGCCGGTACGCACCCGGCGGCAGATTAAAGGTGCGGGTAAAGATGCGCGTAAACGTCTGCTGCGAATCAAAACCGTACTTCAGGCAAATGTCGTAAACCTTCTGATCGGTATTACGTAAATCGCGCGCAGCGAGAGATAATTTGCGCGTGCGAATATAGCGCCCCAGACTCTCCCCTTTATAGTGCAAGAAAAGCCGTTGCAGATGCCATTTGGAATAGCCCGCATGCGCTGCAATATCATCAATACGTAATGGTTGATGGAGATTGTCGTCGATCCACTCGACGATGGTGTCGATAACCTGAGCGGAAATAGTCATACTGCGATCCCCCTCTGCTCTTCGATTAATAAACGGGTTTATTCCCACCAGGCGCGGAAAACTTGCGCAGTGTCAGCCGCAAGCACCGGTTCGCCCAGCCTCGGTGTCAGTAAGCGATAGCTTTTGTCCCGGCTTGCTGCCGCCAGCCGTTTGTACGGATCGTCCCAGGTATGTTTTGCCAACACAAAACGCCCCGCATGGCCCGGCAGAACCGCGCGAGCATTAAGTTCCTGCGCTGCCAGCGCAGTCTCTTCCGGCATCATATGAATGTACTTCCAGTCTTCGTCGTACTGGCCATTTTCCATAATCGCCAGGTCAATCACGCCAAACTGTTCACCAATCGCTTTGAAATGCGGGCCATAGCCGCTATCGCCGCTGTAATAAACGTTTTGCGTGGCGGTAGTAAACATAAAGCTGGCCCATAATGTCTGATTACGTTTCAGACCACGCCCGGAAAAGTGGCGCGCGGGTAAAACGTGCACAGCCAAATCGTCGCTCACCACCACTTTCTGCTGCCAGTCCGCTTCCTGAATGATTGCCGGATCCATCCCCCAGTAACGCAGGTGCGAGCCCACACCGAGCGGCGTCACCGCTTTTTTGATTTTCGGCATCAGCGCCTTGATAGTGGCGTAATCCAGGTGGTCATAGTGATCGTGCGAAATAATCAGCAGATCGATCTCCGGCATATTTTGCGCCGTCCAGAGATCGTTACCGGCAAACGCCTTATTAAGAAATGAAAATGGCGCCGCGTAATTACTCAGGATCGGATCGATCAGAATGCGCTTGCCCGCCAGTTGCAAATACCAGGACGAATGCCCCATCCACACCAGCGTATCCTGTTCAAGCGGCAGGCTGGCCAGATCAGTGTTCACCGTCGGTAACGGTTGCTGTGGACGCGCGTTCTCGCGTTTAATGACCAGAAAATCCCACCATGCTGCCAGCATATTTTTCTTTCCGGTAAAACCGGGAGTCGGCAACTGGTTTTGAAACTTCCCGTCACGATAATGCGGTGATTTTTCGACTTCAGTAAGCTGTTCGCCCTGCGGAAGTTGGCCAAATCCGGCATTCAGAACAAAAGGTAAACTTGAGGCAGAGGCAACGAGCATAACAAGAACCACGCTGAAAATGAGACGCTTCATATCCTGACCCGACAAAATCGATCCATTCCGTAGATACGACGCTGGTTAAACTTGATTATGAGTGAGTAAGCACTCATTATAGAAAGCAACGCTCAACCGTCAAGATCATTTTTTTTCTATGACATTCGACGTTGCAGCGTTACAGAGGGCATGTTTCAATCGTGGTTTTTACAATGTGAGAGGAAAAGTGTAGTGGCTCGTCCAAAGAGTGAAGATAAAAAACTGGCGTTACTGGAAGCGGCTACCGAAGCCATTGCACAGTCGGGGATCGCTGCCTCCACCGCGTTAATCGCCCGTAATGCGGGTGTCGCGGAAGGGACGCTGTTTCGCTACTTCGCCACCAAAGACGATCTGCTCAACGCACTTTACCTGCATCTGAAAAGCGATCTGTGCGGCACCATGCTGGCGAATATCGATCTCTCGATCAACGACTCCAGGCACCACACGCAATGCATCTGGAACAGCTATATTGACTGGGGCATCCGCCACCCGAATGGCCACTGCGCCGTACGCCAGATTGCTGTCAGCGACAAACTCACCGACGCAACCCGCCAGCAAGTCGCGGAAATTTTTCCGGAGCTGCATGAGTTATGCCATCGTTCGGTACGGCCGGTGTTTCTGACCGATGAATACTCCCCTTTTGGCGATGCGATTTTCCTGTCGATGGCGGACACCACGATCACTTTCGCCAGCCGGGATGCTTCTCGCATCACCGAGTTTAAGCGCCTTGGCTTCGAAGCCATGTGGCGTGCGCTGGCCATTGAGGAAAATAATGGACAGTAAAACCCTGCAAGCGAGCGCGCACCGTATTGCGCTCGAACTGCCCTTCACCGAACATTGCTGGCCGTTTGGGCCGGAACATGACGTGTTCAAAGTGTGCGGGAAGATTTTTATGATGACCACCACCGCGCACGGCAGGCCGATGGTGACGATGAAAGCCGAGCCGCAAAAATCGCTGCTCAACCAGCAGATCTACCCCAGCATTGAGCCGGGGTATCACATGAACAAAAAACACTGGATTTCGGTATTCGCTGGCGATGACATCGACGAATCGCTGCTCGCGTTCCTGATTCAGGAATCATGGAACCGCGTGGTCGACGGCTTGCCGCGCAAAGATCAAAAACGTCTGCGCCCTTAAGCGTTTTCCGCCAGCCAGTTCAACGCCTTTTCACCGGCCTCATCCACCGGCAGATAAACCAGCAGCCGCGAGCCGTTACGCGGTGCTGAGTACCAGTACATTTGCTGAAGTGAAAACTCGCCTAACTGCGGATGGTTAAAGATTTTTATCTTATTTTCCACACCGCGCACGTCCAGATGCTTGCGCCACAACGCTTCAAATTCCGCAGAAGCCGCACAAAACCGCGCCAGCTTCGCTTCCCACACCGCATCGCCCCGGTGCTCGGCCATGGCCGCGCGGAAATAGGCAACAAAGGTCTGTAACACGCTCTCATCATAGCCGAGCCGGGTACGCCATTGCGGGTGGGTGAGATAAAGATAAATACAGTTGCGATCATCGTCGGGGATTTCGCTGAAATTAACCCCCATCAGGCGCTCAAAACCGGCATTCCACGCCACAATGTCAAAGTTGGTTTTCTGAATACTGGCCGGTTGCGGCAGCAGGCTATCCAGCAAACGCCGGGTGCCTTCACTGATGCCTTCACACTGCGGCGTATTCAGCGCTTCCGTTGGCGTTAGCCCGGCCAGCAAAAACAGATGGCGGGTTTCCGTTGGCGAACACTGCAAAGCAGCGGCAATCGCCTGCAACACGGTAGCGGAAGGATTGACGTCCCTGCCCTGTTCGAGCCAGGTATACCAGGTGACCCCCACATCCGCCAGCAGCGCCACCTCTTCACGCCGCAGCCCCGGCGTGCGCCGACGCGTACTGCGCGGCAGCCCCAGCCGCTGCGGATCGAGGCTTTCCCGCCGCGCACGTAAAAACGCACCAAGCTGTTTGCGGTTCTCATCGAGCACCGTCAGTTCCGGGATCTTTTCGACCATCGACGTCATAACCATCTCCAGCATGGTAGTGCCAGTACCAGTATAGGCAAGAACTGGTACCCGTTTTTCTGTTAAGCGATGCTACGTCCATCCGATGAATGACGCAATGGAGTTCCCATGAAAACGTCTGCTGTTTCTCCGGGCCGGGCAGGCCTGATCCTTCTGCTGACCGGGCAGATGCTGCCATTGATTGACACCTCAATTACCAATGTCGCGCTCGATTCCATCACCCTGTCGCTGCACACCACCGCCACACAGCTGGCGCTGATTGTCGCGCTATACGGCGTGGCTTTCGCCGTCTGTCTGGCGATGGGCAGTAAACTGGGGGATAACCTCGGTCGCCGGCGTGTGTTTCTATGGGGCGTTGCCCTGTTTGGTATCGCTTCGCTGTTGTGCGGGCTGGCAAATTCGGTCTCCGCATTGCTAGGCGCGCGAACACTGCAAGGCATGGGTGCGGCGTTGATTGTGCCGCAGATCCTCGCAACGTTGCATGTCACGCTAAAAGGCACAGCCCACGCGCGCGCCATTAGCCTTTACGGCGGTATTGGCGGCGTGGCGTTTATCATCGGGCAGATGGGCGGCGGCTGGCTGGTCTCAGCCGATATCGCCGGTCTTGGCTGGCGTAACGCCTTTTTTATCAATGTGCCCATTTGCCTTCTGGTGCTGGCGCTCAGCCGCCGCTATGTGCCGGAAACGCAAAACGAAACGCGCACGCGCATTGACTGGCAAGGCACGATCGCCCTTGCGATGATCCTCTGCTGCCTGCTGTTCCCGCTGGCGCTTGGTCCGGAGCTGCACTGGCCCTGGGAAACAAAAGCCGCGCTGCTGGCGCTGATTCCGCTGGCATGGTGGATGCGCACCAGCGCGTTAAAACAGCAGCAAGCGGGTTTAATCCCGCTGCTACCGCCGCGCTTACTCAAGCTGCACAGCATCCGTTTCGGGCTGCTGATTGCGTTGCTGTTCTTTAGCGCGTGGTCGGGTTTTATGTTCTGTATGGCGCTCACGTTGCAAGCCGGAATGGGCATGACGCCGTACCAGTCGGGCAACAGCTTTGTCGCGCTGGGCGTCGCCTATTTTGTCTCTGCCTGGTATGCGCCCAAAATGATTGGTCGCTATACCATGCGCACCATTTTACTCACCGGGCTGATAATCCAGGTCAGTGGCCTGCTGGCATTAATTGCTACCCTGCAGCTTTCCGGGCGGACGGTGGGTGCGCTGGCGCTCGCGCCGTCTACCGCGCTGATTGGCTATGGCCAGGCGCTGATCGTAAATAGCTTTTACCGCATCGGCATGCGCGATATCACCACCCAGGATGCGGGCGCAGGTAGCGCCCTGCTTAGCACGTTGCAACAAGCGACACTCGGCCTGGGTCCGGCGGTACTCGGCGGGTTGTTTTTGCATCTTGTCGGCCAGTCGCAAGGCAACTACAGCACGGCACTGAGTGGTTTTCTGGCAACAGAAGTGGTGATGATGCTGGTACTGGCCGCAGCGGCAGTGAGCGCACGCCATCAACTGGCACCGCGCTGCCCGGCTAACTCCTGATTCGCGCTATCCGCAGGCGTAAAAAGGGGATAATGTTATCTCCTTGTTAACAAAGGGAGCGCCGTAGTGGAACTTGATATTTACCAGGTGGACGCGTTCAGTACGCGTCCTTTTTCCGGTAACCCGGCAGCGGTATGCATGACACCGCAGGGGCTATCTGCCGCATTAATGCAGCAGATAGCTGAAGAGATGGCGGTATCCGAAACCGCGTTTTTAAACCTTGCGGACAATAACCTGCGCTGGTTTACGCCGCAGGCCGAAGTTGATTTATGCGGCCACGGCACGCTGGCAACCGCACATATTCTGCGCCAGAACGGGCGGCTTGCCGAAGGCGACGCCATCACCTTTCACACCCTTTCCGGCCCGCTGACGGCAACCGCCGCAGCGCAGGGCATTGAGCTTGATTTCCCGCTACTGACGCCGCACATGCAGCCCGAAGCGCCAGCGGAATTACTCAAGGCACTCGGACTGGCGCATGAACAGGTGAGTGGTTACGGTTTGTTCGGCGCGAAGCAACTGGTGGTGGTCGAGGATGCGCAATTAATTTACGCACTCATGCCTGATTTTGCGGCGCTTCGCGCCTTGCCAGGCCGCGGCGTGGCAGTCACCGCGCCCGGTCAGGATGAGTATGATTGCGTCTCGCGCTACTTCGCCCCGTGGGTGGGTGTGAATGAAGATCCGGTGACCGGCTCCGCGCACTGTGCGCTGGCGGCCTACTGGTCGGCGCGGCTGGGTAAGCGCTCGCTTACCGCCTTCCAGGCCTCACCGCGCGGCGGCGTTTTAGCGCTGGCGCTCAGGGAAAATGGACGCGTGCTGATCGGTGGCGGTGCGCATACGGTGCTGGCCGGCACGTTACGGCTTTGACGGTAGACGCGCAATCATCCGCCAGCGGAACCAAATCTGCGCCAGCAGGATCAACACGCCGCCAAGGATTTTTTGCAGCGGTAAGCGCTCACCGTACCAAATCGAAGCGGCAATCACCGTCAGTAAGGGTTCCAGCACCATAATGATGGCAGCGCTGGCGACGGCAGCATATTTTTGCCCTTGCAGTTGCAGGCCAAACCTGAGGCTTGTGGCAATTAAAATGCTCGCCGCCAGCCACATCGCCGTGGTGCTGGTAAAGGGTTGAGTCCAGGACTCAAACAGCGCAGAAATCACCAGCCCGGCAATGCCGGTGATCGCAAGCTGTACCGCCGTGAGCGGCAGCAGCGGCACTTCTCTGGCACAGCGGCTGGTGTAGCAAAAATAGATCGACTGCACGAACGCCGTCAGCAAAAACCAGCCCTGACTGGCATGAAACGTGATGGGCATGTGCAGGCTCAGCAGCGCTAACCCAATAATGGCGACCGGCAAACACTCCCAGTAGGCGCGCGCCGGACGGTTTTTTAGCATCACCCAGGCCACCAGCGGCACAAACAGCATCGACAGGCTCATGATAAATGCCCCCTCGCCCAGTGATGGCGTGGTCGATACCGACCAGATCCACAGGCAAAGGTTGAGCGCCATCCATACGCCGCTTATCACCACCTGGCGCACTTTTTCCAGCGCGATGCGTTGCCCACGGCAAAACGGCAGCAGCACCAGCGCCGCGCCAAAAAAGCGCAGCCCAAGAAAGGCGAAAACCGGCATTCCGCTAATGGCTTCGCGCGAGAAAATCCACCCGCAGGCGGCGATCAGTGTGGTCAGAACCAGAAATAAATCAGCTTGTCGTTGCCGGGTCATGGCAAGGCTCCCTGAGCAATAAAAAAGCCAGCGCGGCGGCTGGCGAAATCTTTATACACATCATGCCTGAAATGTCAGGCGCTGGCGCGGGAAATATAACGCCAGTCCATGATTACGCTTTCTGGCGGGCTGTCCGGGTTATCAATGCGGTTCAGCAACAGCCGGACGGCTTCGCGCCCCATCGCCTGTGAAGGTTGCTCGATAGTGCTGAGCGGCGGCGTAACCATTTCTGCCAGTTCAGTGCCATCGAAACCGACCACCGCGATATCCTGCGGCATTGTCAGCCCGGCTTCATGGATCGCCAGCAGCGCCCCGGCGGCCAGCGTATCGGAAACGGCAAACACCGCGTCCGGGCGTTGCGGCGCATTAAGCAGTTGCTGCATCGCGGTTTTCCCGGCGCTGAAACTCAAATCGCGGGCGTACGCCACATTTTCATAGCGCAGGCGTTTTGCCTGTAAACCGCTCCGGTAGCCACGTTCACGCAGCCGGGCATATTTATAGCTCAGATCGTGGTTAATCATGGCAATGCGCTGGCAGCCGCGTTCAACTAAGCGGTCAATCACGCAGCGGACGGCGTCGACATCGTTAATGCCCACGCAGGAGACGTCGCCGTTATCGGCGTATTCGGCGCATTGCACCCAGGGCGCGGCGCCAATCATGGTGGCCAGTTCCGGCAATTTCGCACACGCATCCATGGTGATGATGCCGTCAACAATCTTGCCCGACAGCAATTTGAGTGCTGAGCGCGAGCGCGCTATATCTGCACCGGAGTTACACAGCAGGATGCGGTACCCGTTTTTTTCCGCCTCTTCTTCGATGCCCTTCACCACTTCGGCGCAAAACGGGTTACCGATATTAGAGACCAACACCAGAATCATTGAGCTGCGCGCGGTGCGCAACTGGCGGGCTAATAAGTTGGGTTGGTACTGGCACGCCTTGATGGCCTGCAATACGCGTTCACGATTTTTCGGTTTCACTGATTCGCTGTTATTCAGCACACGTGAAACCGTTGCAACGGAAACGCCTGCCATCCTGGCAATTTTCTGAATGGACATAACAACAATATATTCTGCGATTGGCCATAAGATCCGAGGCTATCACAGTTGAGACATAGACATCATTACCCGTCCGGCAGGCCGCAGCCCACCGGATCTGGTAGGGAGTCGCGCGAATTACCCGCGCTTCGGCGTACGACGCAGCAGTTTGAAAGCGACAAACAGGAACACAATCCATACCGGCAGCAACACCGCTGACAGGCGCATATCGTCCATCGTGCACATCAAAACGAGGATCATCAGCATGAAGCCAATGCACAGATAGTTACCCGCCGGAAAGAGCAGCGCTTTAAATTGCGGATCGCGCCCTTTGCGGCGCATCGCCGCGCGGAATTTCAGGTGCGCCAGTGAAATCATGATCCAGTTCAGCAGCAGCGTCGCCACCACCAGCGCCATCAGCATGGCGAAGGCTTTTTGCGGCAGCAGATAGTTAACCAACACCACCAGCGAGGTGATAGCCCCCGAGAGAAACAGCGAATTCACCGGCACACCACGGCGGCTGACGCGCGTCAAAAAGGCCGGCGCGTTGCCCTGTACCGACAAACCAAACAGCATACGGCTATTGGAATAGACACCGCTGTTATACACCGACAGGGACGCCACCAGAATGACGAAATTGAGCGCCGATGCCACCAGATTGCTGTCCAGTTCGTGGAAAATCATCACAAACGGGCTGCTGTTAGCTTTGACGTCAATCCACGGATAGAGCGCCAGTAGCACCACCAGTGAGCCGATATAGAAAAGTAAAATGCGGTACACCACCTGGTTAACCGCTTTCGGAATGGTGGTGTGCGGCTCGCTGGCTTCCGCGGCGGTAATGCCGATCAGCTCCAGGCCGCCAAAAGAGAACATAATCACTGCCAGCGCGAGGATAAGCCCGTGCCAGCCGGTGGCGAAAAAGCCGTTATAGCGCCAGAGGTTATCGAAGCTGGCGCGCTCACCGCCGTGGCCGGTAAACAGCATCCACAAGCCAAAGCCAATCATGCCGATAATTGCCAGCACTTTAATCAGCGCAAACCAGAACTCGGTTTCGCCGTACAAGCGCACATTAACGAGGTTGACGGCGTTGATGATGGCAAAGAAAGCGGCGGCCCAAATCCAGGTCGGCACGTCCGGGAACCAGTACTGCATGTAGATACCGGCGGCGGTCAGTTCCGCCATTCCCACCAGCACAAACATCGCCCAGTAGTTCCAGCCAGAGAGGAAACCGGCAAACGGTCCCCAGTATTTGTAGGCGAAATGGGAAAATGAACCGGACACCGGCTCTTCAACCACCATTTCACCGAGCTGGCGCATAATCAGAAAAGCGATAACCCCGGCAATGCCGTAGCCCAGTAACACGGCAGGCCCGGCCATCTGGATCGCAGGGCCAATACCCAGAAAAAGCCCGGTGCCGATCGCGCCGCCCAGCGCAATCAGCTGAATATGACGGTTTTTTAAACCTCGTTGTAGTGTTGGCCCTGCTTCCGACGTGGCATCGGTGCTGCTTCCCGCCGCCTGTGACGCGTTTTTCACGTCCTTCCCCTTTGTGGTTTCATTTAAAGGGGCACCTTTTAACATCTCCGCTGTGGGCTGGCAAGAAATGAACCCTGAGCGGCAAAGCGCGAAACGGCCGGTTGCGTTTAAACCGTCAGGATTTCAATATTCTCTGCGCGGAAGGTTTGATGCAACGCTTTGCTGAGATCGGTTTCGACCACCAGCACATCAATCTGCTGGCTGGCGGCAACAATGTAGCGGGCCACGCCCGGGATCTTATTTGCCGTTAAGGCCACCACCACCTGGTTGCTTTGGGCGATCACCGCCTTTTTAAATTCGCAGTCGGCATAATCAAACCCGGTCAGCCCCATCTCCGGCGACATCGCGCAGCCGCCGATAAACGCCTGATCGAAAATGATCCCATTAAGCTGGCTGATGGCCGGGCCGCTCACGCAACCGCCGGTGCTGCGCTGCACCAGCCCGCCCAGCATAATCACGTCGCAATGCGGATGTTTACTCGCGGCAACGGCGATTTCCGGTGAATTCGTCACTACCGTCAGGTTTAGCGCTGGCGGCAATGCTTTCGCCAGCTCAAGATTGGTAGTGCCGGTATCGATAAATACGCAGGTACCGGGTTTGAGCAGCTGCACGCAGCGCTGCGCGAGGAGGCTTTTTTTTGCCCGGTCCTGCTCTTTCCTTTCCGTAAAACTCCCGGCGGTTGCCAGCTGCAACACCGCGCCGCCATACACCTTTTTGCAGATGCCCGCTTTACTCAGCTCCTGCAAATCCCGGCGAATGGTGTGCTCTGAAACCTGCAATTCAACGGCTAACTCCGCACAGACTACCCGTCCCTGCGTCTGCAGACGCTGACGGATCAGATCTTGTCGTTGATCGGGAAAAGCTGCATAATCGAGCATAAATCCTCTTTATAAAATTCATATCGAGCAATAATGAGCATAATCGTGCAATTGAATTACGCTGTCAATTCACATCCCCTACGCCCTGGAGGTCACCTTGAACATTGCCCATGTCGCACTCTGGACACGCCATCTCGACGAACAGCGCGCATTCTGGCGCGACTTTTTTTCCGCCACCAGCAATGAGAAATATGTCAGTCAAAACCGCCCCGGTTTTGCATCCTATTTTATGTCGCTGCACAACGGGCCAACCATTGAACTTATGACCGTGCCGGAGCTGGCCGATGCGCCAAACGCCGCAGAGTTTGTCGGCTGGGCGCATATCGCTATTCATGTCGGAGATGTCGGGGCGGTGGATAAGATGGCAGAAAAAGCCCGTCAGCAGGGCCGGTTAGCCAGCGCCGCGCGGTGGACGGGGGATGGTTTTTACGAAGCCGTGATTCTGGATCCGGATAATAACCGTATTGAACTGGTTGCCGGCTAAGAAAGGCAGGGAGCCTGTTGCCAGACTCCCTGTTCAGGTTACGCGTCGAGGCGGAACTGATGCACCGTCTGCGCCAGTTGCTGCGCCTGATCTTCAAGTGACGTTGCCGCCGCAGCCATTTGCTGAACCAGCGAGGCGTTTTGTTGCGTGACCCCGTCCATTTCATTGACGGCAATTGTCACCTGGCTAATGCCTTTGGCCTGCTCATCCGAGGCGCTGACAATCTCATTGATGATGGTCTGCACGGAATTCACCGCCTGCGTCATCTCCTGCATGGTGTGACCGGCATCATTCACCAGTTGAACCCCGGCTTCGACGCGTTTGCCGGACTCCTCAATCAACGCACCGATATCTTTCACCGCATCGGCGCTGCGCTGCGCCAGGTTGCGCACTTCAGACGCCACCACCGCAAAACCACGCCCTTGCTCACCGGCACGCGCCGCCTCTACCGCGGCGTTCAATGCCAAGATATTAGTCTGGAAAGCAATGCTGTTGATGATCGCCGTGATATCGCCGATTTTTTTCGCACTGTCGTCAATTTTCGCCATCGTTTCCACCACCTGGCCGACCAGCGTTTCACCCCGGCTGGCAATCTGCGTGGCATTGGCTGTGAGCGCCGTCGCCTGGTGGGCGTTGGCGGCGTTATGTTTCACCGTGGCGCTAAACTGCTCCATACTGGCGGCGGTCTGTTCCAGCGCCGCGGCCTGCTGTTCAGTACGCGAAGAGAGGTTAATGTTGCCGCTGACAATCTCCCCGGCGCCCTGACGCACCGAGTCACTGGCTTCTTTGATCTGCCCGACAATCTGCCGTAACTGCGCCTGCATGGTATGCAGGGCATAGAACAGGCTGCTGCGATCGTTACCTTTCACCGGGATGGCGTTATCGAGTTTGCCGTCCGCGACCGCCAGCGCGATATTCGCCCCTTCCAGCGGTTCGCCACCAATCGGCTTCAACACTTTACGGCTGAAGATCAGGCCGAGCAGCGCACACACCAACAGGATGCTGATAACCCCCAGAACAATGGCGTACATCAGTTGACGGTTAGCTGCCGCCATCACCGAACTCACCGGCGCAACGACGCCGAGATACCAGTTATCGGTACTGTTGCCAATAGAGACTGGCTGCCAGGTGATCAGCGCTTTTTCGCCGAGGATCGGATCATCTTGTTCCACGACTTTACTGGTGAAGCCCTCTGTTTTACCCGGGTAAGGCTTGCTGGTCAGGTTTTTATCCGGGTAAGAAATCACCTTTCCGGCGGTAGAGAGCAGCACCGCATAGCCGCCCCCTTCCCACGGTTTGATCTGATTCACTTTCTGCTGCAATGAGGCCAGCGAAATATCAGACGTCACAACCGCATGCAGTTTGCCACCGCTGACAATCGGTGCAGCCACCGATGTCAGCAGCGTCGGCACGCCGTTATAGGCGTAGCTGTAAGGCTCAATTAACGTGTCTTTCTGGCTTTTTTGCGGCAGCAGATAGTAATCACCCTGGCCTGGCGTAAAGATCGAGATAAGCGGGTGGAGCTTAAAATTACCGGATTGATCGTGGTCGACAAAAAAGGCATAGCGGCCTTTAGGTGCCTGATCGGGTTTGTCGGCGAACTCTGCATCGCGACCGTCAAAGGCGTTTTCTTCAAAAATAACCGAGATAGAGAGATAGTCCGGATTATCGCGCAGGGCGGAGATCAGCAGTTTATCTGCCGCCTGGCGGTCAGTGATCCCGGCTTCTGGCAAGGCAATCATGCTGTGACCGAGGTTATGCGCCACATCGCGGGCATAGTTCAGTTGTTGCTGGATAGTCAGCGCCTGGCTTTCCGCAATTTTTTGCAGATATTGTTCGGCGAGGTGTTTTTGTTCACTGCTGGACTGCCAGCTCAGTACCCCGATAGTTACCACAAAACCGAGGGTGATGGTGATGGCCCCCGTCAGCAACATTTGCGCGCGGGTGCTCATTTTTTTGGTCACACGTTCTCTGGCCATTACGGCTCTCCTGGAGTCAGCCTTTACGTCATCTTCCTTTCAGCACGAACTCCCTGTGAGATCTCTATCGGCGGTTATTTTTTGATCTTTAATTGTTGGCGAATGTGTTATTGCGCGGTAAAAACGTTTCTTAAAGCGTTAAACAGCAGCCTGCACGGGCCAATGAATGTAGTGGCAGTTAACCTATCGGTCACTGAGGCTTACTGCAGAGCTTTACGCTGAGGACGCGAGAGATCACGATTTCGATTAAGGTTAAACAGAGCGAAGAAGACAGCCCCGACAGCACGCCAGGGCGGGAAGGATTAGCCGCGATCGTCTTTCGGGCCGAGGAAATAAAAACCAAACGGCAGCGAACCAATGATGGTGAACATCAGGCTGTAGATAGCAACCCATGCGCCCTGCATGATAAACATCGTTACCGTCCAGGATTCCATCGGCAAATTGTACTGATCTTCAACGCCTTCGAAGGTCACTTTCGAAATGACGCTGACGGCAACCAGGAATACAATCACCACCGCAATGATAAATTTTTTCCCCTCGCGGGTACGCAATTTTTCCAGCATATAAACCTCCTGTCATGTGGCTTTTCTGTGCCGCGAGTGTAACCGATCTGCTGCCTGGTTGTTGTGAAAAATCAGGAAAAAGGCCATTTGCGCGAAACCATAACAAGCCCTGTCGAGCCCCTGATATTGCTGCTTTAGCCATTAACACGGAGAAAACAATGAGTAAGGAAATCCCGATACGCTGCTTTTCGATAGCCCTGTTTGTGCTGTGCAACTCCGCAGCGGGCTGGCGCGTTCTGCTGCTTAAACGCAGCGGTAAAATGCTTAACGGCCTGTGGTGCCAGATTGCAGGCGGCATTGAACACGGTGAAACGACCTGGCAAACCGCACTGCGTGAAGCTCAGGAAGAGACAGGCTTGCAGCTTAGCGAACTCTATTCCGCCGACTGCTGCGAGCAGTTTTACGAAGCGCACCGCGACGCCATCACCGTCGTGCCGGTGTTTGTTGCGTACGTCGATGAAGCCTGCGGGATAACGCTTAACCACGAGCACAGCGAATACCGTTGGGTCAGCTTTGCCGATGCCCACGAATTGCTCACTTTTCCAGGCCAGCGCAAAACACTCGACTGGGTAAAAACGCATTTCGCGGATAGCGCGCCCTCGCCGCTGCTAAAAATGCCTTCCACGCTTTAAACGCGCCATTTTTATACTATTTTTATCGCCGCGTATTTCCTTTTTACGCGGCGTTTATATCAAAATAAAAAGCGCTCTTTTATGCTGAGTTCACCGCCAAAAGGCCTGACAGAAAGAAAAAATATGAACTCGCTGATGACTATTCCGCTGCTGAAAAATATCCGCACCTTTTTTACCACCACAACATTTCCAACACCGTTGCATTCGCGATCTGTGTTGATGGTGGATCAGGAGATCAGACAGCTTCAGCAAAATTTTTCTCATGAAATCAAGGCATATCTGAACGAACATCCGCAAACAAAACACGTTGATATATATCTTAACGATACCCATGGCACATTCCGCGGAAAAAGAGTCGCCGTCGAAAACTTATTTTCGCTAAGCTCGGGTTGTTATTTTCCGCAATCTGTTTACACCATGGATCGCGAAGGGAAAATAATCACCTCTTCGCCCGACAGACTTATTAACGAAGAGCCTGATAATGTATGTTTACCCGTTTCCGGCACGCTACGCCCGAGCGCGCACAATCCGCGCCATAACGCGCAATTATTATTAACCATGCTCGACAGCAATAATATGCCCTGGCCGCTGGAGCCAAGAGTTATATTGCAAAATGTGCTGCGTCAGTTTCACCAGCATGGTCTTTACCCGGTGGTGGCAGCGGAAATGGAGTTCTACCTTGTTGACCCCGCTGCACAGCAAAACCGCCCGCAGGGCTGTTTTCATCTGGCCGTGCCGTCTGCCTACTCTGCGTTTATTGAAGAGCTGGAAAGTATGGCGGCAGCGCAGCGTCTTCCCTTATCCGGCATCGTTAGCGAAGCCGAGGCCGGACAGTTTGAGCTGAACATGTGCCATTCGCACAACGTGGTGGATAGTTGCGAGCAGGTGCTGGCGCTACGCAAACTTACCGGCACTGTGGCCGGGAAATTCGGCTATCAGGCCAATTTTATGGCGAAACCCTTCTCAGAACTGGCCGGTAATGGCCTGCATTTTCACGCCAGCCTTAATAACGCGAATGGCGACAATGTGTTTGCCAGCCCGGCAGAGGCACCCAATGAGATGGTGCGGCTCTCCCTTGCCGGCATGCTGGAACTGATGCCCGCGTCGCTGGCGATCATGGCGCCGGGCGTTAATGGGTTCAGGCGGTTGCGTAAGAATCTGGACGAACCGCTTTTTCACTCCTGGGGTTACAACAAACGCAACGCCGCACTGCGTATTCCCTGCTCTGATGCGCGCAACCGGCGGATCGAATATCGCCTGGCGGGCGCGGACGCCAACCCTTATCTGGTGATGGCGACGTTACTGACGGGTATGTTATACGGCCTGGAGCGTATTGATGATGAGGCGCTGGCCAACTTCACCCACGCCTCGCCCGATCTGCCATTGTTCCAGCAACCTGCGCTGGAGGCGTTTCGCCAGTGCGCTTACCTGGCAGACCATTTAGGCAGCGCATTTTGCGATCAGTGGTATCACGGCAAGCTGGCGGAACTGAACGCGTTTGAACGCATTGTGACAGCAGAAGAATTGTCCTGATCTGCCTGGCTGCGGCTGCATCAAGGTCTTCGCCTTGCCATTTCGTCATTACAAACGTAATGACAGGGGTAAATCCATGGGCAATTTGAATGTTCGTATCGATGACGATTTAAACGCGCGTTCCTTTGTCGCTCTGGAAAAACCTGGCGTAACACCTTCCGAGCTCCTGCGACAGACGCTCGAGTATGTTGCCGAGAACGGCAAGCTACCGTTTCAGCGCACACTGCTTAATGATGAGGATCGCCAATTGATCGAAATCGTGCGTGAGCGTTTACGTGATCCGAAACCGGTTCGTGTGACGCTGGACGATTTGTGATGAAACGCTGATACATCAATGCGGCCAGGGAAAAGCCGCTTTTAGCAAACAAGGAGGTTGTATGGTTTATCAACTGGATTTCGATGAACGCGCATTAAAAGAGTGGCGAAAGTTAGTCAGCCCTGTTCGCGAGCAGTTTAAAAAGAAAATTGCTCAGGTGCTTAAAGCACCGAGGATTGAAGCAAACAGACTCAGCCATTGACCTGATAGCTACCAAATCAAACTGCGCGCTTCAGGTTATCGCCTTGTCTACCAGTTGAACGATGGACGGATTGTGGTGTTCGTTGTCTCTGTCGGAAAACGCGAACGCCACACCGTGTATGGCATCGCAGAAAAGCACCTGAAATAACCCGCGCTGCGCGGGCTGCTCGCTTACCCGGGCTGCGGAAGCGTCACATCCCCCTCCCCCAGCGGGCGCTGCATCAGTACCGTATCGAGCCAGCGCCCGTGCTTCATACCGACGCTTTTCAGCGTGCCGATAATCACGAAACCGGCGCGGCTGTGCAACCGTAATGAACCTTCATTTTCGCTGTTGCCGACGTTAGCGATAAGCTGGCGGTAACCGTTTTGCTCCGCCCAGGCCACCGCGCGGGCGAGCAGCGCTTTGCCTGCGCCTTGCTGGCGAAAGTTGTCATCAACATAGATGGAATCTTCCAGCGTGTACTGATACGCCCGTCGCTCGCGATAACGCGATAAATAGCAGTAGCCCCGAACCTGCCCTTCATGCACGGCGACATACCACGGCAAGCCATTGTGGCGGGTTTTCGCCAGCCGCGTACGCATTTCATCCACGTCCGGCGCTTCGGTTTCGAACGTGGCGTTACCGTGCATCACGTGATAAGCATAAATCTGCACAATCGCGCTAAGATGGTGTTCTTGCGCGTCAATAATTTCCATAAACTGTTCCCCGTTTGATGATATCTACAGGCTACCGGTAACGCCGCCCGCACGGCACCAGGCTGCGCTTATCACCGTTATAAGGAAAACTTTGCCATGCCCCACTTCAGCTTTGACCAGTTAGCGACGTTTAAGCTGGTGCTCGCCCGCGGCAGTTTTACCGCCGCCGCAGAGGTGTTAGGCATTTCGCAACCCGCCGTCAGCCTGCAAATCCGCCAGCTTGAACAGGCCCTGCACGTCCGCCTGATTGAACGTTCCGGGCGTGGTCTGCGTGCCACCGCCGCCGGAGAAACCTTTCTGGCGCATTGTGCAGAGATCGAAAATGCCGTCAGCGCCGCGGTGCAGTCGGTGGCACAGCATCAGCACGCGGTCAGCGGCAGCGTGACGATAGGCACCGGCGCGACGACCTGTATTCATCTGTTGCCGCCGCTGCTGCAAAAGTTGCACCGCGAGTTCCCGTTACTGTCAGTCGGGGTGCGCACCGGCAACACCAGTGATATCGTGCGCGCGGTAGAAGAAAACCGTATCGATATCGGCCTTGTGACGCTGCCCGCCAACGGACGCAATCTGGCGATTTCACCGCTATTTACCGAAGAATTTGTGGCGATCGCAGCCCATGACGCTGACGGCGTTTTATTGCCAACACCGGCAACGCTTGCCCCCCTGCCGCTGATTGTTTTCGAATCCGGCAGCAGCACGCGCCTGCTCATAGAACAGTGGTTTAGCGCAGGCGGTGTCACCCTCGCGCCGGTGATGGAGCTGGGCAGTATTGAAGCGATAAAACGCATGGTGCGCGCCGGGTTGGGTTACAGCATCGTGCCCGGCGTGGCGGTTCAGGCGGAAGAGGACCGTCAGGGCCTGCGCGTACAACCGGTGCAGCCGCCGCTCCAGCGCCAGTTAGCGCTGGTGATGCGTCAGGATAAAGTGGTGAGCCGTGGGATGCAGGAAGTATTGAAAAGCCTGCAACAGGCGGGCATCACGCCCGCCGGATAAAACACCTATTAGAAGTCGTAACTCATTGAGACTTTTACGGTACGCGGATCGCCCTGGTAAATATAGGTGCCGTTGTCTTCTACGCTGGCCCAGTATTTCTCGTTGGTGACGTTATCCACGCCAACGCGCCAGACCATCTCGTTTTTCTCCGCATTAAGCTGCATACGGTAGCGCAGGCCGAGATCGAGTGTGGTGTAGCTGTCGAGTTTGCGGGTATTGGCGGTGTTCACATATTGCGAGCCGGTATAGTTCACTCGTGCCGTGGCGGTCAGGCCATCGACCGGTTTGATGTCATACTCGGCCCCCATCACGCCGTAGAAATTTGCCACACCAATCGGCCGGTTACCCTGATTGATACCATCTTTGGTTTTCGTCAGCTCCGCATCCAGCCAGGTCGCACTGCCATTCAGACGCAGACCGAGCACCGGCTCCCCAAACAGATTCAACTCCACGCCGCGGTTACGCTGCTCACCATCCAGCCCGTAAATATTGGTCGTGCTATTAAGAATGCCGGTCGGCTTTTTGATTTCAAACAGCGCCAGCGTACCGCCGATGCGTCCAAAGTCCGTTTTCAGGCCGATTTCGTTCTGTTTAGAATGCGCAATCCCCACGCTTTGATAGCGATTTTCCGCTGTCTTCGGCGCTACGCCGCCTGGCTGCAACGCTTCGGTATGGTTGGCGTAGAAAGAGACGACATCCCACGGCTTATAGACCACACCGTACGTCGGCATCCAGCGATCCTGGGTATAACGCGCAGTGGTGGTTTCCGCACCGGTGGCATTGCTGTAGTTGCGCACCCATAATTTCTGATGACGCGCGCCCACGGTAAACAGCAGCCGGTCGTCGAATACGCCGAGCGTGTCGCTCAGGGTATAACCCTGCGAGCGGTAGCGCGCGGTCGTCAGCGGGTCACTGTAGTTGCCGCTATGGGTCAAATTGTCCGGCAGCGGGATAGCCGAAGGATCATAAATGTTCACCACCGGCAGATTTTTTTGATCGGACTGGGTCCATGCCACGCGATCGCGCTTGATGTTCGCCGAATAACCGACGTTCACTTTATGGGAAACAAAACCGGTATCGAAGTTACCGCGCAACCCGGCCATGCCGCTCCAGGAGTCGGAAATCCGCACCGTATCCATGCGGCTGAAGGTCGCGTCACCGTTTTTATTGAACAGCTTAGGCGCTCCGTAGGTGCCGTCTTCATGAGCATGTTGGCCGCCGAACGCGCCGTAAGCTGTCCAGTCATCGGTCAGATCGTATTCGGCGCGAGCCAGGCCAAATTCGTTCTCAATATCGCTGTGCGCCCAACGCTGGCTGTAGTTTTTGCGGGTATCCGGCAGCGTCGGAATAAAGTCGACAGCGCTGATATTAACGCCCATTTCGCCGCCGTGAACCGTTTTGTTCTGGTAACCGAGATCCAGCGACGTGCGCAAGCGCTCGCCACGGTAATCGAGACCAATTGACGCCGCCGTCGTGCGGCGATGATCATCTTTCACCGCGGCATCCCCTTCACGATGCAGCAAGTTCATGCGCACGCCGAACTGGTTGTTATCACCGTAGCGACGCCCCACATCCAGCGAACCTCCGACTTGCGAGCGAGTGGTGTAATCAACGCCCACGCGGGTGAGCGGTGTGTCGTCGGCATGTTTCGGTTCGAGGTTAATCATCCCGCCGACACCCGAACCCGCAGAACCGTTCATCAGCGCATTCGAACCTTTAAAAATCTCCACGCGCTCCAGCATCTGGGTATCGACAATCTGGCGCGGCACAATGCCCGCCAGACCGCCCATCAACATATCGTCACCATCAAGCTGGAAGCCGCGAATACGGTACGTTTCGGCGAAGTTGCCGTAACCCTGCCCGACCTGCACGCCCGCATCGTTACTGACCACCTCAGCGATGGTTTTCGCCTGTTGATCCAGCACCAGCTTCGAGGTGTAACCGATAACGTTAAACGGCACATCCATCGCTTTTTGCTCGCCCAGCACGCCAAGGCGGCCGCCATGCGCCACTTGTCCGTCCAGAAACGCGGGCACCAGTTCACTGCCGCCGGGCCTGAAATCACTGACGGTGGCGGGCTGCACGACCATGGTCTCTTCGTGAGTCGGTTTAACGCTGGCGTCAGCCGTCGCCGCCTGTGCGCTATGCGCGGCCGCGCCAATGGTCAGTGCAAGCACGGTCTTGCGCAAAGGTATTGAATGTTTTTTGCGGTTATTCATCATCGTTAGCTATTGAAATAAAAAAGAAATGGCCCGTTTCCAGGCCAGTATCATTACTTGTTCAGATCGATCCTGACGACACTATCCGGGCCGCTGGTGGAGTGATCTTTGTTGAATGCCTGTTTGACGGTGACAAACAGCGTCTGACCATCGGCGGAAAGCAGCAGGCTGTTTGGATGCGGCGGCAGATCCCAGCGCTGTTTTACCGCATAGCTGGTTGCATCAAGGCTCAGCACTTTGCCGGACTCGCGCCGGGTAATGTAGATTTCATGACGTCTGGCATTGAATTTCACCGCCAGCGCATCGCCCACAAGCTGTTTCACAATTTTGCCGCTGTGGATATCCAGCACCAGCGTGGTTTTGGCTTTTGAATTGTCGGTGACGAACAAGCGGCCGGTAGCCTCATCTTCAGCGATATTCAACAGCAGTGCCGGTTTGTCGCCCAGTGGTTTCCAGCGTTGCTCAATGCGATTATTGCGCGGATTCACCACCAGGATTTCGCCACCGCCATTCGCCACGTACAAACGTTGCGTCTGCGCAGAGAAGTGCAGACCGGTCACCCATTTGCCCGCGTTTTTGATACGCGCCTTTACCTTCAGGGTCTTCACGTCAACCACCCACACCAGCGCCGGATCGGCAACGGCACCGATATATAAATTGCCGTTATGCAGCACTATTTCACGCGCGCCGTACGGCTGGCCTTTCTCGTTGCGTTCCGGGAACAGGGTACGGGAAAGCACTTTGCCGGTGCTGGTGTCGATGGCGCTCACGCCGCCGTCCAGCGAATTGGTGACATACACGGTTTTGCCATCCGGGGAGATAGCCATGCCAAAGTTTTTCAGATCGGTGTGGGTCGCGCCGAGGGTTTGTAGTGTTTTCGGATCCAGCTTGTATACCACTCCGCCCTGCACATCTTTAAAGCCTTCCGCGCTGGAAACATACAGTGCATCGCCTTGCGGGCTGATCGCCATTTCATACAGACCACTCGCCAGTTCGCGTTTCACCACGCTCTCTGGTAACTGCACTGCCGCAGGTTTTGCTGCCGGTGCCACAGGCTGTGCGCTGGTGGTGGTATGTGCGCTGCAACCGGCAAGCGCCATCGCCGCCAGCAGAGCCAGCACGGACGTTTTTATCTTCATGGGGGATCCTTTACCGTTAATGTCATCAGGGCAGACGAGCGCCCACGCCACGCATCCTGTGCGCGATCGTTTGATGAGGGCAGATGCGGCCCGGCGCAGCTCGTCACGGCTTTTAAGTGTTCCCTGTCAGCCTTCACGCTCACTGTTATTGCGGGGGAAGATCCTTGCTGCGCCCACAAACACCAAAGAGAATGAGAACTATACGCATTCTTGACTTTCAGGCAAGTACTATCGTTTCACTTCCCTGTCGAGTAAAAAGAGGCGTGTTAAAAAGTGAAAAACGGCGGGTATGAATACGGCGTGAAAGCAGGAACTGACCGGCAGTGCCGGAATTGCGGCATCATCATTCTGCCTGCCGGCAGCGTTTACGCTGCGCCTTCGCAGGCGTTAAGCAAAGGACAAGCGGCAGATGCACTGCATAAGGCATCGACGGCGAAAACAGCTATTGATAATGGCGGATGTATCTTAGTAGCCGCGCAATTTTGAACGTTGCCATGCGCTGTCAACCAGTTCAGCTGCAGCCTGTACCTGATCGCAAAATGGCGCGCCAAAGGTTTCCATCAGCGCGGCGTGTCGGGTAAGAAACCCCATACCCTCTTCGTTACCGGCAATGCTCTCCAGAAACCAGTCGGGCACCTCTTTTTTCAGGCACTGTTCGCACAGCGAGGCGCTAAATTGCGCACGCTGATCGGCATCGTTTATCCAGGAGGGTTGCTGATTATCCATCTCAGCGGCAACCGTCGCCTCGAGCGCACGCTGCGAACGGCTGTAATACTCGCGAATTTTCGCCGAACTCCACGCTTTGCCGAAAAACAGCAGCAATATTGGCACTACACACCAGAAGAGGGTCATCACTTACTCGTTATCTGTTTTAGCCGCAGAGATAGTAATGACAAAACCTGACAAAAGCATTAACAGGGATCACTGTTTGACCGGCATCATTGGCAAAAAAGAGACAGTACAAAGCGCTTCCATCGGGCTTATTTACGTCGCCAGAAGGAATGTAATTTTGTTAATGATGTGAGCTGGCGCGAATTTTTTAAACTCAATGCATTAAGCCGGTGAAGTCGCACAAAATTTGGGGTTGACCGCAAAGATGATAAAGATTATCTTTCTCATTACCGAATGGTTGAGCAAATCACTCAGGTATTCGGTACGACATTGCTCACATTGCTTCCAGTATTATTTGCCCGCCTGACAAGTGCGGGCTTTTTTTTTACCGCCTCTCCGCCCGCCGCCGCAGATATGACTGTGGTTTTGCTTAGGGAGCAATAATCTCCCGTTATTCATCGACTTACTTAATTGAAATCAAACCGTCACAAATCCGCCTTAACCTAAGATTATTCTTATATCGGGATGCTGTTTGAATCATGGATATACCGCTCGCTTCACGACAGCTTAATGCTGGTATCTTGCGCCTTGCCGTCCCGCACGTGACCCCGGATGCCAATAACGTGCAGGTCATGTCGCTGTTCAATGAACACAAATCGTTAATTGGCCTGCCGGTGCTGGAAAATAACCGTCCTATTGGCATGATTAACCGGCATATTTTTCTGTCGCAGATGAGCCGTCCGTTTTTCCATGAGCTGTATGACCAGAAAAGCTGCATCGCGTTTATGGATAAAAACCCGCTGATCGTCGATGCCGATTGCGGTCTCGAATATTTGTCCGAGCGGGTGATCGAAACTGGCGACAAAGCCGTCACCGAAGGGTTTATCCTCACCCAGCAGGGGCAATACATCGGTATTGGTCTGGGCATAGATCTTATCCGCACAGTCTCGGATTTACAGGCCAAGCAGCATCTGCAAATTATGCAAAGCCTTGAATACGCACGCATTATTCAGGAATCGATGCTGAGCCGCTCGCGTAACACCATTGAAAAAACGCTTGATGACTGGTGCCTGCACTGGCACCCGCGCGACTGTGTTGGCGGCGATATCTACGCTTTTCAGCGCGTGGAAAATGGCTGGTTGATGGTGCTGGCGGATTGCACCGGGCATGGCGTTCCCGGCGCGTTTATGACTTTTATTTTCTCCTCGGCGCTGGAAAAAGCGCTCAGCCTCGCCCCAGAGAACGCGCCGGAACAACTGCTCAGCCTGATTAATCAACATATCAAACAGACGCTCAGCCAGGTGCATCCTTCTGCCGATCGCAGCCAGTCCAACGATGGCTGTGACGCCCTTGTTCTGTTTGTCGACACGCAACATGAGCAGGTCAGTTGGGCGAGCGCGCGCATGCACGCTTTCGTACTCAGCGCGGAAAAAGACAGCGCAACAACGCTTGAAAGCTGCCGCAAAGGTGTGGGTTACACCGACACGCCAGTGGATTACCAGTGGCAGCGCTACCAGGCTCCATTGCGTCGTGGCGACACGTTCTTGATTGTTTCTGATGGCGCGACCGACCAGCCAGGCGGCCCGCGCAATGTAATGTTTGGCAAAAAACGTATTCAGTCACTGTTAGCGCAAAACCGCACGCTGCCAATGCCTGCACTTTCCGACGCCCTGCTCGCGGCGCTGAAAGCCTGGCAGGGGCAGCAAACCTCGCGCGATGACATGACGTGGTTTGGTTTTCGCTGGTGAACAACATGCAAATAAACGACCTGCAGGTCAAAGAAGCCGTTCTGTTACCCCTTTTTACGCTGCAACGGCAAAACGCCGTTGAGCTTTTTTATACGGGCTATTTTTCCCAGCAGCATATTGTTTCGCTGGGTGAAGTCATTCGCACATGGCTGGATAAACACGAATCCTCAGCGGTAACGCGCAGAAAGCTGTTCTCGGCTTTTATCGAGATGGGGCAAAACATTGTGCGTTACTCCTCAGATGACCGCTATTTATCGACTGAACAGCAAGAGCTGCGCTTCGGTTCGGTCTGCTTTCATATGGATCAAACTCACTATTATCTCGAAACCGCAAACCTGGTGGGGCCGGAAGCATCTACGTTATTGCAGACAAATCTCGATGTGTTGCGCGGTATGTCGCAGGCGGAGATCCGCGATGCCTGGAAACAGGGGCTGCGCAGTGAAACCCCGGCGACCAGTAAAGGCGCGAACATCGGTTTGTTGACCATGGCGCGGGATACCAGCCTGCCGCTGGAATATCGCATTCACCCTCTGGCGGCGGGTTCGCTGTCCGCCTTTCACTTAAAGGCAACGTTCTGCCATGACTGATATGACACTGACGCCGGCTATTGAATTGCCCGCCACCGCCGCGACGCCGGAGGTGAAATTTGATTTTGCCGCCCAACGCCTGATGCTAAAAGGCGAAGCCTACCCGGAGAATGCCGCCGCGTTTTTCCGCCCGTTGATGGATGCGCTGGAAGGCTGGTTGCAGAGTGGCCAGCAGACGGACGCCCCACTCCAGCTACATGTGGCGCTGAGCTACTTCAACAGCTCCAGCACCAAGCTGTTATTTACGCTGTTCGAAAGCCTGAATGATTACGCCCGCGACGGCGCGGTGTGTGAGCTGCACTGGTACTATGACGCGGAAGACGATATCTCCGAGGAGTTTGGCCAGGAGCTACGCATCGATTTCCCGTCGCTGACCGTTTTTCTTATCCCGGACATTAACGCATGCTAGATATCAATGAGCTATTCAAGGAGGACTATTCCGTCCTCGAAGATGCTCGTCTGGCCGCTGCCGACGACAGGCTGACGGCGGATGCCTGCCGTGAAAAATTGTGGGCGGTGGCGAAAAACTACCAGCGCCTGATCCGTGAATCGTATCGCCTGATTTCGCGCAGTGATCGCGCTGAGCGCGAACTGAATCGCATGAATGAGCAGTTGCAACAGCTGGCGGCGCGCCTTGAATATGAGGCGACGCACGACCCGCTGACCGCCGTGTTTAACCGCAGCGCGATCATTAATCACATTAACCAGGGTCTGACCACCGGCCATGTGGCGCTGATCCTGCTCGATATCGATCATTTCAAACGCATTAATGATGAGTACGGTCACCCGATGGGCGACCGCGTGATTTGCGCGCTGGTGGCGCGTATTCGCCGCGCCGTGCCGCAAAGCGCGGCGATCGGTCGCGTTGGTGGCGAGGAATTCACCATTGTTCTGCCCAAAGCGCGTGTTGAAGAGGCGATGATCACGGCCAGTTATATTCACTCGTCGCTGAACGCCTCGCCACTGGAAGTGCTCCCCCAGCAACTGGTAACCGCCAGTTTTGGTGTCAGCCTGGGGCATAAAGACAGCGATTTCGAGACGCTGTATAGCACGGCCGACACCGCGCTGTATCACGCGAAAAAACGCGGGCGTAACCAGGTGGCGCTGCATGAGGATTTTTTTCGCCCACAGGTGAAAATGGGGCTTTCATCGGAAAATGTTCAGCATTAAGGGGACGGACGTTCGACTACGTTCGGCAGAGTGCAACGATCCACAGCAACACATGGTGCTTTGCGGCAGGCTTTCTGCCTGTCTTGCTCTGTTGTAACCGACGCTTACCGGGCCAACGTTCGCGAAAACAGCAGCCCAGGCGCGGGCATCGCAGAAAAATGAAGATAACTGAGTCAATTTGCCAGGGGCTTGTCAGATTGTTTTATTGTTCTTAAGCGGCTTGTTTTTCCAGCGTTTATGCAACCATTCGAACTCCTGATAAGTAAGAGAAGTACGCAGTTTTTCCCGTAACGCCTTAATCAGCGGCTCAGCGGTTTCGTAGGTGTCTATTACCGTCGTATATGAGGCCTGCTTAATCATATTTTCCTCATAAATACCGGCTCTTATGCTTACCGCCATACGCTCATAGAAATTAAGAATGTATTGTATTTTTCGTCCTTCGTAGTTCTCATCCTTTGAAAGATTTTCTGCAACAGGGAACACATATGAACGGAAGGATTTCCCGGAGTCGCGAACGCGCCGAAGTGTATGCAGACCATCAATGTATTCACTGTCTTTTCTGCTTTCAAAAAGAAAGGTCGCCGTTTGGGTTTTCCGGGCCATCTTCACGTTAAATCGGATGGTAAGGACAGCGGTACAAATACCGCCAAAAACGAGGAGATTGCTGATGACTTGCCACGCTGTCGGACTGATTTCCATAGACAATTCCCTGTCATTAGATAAAAAAGCGGAGCCTGAGCTCCGCCTGTAAAAAAGTTGTCTGTCAGAAACCGTCGAACTCATCACATTTTTTCATATAAATCTCCCTGAACGCGTTACCCTAACAATGAGTGCAATTTCACTTAGGTGGTGATTTTATAATCGCAGTAGCCGCTTCGCAATGGCAAGTCCAATACAATCCTGTTGGATATTTCAAATTGCGGCACCGCTCGAAAAACAACGATAAGCGGTCTGTTTTTTCGGTTCTCAATTGCCGCCTTCAGCGACTGGATTGCAAAAACTTTCTCACCCTGTCCGAGTCCGGGTTGGTGAAAAATTTCTCCGGCGGTGCTTTCTCGATCAGCAGCCCTTTTTCCAGAAACACCACTTCATCCGATACCTGGCGGGCGAAATCCATCTCGTGCGTCACCACTACCATGGTGTAACCCTCTGCAGCGAGATCTTTCATCACGCCCAGCACTTCGTTAACCAGTTCCGGATCCAGCGCTGAAGTGGGTTCATCAAATAAAATCACCTCCGGCGACATCGCCAGCGAACGGGCAATCGCCACGCGCTGCTTCTGCCCGCCGGATAGCGTTATCGGGTAGACATCGGCTTTATGGTTCATGCCGACCTTTTCCAGTTGCCGGTGGGCAATCTCATTCGCCTGTTCACGCTTCATCCCCTTCACATGCACCAGCGCTTCGCTGACGTTGTGCAGCACGGATAGATGCGGCCACAGGTTAAAGCTCTGAAACACCATGCCAACCCGTTCACGGATGTGTGAGAGATCTTTATGCGACATCGCTTTGCCGGTTTTTTCATCCACACCGATGCGCTGCCCGCTGATGCGCACTTCGCCGCGATCCGGCTGTTCCAGCCAGTTCATACAGCGCAGCAGCGTCGATTTCCCTGAACCGGACGACCCCAGAATGCTGACCACTGTGCCCTTCTTCACGTTCAGATTGATATCGCGCAGCACTTCCACGTTATCAAACTGTTTGGACAGGTTTTTGATGCTTACCGCGTTTGCTTCAGGCATGGGTCATTCCTCTTTTCGCTCCGTAATGGCTCAACCGCTTAATCAGCAACTCCAGCAGAATGCTGATGCCCCAGTACAGCGCAATGGCGACAATAAAGGCGTTAAACGGAATAAAGTACGTGGACTGCACACTGTTCGCGGCGGCGGTGATCTCCTGCACGGTAATAATGCACAGAAACGCCGTGTCCTTCAGGCAAATAATCAACTGATTGCCCATTAAGGGCAGCGCGGAAGAGACTATATTCGGCAAAATAATGCGCAGGAAGATCTTATAACGAGAAAAACCTTGCGATACGGCAGCTTCAATATAGCCCGAGGAGAATATTCTGCGCTGGCTGCGTAATATTTCGAAGAAATAGGCACCATGATAAATTACCAGGGCTAATAACCCTGCGGTCCAGGCGTCCATGCTGATACCTAACTGCGGTAAACCGTAATAAAGTAGATACGCCAGAATCAAAAACGGTATTGCCCGCATCAGGCTGACAAAAGCAATAATCAGGCGATGAACAACACGGTTCTGATATTCCATCAGGTAGCAAAACAGCACACCGATCAATAACCCGACCACGGCGGCAATAATAAATAACTCTAACGTTGCCAGCAGGCCGTTGAAAAAACTCTCACGCGCGGCCCAAATAATTCCCCACTGATTCATAAATCCTCCGCCTTTTATCGCGCCAGGCGCTTCGCTTTGCGTTCTGCTACGCCCTGCAACTTCAGCAACAGACCGATAATAATCACGTATAACAGCGCCGCAGCGAGGATCGGCGACAGCGGTTCATAGGTCACAGATGAGATCCGGTTGGTCACGCGCGTTAAATCCACCACACCAATCACCGCAATCGCCGGGCTGCCTTTGATCAAAAACGACATCTCGTTGACCAGCGCCGGCAGGCTTTCGATCCACATTTGCGGCAACATGATGTGGCGGAAATAGGTCCAGCGCCGCATCCCCACAGACTCCGCCGCTTCCCGCTGTTCACGGGGGAAGTTACGGAAAGCGTTGCGCCAGATTTCCGCGTTAAACGCCGAGGTGTTCAGCGTCAGCGCGACAATCGCCGCCAGCGTTTTATCCAGGTTAATGCCGAGCGTCGGCAGGGACAAAAACAGAAACAGCACCAGCGTTACCAGCGGCGTGGCACGCGCCAGGCTGATGTAAACCACCAGAAACTGGTCAATAAACGGGATCTTCATCATGCGGATAAAGGCGATAACCAGGCCGATAACCACCCCGAACGCAATCGCCACGCCTGAGATCCAGAGGGTCGTCCATGCGCCTTCAATCAATAACTGCCATGAGATTAAGTCCATGTTCCCTCCTGTGAAAACGGGCGGCGGTTGCCCGCCGCAGGTTACTTACAAACCGGCTAACTTGTGGAACTGCTCGGCGCTGGTGATCGGCTCTTTCGGCAGTTCATAGGTTTCGCCAAACCACTTTTTCTGCAGCTCAGTGAGCTTGCCGGTTTCAGTCATATGGTTCATAAAACCGGTCATAAATTTCAGCAGCTCAGGTGAGTTTTTCGGGATCGGCCACGCCATGTAGCCCGGACCGGAAACGGCCAGGCCTTTAGCAAAGACCTTCGGTTTGGCTTTCACCAGATCGTTGACGGAAATCACCACGTTAATGACGTAATCAACGCGTTTGTTCGCCAGATCGGCGTAGGCTTCCGGATAGGACTGGTACTCCACCACCGGTCCGAGTTTTCCGCCCACTTTCTCCAGCATCGCTTTCAGCTCCGGCAAACGCGCCAGCAGCGCACTGCCCGCCTGGACGCCCACTTTTTTACCGCTGAGATCGGCAATGGTATTTAAGGTTTTATCGTCGGCGCGTTTGACAAAATAGTGCTGCGCAGAAGCCCACGGCGGGGTGAAATTAAAGACATTGAGACGTTCATCGGTAATTACCGCACCGGTGAGTGCCATATCGTATTGGCCGGTGGAAACCGCAGCGAGTAATCCCGTCCACGGTAAGATACTTTGGTTAATATTAAATTTTGCGTACTTGCGTAATTCCTCAAGCATATCCTTGTTAAAACCATCCGTCTGGCCATTATTCATAAAGTTGAATGGCGCGTAATCGTCCTCGGTCGCCACTTTCATGGTGCCAGATTTTTCTATTTCGGGTAAATCCGCTGCGACTGCGTGTAAGGAAAACGCCAAAGAGATCATGGCTGCAAGACAATATTTGCCGAATACGTTTTTCATCTCTCCACCCTTATTTAATGTGCCAGACCGGTATATCCCAGGTGTGCCGGAAGCGTTGCAAGATATATGCCTAAATACGACATCGTGTGTTTTTCGTGACTGCGTTTTTACAATAGGGAGGCTTGCGCTTTTGTGAATAGAGCCAGTTCTGGCGAATGAGTGTGTCAGTTAACAGGAAGCTGGTATGGAATTTGCTCCATCGCATTACGCGATATATCCGAAGGAGTGCAGCATGATTCGTCACCTGTTGAATGTGAATTTTGACGGCCAGCGTGGATTGCAGGAGCAAGTCCGCGAATGTTTGATCAACGCCATTCTGAGCGGGATTTTCCCGGCGGATACCGCACTGCCCTCTTGCCGCCAGCTTGCCAGCCAGCTTAACGTTTCGCGCAATACCACCGCGCTGGTGTTTGAAGGACTGGTCAACGAGGGTTACCTGGTGAGCCGCCCGCGCAGCGGTTACTACCTGCACCCGGATTACTACCGCTGCGGACAAAACCCGACGCCACCTGCACCTGAATGCGAGAGCGCTGCACCACACTGGGGCAACCGCCTGAAAATCACCCCCAGCCAGCAGGAATCGATCCTTAAACCAGCAGGCTGGATGCACTACCGCTACCCGTTTATCTACGGGCAGCCCTACACGCAGCAGTTCCCGCTTGCCAGCTGGCGCGCGGCGGCAAACTGGCTGCACGGTGGTGTGCGCGACCCGGCATGGGTGATTGATCATATTGACCAGGATGTGCCGATGCTGATTGAGCAGATCCGCACCCGCGTGTTGCCCAAACGCGGCATCGTTGCCGCACCGGATGAGATCCTGATTACGCTCGGCTCGCAAAACGCGCTCTATTTGCTGACGCGTTTGCTGATGTCGCCCGCGACGCGCGTGGCGGTGGAGAACCCGGGTTTTCGCGAAGCCATTAACACCTTCTTATTAAGCGAGCCGCAAATCGTGCCGCACGACGTGGACAGCGAAGGGCTGGTGCTCAATGAAACCCCTTGCGACTACTACTATGTGACGCCGGGCCACCAGGTGCCGACTGGCGTGACGATGAGCAAAGCGCGGCGCGTGCAATTGCTCGATTACGCTGCCCGCCACGATGCAGTGGTGATTGAGGACGATTACGACTCGGAAAGTAACTTTATGCAAAACCCGCTGCCCGCGCTGAAAGCCAGCGATCGCAGCGGGCGCGTGATTTATGTCAGCAGCTTGTCCAAAGCACTGTCGCCGGGGTTACGGCTGGGGTATATGGTTGCCGCGCCGGAAATCATTGATGAAGCGCGGGCGCTGCGCCGCCTGGTGTACCGTCATCCGCCAACCAATATTCAATACCAGATGGCGCATTTTCTGGCGCAGGGGCATTACGAAACCCATTTGCGCCGCTACCACGAAGACTCCGCCCGCCGCTGGGATTGTCTGCACAACGCGCTACACACGTTTCTGCCGGAGTGCCAGTTGATGCAGGGTAGCGAACATGCCAACGCCTTCTGGCTGCGCACACCAGAACAGATCAACACCCAGCAACTGACCTGGCGCGCCGCCCACGCGGGCGTGTTGATTGAGCCCGGCGCGCGGCATTTTCTTGATGCCGCGCCGCCGGATAACTTCTTTCGCATGGGGTTTCACGCTATCAATCCGGATGCAATTGCCCCTGGCGTGGAAGTGTTGCGTGGCCAACTGGCGCAGCTATGTTGATATTTTGAGCGGTTGTCGCCGCCTCGCAGGAAGGAATGAGTAATCGCTTCCATAATGAAGCAAACCCATTTATCGCGAGAACGTTATGCCACTGCCGGATTTTCATGTTTCCGAACCGTTTACGCTCGGCATTGAACTGGAGTTACAGGTCGTTAACCCGCCGGGTTACGATTTGAGCCAGGACTCTTCACGGCTGATTGAAGCGGTAAAACACCAGATAAGTACCGGTGAAGTCAAACATGACATCACCGAAAGCATGCTGGAGATTGCCACCGGCGTGTGCCGGGATATCAACCAGGCGGCACATCAGTTTTCCGCCATGCAGCATGTGATTTTACAGGCCGCATCCGAGCACCATGTGCAGATATGCGGCGGCGGTACTCACCCTTTTCAGAAGTGGCAACGCCAGGAGATCTGCAATGATGAGCGTTATAGCCGCACGCTGGAGACGTTTGGTTATCTGATGCAACAAGCGACGGTGTTTGGCCAGCATGTGCATGTTGGCTGCACCAACGGTGACGACGCGATCTATTTGTTGCATGGTCTTTCCCGTTTTGTGCCGCACTTTATTGCGCTCAGCGCCGCCTCGCCCTACATCCAGGGCACCGACACCCGCTATGCGTCGTCGCGCCTGAACATTTTCTCTTCCTTTCCGGATAATGGCCCGATGCCGTGGGTGGCGAACTGGCAGGAGTTTGAAGGGCTATTTCGCCGCCTGAGCTACACCTCAATGATTGAAAGCATCAAAGATTTGCACTGGGACATTCGCCCCAGCCCGCATTTTGGCACTGTTGAAGTGCGGGTCATGGACACGCCGCTGACGCTGTCACACGCCATTAATGTGGCCGGGTTTATCCAGGCGCTGTCGCACTGGCTGCTGGCCGAGCGACCGTTTAAACATCAGCCGCAGGATTATTTATTGTATAAATTCAACCGTTTTCAGGCCTGCCGTTACGGGCTGGAAGGTCTGATTACCGATGTGCACACCGGTGAGCGGTACACCATTGCTGACGATCTCACTCGCCTGCTGGAGAAGCTCGCGCCGTCGGCAGATAAACTGAATGCGGGTAGCGCCCTGGATGAACTGGCCAATGTGGTGAAACGCGGAAAAAGCGAAGCACAGATGATGCGTGAATTTATTGCCGATGGCGGCTCACTAATTGGATTAATGCAAAAACACGCTGAGATTTGGGCGGCAGGCTAACGCATTAATTTTTTAGTTATTATTCTTAACCACAACGTAAATAACCTGCGCATCAGCAGGTTATTTTTTTCTTATTACGAAAAATAATAACCACTAAGTGGTAGATGGATTCAACAGAATTGATAAATATCAACAAGCCCTGCGTTAGAAATAAAGACCCCGCCCCCTACTCCGATAACGAATTAAAGCAAACGAGAACATGAGGCATTTGTATGAGATGGATTTACCGTTTATCAATGAAATTTAAATTATTACTGGCTTTACTGCCTTTATTGTTTGCCCTCATATGGTTAGCAACCAGCGGCATCCTGGCACGCGTGGAAACAGGCCAGCAGATGCGCACCATCATTACCTTAACGGATCTGGCGAAAAATGCCGGTGGCGTTATTCATGAATTACAAAAAGAGCGCGGCATGAGCGCAGGATATATCGGCAGCAAAGGACAGCAATTTAATGCCGAGTTAACTGCCCAATATATTCTCTCTGATAAAGCCCTGAGCCAGTTAGCCGAGGCGTTAAAAGCATTCCCGCTCCAGCGGGCGAATAATGATATTCGTCATGCGCTCGATCAATTCCGCCAACATCAACAAGGCATAACGGATTTTCGCCAACAAATTCATGCCCTCAGCGTTAGCGGTACAGACTCGCTGACCTGGTACAGCACCATTATTAGCGATCTCCTCAATGTGGTGGGTGGAATTAGTCAGTTGACGGATAACGGCGAAATTGTGAATCAACTGGCGGCATATTACAGCGTGCTGAATGCCAAAGAGCAAACCGGCGTGGAACGTGCGCTGATGTCCAACGTGTTTTCCGCCGACCGGTTTACCGACGGGCAGTTCCGTCAGCTGAACGAAGTGGTTGGCAAGCAACTTTCCTGGCTGGCGGCAACGCGAGCGTTCAGTACTGCCGCCGTCAATGAACGGCTGACGGCGCAACTGCAAACTCCGGAAGTAACGCGCGCGCTTGAGATGCGCCAGCAGGCAATTGACCATGTGGCGACCGGTGGTTTTGGCGTCGCCCCAACCGACTGGTTTAATGCCCAGACGGCACGCATCAATACGCTGAAATCCGTGGAAGATGCCGCGGCAAATACCCTGTTGCAAACGGCAAAAGATCTGGCGGATAACGCCTGGCGTGATGTGATTGTTTTTGCGGTGATAAGCATTGCAGCCCTGTTGATCGCGCTGTTCTTCGCCCTGCTGGTCGCCAGCAGTATTCATCGCCAGTTGCACCATTCACTGGCCACCATTGAAGGAATGGACGGTGATCTTACCCAGCGTCTGGATGTGCCGGGCAGTGATGAGTTGTCGCTCCTGAACCGCGCTTACAACCAGGCCATTGAAAATATTCAGCATATTGTCAGCGAGATAAAACATGGCGCGGGCGTGTTGCGCGGCGCCAGTTCCGAGATTGCCAGCGGGAACCAGGATCTGGCCTCACGGACAGATGAACAAGCCGCGTCACTGGTGGAAACCGCGGCCAGTATGGAGCAGATCGCCACGGCGGTGAACCAGACGGCGGATAACGCGAATGAGGCTAAACGGCTGACGCAAGAGATGGAGCAACAGGTGCAGGAAGCAAGCCGGGTGGCGGGTGAAGCCAGCCAGAGCATGACTGCCATTCGCGGCTCCAGCGAGCAGATCTCGAATATCGTTAGTTCAATCGACGAAATCTCGTTTCAGACCAACCTGCTGGCACTGAATGCGGCAGTGGAAGCCGCACGCGCCGGTGAGCTGGGCAAAGGTTTCGCCGTGGTAGCGAGCGAAGTGCGTAACCTTTCGCAACGGTGTGCCAACGACGCGCACCAGATCCGCGAACTGGTGAGCAAAAACATGGAGCAGATCCAGCAAGGCGTCACGCTGGTGCAGGCTTCTGACCGCGCGCTGCAATCGGCAAAAGCCCATACCGGGCAGATGCTGGCGTTTGTCAGCGATATTGCGCGTGCGGCGAGCGAGCAGTCACTGGGCGTGTCGCAGGTGCATCAAGCCCTGAACCAACTGGAGCAGGTAACCCAGCAAAATGCCGGGCTGGTCGCCAGCGCGGCGACCGCCAGCCAGATGCTGGATCAACAATCGGAAACCATGGCGACGCTGGTTGACCGCTTCGTGGTAGCGTAAAGACCTGTCGGGGGACGTTGCACAGCGCGCAGCTTTCCCCGACAATGCGGCTTTTCACCTTCGATTAACGCTTATGAAACACTCGCTCGAACCGTTGCTTACGCTGGCAGGTATTCTGCTGATGGCTTTTCTCTCTGTGCTGCTGCTTCCTGCCCCTGCGCTTGGGTTGCAACTGGCGCAAAGCCTGGTGCAGCGCTTCCACCTGCTGGATTTGACGCAGCTTTATATCATTCTTTACTGCCTGTGGTTTTTGTTGCTCGGCACGGTGGAGTTTTTTGTTGTGCGCTTTATCTGGAAGCGCTGGCTCGCCGCCTGAAAACGCGCTGTTTCCCCTCCCTGCGCGTGTAAGGTGGGGAATCTCCCCGCCTTTTACCCTCGATAACTATTCAAAAGTCATTCTAATTTTTTGAATACTACGCGCAAATAGTTCAGCTTTTTCTTTCCCCGTCACCGGCCTATCATTCGTTTCATCAGGGCAAAACAGCCCATTACAAACGGAACTGGCCCGCAGGTTGGCCGTAAAATTAATCAAAACTTTCGTTGCAGGCCAGATTAACCATGAACCCATTACAGAAACTTTTTAGCGCTTTGTTTCCACAGTCCGCAGGTAACAACGTAGCGGATGTGCAGCCAACTTCAGGAGTGACTATGTCAGACAATTTTCTCGCTTTAGCAAAACAACGCCGCACTATCTATGCCCTGGGTAAAGATCTGCCGGTGGCAGAAGATGTGGTCATTGAAACCATCAAAGAAGCGATTCGTCAGGCACCTTCGGCGTTTAACTCACAGAGTTCCCGCGCGCTGATCCTGTTAGGTAAAGAACATGTGCAGTTCTGGGAGCTGACTCGCGAGCAGCTGAGAAAAATCGTGCCGGAAGAGAGCTTTAAAGCCACTTCCGACAAGCTGGACGGCTTTGCCGCAGCGGCGGGTTCCGTGCTGTTCTTTGAAGATCAGGATGTGGTGAAAGGCTTGCAGGAGCAGTTTGCGGCTTACGCCGATAACTTCCCGGTATGGTCTGAACACAGCACCGGTATTGCACAGTACGCCGTGTGGCTGGCGCTGACCGAGAAAGGCATCGGCGCGAACCTGCAACACTATAACCCACTGGTTGACGCCGATGTGCAGCGCACCTGGGGTATTCCGGAGAACTGGAAACTGCGCGGCCATATGAACTTCGGTTCGATCGTGGCCCCGGCTGGCGATAAAGCCTTTATGGATGACGCCAAACGCTTTGTGGTTGCCCGTTAATCGACGGAATTCACGCTGCGTGCAGTAAGCTGACAGCCATAAAAAAGCCGCCTTAATAAAGGCGGCTTTTTATTTACAGCAGGTAAAACTTACTGCTGGCTTTCACGCTCAGCAATAAAACCCAGCGCTTTGTTGATACGCGCGATGCTGCGCGCCTGGCCAATGGCGTGAACGGTGACATCCAGCGCCGGAGACTGACCCGCGCCGGTCACGGCAACGCGCAACGGCATCCCCACTTTGCCCATGCCCACTTCCAGCTCATCGGCGGTCGCCTGAATCGCATGGTGAACGTTTTCCGCCGTCCAGTCGGTGATAGCAGCCAGCTTGTCACGCACCACTTCCAGCGGCTGACGCGCAACCGGACGCAGGTGTTTTTTCGCCGCATCGGCGTCGAACTCGTCAAACTCTTCATAGAAATAACGGCAGCTTGCCGCCATCTCTTTCAGCGTTTTACAACGCTCGCCGAGCAGTTTCACCAGCTCAAACAGCTGCGGACCGGTATGGGTGTCGATATTTTCCTGCTCAATGTGCCACTGCAGGTGCGTCGCCACATACTCGGGATCCAGCGAATTGATGTAGTGATGGTTCAGCCACAGCAGCTTGTCGGTGTTGAACGCACTCGCGGATTTGCTTACCGCGCCAAGAGAGAACAGCTTGATCATCTCTTCGCGGGAGAAGATCTCCTGATCGCCGCTCGACCAGCCCAGACGTACCAGGTAGTTAAGCAGCGCTTCCGGCAGGTAACCATCGTCGCGATACTGCATTACGCTGACCGCGCCATGGCGTTTGGAGAGTTTTTTACCGTCGTCGCCGTTAATCATCGACACATGCGCGTATACCGGAACCGGTGCGTTCAACGCTTTCAGAATGTTGATCTGACGCGGCGTGTTGTTGATATGGTCTTCACCACGAATAACGTGGGTAATTTCCATATCCCAGTCATCAACCACAACGCAGAAGTTATAGGTTGGAGATCCATCAGTACGGCGGATGATCAGATCGTCGAGTTCGAGGTTGCTGAACTCAATCGGGCCGCGAATCTGGTCGTCAAAAATAACAGAACCATCCTGCGGGTTGGCAAAACGCACGACGCACGGCTCGTCATCAGCATGGTGCGAATGATCGTGGCGGCAACGGCCGTCATAACGTGGTTTTTCATTATTTGCCATCTGCGTTTCGCGCAGCTGCTCAAGGCGTTCTTTCGAGCAGTAGCATTTGTAGGCGGTGCCCGCTTCCAGCATTTCATCGATAACCGCGTTATAGCGGTCAAAGCGTTTGGTCTGGAAGTACGGGCCTTCGTCCCACTCCAGATTCAGCCAGTTCATGCCATCCATGATGGCTTCAATTGCTTCCGGAGTGGAGCGCTCGAGATCGGTGTCTTCAATACGCAGCACAAACTCACCGCCGTGATTACGTGCAAATAGCCAGGAGTAAAGAGCAGTGCGCGCGCCGCCAACGTGCAGATAGCCGGTGGGGCTTGGCGCGAAGCGAGTTTTGATTTTCATGAAATGGCCTTACGTTTATAAAGATGCCGACCGTCGGCAATAGCTAAAATGAAAGTGGGCGATATTCTATCACTGTGGGCTGATTCCTCAATGTTGTTGCCGCAATGAGGGGGTTATCAGGCTATTTTGTTTAGAAATCATGCTCTCGCGACGCTTTACGCAGCGGTTTGTCTAATTTTACGACGAACGAACAATTTCTTTTGAAAATGCGTTGACTCATTTTCAACTCTCCCTATAATGCGACTCCACACAGCGGGGGTGATTAGCTCAGCTGGGAGAGCACCTCCCTTACAAGGAGGGGGTCGGCGGTTCGATCCCGTCATCACCCACCACGATTTTTGTGGCTTCCGCAGTGTAGATAAGAATGAGAAGTGGGTGATTAGCTCAGCTGGGAGAGCACCTCCCTTACAAGGAGGGGGTCGGCGGTTCGATCCCGTCATCACCCACCACTTTCTCGCCAGCGAATTCTTATCAGTTGAAGTACCGAAGTGGGTGATTAGCTCAGCTGGGAGAGCACCTCCCTTACAAGGAGGGGGTCGGCGGTTCGATCCCGTCATCACCCACCACTTCGGGTCGTTAGCTCAGTTGGTAGAGCAGTTGACTTTTAATCAATTGGTCGCAGGTTCGAATCCTGCACGACCCACCAATGTAAAAAAGCGCCCTAAAGGCGCTTTTTTGCTATCTGCCCAAGTTCAAAATTCGGACCTGCGGCAGGTTCGGGTCGAACGTAGTGAGACAACGGAGCCGCTTGCGGCGACGGCCCGAAGGGCGAGTAAAGCGAGTCATCCTGCACCACCCTCCAATGTAAAAACGGCGCTGGCGGCGCTTTTTTGCTATCTGCTATTCCCCCTTCTCCTGCCCTGTTCCAACCGTCAGTTAAAATCCGTCGAAATCCATTGATTACCAACCCGCGCGATTCCAGTTATGTGACCAGTAAATCGATGAATTTTTCCCGCCGAACAATTTACTTTAAAGCAGCATACAAACGATTAAATCCACGTTACGTTAGCCAAAAAAACCACCCTGACCACAATGTAAAAACGAATAAAATTTCAGTATTTTCAATAAGTAAACACGGTAACGTTTATCCATAATTTATCCTTAATATCCCGATATGATGCCCGCCGAACGGCCATTCGATGAACACAATTCAAGAAATAGATGATGTCGGCCGATAACCATGTTTTATGGCAAAAAGGAGTGTGCAATGACCACAATTTCGACAACAACAGCGTCAATTCAAACGGGTAGCGCGGGTAGTTCATCGTCTACCGGCAACGATACCGCTTCGCAAATCAGCCGCATTACTCAGAAGATCACCAAGCTGACGCAGCAGCTGAAAGAAATCGCTAACGGGAGCGGTTCGACGGAAGACAAGAAGAAACAGCAAGAGATGATTCAGACTGAAATCCAGCAACTGCAAGCGCAGCTGGCGCAACTGCAGCGCAAACAGGCTGAAGAAGCAGAGCAGAAACAAGCCCAGCAGCACCCGCAAACGAAAGCGGAAGGTGTTAACAAACCTTCCGACGATCATCAGATTGATATTTACGTCTGAGTAAATAACGGATCGTCCTCACGGGCCTGGTTTAAACACCGGGCCTGTTCTCTGACAACTTCCCACAATGCCTGCGCCGCCCCTGAGAGCGACCTGTTTTTTCGCCGCACCAGCATAATTTTGCGCTGCATATCCGGCACCAGCCGTTTTACCGCCAGCTCGCTCCCCTGCGGCAACGGCAAGGCGAGTGCGGGCAGAATACTAATGCCTATTCCCGCTTCGACCATCGGAAACAGGGTTGCCGGGTGGCCAATCTCCTGCACGATTGTTGCGCGTACGGCGAAATGGCGCAGCGCCGCATCGATAAGCGGTCGGCTACCAGACGCGTAATCCTGCACCACTAATTGCGCCTCATCCAGCGCCGACCACGGCACCTCAGCAAGCTGTGCCCACGGATGATCGTTACGACACAGCAAAAAGAATGGCTCCTCAAGGATCTCTTCGCTCTCAAAATCGTTCACCGGGCCAGGATCGATAACAATGCCAAAATCCACCTCGCCCTGGCGAATGCTCTCCAGCACCCATTGCTGCGGCCTGTCGTGCAACACAAAATCAATTTCCGGATAACGCTGGTTGCTGCTGGCGATGCATTGCGGGATCAGGTGCGCCGAAATGGTCTGGCTCGCCGCCACGCGCACCGTGCCAGTCAGTTGCTGCCCGACACGCCCGGCTTCACGCAGCGTGCTGCTAAGCTCATCTAACAGTCGTTCGAGGCGTCCGGCCAGTTGATGCCCGGCTTCGGTCAGCACCACTTCGCGGGTGGTACGGTCGAGTAAGCGCACGCCGGTTTGCAGTTCCAGCTCTTTCACGCTGTGGCTTACCGCCGACTGGCTGAGGCCGATTATCTCCCCTGCCCGGCTAAAACTTTTGGCTTGCGCCACCGTGACGAAGACACGTAACTGACGTAAGGAATAATTCATCTTATAAATTCATGAATGGATGCAATAAATCAATTTTATTTCTCAAAGTAGAAAAAGCACAATAGCGACACCGACTTTCAGGAGTGCACATGAAACTTTTTCGTATCCTTGATCCTTTTACGCTCACGCTGGTATGTACCGTTTTGCTGGCCTCTTTTTTCCCGGCGCGCGGCGGTTTTGTGCCATTTTTCGAGGGGCTGACCACCGCCGCCATTGCGCTGCTGTTTTTTATGCATGGAGCGAAGTTGTCGCGCGAGGCGATCATCGCTGGCGGTAGCCACTGGCGTTTACATCTTTGGGTAATGTGCAGCACGTTTGTGCTTTTCCCGGCGCTCGGGGTGCTGTTTGTCTGGTGGTCGCCGGTGAATGTCAGCCAGGAGCTGTATACCGGTTTTCTGTATTTGTGCATTCTGCCTGCGACCGTTCAATCGGCAATAGCCTTTACCTCGCTGGCGGGCGGTAATGTCGCGGCGGCGGTTTGCTCAGCATCGGCTTCCAGCTTACTCGGCATCTTCCTGTCGCCGCTGCTGGTCGGCCTGCTGATGGATCTACACGGCGCAGAAGGCAGTCTTGAGCAAGTGGGCAAGATCATGCTGCAACTGCTGCTGCCGTTTGTGCTGGGGCATCTTTCCCGCCCGTGGACCGGCGCTTTTGTGGCAAAGCATAAGAAATGGATTTCAAAAACCGACCAGACGTCGATTCTGCTGGTGGTTTACTCCGCCTTTAGCGAAGCGGTGGTGAACGGCATCTGGCATAAAGTGGGCATCGGTTCGCTGCTGTTTATCGTGGTGGCAAGCCTGGTGTTGCTGGCGATTGTCATCGTAGTGAACGTAGTGGTGGCACGGAAATGTGGCTTCAACAAAGCCGATGAAATCACTATTGTTTTCTGCGGTTCGAAAAAGAGCCTCGCCAACGGTATTCCTATGGCCAACATCCTGTTCCCGACGTCGGTGATTGGCATGATGGTGCTGCCGCTGATGATCTTCCATCAGATCCAGTTGATGGTCTGCGCCGTGCTGGCGCGCCGTTATAAACGTCAAACGGAGCAACAGCAGGCGCAGGAAGCGGCGAAAGCCTAATTGCGTTTCAGGGGCTGTACCAGGTGGCTCAGCCCTTCCGTTTTGATCAGTAACGTTATTTGCATCAACTCGCCCAGCCGCCCGGCGGGAAACGACTCCTTCCGGGCAAACCACAGCAGATACTCTTCGGGCAGATCGATAAGCCGCCGCCCCTGATATTTACCAAACGGCATGAGCGTATTTGCAATCTCGACCAGCTGTTCCTTTTCCATTTACGCTCCCAGCAGGCGCATCATCTCAGCTTCGTCGATAACCTCTATACCCAGTTCCTGCGCTTTCGCAAGCTTAGAGCCTGCGGCTTCCCCGGCAATCACCAGATCCGTTTTCTTCGACACGCTGCCCGCCACTTTTGCCCCTAAGGCTGTTAAACGTGCTTTGGCGTCATCGCGCGAAAGCTGGCTCAGGCTACCAGTCAGCACGATGGTTTTCCCGGCAAACGGGCTGTCGATCTCTTCAGCCTTGACGACAACCGGCGCAGGCCAGTGAATGCCAACATCCTCAACTAACTGGCGGATAACCTCGCGGTTGCTCTCTTCATTGAAGAAGTTGTCCACGTGCTTCGCGACCACAACCCCGACATCAGGTACTTTTTGCAGCTCATCAACGCTTGCTGCCATCAGCGCTTCCAGCGTACCAAAGTAAGCCGCCAGACCGGCGGCCGTGGCTTCGCCAACCTCGCGGATACCGAGCGCATAGAGGAAACGGGCAAAGGTCGTCTCTTTGGCTTTTTCCAGCGCATTGACCACGTTTTGCGCCGATTTAGGCCCCATACGATCCAGCCCCGTCAGCTTACCGGCCGTCAGGCGGAATAGGTCTGCTGGCGTGTGGACGTACTCTTTTTCAACCAGTTGGTCGATTATCTTGTCGCCCATGCCATCCACATCCATTGCGCGACGGGAGACAAAATGCTTCAGTGACTCTTTACGCTGCGCACCGCAAATTAAGCCACCGGTACAGCGAGCCACCGCTTCGCCTTCAACACGCTCAACGTCGGAACCACACACCGGGCAGTGCGTCGGGAAAACCACTTCACGCGTCTCTTCCGGGCGTTCGGAAAGCACCACATTGACCACCTGCGGGATAACATCTCCGGCGCGGCGAATCACTACTTTGTCGCCAATCCGCAAGCCAAGGCGGTCAATTTCATCGGCGTTGTGCAGCGTTGCATTGCTGACCAGCACCCCGGCAACGTGTACCGGCTCAAGCCTGGCGACAGGCGTAATTGCGCCGGTTCGCCCGACCTGGAATTCCACATCGCGAACAAAGGTCATCTGCTCCTGCGCCGGGAATTTAAAAGCGACTGCCCAGCGCGGCGCGCGGGCGACAAAGCCCAACTGTTCCTGTAAATCGAGCGAGTCGACCTTAATCACCACGCCGTCAATATCAAAACCGAGCGTTGGGCGATCGGCTTCAACCTGGTGATAGAAAGCCAGCACCTCTTCCGGCGTGTTGCAAAGGCGTATGCGGTCACTTACCGGCAGCCCCCAGGCTTTGAACTGCTGCAAGCGGCCCAGATGGCTGCGCGGCAGCTCGCCGCCTTCGAGAATGCCGATGCCATAGCAGAAGAAGGTCAGCGGACGTTTGGCGGTGATACGCGGATCAAGCTGGCGCAATGAACCTGCGGCTGCATTGCGCGGGTTGGCAAAGACTTTCGCACCGGTACGACGCGCATCTTCGTTGATTTTTTCAAAACCCGATTGCGGCAAAAACACTTCACCACGCACTTCAAGACGGGCGGGAATATTGTCGCCGTGCAGCTTGAGCGGGATAGCGCGGATAGTGCGCACGTTGGTAGTGATATCCTCTCCGGTGGTGCCATCACCGCGCGTTGCCGCACGCATCAGCACACCGTTTTCGTAGAGAATACTGACCGCCAGGCCATCCAGCTTTAGCTCGCAGCAGTAAGTGAGCGCGTCGGTGCTTTTCAGCCTGTCCTGCACGCGCTTGTTAAAAGCAAGGAAACTCTCTTCGTCAAACACGTTGTCCAGCGACAGCATCGGCACTTCATGGCGTATCTGGCTAAAAGCGGTAAGCGGCGCTGCGCCAACACGCTGCGTTGGCGAATCCGGCGTGACTAAATCAGGGCGCTGCGCTTCAAGTTCACGCAGTTCCCGCATCAGACGATCGTACTCGGCGTCCGGGATCTCCGGCGCATCCATAACGTGGTACAGATATTCATGATGGCGAAGGCTGGTTCGCAGTTCTGTCAGTTGTTGTTCAATTGAGTCCATATCGCACCATCAATGATAAAAAACCCCCGACTGGCGGGGGTTCTGGAAGGAAATAATGTTCGTGGTCCCGTTACGCGTTGGCGTCTTTGACCTCGCGAATACGATCCTGGTATTCACGTAATTTCTGCGGGGTCATCATCCGACGCTGATCGTCCAGCACTACGCCGCCGACTTCGTCGGCAATATGCTGTGCGGATTGCAGCATCAGTTTAAAGTTTTGCAGTTCGTCGCCATAGGAAGGCACCTGCATAAAGATGGTGACGCCAGGCGTTGCCATCTCACTCATCGTATCGACATCAAACGTGCCGGGGTTCACCATATTCGCCAGGCTGAAGAGCGCCGGGCCACTGCCGTCCGGGCTAAGATGACGATGGAAGATGCTCATATCGCCGAATTTGAACCCGGCCTGCAAAATGCTGTTCAGCAGCACTTCGCCATTCAACGTGCTGCCATGGTGTGCGGCAACATTCATGATAATCACGGTTTCTTTACGCTGCGGTTTTTCCACCGGCGCTTCGACAACCGGCTCAGGTTCCGGCTGAGGCGCGGGCTGCGCAATTTCAGGTTGCGATTGATACTGCGGCGCAGGCTGCTGAGGTGCCATTGGTTGCGGCTGTGACTGTGGGGCAACAGGCTGTTGCGGTGCGTGGCGCACCGGCTGCGTTTCAAAGGCAGGTGCCTGCGCAGGGCGCTCCGGCTGCTGCTGGGAGTAAGGCTGCTGCGCGTGGTGCGGTGGCTCTGCGGGTTGAACTGGCGGTGCCGACGGGCGTGGCTGTGCCGACGCATAAGGCGGCTGATATTGGTGCTGACGCGGCGCGTCCTGCTCGTTACTGGCTCCCGGCGCGTGGTTCACTTTATGAACACGCACTTCACCTACGCCTTCGTCTTCTTCGACATCCTCGTCATCCAAATCGTCGTCGTCACGTCTCGACTTCATGCGTTTTAATGGGCGATCCCGGAACATGGACGAACGTTCTTTGCGACTGGTCCAAAACCCATGAACCAGCAAAGCAATTATGGCGATCGCGCCAACAATGATTAATATCAGACGCAAATCCTGCATCATTATATTCTCTGTTGTTCTAACACCTTGCCACCACGGCAAACATTTACTCACTAAGAGTATTTGCCCATTACGTCAAGTGCAAGTGCGCGCGTGTCTTTCACAGCATAAAGATGAATGAAATTGTGCTTTTTGCTGTTTTTTCGAACATTTCCGAACGGGTTTCCCCAGTATGATGAATATTATAAGCTGCAGTTTTCGGTCGTCATGAAAGGAGTATGGCCAGATTATGGTTTCATCATCCCCGTCTGTTGCTCGCAGCGGCATGTTTTACTTTTCCCAGGGCTGGAAACTGGTCACGCTGCCAGGCATTCGCCGCTTTGTGATCTTGCCATTAATGGTGAATATTTTGCTGATGGGCGGTGCGTTCTGGTGGCTGTTTACCCGGCTCGATAGTTGGATCCCTTCGCTGATGAGCCATGTGCCGGAGTGGCTACAATGGCTTAGCTATTTACTGTGGCCAATTGCCGTTATCTCAATTTTGTTGGTGTTCGGCTACTTCTTCTCAACCCTTGCGAACTGGATTGCCGCTCCGTTTAATGGCTTGCTGGCAGAACAACTGGAAGCACGCCTTACCGGTGCGACACCGCCCGACGTCGGCGTTTTTGGGCTGCTAAAAGATGTACCACGTATCATGAAGCGCGAATGGCAAAAACTGGCCTGGTATCTGCCCCGCGCGCTGCTGCTGCTGGTACTTTATTTTATTCCCGGTATTGGGCAAACCATTGCCCCGGTGTTGTGGTTTCTGTTCAGTGCGTGGATGCTCGCTATCCAGTATTGCGACTACCCGTTTGATAACCATAAGGTGCCGTTTAAAGCGATGCGCGTTTCCTTGCGTGAACGCAAGGTTATTAATATGCAGTTCGGTGCGCTCACCAGCCTGTTTACGATGATTCCGGTGTTGAACCTGGTCGTGATGCCAGTAGCGGTGTGTGGCGCAACGGCGATGTGGGTCGATTGCTACCGGGAAAAACACGCAATTTGGCGATAAGGATTTATTCCGTTTCTTATTCCATACTGATTAGCATTATTTCACCTCAGCATATAGATATGCGATTTCCTTACTTCCCCATCAACAGTAAGTGCGTATGCTGAGGTGGTTCCCAAATTTCATACAGTTAAGGACGGGCTATGAGTAAGATTTTTGAAGACAACTCGTTGACGATTGGTCATACGCCGCTGGTTCGACTGAACCGCATCGGTAACGGCCGCATTCTGGCGAAGGTCGAATCACGTAACCCAAGCTTCAGCGTAAAATGCCGTATCGGTGCCAATATGATTTGGGATGCCGAAAAACGCGGGGTGCTGAAACCGGGCGTAGAACTGGTTGAACCGACCAGTGGTAACACCGGGATCGCACTGGCCTATGTAGCGGCTGCACGCGGCTACAAACTGACGCTGACCATGCCGGAAACCATGAGTATCGAACGCCGTAAACTGCTGAAGGCATTAGGCGCGAACCTGGTACTGACCGAAGGCGCCAAAGGCATGAAGGGCGCAATCCAGAAAGCGGAAGAAATTGTCGCCAGCGATCCGGCGAAATTCCTGCTGTTGCAGCAGTTCAGTAACCCGGCTAACCCGGAAATTCATGAAAAAACCACCGGCCCGGAAATCTGGGAAGACACCGATGGCCAGGTTGATGTATTTATCTCCGGCGTGGGCACTGGCGGTACGCTGACTGGTGTAACGCGTTATATCAAAAATACCAAAGGCAAAACTGACCTGATCACCGTCGCGGTCGAGCCAACTGACTCTCCGGTTATTTCCCAGGCGCTGGCAGGCGAAGAGCTGAAACCTGGTCCGCACAAAATTCAGGGCATCGGCGCGGGTTTTATTCCCGGCAACCTGGATTTGAAACTGATCGACAAAGTTGTCAAAATCACCAACGAAGAAGCCATCAGCACCGCGCGTCGTCTGATGGAAGAGGAAGGTATTCTGGCGGGTATCTCTTCTGGTGCTGCCGTTGCGGCGGCGCTGAAATTGCAAGAAGACGAGACCTTTACCAATAAGAATATCGTAGTGATTCTGCCGTCTTCTGGTGAGCGTTATTTGAGCACAGCGTTGTTTGCCGATCTGTTTACTGAAAAAGAACTGCAACAGTGATGCCAGATTGTTAAATCAGCTCAAAAAAGCACCCATCGCGGTGCTTTTTTGTGGCATATATCAAATTTTTGTCCTACCTGGCATTGCCTGAAACCTCCCGGTCTGGTATTTAACCATCACATTTATTTTGATGCGCGAAATTAATCGAAGGCAAGATTTCACCAAGCTGAATCGATTTTATGATTTGGTTCAATTCTGCCTTTCGCTGCATAATGTTTAATGACGAGCGAAACGTCAGCAGCCAGAAGCGCCAGCGTTTGGTTGCGCCAGGCAGGCTTCTGTAGTTTGTCCCGTTGCGCCGGCGCTAACAATACAGGCTAAAGTCATGCCGCCAGGCTAGACTTTAGTTCCACAACACTAAACCTATAAGTTGGGGAAATACAATGTTCCAGCAAGAAGTTACCATTACCGCTCCGAACGGTCTGCATACCCGCCCTGCTGCTCAGTTTGTTAAAGAAGCAAAAGGCTTCTCTTCTGAAATCACTGTGACTTCTAACGGCAAAAGCGCTAGCGCGAAAAGCCTGTTCAAACTGCAAACTCTGGGCCTGACTCAAGGTACTGTTGTGACGTTGACCGCTGAAGGCGAAGACGAGCAAAAAGCGGTTGAGCATCTGGTTAAACTGATGGCAGAACTTGAGTAAGTTTTACTTACGAGTTCTTTTCAAGATCAGTCACAAGTAAAGGTAGGGTTATGATTTCAGGCATTTTAGCATCCCCGGGTATCGCTTTCGGCAAAGCACTGCTGCTGAAAGAAGACGAGATCGTCATCGACCGGAAGAAAATTTCTGCCGACAAGGTTGACCAGGAAGTTGAGCGTTTCCTGAGCGGTCGTGCCAAAGCATCGGCACAGCTGGAAGCAATCAAAACGAAAGCGGGTGAAACTTTCGGTGAAGAAAAAGAAGCCATCTTCGAAGGGCATATTATGCTGCTGGAAGATGAGGAGCTGGAGCAGGAAATCATAGCCCTGATTAAAGATAAGAACATGACTGCCGATGCGGCAGCGCATGAAGTTATCGAAGGTCAGGCTACAGCCCTGGAAGAGCTGGATGATGAATACCTGAAAGAACGTGCTGCTGACGTACGTGACATCGGTAAGCGTCTGCTGCGCAACATCCTGGGTATGCCGATTATCGATCTGAGCGCGATTCAGGAAGAAGTAATTCTGGTTGCGGCCGATCTGACACCGTCAGAAACTGCTCAGCTGAACCTGAAAAAAGTGCTTGGTTTTATCACTGATATCGGTGGTCGTACTTCTCACACGTCTATTATGGCACGCTCCCTTGAGTTGCCAGCGATTGTGGGCACAGGTAGCGTCACCACTCAGGTTAAAAATGGCGATTATCTGATCCTCGATGCGGTTAACAATAAAGTTTACGTTAACCCAAGCGACGAAGAGATTGAGACACTGCGTGCGGCGCAGGCTCAGGTTGCCGAAGAAAAAGCCGAACTGGCGAAACTGAAAGATCTGCCGGCGATCACCCTTGATGGTCACCAGGTGGAAGTGTGCGCCAACATCGGTACCGTTCGCGATATCGCGGGCGCTGAGCGCAATGGCGCTGAAGGTGTTGGTCTGTACCGTACCGAATTCCTGTTCATGGATCGCGACGCCCTGCCGACTGAAGAAGAGCAGTTCGACGCCTACAAAGCGGTGGCTGAAGCCTGCGGTTCTCAGGCAGTTATCGTTCGTACCATGGACATTGGCGGCGACAAAGAGCTGCCGTACATGAATTTTCCGAAAGAAGAGAACCCGTTCCTGGGCTGGCGTGCTGTACGTATTGCGATGGATCGTAAAGAGATCCTGCGCGATCAGGTACGCGCTATTCTGCGCGCTTCCGCTTTCGGTAAACTGCGAATTATGTTCCCGATGATCATCTCTGTTGAAGAAGTGCGCGCACTGAAGAAAGAGATTGAGATCTACAAACAAGAATTGCGTAACGAAGGCAAGGCGTTTGACGAGAGCATTGAAATTGGCGTGATGGTAGAAACCCCTGCTGCCGCGACAATTGCCCGCCATCTGGCGAAAGAAGTTGATTTCTTTAGTATCGGTACCAATGATTTGACGCAGTACACCCTGGCGGTTGACCGTGGTAATGATATGATTTCACATCTTTACCAGCCGATGTCACCGTCTGTACTCACCCTGATCAAGCAAGTTATTGATGCTTCTCATGCGGAAGGCAAATGGACTGGCATGTGTGGTGAGCTTGCTGGCGACGAACGTGCTACACTTCTGTTGCTGGGGATGGGTCTGGATGAATTCAGTATGAGCGCCATTTCTATCCCGCGCATTAAGAAGATTATTCGTAACACAAACTTCGAAGATGCGAAGGTGTTAGCAGAGCAGGCTCTTGCTCAACCGACAACGGACGAGTTAATGACGCTGGTTAACAAGTTCATTGAAGAAAAAACAATCTGCTAATCCGCGAGATGCGCCCAAATTACTGCTTAGGAGAAGATCATGGGTTTTTTCGATAAACTGAAATCTTTGGTTTCTGATGATAAAAAAGACACCGGAACCATTGAGATTATTGCCCCGCTTTCTGGCGATATCGTCAACATTGAAGATGTACCGGATGTTGTGTTCGCTGAGAAAATCGTTGGTGATGGCATTGCTATCAAACCGACCGGTAACAAAATGGTAGCCCCGGTTGATGGTACTATCGGTAAAATCTTTGAAACCAACCATGCCTTCTCTATCGAATCCGATAGTGGCATTGAACTGTTTGTTCACTTCGGTATCGACACCGTGGAACTGAAAGGTGAAGGTTTCAAACGCATCGCAGAAGAAGGCCAACGCGTAAAAGTTGGCGACCCGGTAATCGAATTTGATCTGCCGCTGCTGGAAGAGAAAGCCAAGTCAACCCTGACGCCGGTGGTAATCTCCAACATGGACGAAATCAAAGAGCTTATCAAACTTTCTGGTAGCGTAACCGTGGGTGAAACCCCGGTGATCCGTATCAAAAAGTAATGCGTAATGCATAAAAGAATGGCGCCGAAAGGCGCCATTTTTGCTTTACTGCGGCGGTAAAATCAGCTCGTCACAGCCTTTTTCCAGCGTATATCCCATCACTTCTACGACCCGTTCGCCCGCAGCCTGTATCGCCACATCGAGCGCTTTACCCTGAACAATACCGCTCACCAGTTCAGAACAAAACAGGTCACCAGTACCTTTGAGATCCGTCGCCACACGCGGATAACCGCTGATATGAACCGCATCGGCGGTAACCAGTACCACGTGAATGTGCTCATTTTGCTGCTCAACCGGCGCACTGGTGATCGCCACCCAATGCAGCGACGCCGATAGCAGGCCTTTAGCCGCCTCAATCGCACTTTGCAAATCCCGGCATGGCTGACCGCTCAGCACTTCCAGCTCGAACACATTTGGCGTAATACCCTGTGCCAGTGGCAGCAGATGTTCACAATATGCCTGCGGGATTTCTGGTTTTACGTAAATGCCGCTATCGGTATCGCCGATCACCGGATCGACCAGAATCAACAGGTGTGGATGTTTTTCCCGCAGCACCTTAAGCCACTTCGCCAGTAGCTTAATCTGACTGGCGCTACCCATATATCCCGTCGTGACCGCTTTAACGCTACGCAGAACATCACGCTCTTCCAGCGCCTGCAAATAGCCGCTAAACCACTCGTCGGGAATGACGCCGCCGTAAAAGGTGTCATAGTGCGGCGTGTTACTGAACAGCACCGTCGGCACGGCCAGTACATTCAAATGGTGCTGGCGAATATTCGGCACCGCTATACTGTTGCCCACGCTACCGTAGACAACCTGTGATTGTACGGCAACGATATCGGCCTGCTGCGCCCGAGTCTTATCCCTGAACAGGATCATCTCCATTCGGTCTCCTTAACGGGTTAAATCCCCGCGCCCTGCGAATAACTCTCTTCACCAAATACGCCAGTAGAAAGATAGCGATCGCCGCGATCGCAAATAATGGCGACGATCACTGCGCCCGGGTTCGCTTTCGCCACCCGCATTGCCCCGGCTACTGCGCCGCCGGAACTGACACCGCAGAAAATGCCTTCCTGTACCGCCAGCGCGCGCATGGTATTTTCCGCTTCGCGCTGATGGATATCCAGCACCTCATCAACCAGAGACGCGTTAAAAATCCCCGGCATATACTCGGCAGGCCAGCGGCGAATGCCGGGAATACTGCTTCCCTCTTCCGGCTGCAAACCGACTATCGTCACTTTTTTATCCTGCTCGCGCAGAAAACGCGATACGCCTGTGATGGTGCCAGTCGTGCCCATACTGGAGACAAAATGCGTGATTCGCCCGCTGGTCTGCCGCCAGATTTCCGGGCCGGTGGTGGTGTAATGTGCGTAGGGGTTATCCGGGTTGTTAAACTGATCGAGCAGTTTGCCTTCACCGCGCGCTGACATCGCCAGTGCCAGATCGCGCGCCCCTTCCATTCCCTGCTCTTTGCTGACCAGAATCAACTCCGCCCCGTAGGCACGCATCGCGGCGCGCCGCTCCTGGCTCATGTTGTCCGGCATCAGCAATTTCATGCGGTAGCCTTTCAGTGCGGCGATCATCGCCAGCGCGATACCAGTATTACCGCTGGTCGCTTCAATCAGTACGTCGCCGGGTTTAATCTCCCCACGCTGTTCCGCCTGCACAATCATCGACAGTGCCGCTCTGTCTTTTACCGATCCCGCCGGATTGTTGCCTTCCAGTTTGACCCAGATTTCACTCCCGTTGTCCGGGCTCAGGCGTTGCAATTTGACCAGCGGCGTATTGCCAATGGTTTGTTCTAATGTGTTCACAATCGCTGTCCAATAAAAAACCCGGTCGCAGGATGCATACCGGGCTTGTAGGCCGGGCAAAGCTGTACGCTATCCGGCAGAAACCACGTCTGTTTAAGCTATCAGGCAGAATCCGCCAGAGCAAGTTCTGCGCGGGCCTCAATGCGTTCGTTACCGTTATATAAACGGGCATGTTGCAGGCCGACGAACAGACGCTCACCGCGCTGGGGGGGATGTTCATCACGCATCACCACGGTCAACGGTTCCGTGTTCCAGCCCAGCGGCTGCACAACCAGTTGGGTGTAATGACCCTTCGGACTGGCTTCCAGCACCTGTACCGGCAGCGGAGAATCGAGACTGGTGCGACGGCTGACATCCACTTCCCACGGGCGCAGGAACAGATCGACATCCCCCTGGTAAGCCGGCGTATAACCAAGCGGCCAGCGGTGCGCACCAACATGGAATTGCCCACCGCTCACAGTGCCTTTCAGGCGGTTAACCTCACCCATAAACTCCAGCACAAAGCGGGTGGCGGGCTCTCGCCAGACCTGATCCGGCGCATCCGCCTGTTCAATGTTGCCCTGGCTCATCACAACGACGCGATCGGCAACTTCCGTCGCCTCTTCCTGATCGTGCGTCACGAATACGCTGGTGAATTTCAGCTCTTCATGCAACTGGCGCAACCAGCGACGCAGCTCTTTACGCACCTGCGCATCAAGCGCGCCGAAAGGTTCATCCAGCAACAGGATTTGCGGCTCCACCGCCAGCGCACGCGCCAGCGCCACACGCTGTTTCTGCCCACCGGAAAGCTGCGCCGGGAAACGGTCCGCCAGATGTGCCAGCTGCACCATCTCCAGCAGTTGCATCACTTTCGCTTTGATCGCCGCCGCATTTGGCCGTTCGCGGCGCGGCAGCACCGTCAGGCCGAAAGCGATATTGTCAAACACCGTCATATGACGAAACAGCGCATAATGCTGGAACACAAAACCGACGCGGCGCTCGCGCGCATGCAGACGGCTGACGTCAGTACCATGAAAACGAATGCGCCCGCTGGTCTGATGCTCAAGACCGGCAATAATACGCAGCAACGTGGTTTTACCGGAACCGGACGGGCCCAGCAACGCCACCATCTGGCCGGATGGGATATCAAGAGAGATATCATTCAGCACCTGGGTGCGACCAAAAGACTTCTTAATATTGGCAATCTCAATGCTCATGATTTCCCTCCTGTTGCTGGCGTTTTTCGTGATTATTCAAACGCCACTGCAACGCACTCTTTAAAAACAACGTCAAAATCGCCATCAACGTCAGCAGAGCCGCAGCGGTAAACGAACCGACGATGTTGTAATCCTGCTGCAGTAATTCAATTTGCAGCGGCAGCGACAGGGTTTCACCGCGGATAGAACCGGAAACCACCGACACCGCGCCAAATTCGCCAATCGCCCGCGCGTTAGTGAGCACTACGCCGTACAACAGCGCCCAGCGGATATTCGGTAGCGTCACGCGCTTGAACATCTGCCAGCCGGACGCGCCAAGCAGAATCGCCGCTTCATCTTCCTGGCTGCCCTGGCTTAACATCACCGGCACCAGTTCACGCACGACAAACGGGCAAGTCACAAACACGGTAACCAGCACCATGCCCGGCCAGGCGAACATAATTTGCAGATTATGCGCATCCAGCCAGCCGCCAAGCGGGCCGTTTGAGCCATAAAACAGCAGATAGATAAGACCTGCGACCACCGGCGACACAGCAAAGGGAATATCCAGCAGCGTCAACAGTAACTGGCGGCCCGGGAAGTTAAAGCGCGTCACCAGCCAGGCCAGCAACGTGCCGAATATCAGGTTCAGCGGCACCGAGATCAGCGCAACCAGCACCGTCAGCCAGATGGCATGGAGCATGTCGGCGTCCGCGAGGTTTTGCAGAACTGGCATCAGGCCTTTGCTAAACGCCTGCACGAAAATGTAAACCATCGGCACAACGAGGATAAACGCCGAGACAATCACTCCCGTGCCAATCAAAAACCATTTGCCCCAGTTCACCTGAGACTTGTCATAGCGTTTCAATTCAGTTAGTTCCGCCATTAGTGACCTACCACACGCTGACCAAAGCGGCTTTGCAGGGTGTTAATGGAAAACAGCAACAGCAGAGAAGCCGCCAGGATCACCGAGGCAATCGCGCTCGCCGCCGGGTAATCAAACTCCTGCAAGCGTACAAAAATCATCAACGAGGTCACTTCTGTCTTCCAGGCGATGTTACCGGCGATGAAGATCACCGCGCCAAACTCGCCAAGGCTGCGGGTAAACGACAAGGCTACGCCCGCCATCAATGCAGGAGAGAGTTCCGGCAGCACCACTTTGCGAAAACTTTGCCAGCGCGTCGCGCCCAGGGTTTCCGCCGCCTCTTCATATTCCGGCCCCAGCTCTTCCAGTACCGGCTGAATGGTGCGCACCACAAACGGAATGCTGGTGAATGCCATCGCCACCGCGATACCGAGCCAGGTATAGGTCACTTTGATATCAAACTTCGCTAGCCATTCGCCGTAAAAACCATTCACCGAAAACAGCGAGGCCAGCGTCAGACCCGCCACCGCCGTTGGCAGCGCAAAAGGTAGATCCATCAGCGCATCCAGCAAGGTGCGGCCCGGAAAGCGGTAACGAGTGAGGATCCATGCCATCAGCAAGCCAAACACGCCGTTAAAAACGGAGGCGACAAAGGCTGCAATCAGCGTGACTTTATAAGCGGCCACAACCTGCGGATTAGTGACCACCTCCCAGTATTGCGCCCAGCTCATCTGCGCCAACTGCATCACCAGTGCGCTCAGTGGCAACAGCAATATCAGACAAACAAAAAACAGGCTGCTGCCGAGGCTTAAACCAAAGCCAGGCAGCACGCGTTTTGATCCTGCAAACATCACTTACGCCCCGCCGCCAGCAACGTGTCCAGCTCACCACCGCTGGCGAAATGGGTTTTCATCACTTCAGGCCAGGAACCAAACTTGTCCTCTACGCGGAACAGCGCCGTCTGCGGGAATTTATCGCTCAGTTTCGCCATCACTTCCGGGTTGTTCACGCGATAGTAGTAATCAGTGATGATGGTTTGCGCCTGTGGGCTGTAAAGCCAGGTGAGATAAGCTTTGGCCGCTTTTTCTGTGCCGTTGGCCTTCACGTTTTTATCCACCCACGCAACCGGGAATTCAGCCAGGATGTTGACTTTCGGTACGACAACTTCAAAACCCTGCGCTTCATACTGCTTACGGATGTTATTCACTTCCGATTCAAACGAGATCAGCACATCGCCAAGCCCGCGCTCAACAAAGGTAGTTGTTGCGCCGCGACCGCCGGTGTCGAACACTTCAACGTTTTTGAGGAACTGGGTCATAAACTGCTGAGTTTTGGCTTTGTCGCCGCCATCCGCTTGATCCGCTGCGCCCCAGGCCGCCAGATAGGTGTAGCGCGCATTGCCGGAGGTTTTCGGGTTCGGGAAAATCAGTTTTACATCACTGCGCACCAGATCGTTCCAGTCGTGAATGTTCTTCGGGTTACCTTTGCGAACCAGAAACGCCATCGTTGAGTAGAACGGCGAGCTGTTATTCGGCAAACGGCTCTGCCAGTCCGCCGGGATCAGGTTGCCTTTGTCGTGCAGGATCTGCACGTCAGTGACCTGGTTATAGGTCACGACGTCCGCTTTCAACCCTTGCAGAATCGCCAGCGCCTGCTTTGAGGAGCCAGCATGGGATTGCTTAATGGTCAGCTTGTCACCGCCGTTATCTTTCGCCCATTGCTGTTCGAACGGCGTGTTAAGGGCCGCAAAGAGCTCGCGTGATACATCATAAGAGCTGTTAAGCAGTTCCGTCGCTTGTGCCTGAGCGGCCCACAGCGTCAGCGCTGCCAGCGTCAGATATCCTTTTTTCAGTAAGTTAACGGCCATTGCGCACCCTTATAAGCTGATGACATTTCGTCACTCAGTTTATTTATAACGAGTGTGAAACCAGTAACGGTTTTATATACCAATTGGTGATTTGGAATCAGAAAAGAATATAAGCAGAAGGGAGTAGTGACCGGGTTTCCCCGGTCAGCAGAAGTGCGTGGTTTACAGCGCCAGCAGCCTATCCAGCGACGGCGCGAAGTAGTAGCCGCCGGTCACCGGGCGGGTAAAACGCAGCATGGCGTCGCGCTTACCGTCGGTATCGCCAAACATGCTCAGCAGTTGCTGCTCAATGTTGTACAAACGGGCGCAATAGGTGCAGAAATAGAGCCCATGCGTGCCGCTGGCGGTGCCATAAGGCAGGCTCTGACGGACGATTTTCAGCCCTTTGCCGTTCTCTTTCAGATCAACACGCGTCAGGTGTGACGTGTCCGGGCGCGCATCACCGTCGATCTCTTCATTGGCCTCTTTGGTGCGGCCGATCATCATCTCCTGATCGCCCACGCTCATGCGATTAAGCTGCTTGAGGTTATGCTCCCAACGCTGCACCATCACGTAGCTGCCACCGGCGTCCACGCCATCCTGAATAATAGCAACCTCGCGGCGTTTCTCATCGCCTGCCGGGTTTTCGGTACCATCGATAAAGCCGCTCAAATCGCGCTCTTCCACCCAGCGGAAACCGTGCGTCTCTTCTTTAACGTCAAGCGCCTCGCCGAACGCCACCAGCGCGGCCTGAGCGACGGAGAAATTCACATCGTGGCGCAGAGAAAGAATATGGATCAGCACATCTCGCTGTGTGGCGGGCGCCAGACCTTTGCCATACGCCGGAAAATCTTTTAGCTCGTCTGCGCCTTCGGCACCGTTCAGTGCGCGCCAGGTCTTGTTGCCAAAGGCAATAGTCGCCCCCAGCGCCGCATCGGGAAATTGTAATTGAAAGGTCGCCAGCTTATCGGCGAATACGCGGCTCGCCACGCGCAGGGCATCGGTGTCCCCTTTCACGTTGGCTTCAATCCAAATCGCCGCACGGCAATGTTCTGGCAAAATGCCGCTTTGAACCTGGGACATGACTCCTCCTGGAAAAAAACAGGCCACGAAACCGTGGCGATAATCGCGGTATTGTACCTGTTTTTCCCCCAGCAGCAGCGAGTTGAGATCAAATTAACGGCGCCAGATAAACTTGCTCACTTTCCAGTTTTTCAGCGCATCATCGGATGGCATCAACCCTTCCGGGCCGCTCCACTGGCCGGTAAACACATAGCTGATATGCTGGCTACCCGGCGCTTTACACTCTACACCCACGCTGTCATCGCCCGCGCCTTTCACACAGTTACCGAAAGCTTTCTCAAACAGCGAATTGAACGGCGCGCCGATTTTTACCCCTTTATCCGTGGCGATACTATTGTCGAGCACATCAATACGGCTGATCGCGCCGTTTTCTCCGTTCACCACCAGCGCCAGTTTGTCATCTTTTAGCGCCTCAAAATAACGAACGATACTGCCTTTTTCCGTCTTCATGCCGCTACGCAGGTGGTAATCGCCACCCAGCGCATCCTGAATTGCCTGCTCGTTTAGTGGCGTGCTGGCGGTGATGTTACCAACGCCGTTGTCGCTCACCTCGACAGATGAACCAAACCAGTTCCACGGATAGGCCGCCGACCAGTTGACGGAAGCCAGCGTCGAGCAGCCGGTTAACGCCAGCGGCAGAACGCAAATAAGTGTACGCAGGGATTTCATGCTTCATTCCTTTTATTCATTGAACGCCTGTTGGAGTCCCGGAAGTGAAAAAAGTGCCGCTTAATGTTGAGCAAGGGAAAAACAGGCCCGAAGACGCCGGTTTGTCGCAAGCCACCACAGCGCAACCAGATCGGCGATAACCAGAAACAGCCCAATCCCGGAAAGCGCCTCGCCGGTAAACCAGCGCCAGGGTTGCCATACCAGCAGCGCCAGTTGCACCAGCAATACCAGCGGGTAGAGTGCGCGCCACAGGCGGGGAAAATGATCGCGGCGGCCGCTCAGTAAAAAGGTCAATGCCGCAGGAATACCGGGCAGCAACCCTAGCCAGAAATCATCGTGATCGGGGTAAAACAATGCGAGCAATGCGTCGCCTTGCCCGCGCGATGCCCCCGCAATAACAAACAGCACCCAGGTGCGTGCCTGTAGCAGCAACACGCACCAGAACAGAAAAGGGAGTTTCAAGCGACCATGACTGTCGTAATCGGCGGGATAAATTTCAGTACTCTTCATCTTCAATCAAACGCTTGCCCAGACTGGCCGAATCCATATGTTCATAACCGAGGCGCTCATACATGCCGATAACCATCTCGTTATCTTCCCGCACCATCAGGTTGATTTTCGGGCAGCCGCGGGCAATCAGCTTTTTCTCCAGCCGGCTCAACAAGGCGTTAGCGATGCCGCGCCCGCGAAACTCAGGATGAACGCCAAGGTAATAAGCCGATCCGCGATGACCGTCATAACCGCCCATCACCGTGCCGACCACTTCCCCGCCGACTTCGGCGACCAGAAACAGACTCACATCGTGATTCACTTTGCGTTCAATATCCATTTCCGGATCGTTCCATGGTCGCAACAGCTCACAACGCTCCCACAAGGTGATCACTTCTTCGAAATCTTCCTGGCGAAAAACGCGTATCTCCATGGTATTCCCCGTCATTTTCAGCTGTGTAAACGTAGATTATGGCCCTAAGCGCCTCTGTCGCCAATATCCGGCATCTTCAGCACTGAAATTTGGCATAATGTCACTCTGTCACGTATTGAAATGAAAAGTAAAACATTAGTTCGCACGGATAGTCGTAACGGTAAACACGATACGATATAACACCAGGGACCACGAATAAGACAATTCAGGCGTATGAGCACCTTTAAACCTTTAAAAACACTTACCTCGCGTCGTCAGGTGCTGAAAGCAGGCCTGGCCGCCCTGACATTAACGGGCATGTCTCGCGCTATCGCAAAGGACGAGACACCACTTAAAACCACGACCGGGCACAGTAAACCGAAAGCCAGGAAAGCCGGCGCGAAACGCATTGTGATGCTTGATCCGGGCCATGGCGGTATTGATACCGGCGCGATTGGTCATAACGGTTCGCAAGAAAAACACGTGGTGCTGGCGATCGCCAAAACCGTCCGCGCCCAATTGCGTGCGCAGGGAATTGATGCGCGCCTGACGCGCACCGGCGATAAATTTATTCCGCTTTATGATCGCGTAGAGATTGCCCACCAGCACGGTGCCGATCTGTTTATGTCGATCCACGCCGACGGCTTCACCAACCCAAGCGCTGCGGGCGCGTCGGTGTTTGCGCTTTCTAATCGCGGCGCCAGTAGCGCGATGGCGAAATACCTTTCGGATAAAGAAAACGCCGCCGACGATCTGGCCGGGAAAAAAGCCAGAGACAAAGATCACCTGCTCCAGCAAGTGCTGTTCGATTTGGTGCAAACTGACACCATTAAAAACAGCCTGACGCTCGGCTCGCATATTCTCAAGCAGATCAAACCGGTACACCGCCTGCATAGCCGCAACACAGAACAGGCGGCATTTGTGGTGCTAAAATCGCCTTCGATACCGTCCGTGCTGGTGGAAACCTCGTTTATCACCAACCCGGCAGAAGAGAAGCTGCTCGGCACGGCGGCGTTTCGCCAGAAAATCGCCAGCGCCATTGCCGACGGTGTACTCAGCTATTTTAGCTGGTTTGATAATCATAAAGCCCACACGAAGAGACGCGGATGACCACGCCTGATATCCACCCGGTTAAAAACGCCCTGCTAAATTTGCAGGACAAGATCTGTGACCAGCTGAGTGCCCTTGATGGCGGCGCATTTATTGAAGATGCGTGGACGCGTGCGGCAGGTGGCGGTGGGCGCAGCCGTGTGCTGCGTGATGGCAGCGTGTTTGAACAGGCGGGCGTCAATTTTTCGCACGTTCACGGCGACGCAATGCCCGCTTCGGCCACCGCGCATCGCCCGGAACTGGCGGGTCGCAGTTTCGAAGCGATGGGCGTTTCGCTGGTGGTTCATCCGCGTAATCCGTATGTACCCACCAGCCATGCCAATGTGCGCTTTTTTATCGCCGAAAAACCCGGTGCGGAACCGGTGTGGTGGTTTGGCGGCGGCTTTGATTTAACGCCCTACTACGGTTTTGAAGAGGATGCTCGCCACTGGCACCGCACAGCGCGCGATATCTGTTTGCCGTTCGGCGAAGAGGTATATCCACGCTATAAAAAGTGGTGTGACGATTACTTCTACCTTAAACACCGTGATGAACAGCGCGGCATTGGCGGGTTGTTTTTCGACGATCTCAACACGCCGGATTTCGATCACTGCTTCGCTTTTATGCAGGCGGTGGGTAATGGCTATCTCAAGGCTTATTTGCCGATTGTTGAACGCCGCAAAGCCACGCCTTATGGCGAGCGCGAGCGCGACTTCCAGCTTTACCGTCGCGGCCGGTATGTGGAGTTCAATCTGGTGTGGGATCGCGGCACCCTGTTTGGCTTACAAACCGGCGGGCGCACTGAATCCATTCTGATGTCGATGCCGCCGCTGGTGCGCTGGGAATACAATTATCAGCCCGCCGAAGGCAGCCCGGAAGCCGCCCTCAGCGAGTTTATAAAAGTCAGAGACTGGGTGTAATTTCTTTAATCTCAAGCCGGATGAGGTGCGCTGTTCAACGGATATGTCGCTGATGAGGTATTGTTCCGTGCACAGATGTTCCACAGTTTCTGAAACATCGCTACATGTGAACGGAAAAAGGGGAGCTGCCGCGCTCCCCTTTTCAATGCCCGCGTCTGCGCGATAAATCGGTGCTTTGCACTACGCTCACTTCCCGACAGCGTGCCTGCGCTCGGCTCGAATCACAATAACTTGCCCCTTCGGAGTCAGCGCAAGCGCTGTTCAGAACGGCTCCCGGGGCAATTTTGTCCGTGGCTCGATTCGCCTCTGGCCGCCATCCATGGCGTCCAGACCTTATCACTCACTCTTCGGTTCGCCGATTTCAGCGGAACGCAACCCATCGCGATTGAATTCCGCCCGGACAGAAAGAGCGAGCGGCTTCCTTCAAAAACAACTCAACAAGCGACAACCCGATTATCGACGGTTCGCAGACACAAACATTACAGCGGCTGCGTTTGCGCCTCCACCACCGCCAGTGCAACCATATTGACGATACGCCGCACCGAGGCAATCGGTGTCAGCACATGGACCGGTTTCGCCACGCCCATCAGTACCGGCCCTACGGTCACCCCTTCCGAACTGGACACGCGCAGCAGGTTGTAGCTGATTCGCGCCGCTTCTACGTTTGGCATAATCAGGATATTCGCCGCCCCTTTCAGCGGGCTATCCGGCATACGTTCATGGCGGATACTCTCATCCAGCGCCGCGTCACCGTGCATTTCGCCATCAATCATTAACTCAGGCGCGCGTTCACGCACCAGCGCTAACGTATCGCGCATTTTCACCGCCGCAGGCGCGTTCGATGAACCAAACTGCGAATGCGAAAGCAGCGCCACGCGCGGTTCAATGCCGAAACGGCGTACCGTTTCCGCCGCCAGAATGGTGATCTCCGCCAGCTCTTCCGCGCTGGGATCCTCATTGACGTAAGTATCGGCGATAAAGGTGTTGCCGCTTGGCAACAATAAAGCGTTCATTGCGCCTGCGACATGGACATTCTCGCGGTAGCCGAAGATCGGCTGCAGCACACTGAAATGCTCGTGATAATCACCGATGGTGCCACAAATCAGCGCGTCCGCTTCGCCACGATGCACCATGATCGCGCCAATAATGGTGGTGTTACCGATCACCGCGCGCTGCGCCTGCTCCTGCGTCACGCCGCGACGTTTCATGATGTTGAAGTACTCCATCCAGTACTCTTTAAAGCGCGGATCGGACTCGTTATTGACGATTTCAAAATCCACATCCGGGCGGATTTGCAAACCGAGTTTCTGAATACGCATCTCAATGACGCTCGGACGGCCAATCAGAATCGGTTTTGCCAGCCCTAACGTCACCAGTTCCTGCGTGGCATGCAGTACGCGCGGCTCCTCACCTTCTGCCAGAACTACGCGTTTCGGTGCGTTACGCGCCTGCGAGAAGATCGGCTTCATAAACAGATTGGTTTTGTAGACAAATTCAGTGAGCTTATCGACATAAGCATCGAAATCAGCGATAGGTCGCGTCGCCACGCCGGAATCCATGGCGGCTTTTGCCACCGCAGGCGCGATTTTGACAATCAGGCGCGGATCAAACGGTTTCGGGATCAGGTAATCCGGGCCAAAGCTGAGATCCTGGTCGCCATAGGCTGAAGCCACCACTTCGCTCTGCTCAGCATGTGCCAGTTCCGCGATAGCGTTAACTGCCGCCAGCTTCATCTCTTCGTTAATTGCCGTTGCGCCGACATCCAGCGCGCCACGGAAAATAAATGGGAAGCAAAGAACGTTGTTTACCTGGTTGGGGTAATCAGAACGGCCGGTGCAGATAATGGCGTCCGGGCGCACCGCTTTTGCCAGATCCGGCAGAATTTCCGGTTCCGGGTTCGCCAGCGCGAGGATCAGCGGCTGGCGCGCCATACCTTTCACCATTTCCGGGGTCAGCACTTTCGGCCCGGAACAACCAAGGAAGATGTCCGAACCGGCAACCACATCCGCCAGCGTGCGTTTGCCGTCATCGTCAACGGCATAAGCGGCTTTGGTTTCCGCCATATTCGGTTCGCGGCCTTTGTAGATAACGCCTTTTGAGTCGCAGACCACAATGTTGTGCTTCTGCATGCCAAGCGCCACCAGCAGGTTCATACAGGCAATCGCTGCTGCGCCCGCGCCGGAAACCACCATGCGCACATCGGAGAGGTTCTTCTCGACCACGCGCAGGCCGTTGAGAATAGCGGCGGTGCTGATAATCGCCGTACCGTGCTGATCGTCGTGGAATACCGGAATATTCATGCGTTCGCGCAGCTTCGCTTCAATGTAGAAGCACTCCGGCGCTTTGATGTCTTCCAGGTTAATGCCGCCAAAGGTCGGTTCCAGCGCGGCCACAACATCAATCAGTTTGTCCGGATCGTGTTCATCCACTTCGATATCAAACACATCGATTCCGGCGAATTTTTTGAACAGTACGCCTTTGCCTTCCATCACGGGTTTACCGGCCAGTGCGCCGATATTGCCAAGGCCGAGTACCGCAGTACCGTTGGATACCACGGCGACCAGATTGCCGCGCGCGGTGTATTTGTAGGCTGCCAGCGGGTCTTTTTCGATCTCAAGACAAGGCGCGGCGACGCCAGGAGAGTAAGCCAGTGCCAGATCGCGCTGTGTTGCCAGCGGTTTTGTCGGGGAGACCTGAATCTTCCCCGGACGGGGGAATTCGTGAAAATCGAGGGCACTTTGTTTTAGTTGGTCGTCCATTTGAGGTTCCTTTCACGTTGTTTTCAGAGTGAAACGTGCGATGTCTATCCCAATGCGCCGCATAGTATGGCCTCTGTCGCCCGCATAAACTTTGAACATAGCCAAAATCTCGCCATGACATAAACAAAATTGTTATCAATTTATCGCAACTTTGTTACGTGCCGCAAAACGCAGGGCCCGGGCGCGTCTGCTATGCTTTTTTGTTATGCACCTCTCATCCTCACAAAAGTGCGACAGAAAGCACTCCAGTAATCCATTGCTTTTAAAGGAGTTATTTTTCATGAATCACTTAGACGGCCTCAAACAATTCACTACCGTGGTGGCCGACAGCGGCGACATCGAATCCATTCGCCACTATCAGCCGGAAGATGCCACCACCAACCCTTCCCTGCTGCTGAAGGCGGCCGGGCTGGCGCACTTCTCGCATCTGATTGACGATGCCATTGCCTACGGCAAAGCGCGTGGTAAAACCCAGGAGCAGCAAGTGGCTGAAGCCAGCGACAAACTGGCGGTCAATTTTGGTGCGGAAATTCTGAAAAGCATCCCGGGACGCGTCTCCACCGAGGTTGACGCCCGCCTCTCTTACGACAAAGAGAAGAGCATCGCCAAAGCGCGCCAACTGGTGGCACTGTACAAAGATCAGGGCATCGATAAGTCACGCATTTTGATCAAACTGGCGTCAACCTGGGAGGGGATCCGCGCGGCGGAAGAGCTGGAAAAAGAGGGGATCAACTGCAACCTGACGCTGCTGTTCTCGTTTGCCCAGGCGCGCGCCTGTGCCGAAGCGGGTGTGTTTTTAATTTCGCCTTTCGTTGGCCGTATTTACGACTGGTATAACGATCGCAAACCGCTCGACCCGTATGTGGTGGATGAAGATCCCGGCGTGAAGTCGGTGCGCAATATCTACGACTACTACAAACAACATCGCTATGAAACCATCGTGATGGGCGCAAGCTTCCGCCGCACCGAGCAGATCCTCGCGCTGGCGGGCTGTGACCGCCTGACTATCTCTCCGGCGCTGCTGAAAGAGCTACAGGCACAGGAAGGCATTGTTGAGCGCAAACTGGTGCCATCGCGCCAAACCTTCCATCGCCCGGAACCGTTAACAGAAGCTGAATTCCGTTGGGAGCATAACCAGGATCCGATGGCCGTCGATAAACTGGCCGACGGGATCCGTCAGTTCGCCGTTGATCAGCGCAGCCTTGAAGATCTGCTCGCCGCTAAACTTTAACCTTTGCCATGGAGTGAATTATGTCCCGTAGAGAGCTTGCAAACGCCGTTCGCGCCCTGAGTATGGACGCGGTGCAAAAAGCCAATTCTGGCCACCCTGGCGCCCCGATGGGGATGGCGGATATTGCCGAAGTGCTGTGGAATGATTTTCTGCGCCACAACCCGGCGGACCCTACCTGGTACGATCGCGACCGCTTTATCCTCTCTAACGGTCATGCCTCAATGCTGCTGTACAGCCTGCTGCACCTCAGTGGTTATGACCTGCCGCTTGAAGAGCTGAAAAACTTCCGCCAGCTCCACTCCAAAACCCCGGGCCACCCGGAGATCGGCTATACGCCGGGCGTGGAAACCACCACCGGCCCGCTCGGGCAGGGGCTGGCGAACGCCGTCGGGCTGGCGATTGCCGAACGTACGCTGGCTGCGCAATTCAACCGACCGGGGCATGACATTGTTGACCACTACACCTATGTGTTTATGGGCGATGGCTGCCTGATGGAAGGCATTTCCCATGAAGTCTGTTCGCTGGCGGGCACGCTCGGGCTCGGCAAACTGATCGGCTTTTACGATCACAACGGCATCTCCATTGATGGCGAGACCGAGGGCTGGTTTACCGATGACACCGCCAAACGCTTCGAAGCCTATAACTGGCATGTGATTGGCGATATCGACGGGCATTCACCCGAGGCGGTGAAAAAAGCTATCGAAGAAGCACAAAGCGTGAAAGATAAGCCGTCACTGATTATCTGCCGCACGGTGATTGGTTTTGGCTCGCCGAACAAAGCCGGGAAAGAGGAGTCGCACGGCGCGGCGCTTGGTGAAGAAGAAGTGGCGCTCACCCGGCAAAAACTCGGCTGGAAATACCCGGCTTTTGAAATCCCGAAAGAGATTTACCAGGCGTGGGATGCCCGCGAACGCGGGGCGAAACATCAGCATGACTGGAATGAGAAACTGGCGGCCTGGGCTAAAGAGTACCCGGATCTGGCAGCTGAATTTAAACGCCGTATGAGCGGTGAACTGCCGGAAAGCTGGGAAAAAACCACCACCGACTGGATCAATAAGCTGCAGGCCAACCCGGCGAAAATCGCCACACGTAAAGCCTCGCAGAACACGCTCAACAGCTATGGGCCAATCCTGCCGGAACTGCTTGGCGGTTCCGCCGACCTCGCGCCCAGCAACCTCACCATCTGGTCCGGCTCCACCTCGCTGAAAGAGGACCCCGCCGGGAATTACATTCACTACGGCGTGCGCGAGTTTGGTATGACGGCCATTGCCAACGGCATCGCGCACCACGGTGGTTTTGTGCCTTATACCGCCACCTTTTTGATGTTCGTTGAATATGCCCGCAACGCGGCGCGTATGGCAGCGTTGATGAAAGCCCGGCAGATCATGGTTTACACCCACGATTCGATTGGCTTAGGGGAAGACGGCCCAACGCACCAGGCGGTTGAACAACTCGCCAGCCTGCGTTTAACGCCGAACTTCAGCACCTGGCGTCCGTGCGACCAGGTAGAAGCGGCGGTCGGCTGGAAGCTGGCGATCGAGCGACATCATGGCCCGACGGCGTTGATCCTCTCGCGCCAGAACCTCACGCAAATGGAGCGAACCCCGGAGCAGGTGCAGGCCATCAGCCGTGGCGGTTATATCCTGAAAGATTGCGACGGCACGCCGGATGTGATCCTGATTGCTACCGGCTCGGAGATGGAGATCACCGTCAACGCGGCGGAGCAACTGACTAACGAAGGCCACAAAGTGCGCGTGGTATCGCTGCCGTCGACCGATATTTTCGACGCGCAGGATGAAGCCTGGCGTGAATCTGTACTGCCATCGGATGTGAGTGCGCGCGTGGCGGTTGAAGCCGGGATCGCCGATTACTGGTACAAATATGTCGGCCTGAAAGGGGCGATTGTCGGTATGACCGGTTACGGTGAATCAGCACCTGCCGAGAAACTTTTCCCCTACTTCGGCTTCACGGTCGAAAACGTGGTGGCAAAAGCCAAAGCGGTACTGAAAAAATAAGCGTGAGCGCGCCAGCATAAATGGCTGGCGCGCCTTTTTTATTTCACCACCAGCAACGGCTCGCTCTCCTGCGGCGTCACGATATCTTCCTGCTTTTCATCCCACAGCGCTTTTTTCACCAGCACATTGCCGTTGTGCTGCGTATCGCGTTTCACCAGCGTTGCGGCGTCATCGTCTTCCTGAACATTGATGTTGATGGGAAATGAAGGCAGCGCTTTCGTCCATTGCCCTTGCTGGATATCAAAGACATAAACCACTCGCCAGGCGCTGGTCCACCATTGCGGGAAAACAACGACCCGATCGCGCCCGCTATCATCGAGCTGCGACAGCGTTTCCACCCCACCACCAATGCACTGCGGCACTACCGCGGGTTGTACAGCCGGGTTGCTGCTCCAGAGCTTACATTCACAGTCACCCTCTTCATCGCAACTGCCACCGGTTTTGGGATCGCGCGCGTTCACCCACACGACATCTTTGCTGTTGCCGTCAAACTTGCCTTTGGTCAACAGCCCCTGCACCGACGCCTCTTTTTGATTCAGGCGGGTGAGCAAATCGGTTTCGCCGCTAATGCGCCAGCCCGCAGACTGTTTGCTGAAGGTAAGCTGCGCCGGGTAGTTTTTTACCTGTTTTTCATCGAGCCCGGCTTGTTTAACAAACTCGACCTGAACCTGGCCCGCCTCATCTTCGGCGATATCAAGCGTGGTGATAATGCGCTGCGCATAGTGTGGTGAGTGAGAGGTGAACGCTTGCTGGCGGCGCAGGACCTCGTCGCGCTCAAGATGCTGGCCAAACCATTCGACCTGGGCCGCATAGAGATCGCTGCCGGTTGCCCGGGCATTGCCATTCAGATGGCTATTCCAGACGTCAACAAGCTGGGTGATGCTCTGTTTATCCGCTGAGGTCAGTTCAGCCTGTGCAGGCAGAACGGCAAAAAAGAGCACGCAGGCCGCAAGCCATTGTGGGTAAAAGCGTTTCATTATTCCCTTCCCGATAAAAATATCCGCAAGGGATTATGTCAGCGAAGGGTTAGCGCGTCACCCACAGCGTTGGCCACGCATCGGGGCCGTGCCAGCTATCGCAGGAGGGCTCCTGCGCGTAACGCACCAGGCGAAAGCGCTGGCCGTCAAAACGCCAGCGGCTCGACACGCCGCAATCCGCCAGGCTGCGGCCTTTGGAGAGCGTGGTGAGTTCGCGGGTTTTCTCATCAAATGCCGCATTCATCAGCTCCATTTCATCGTTACCGTTATCCGGCGTGAAAGGCAGCATCAGGCGCACCAGCCGCGCGGCAAACGGTTTTTCCCGTGATACCAGCCAAGCGCGTTCAACCATGTTATACGCACCCGCTTCACAGTCGATCAACAGCAACGCTTTATCATCGGTTAGCGCGCTCACACGCACCTGACGGCGCATCGGATCCAGCGAACACTGGCTGTTGTTCATTCGCCAGGTGCCGTAATCCAGCAAATCGTTCAGTTCCTGGTGCGTCAGCGGAGCTGGCGCAACGTTGGCCGTGGCTACCTTTTTCAACGCGGGTGCGGGCGGGACGCTTAACGACGGGCTATCGCCCTTTTTAATCCATGCCGTTTCGCTGCCGACACGTTTTTGCAGCGCATCAATAAACAGCAGCGCCGCTTTCAGCCCGACCAGAGAAATCTCGCCCTTGCTGCCTCGCAGGGTAAGCGCCTGGCCTTCCTGAATGTTTTTTAGAAACGAAGTGATGGCATCGGCATTATCCGTCACCAGATGCCACGGCGTGATTTGCCAGCGCTCGCCAGCCAGCACCAGCGGCTGGCCGTCAAACAGTAAGCGCCCGGCAATCGGCGGTTCTTTGGTAACAGGCGCGTCGATGCCGCCATAGTCGATACGCAGCGTCGCATCGGCACGCGCGCCGGCGCTGCGCTCCAGCGTCATTACCAGCCCCTGATGCTCACCAATATTGCGTGCCACGCAAAAGTTCTGGTTATTACAGGTGACCTGCCAGTCGGAAAAGGTTTGTTGCGCGGGCGCAGCGCACAGCCACGGTGCGGCCAGAAGGCCGAAGAGCAAAGTCAAAACGCTGCGGTAACGCATGGCTGGCACAACCCCGGAAGAATAGACGCAGAACCTGCGTATATTCTATTTCCCGGTAGGCTTGCTCAATCGGATTTGTCGGATAGCTTCATCTGAAACCGAAGCTAATAACCTTATAAATTTCAGTCCATTAGGCCAGATGTTTGCAAATATTGCAGCAAAATCACCGCTTTGCCATCACGGATCTCACCGTTGGCGACCATCGTTAAGGCCTGCCGGAAGGGCAACTCCAGCACTTCGATATCTTCATCTTCCACTCCCCCGCCGTTATTAGCGCGCTGCGCATCGTTATATTCCGCAATGAAGAAGTGGACAATTTCCGTTACCCCGCCCGGTGACATATACAACTCAAAGACTTTGCGCACTTCGCCAACTTCGTACCCCGTCTCCTCAATCGCTTCCTTACGAATGCACACTTCCGGCTCATCGTCATCCAGTAACCCGGCGCAGGCTTCAATCAGGCGACCGTCCACGTTGCCATTTACCCAGGTGGCAATCCGGAACTGGCGGATCAGCACCACACTCTGCTTTTCGCGGTTATACAGCAGGATAGTGGCGCCATTGCCGCGGTCATAAACTTCACGTTTATGACGCACCACTTCACCGTCCTGACGGGTCAAATCGTAGGTGATATTGCGCAGGACAAAATAATTTTCAGAGAGGATTTTATCTTTGATAACTTCAATTTTCAGCGACATACAGGCTCCAGAGCGCTAACAACTTTGCGTAATACTACGCTGCGAAGTATAACGCCGTGAAGCCTGTTTTATGGCAAACGCCTTAATGCTGCCCTGGTGCTTTGACGCCCAACCAGTCCATCATGCCCTGCGCGGCGTGGCGCCCTTCCGCCATCGCGGTCACCACCAGATCGGCACCGCGTACCGCATCGCCCCCGGCAAAAATTTTCGGATTACTGGTCTGGTAGCGATACTGGCTTTCGACACTGGCGGCAATGCGCCCCCAGTCATCAACGCGCACACCGTGGCGCTCCAGCCACGGCATCGAATGCGGGTTGAAACCAAACGCCATGATCACCGCATCGGCAGGCATAACAAACTCACTGCCTTCAATCGGCACCGGACGGCGGCGGCCTTTGGCATCCGGCTCGCCGAGCTGTGTGCGCAGCAAGCGAATGCCGCAAACTTTGCCGCTCTTATCCAGCTCAAGATTGACCGGCTGGACGTTGAACTCAAACTCCGCCCCTTCATCCCGCGCATTTTTCACCTCTTTCTTCGAGCCGGGCATGTTGGCTTCGTCGCGACGGTAGGCGCAGGTCACTTTGCTCGCGCCATGGCGCAGTGCAGTACGGACACAGTCCATTGCCGTATCGCCGCCGCCAAGCACCACGACATTACACCCCCTGGTGTTGATAAACGGCTCGTCGGCGCTGTCCGGCAGCCCCATTAACTGGCGGGTGTTGGCAATCAGGAACGGCAGCGCATCATAAACGCCCGGAGCGTCCTCATTTGGCAACCCGGCTTTCATGGAACGGTAGGTGCCAACCCCCACAAACACCGCGTCGTAATCGCTGAGCAGCGTATCCAGCGCGATGTCTTTACCAATTTCGCAATTGAGTTCAAAGCGAATACCCATCGCGCTGAAAATTTCACGACGCCGCGCCAGCAGCGATTTATCCAGTTTAAAAGCGGGAATGCCAAAGGTAAGCAAGCCGCCGATTTCCGGGTGGCGATCGAACACCGTGGCGCTCACGCCATGACGAGCAAGCACATCCGCACAGGCGAGGCCCGCCGGACCAGCACCGATAATCGCGATGCGCTTATCCACCGCCGCAACCTGCTGTACATCGGGTTTCCAGCCCTGCGCCAGCGCCTGATCGGAGATATAGCGCTCAATATTGCCGATCGTGACCGCGCCATACTCATCGCGTACCGTACATGCCCCTTCGCACAGCCGGTCTTGCGGGCAGACGCGACCGGTGATCTCCGGTAAGCAGTTGGTTTGATGCGAAAGTTCGACCGCAGCCGCAATATCGCCCTCTTTTACCCGCTCGATCCACTGCGGAATATGGTTATGCAGCGGGCAGGTCCATTCGCAAATGCTGTGGTCGCCGCACTTCAGGCAGCGCTCCGCTTCACGACTGGCCTGATCGGCGCGAAACGGCAGATAGATTTCATCAAAACCGCTTTTACGCGCCGCCAGTGGCAATTTATCTGGCTCACCGCGCGGCGGCGTTTTACGCATCTGCCGCACTTTGCGGTCATTAAAGGCGGGAGTCAGCGCCGCAACACTGTGCCACGGCTGCGCCTCATGGCTGGCAGTTCGCAGACGACGTGATTTCGCAAGCCCCGCCAGCGCGTCACTGTTCACCAGTTGCAGTGCATCGGCCGGGCAGTTCTGCGCACAGGCCGGCCCTTCCGCCCTGCCCTGGCAGAGATCGCATTTGTGCGCGGTGGCTTTTACCAGCCCGTCACCAGTTGGCGTGACAAGCACTTGCATGGTGCCAAACGGGCAAGCCACCACGCAGGATTTACAGCCAATGCATTTTTGCTGATTGACCTGAATCGCCTCATCAACGCGGCTGATTGCGCCATTCGGACAACTGCGGGCACAGGGCGCAGCTTCACAGTGGTGGCAGGTCACCGCGCTGCGGTGCTGCTGATGTTTAATCACGGTGATCCGTGGGTGAAAATGGTCGGCGCTTAACACATGTTGCTCATTATTGTGCGCCATCACACACGCGACTTCGCAGGCACGACATCCTATACATTGCTGGCTATTCGCCATAATAAAACGATTCATGGCACCCTTCTTTTCTGGTTTAATAAACCTTATTTTTTATATGAGCATTGTATTTACCGGGGCAGCACGACACAGGCAATGTTCAATTGCCCAGAAAGGTTATCTATTTGTCACGAGCTTGTAGCAGATCAATTTATTTCAGGATTCCTGAAAAATTATTTCATTCGATGGACGTTCAGGCCGATGTTTCCTGTACGTAACATCAGGATTGGGAAGCGCTGCAGTGATAGTCAAAAAACCTGTTTCAGGAAGCCTGGCCAGAGCCTTTTTCTCTCTTGTTTTGCTGTCGCTGCTCTCCACCGGGGTGGCGCTCGTCACGCTTGCCAGCAGCCTTGATGACGCGCAAGCCATTAATATTGCCGGGTCACTGCGCATGCAGAGTTACCGTCTTGGTTACGAACTGCAAAAACAGACCGCCGAGCTACAACCCCACCGCCAGATTTACCAGCAGACGCTGAACTCGCCCGTATTACAAACCCTGAACCACTGGTACGTTCCGCAGGAAGTGCAGCAACGTTATGGGCAATTGCACGAAAACTGGCGCCAGATGGAAAAACATCTGATTCAGGGCGACCAGCAGTGGTACGAGCAAAATATCCAGGCTTATGTCGGGCAAATTGATTTGTTCGTGCTGGCGCTCCAGCACTATGCCGAACGCAAGATGATGCTGGTGGTTGCTATTTCGCTGCTGGGCGCAGCAGGGATTTTCACGCTGGTGTTTTTTACGCTGCGCCGTATTCGCCAGCGGGTCGTCAAACCGCTTAATAACCTGGTCGCCACCTGCCAGCGTATCCAGCAGGGGCAATTTTCCTTGCTGCCACTCGATAACAAACTGGATAACGAACTGGGGTTACTGGCTTCAACGTTCGACAGTATGTCCGGACAACTGTTTAAACTCTACCGCTCGCTGGAAACGTCGGTGGCGGAAAAAACCCGCGATCTGCATGAAGCTAACAGCCGCCTGGAGGTAATGTACCAGTGCTCACAGGCGCTCAATACCAGCCAGATAGACGCCCTCTGCCTGCACCACGTGTTGCAGATCGTCTACGATCATCAGGCCGCCTGCTTCCTGGAACTGGTTGTCGATGACAACTGGCGGATCCAGCAAGGGGAGCTTAACCCCGCACTGCCGGTGAACAGCTTGCCGGTAAATATGCAGGAGAACGTACTGGGCGAGCTGCGCTGGCAAAGCCACCAGCAGCCGCTCTCTGCGCCGCTGATGTGCAATATCGCCACCATTCTTGGACGCGGGCTCTATATCAACCAGGCGCAGAAACATTACCAGCAATTAATGCTGATGGAAGAACGCGCCACCATCGCCCGCGAGCTGCACGATTCACTGGCGCAGATGCTCTCCTATTTGCGTATCCAACTGGCGCTGCTTAAACGCTCGGTGCCGGACGATAACGCCCCGGCACATCTGATTATCGACGACTTTTCGCGCGGTCTGAACAACGCCTGGCAGCAGTTACGTGAGCTGCTCACCACGTTCCGCCTCTCTTTACAGCAAAGCTCGCTACCCGCCGCGCTGCGTGAAGCGCTGGATGTCTTGCAAAGCCAGACCAGCGCGAAGCTGAATCTGGATTGCCGTTTACCCACCCAGGCGCTGGATGCGCAACAGCAAATGAACGTCTTACAAATTGTGCGCGAAGCGGTCATCAACGCGATTAAACACGCGCAGGCCAGCGAAATCACCGTCAGTTGTGTGACCGATCCTGACGGGCTGCACTCGGTCTACATTCGTGATAACGGCATCGGTATGAACAGTACGCAGGAGCCCGCCGGGCATTACGGGTTGACGATCATGCGCGAGCGCGCTGAGCGCCTTGGCGGCGTGCTGGAAATCGTCTCACCGCCGAGCAGCGGCACGCAAGTGCAGTTTCGTTTTCCGTTACCGGCCAGCGCGGAGCGTCAATAAGTGTAAAGAATTTAAAGTAAATTGATTTTGTACAGGAGGAAATTTCGCTTAAGTTTCGTTATGCATAGTTATGCCTTAATCGGGCATGATAATTTACATTTTCTCCTTTTTTTCTCCACGATTGGTTTCTGCATTGCCGCTACATTGATGCAAGCAATGTCACTATAACGATGCGCAGCAATATGAGGTTTTATTTCTGATGGCGAATTTTTTTATTGATCGCCCCATTTTCGCGTGGGTGCTGGCGATCCTGATCTGTCTTACGGGGACACTTGCCATTATTTCTTTACCCGTCGAACAATATCCCGATTTAGCCCCGCCTAACGTCCGCATTACCGCTAACTACCCTGGCGCATCGGCGCAAACCCTGGAAAATACCGTTACTCAGGTTATCGAGCAGAATATGACCGGCCTCGATAATTTAATGTATATGTCCTCGCAAAGCAGCGCCACCGGGCAGGCGACGGTCACCCTCAATTTCAGCGCCGGTACCGATCCTGATGAGGCCGTACAGCAGGTACAAAACCAGCTGCAATCGGCGATGCGTAAACTTCCGCAAGCCGTGCAAAACCAGGGCGTCACGGTGCGTAAAACTGGTGATACCAACATCTTAACCATCGCGTTTGTCTCCACCGACGGGTCGATGGATAAGCAAGATATCGCCGACTATGTGGCGAGTAATATTCAGGATCCGATTAGCCGCGTAAACGGCGTTGGCGATATTGATGCCTACGGTTCGCAATATTCAATGCGTATCTGGCTCGATCCTGCGAAGCTCAACAGTTACCAGCTCACCGCCTCGGACGTCACCAGCGCCATTTCGTCGCAGAACGCGCAAATTGCCGTCGGGCAACTTGGCGGAACGCCTTCTGTTGATCGCCAGGCATTAAACGCCACTATCAACGCGCAGTCGCTTTTACAAACGCCGGAGCAGTTTCGCAATATTACGCTGCGCGTGAATCAGGACGGCTCGGAAGTGCGTCTTGGTGACGTGGCGACGGTGGAACTGGGCGCAGAGAAATATGACTACCTGAGCCGTTTTAACGGTAACCCCGCTTCCGGGCTGGGGGTGAAACTGGCCTCCGGCGCTAACGAAATGGCAACGGCAGAGCGGGTGATTAACCGCTTAAACGAACTGGCCCCCTTTTTCCCGCACGGTCTGGAATATAAAGTCGCTTACGAAACCACCTCATTTGTTAAAGCCTCGATTATCGATGTGGTGAAAACCCTGCTCGAAGCTATCGCGCTGGTGTTTCTGGTGATGTACCTGTTCCTGCAAAATTTCCGCGCCACGCTGATCCCCACTATCGCCGTGCCGGTCGTGCTGCTTGGCACATTCGCCGTGCTCTATGCATTTGGCTACAGCATCAACACCCTGACCATGTTCGCCATGGTGCTCGCCATCGGTCTGCTGGTGGATGATGCGATTGTGGTGGTGGAAAACGTCGAACGCATCATGACCGAAGAAGGGCTGTCGCCCAGGGAAGCGACACGCAAATCGATGGGGCAAATCCAGGGCGCGCTGGTGGGGATTGCGATGGTGCTGTCGGCGGTATTTGTACCGATGGCGTTCTTTGGCGGCACCACCGGCGCGATTTATCGCCAGTTTTCCATCACCATTGTTTCGGCGATGGTGCTTTCTGTGCTGGTGGCGATGATCCTCACACCGGCGTTATGCGCCACGCTGCTCAAGCCGCTGCATAAAGGGGAACTGCACGGGCAGAAAGGCTTTTTCGGCGCCTTTAACCGCATTTTCAACCGTAATGCCGATCGTTATGAAACCGCCGTCGGTAAAATCCTGCACCGCAGCCTGCGCTGGATTTTGCTCTATATGTTGCTGATTGGCGGCATGGTACTGCTGTTCCTGCGTCTGCCAACGTCGTTTCTGCCGCTGGAAGACCGGGGCATGTTTACCACATCCGTGCAGTTGCCGAGCGGGGCTACGCAACAGCAGACGCTGAAAGTGGTGCAGAAAGTCGAAGACTATTTCTTCACCCACGAGAAAGCGAATGTTGAATCGGTGTTTGCTACCGTCGGCTCTGGCCCCGGTGGTAACGGGCAGAACGTGGCGCGTTTGTTTATTCGCCTGAAAGACTGGGAAGCCCGCGACCCGAACAGCGGTAGCGCGTTTGCCATTATCGAACGTGCCACCAAAGCGTTTAGCCGTATTAGTGAAGCCCGCGTTTTCGCCAGCAGCCCGCCCGCTATCAGTGGTATGGGGAGTTCGGCCGGTTTTGATATGGAGCTGCAGGATCACGCCGGTGCAGGCCACGACGCGCTGATGGCAGCCCGCGATCGTCTGATTGAGATGGCGGCGAAAGATCCGGCGCTGACCCGCGTTCGCCACAACGGTCTTGATGACAGCGCACAGTTGCAAATCGATATCGATCAGCGCAAAGCGCAGGCGCTCGGCGTGTCGATTGATGATATTAACAACACGCTGAAAACCGCCTGGGGCTCCAGCTACGTGAATGACTTTATGGATCGCGGCCGCGTGAAAAAGGTCTACGTACAGGCTGCGGCCAAATACCGCATGCTGCCGGACGATATCAACCTGTGGTATGTGCGAAATAGCAGCGGTGGAATGGTGCCGTTCTCCGCGTTTGCCACTTCGCGCTGGGAAACCGGTTCGCCGCGCCTGGAGCGCTACAACGGTTATGCCGCAGTCGAGATTGTCGGCGAATCCGCACCCGGCGTCAGCACCGGTACGGCGATGGATGTGATGGAGAAACTGGTTAGCCAGTTGCCTACCGGTTTTGGCCTCGAATGGACCGCGATGTCTTACCAGGAGCGTCTCTCCGGCGCGCAGGCACCAGCGTTATATGCGGTTTCCCTGTTGGTCGTGTTCCTGTGCCTCGCGGCGCTGTATGAGAGCTGGTCTGTGCCGTTCTCGGTGATGCTGGTGGTGCCGCTTGGCGTGATTGGCGCGTTGCTGGCAACCTGGATGCGCGGGCTGGAGAACGATGTCTACTTCCAGGTCGGGCTGCTGACGGTCATAGGCCTGTCGGCGAAAAACGCGATACTCATCGTCGAATTTGCCAACGATATGAATGCGAAAGGCGAAGATCTGCTGGTCTCCACGCTGCATGCTTGCCGTCAGCGTTTGCGGCCGATCCTCATGACCTCGCTGGCGTTCGTTTTCGGTGTGCTGCCAATGGCAACCAGCACCGGCGCGGGCTCCGGCAGCCAGCATGCGGTGGGTACCGGTGTGATGGGCGGGATGATTTCCGCCACCGTGCTGGCAATTTTCTTCGTGCCGCTGTTCTTCGTGCTGGTGCGCCGCCGTTTCCCGCTGAAAGCGCGCACGCAGTAATTTCTGCATAACAAAAAGGCGACCTGCTGGTCGCCTTTTTCATGTGTCGGTGCACATTGTTATTTATTAAGCCGTCACTGCTTAATCGTTGATCAGGAAATTATTTACGAAGCATGCCTTCGATAAAGTCTTTCCAGTTCCCCAGTTCATGTTCAATCATAACTACCTCTCTTATTATTTTGGCAATTCTACTCAAACCCGTAACAACATTGAAGAGACGTTAATCAATTGCTTCAATCGCTATTAGCGGGGTACTTTTAATGCTTGCGATAACTATGAGCCGATGTCATGTCATTTACTGTGAATAACGGCAATATTCCATAAAAACTTTAGGGCCAAATGAAATGACGATCACATTGTTCGATAAATCAGCAATTGAAGAGGTGGACTGGCTGGCGTTAACGGCGCTTATTGCCGCAGGCGGACTTAATCAGCGCGACCCGCTACAGGTCGAGCAAGCGTGGCGCAACAGCACCTTCTGCTGGTTCGGCTACCATAACGGGGAGCTGGTCGCCACGGCGCGTGCTATCAGCGATCTGACATGGGCCAGCTATGTTGCGGATATTGTGGTCGCGCCAGAAATGCAGGGCCGCGGTTATGGAAAACAGCTAATGTCTGACATTGTCAGAACATTATTACCGTTCGGTAAAACCTTTATTTATTCCGTACCTGAAAAGACCGGATTTTATCAACAATATGGTTTCCGTTTTTTAACCACTGGCATGGTATGCGCAACACCTGAAAGTTTATTCAAACTGGAACAGAGTGGTTATATCCGCTGAAATTTGCTTATCAGACTAATCACAGGCAAATTAAAACCCGTTATTCTAATTTCTTGTACAAATAACCAAAAATGAGACAAAAGGATTCACCATGATTACCATGTACGGTATCAAAATACATTGAACATTAGACAAAATTTTCATGTTTTCATCGAAGATGAAGTATTTTAACTATCAATAACAAGTAGTTATATGGACAAACACAAACAAAAAAGAGGCCATAGAGCCTCTTTTTTGTTACAACTTAGGATATCGAGAGGATTCGGACAACACTGATCTACACAAACTCTTCCTTTGCTCCCTGCCGCTATATCAGTTCTCAATGCTGCCAGTACTGGCAATCATCTCTTTTTTTACGCGAAACACTGTAGCCCTGCCGCAGTCGCATAACTTCGCGATCTCATCCGGGGTGTTCTTCCCTGCCTTGAGCATTTCTATGATTTTACTGTGTAGCTCCCTGTTCTTTTGCTTACCCTTGTACTTCTTAGCCTCTTTAGCAAGAGCGATCCCCTCATTGCGACGTGATGCGATCATGCCTCTTTCGAACTCTGCTACCGCTCCCATCATGGTTAAAATCAGTCGGGATTGTGGGGAGTTATCAAAGCTCATAGAGTTTGCCAGGAACTGGACAGTGATCCCGCGATCTACGAGGTTATCAATCATTTCCAGTAAGTCGCGGGTATTACGTGCGAGGCGATCAATTGAATGGGTAACGAGGGTGTCCCCTTCGCGGAGGTGTGAAAGCAGGTTCAGCAATTCGGGTCTTTCGCTGGTGGACTTGCCAGACTCTTTCTCCGTAACAATTTTATTACAAATAGGCTCCAGTACTGCCAACTGCCGTTCAAGGTTCTGATCCTTTGTTGAGACTCTCGCATAACCAAAAATCATTTCCCTGCCCTCGTTACCGATTAGTATCATTTGAATTAATATAATGATACAGTATCATTTAAATGCTTTCAATGTATAAATGATACTAAACGAGATGCAAAAGAGGAGTATCACAAGGGAGTACCCAAAAGAGATTTTTGATCGTGCGTTTTTTAGTCGATATCGGATTAGTGAAAAGTTCAGTACTGAGATCTGAGTACACGGCATTTTGTCGGCAGGGTTGAAGCTGATCATGTGAACGAGATTTTAAATCAGGCGGAAAAAATCTGACTGTACTTTTATCTCAGTAAACGATCCCTTTAACTTTTTTGTCAAAAAATGGATGAGCTGGACTTCGATTATTTTATGATTTAAAGACAGGTAACTTAGCGGCAATTTCATTTCTGTATATGGAAGGCCGTTTTCACGGCCTAAAGAGAATGCTACAACTCACACATCCGGTTCCGTCAAGGTAGCCTTGCCATCATCAATCACATTTTAGAAAAATCATGCTGGCGTACATTTATACTGATTTCTAACCACTACTGGTTGCCCTTGAAACTTAATGCGTTGATAATGGTACATTGTTGCTTGATTTACTATTACTATTAAATTCGCATTATCACGAAAAATTCCATTTTTCACTTTTTTTAAAGTATTTTGTATAAAATTTTTATTTTTATAGTACTCAAGCACTACATGATCATCACTACTATATGATCTGAGTACTGTATCTGTTTTGACTGTTTGCATCACAATATTCGCTTGAATATTAGGGTACTTACTGACACCATCCTCAGTAAAATTATAAACAGGAGTATTTTCATAACAAAATAAATCGGCTCGAACTACACTAGAGAATGACAGTCCAACTAAAATCACCGTATATATTAATACATTCATTATCATACCTCCGATTTTAATACAGCTTATATCACCTAATACAAAAAATCATTACAACTACTTACAGTAATGATTAATTATAAATTCGGGCAATGAATAACCATTGCCCTTATTATGAACTGTTCGCTAAAGGTTATCCTCTTTAAACAACTGTTCTAAGTTCAATGTTATATTCTTTTTATTCAATTCTTTTTCAATACATTCCCAACGCTTACGTTTAGCATCTTTAAGATTTGCTACGGCATTCTTTGCGTCAGCATCACTCATACTACCGATATTTGATTTAAGCTGATAATCAAGATCATCATATTTTTGATGTTCTGATTTACATACGCCAGAAATCGCTTTAGTTACAAGTTTGCTATCTTTATGCGGATCATATGTTTTGTATGCGGCAAAAGTTGAAGTACTGAATAACAACCCTAAAATTAGTAACTTTTTCATTTTATATAGCCTCTTAGTTATATATTTTTCAAACCAAAATAACAATACAATCTGATACAGAAAATATCATGTTATGGATAACACGCATTATAATCACCTCCATTTTCCTGAACACATTGTAACTTCTCAGGAAAATATGCCTCTTGAATTACTGGTTTGGCATTAGGACGAGAAAGGTGATTAGTTTGATTAATTAGTGAAAAAACACATTCTCTGAAAATGTTTTCCAGTTCAGTTTTCTTCTTAGAGTAATCGGCATTAACGATATCCCTTCTATACATTTCCTGTTTTAGCATAGACTTAGGAAATTCACTGAATGGTCGCCAATCCTGAGAGTCTTTCCATGCTGTATATGGAGCTAATTGATTTTTCAATTCCTGACGGCAATTAGATTTATCTATTGCCAAATCATACAATTTAAGACTTACCCCATAATCTAAATAGTCCATTTCCGCCACATCTCTTTCTACTGAATTATTTGAGTAAGATGCTATTTCATCAAGTATCTTTTTAGTCAATTCAGTATTTTCTTTTAGATCTTTACTGATTAACTCTTGTGCTCGCTCCTTTCTAGCAGCATCGGAAAATATAGCTACATACTTAGCCATCTTATCCTGTTCAGCTTTATCTGCTGCCGCTAACGCATCTTGAGCCGCCTTTTCAGCCTTTTTAACATTTTGCTCATCTACAAATTTGTCATAATCGGCAACGTTAGTAATGTTATTTTCACGAGCAATAGAAAACTCTTTACCGTCTTTAAATCCAAGTTTTTGTGCTCTGGATTCATCACTTGATGATCGGGCAGCACTTGCCACGAAAGCAAGTACAATGATCAGTACTGGTACTGTATAATTGTTAACGAATTTATAGGTCAGGAACTTAAATTTCAGGGTTCTAAATGCCAGCACCGCCCAGCCTATCGCAGTAATACATGCCAGTAGTTGACACAATCCAGCGACTGTAAGCATCACTACCGACCAGATCCCCGTACCGATTGCGAAAAGATCACCAAATTTCTCCATTGACGCAAGGAATAAAAACACTCCCCAAATGCCATAAATTCCTATTTTTAAATATTTACTCACCGCAATTATCCTTTAAGAATTTTCCAAGTCGATGGTTCGTTCCATTTGTATTATCGGCAATAATTCGTTTGCCTTTAGGAAGCTCCCTTAAAAAGGAATTCCCCCAAAGTCCATAGATTATCAGTTGTACCACTCTCACCGTTTTGTCCCTCCTGTTAGCTTCTTTCAGGCCAAAAGTACGGACTTGAGGCCATCCGTGTTCAGGTACTCAAGAGTAACACGCATGTCCAAAAATGATCGATATTAACGATCAATACTATTGATATTGATCGTCGTAAACTATCAATAACTATTAATTAGATACAAATCAATAGGTAAAATCGATCTAGCGGATTTTTCATCCATGAAAGGAGTTATGTATATGATTTCAATACGGAGAGTATTGACGATACCATCACGCAAACGCTCTTAAAGCGTCGCTACGCCGTTTTGCGGGGTTTTGTACATTCTAGGTATTTCAGTAATGAACATCGCATTCAGGGGCTTCCTGTGCGTTTTGTCCGAAACACCATCATGAAGGGGGGGGCATCGGATCGGGGTCGCTTCGCTCTGGTAAGTACTGACAGGGCTTTTCCAGCAACTGAAACAGCAGATACCCCACAAAGTACAAAAGGAATGATTTGTAGAATAAGTAATGAAATAACAGTTAGTTATGTACTTACTGACAGAACAAAAAAACGCGATTAGGTTCGCTCTGCCAGTGACCGAAGGAAACGCAGCAGTAGAACCGAATCCAGCGAACAGTACACGCAAAGCGTGTGCTGTTTAATCATTTTATTTGTATAAACAATGAGATAGCCATCAAGTACTCACTGCGTGAGCACTCTCACTAACTACCAGAAACAGTTCGCTTGCTTCGCTGCTCCTGCTTTCAGGCAGTTAATTCGCTTTCGCTCGTTTTTATGTCCGAAATTTATTACCTAAAGATATTATAAGGCTTTATTTTTCGGACATTTATCCGTTTTTATGATGGTGTTCTGGACTTCAATTTCTGCTTGTTTTTTGTACTTCATTTTCGTATTTGTCCCACATAGCCTTTATTTCTTCACTACTGAGACCTGCGTTGGTAGTACTGGCAAGAAACGCCCTGAAAGCTTCTAACTCAAGCCCCGGATTGCTGCCTTTCCAGCGGCGGAAACGCTTTGCTTTGGTATCATCGAGAGTGAAACGCTTTTCCTTGTTCATTGAGCCTTGCGGCCTGCCTCTCTGCCCTCGTTCGTCATCATCAATACCGAGATCTATGTACTCAATATTGTCTGTAAGAGATTTGGCCTGCCATTCATCAAAAACATAAACGGTCTGCGTTTCAGTACTGTCAAAATCCCTCGAAATTCCTCGTAGTACGAACTGATGTAGACTTTCGTACTCCCTCGCAACGTGTATCGCTTCGCCGTCAATCTCAAAGAACATTTCACACTGTTTAGCCTCTGTTTCGGAAGGACGCATACAAGCCAGCCAGACGCACGTCATAAGGTGCTGATACTTATTGAATCCTCTGGCATCCGGGCTTATCTCTGTGCCGTTCTTGAGGCTCTGAGAGTCGCTTTTGTTCTTCGTCCAGTAGAAGTCTTGCCCGTCAAGTCTGGCATCGAGGAAGTCGTATATTTTTTGTACTTTATCAGGATTGTTAGTTTTCCAGGTCCTTGATAGTTTGAGTTTTTTAGAGAAGTAATAAACCTTTAACCTGTCTTTGAGTTCTGTTTCTCGTGTCCGTAATCCTTCAAGTTCAGTGCTTTCAAATAATTCTTTGTTTCCCTTGTAGATCAATGAGTTTTCAAAGTTCGCACCAAGAAAAGTAATTGGCAATTCCTTGTACTTATTAAGATCTTTCCATGCCGTAATATTAAGCTGTACTTTTTCCGTATCGGTAAAGTACTCATTATTCATTATAAAAAGATCATTTTCATTCAATACTGAAAGTTGATTTAAAATATTCTTTACTACATCTCCCTGTACTTCTGGATTTCTTTCAGCCGCAATGTACATATTCCTATCATCCAATGATTGTACTTTGTGAATTAAATCGTTGCGTATTACACTTTTTATATCAACACTACTTTCATTTATATTCTGAAAAGAGTGAAAATTAGTCACATCGTCAATGTAAATATCCCAATTGGATAACAACTCAAGAGGGATTTTAAAAAATGTTTTGTCAGTGATTATTAAATTTGATTTACATGGCGTAGTAAGAAAATCGATAACAGCATTGATAACATTTTCATCTTTTGATACTGACTCTGTGATAATATACGTACAATCGGAAATTTGACTTGCTGTTTGCTTTATAAGCTCTTGTGTATTCTGTACTAAAATATGTTTTCCAGTACTGTTGTTAATTATATTACATATAGCCGTTGTTTTACCCGAACCACAAGGTGCGGATACATACTTTAACCTGGAGTAAATAGGTTCAGGATTAGTCATTAGTACACTCTCCATAATGATTAATTTAGAAAGGTCGATTCATTCCAGTGATTCGGCCTTTCGTCGTTTTTAGTTATTAATATTTAGGAATTCCAACTGGAGCAACATTAAACGACAATATCTTTATTCAATCCATTCAATAAAATTTTCATTGAGATGATAATCAAAACCATCAGGTTCACGCCCAACCATCATAGTCATATATGTTCTTATATCCTCTATTGATTGGTCATTCCTTGCCTGTACCGTCCAAATGTCACCATTACTCTCAACTCTAAAGATCAATCGATTATTTTCACTGAAAGAATAGATTCGCCATCCATTTTTTTGCGAAATTTCACCTACCGCATTAATAGTACCATTCTTCTTATTGAGTAAGAGCACATGCTTAATATGATCATCATTATAGTATTGAACATCTGCGATTATGAATTTTTTTTTAGACTCGGACAATATATCTATACGCTTTATAACCTTCTTCAATTCGACTTCTAAACGTGCTCTTTCTTCGATATTTTTAACATCATGAACATCATCCGAAAATTCAACATGGGTTATACTAGCACTTTCTAATTTTGTCGAAAGAGATTCTTTCAGTGCTTTTAATTTATCTTCTGCTTGAGATTGTTCATCAAGCATCGCAAAAGGAATCAACTGCCCTTGCTTTTTTCGTTTAGCAATACCCTGAACGTACTCATCAATATTTTTCTCTAATTCGACTATTTCAGACTTAATTTTATCAATTTCGTTAAATGTCCTTTCTGTATTATTCAGTACCGCCGCAATATCGATATCTTTGATATGTTTTAGCATGGCCTTTTCAAAAGGCATATAAGGTAACATTGACGCAAAGCAACCGTTATTCTCTCGTGAGTTTGAACATTTTAAATACGTGTATTTCCCTGTTGTGCTCATACTCAAAGCAGAACCACAATACGAGCATTTCACTACATAACTAAAAAGAGTTTTCTTTAAATCGTTGCGTATACGCCCACTATAATTATGTCCCTCTAAACGTCTTTGTACTTCTCTAAACTCATCGTCTGAGACTACTGCTGGATATATTTTTAATATGTCACTTGTAACCTTAATAGTATCATCGTCAAAGTTTCTATCAGTGATGTTTGTAATGTAGTCACCCTTACAGCGTACATTTCTAAGAACACGACAAATTTTCGTACCTGTCCAAAGCTTTCCGTTAATTAATCTCCCTGAATCATTCATCATCTTTGAAATATTAAAGCTGCGGATACCAGATAGATATAGTTCGAAAATATCACGAATGATCTTTGAGTTATCATTAAGTTCATATTTTTTATTAACAATACTAATCCACGGCGGGCAGTTTTTGATCATATACTGCCCTTCTTCCTTTGCCATCCTTCGGCGTTTGTCCCACCCTTTACGAATACGGTAACTTTTTAACCGGGACTCTTCATAAGCACGCTCAGCGATCATTGTCGCAAAGGTAAGGCTATTCGAGTGCCTGCGGCTAATAATTAGCCGCTTATCGACATCATGGAGTTCTATTTGCTTCTTATCGAGATGTGAAATGTATTCGACACATCTAAAGGGATTTTCACGCGAAAAACGATCAAGCGATTCAACAATGAGCACTGAACCCGGTTGAATCAGACCTTCTTTTACTTGTTTAAAAAACTTACCTAACCCAGCATTTTCCTGTAAGTGTTCGGCCTTGAACGCACTTCGCCCCTCATCCCTGATCACCTCATACTGTGGATCAAAATCCTGTGCTGCGGCATTATCCTTAAAATAATTGATTAGCATAGATTCCTGGCGATCCAAACCATCGCCCTGTATCTGCTGATCCGAACTAACCCTTACATACAGGTAGCATTTTTTCATGTCTGATAACGCCCAAAAAAGTTTGTATAAGCTCTATGGTATCAAAAACTGCGACACCATCAAAAAAGCGCGCCGCTGGCTCGAAGCGCAGCGGGTGGAATACCGTTTCCACGATTACCGCGCAGACGGTATTCATGCAGATTTACTGCGTACATTTGTTGATGAACTCGGCTGGGAAGCGCTGTTAAACACCCGTGGCACCACCTGGCGTAAGCTGGATGAAGCCCAGCGCGCAACCATCACCAGTGATGATGCCGCCATCGCGTTGATGCTTGAAATGCCTGCAATTATCAAACGCCCATTGCTCTGCGCGCCGGGTAAGCCTATGCTGCTGGGTTTCAATGAATCCAGTTATGAGAAGTTTATCAACGAGGTGTAGTTTATGTCGTGCCCGGTTATTGAGCTGACACAGCAGCTTATTCGTCGCCCTTCTCTGAGCCCCAATGACGCAGGATGCCAGGCGCTGATGATTGAACGTCTGCGCGCTATCGGTTTTACCATTGAGCCGATGGATTTTGGCGACACGCAAAACTTCTGGGCATGGCGCGGGCAAGGCGAAACGCTGGCCTTCGCTGGCCATACGGATGTGGTACCGGCTGGCGATGCGGACCGCTGGATCAATCCGCCTTTTGAACCGACCATCCGTGACGGCATGCTGTTTGGCCGCGGCGCGGCAGACATGAAAGGTTCGCTGGCGGCGATGGTCGTCGCCGCCGAGCGTTTTGTCGCGCAGCATCCGCAGCATAAAGGCCGTCTGGCGTTTCTCATCACCTCTGACGAAGAGGCCAGCGCCACCAACGGCACTGTCAAAGTGGTCGACGCACTGATGGCGCGTAACGAACGCCTGGATTACTGCCTGGTCGGCGAGCCTTCCAGTACGGAAGTGGTGGGCGATGTGGTAAAAAATGGTCGCCGTGGTTCAATGACCTGCAATCTGACGATTCACGGTGTTCAGGGTCACGTTGCCTATCCGCACCTGGCGGATAACCCGGTGCACCGCGCCGCGCCAATGCTCAATGAGCTGGTGGCGATCCAGTGGGATTACGGCAACGAATACTTCCCGCCGACCAGCATGCAGATTGCCAATATCAAAGCCGGAACCGGTAGCAACAACGTTATCCCGGGTGATCTGTTTGTGCAGTTCAACTTCCGCTTTAGTACCGAGCTGACCGACGAAATGATCAAAGCTCATGTGCAGGCGCTGCTGGATAAACATCAGTTGCGTTACAGCGTGGAGTGGTGGGTTTCCGGGCAGCCTTTCCTGACAGGGCGCGGCAAGCTGGTGGATGCGGTGGTCAATGCTATTGAGCACTATAATGAGATCAAACCGCAGTTGTTAACCACCGGCGGCACGTCAGATGGCCGTTTTATCGCGCGTATGGGCGCGCAAGTGGTTGAGCTCGGGCCGGTGAATGCCACCATTCACAAGATCAACGAATGTGTGAACGCGGCGGATTTGCAACTGCTTGCCCGTATGTATCAACGCATTATGGAACAACTCATCGCCTGATGGCCTGGAGGATGACATGGACTGGCTGGCAAAATATTGGTGGATTCTGGTGCTGGTGTTTTTACTTGGCGTACTGATTAATGTGATCAAAGACCTGAGCCGGGTCGATCACAAAAAATTCCTCGCTAACAAGCCGGATCTGCCGCCGCATCGTGATTTCAACGACAAGTGGGACGATGACGACGACTGGCCGAAACAGGATCAGCCGAAAAAGTAAGCCTCACATTATTCACCCCCTTTCGGGGGTGAATTTTTTTACTCATAAAAATTCGACAATATTGTCGTCATTCGGCTTGCCACCGCTTAACGCTTCATCGAAATAGTGCTTCGGCACGGTGTAGCGCAAATGTTTGAGCGCCAGCTCAATACTGCGATCATCAATGGCATGGCCCAAATCATCGACAATATCCAGCGTGATATCGCCGCCCAGCGTTTGCACTGCTTCCTGCGCCTTCACCGCCCAGGCCAAATCGATAACCCGGTCTTCACCGCCGTGAATCAGGTGAATGGTCTGTGCCGTGGAAACCGCCTGCGGCAGCGTGGCATAACGCCCGTTGAAGGCAATGACACGCGAGGCCAGATCCGGCTGCGCCTTCAGCCCTTCCAGCGCCATAATCGCCCCCTGCGAAAAGCCAATCAGCGCCGTGGCTAATGCGTTTACACCGCTTTGCTGCTGCCAGTAGCGCACAACGTCAATAAATTGCGGCATCACAGCATCAATGCGTTGCTGACGATTTTCTTCCGTCACGCCTGCCACGGAAAACCACTGGCGGGCAGGTGGTGCACCGCAGGCTTCCACACCGCCAATACTGACGATCAGCGCATCGGGAAAGTGCGGTGCAAACCAGCTGCCGATTTGTCCCATGGAGACCGGGTTATCGCCAACGCCATGAAACAACAGCAGTAATTGTTTTGCCGGGGATGGCGGACTTTGTACAACGAAATGGTCATGTTTCATGGTTGTCTCCTTAAATCGTTGAGTGCAGTTTACGCCCGGGAGCCATAATGACCATGCCATTTAACTGAATGAGTTAGTTAAAAAAATTGCAGTTTCTGCACCTGTGTTTTCAGATTGAGCGCGCGATCAGCATCCAGGTGCAAGAGCGCCTGTTCACACTCCTGGCGCTGAGATAACAGCAGCGCTTTACGCCCGCTCAGCGATAAACGCTGACATAACGCCTGTTCGCTTTCGCCATCGCTTACCCGCCCTCGTAATGCCGGCAAAGGCAAATGCGTTTGCGCCAGCAGACGACATAACGCGCCAAAAGCCGCCGAAAATGGTCGATGTGCAAAAGCAAAACCGGCCAGCTCCAGCCAGTCCTCTTCACTAAGCGTAGTCGACTGAACAACAGGCAGAGACAACGTTTCCTCGCGCCAGTCGGCAAGCCAGGGCAGATCGCGCGCCAGCCGGGTCTGTTCCCGCACCCGCAAGGCTTCGCCAGCCGCCGTCAGCGGGAGTATCGCCATGGCGGTAAAACAGCCGCTGCTCGCTTCGCGATGGCTGCCAAGGCGCACCAGTGAAAAACCGCAGCGCTGCCAGAAGCGCCATAACTCTGGCGTATAGCCAAAACTGACAGAGAGGTAATCACACGCCGTTGTTTGCGCCCGCGCATGGGCGATGAGCGCACTGCCAATCCCTGTCCGCTGGCAAAAAGGATGCACAGCAATGCGGCTGATGCGCCGCCCGTGCAGGATTGCCGCCAGCGGACTACCGCCGTGCGCGGCCAGCGATTGCGCGACCAGGTTACCACGCGGGCGACGAAAACCCGCCCATACAGCCAGGCTAAGCCCGGCACTTAACCCACCCTCTTCCACCAGCCAGAGCGCGGCAACGGTCGTTTTTGCCCGGCAAGCCTGCCAGAAATGCTGCCCTGGCGCATCCATCATGCGTCGCAGATCGAGCGGTGACGTGCGGTAATGGGCGCTCGCCAGCAGACGATAAATCGCCGCCGGGATCGCCGGTGCCTCTCGCCAGGCCTGCGCCGGTAGCGGTTGCATGGTGATGTCACCTCTCGGCGGTTCCGCGACAGGTTCATCGTCAAACAGCAACAGGGCGCTAATCACCTGCTCCAGCGGGCAGCCCGGCGCCCAGCGCAGCGGCGTGGAGAGCGTGTAATGGCGTAACTGCGGAAACCCGGCGCAGAACTTCAGCAAAAAACCCTGCCCGGTGCCTTCATAACCCTGAACAGTGGTGCTGAGCAATACACGGGGGAAAGCAGAAACCAGCGCATGCAGCAGCGGGCCAGGCATGGCGGCGGCTTCATCCACCACCAGCCAGCCGGGCTGCGCTCCCTGCGCCGTTATTTTCTGGAGTAACGCATCCGGGGCGATAAAGTTGAACCGCTCCCCGGCGTAGTGCGCCAGCACATCGGTGGCGGCGCGCGCAGGTGCGGTGACCGTGACAGGCTCGGATATGCGGGCAATATGCATCCCTGCCAGCGCTGATTTTCCTCGCCCACGCGGTGCCGTCACCACCGCGACACCTGGCGGCATGTGCTGTAGTTGCGCGAGGATCTGCGCCTGCTCGCGCTCGGGTGCACCGGTTGCCGCGTACCATTCAGCCCGGGGAGAAAAGTCCGGAAGAGAAAAAGAGGATGTTTGCTGCCACACCACGGTTTGTGGATCGTTACGGAGCGTACGGCAAAAGTGATCAACAAAAACCGGGGTTGGAATCGGCTCGGCGGTGTCGCTCCAGCGCAGGCTGTCTGCATCCGGCTGCTGCGACCACAGCGCGAACGGCGGTGTGAGTAACACCAGCCAGCTACCGGCCGTGAGCGTCCCGCCAAGCGCGGCGAAAGCGGCGACATCAAATCCTTCACGCGCATCAAACACCGCATGACGGAATTCCCGTCCGAGCAGGGTGGTTAATGCACGGGGTTGAATATGTTGTGGCCAGCCGCTGTTTTCACCCACCCACAGCCAGTCGCCGGGAAGGAAGTTGCGCAGTTTGCTCGCCTGCGCTTCACTCCACACGGGCTGACCGGCAATGACCAGCAAGCGACGGATCCCTTCCTGCGCCATGCGGGCGCTCAGTTCAATCAGTTGTTGCATCACGAGGTGATTACAGCTGCCCGCTGAATGTATTGCACTGCGCCGGATCGCCGCTGTCCATTCCGCGTTTGAACCAGGTGTAACGCTGTGTCGAGGTGCCATGCGTAAAGCTATCCGGGAATGCGACACCCTGGCTGCGCTGCTGTAAGCGGTCATCACCAATGGCTTGCGCGGCGTTTAACGCCTCTTCGACATCGCCCGGTTCCAGCACGCCCTGCTGCTCCATGCTGTGCCCCCAGACACCAGCATAGCAATCTGCCTGCAACTCCATGCGTACCGACAAGGCATTTGCCTGCTGTTGCGTGGCGTTTTGTTGCAGGCCGCGCACTTTAGCTTCCGTTCCCAGAAGTTTTTGCACGTGATGACCGACTTCATGGGCAATTACGTAGCCCTGAGCGAAATCACCGCCCGCGCCGAGCTTGTTTTTCATCTCATCGTAAAAAGAGAGATCGATATAAATTTTGCTGTCTGCCGGGCAGTAAAACGGCCCCATGATGGATTGCCCGGTACCGCAACCGGTATGGGTGCTGCCGCGGTACATCACCAGCGTCGGCTGCTGATAATGTCGCCCCATTTTTTCAAACAGCTGGCCCCAGGTCTCTTCGGTAGTGGCGAAAATGACGCGGGTAAAATGCGCAGACTCATCCTCGTGCGGGTTCGCGGCGCGCTGTTGTTGCGTGGGTGGGCTAACCGGTTGCCCGGTCAGTAAACTGGTGAGATCAACACCGTAATAGCTCGCGACAATCACCACAAACAGCAGGATTATCCCACCCTTGCCACCCGGTAAACGAAACCCCGGCCCGCGCATCGACGGCCCACCCGACTCATTACGTCGGTCTTCTACGTTGTCACTCTCTCGACGGCCTTGCCAGCGCATAACTACCTCACTATCCCAATGATGGACTCAGTGTATATATGATCGTAGGCGCAGAGGGAAGGATTAGCACAGGAAAAAAGTGAGGAAATCCGGAGGATGCGGGCACCCTCCGGAGGTCAGGCAGGGTGAAAATCAGTCCAGTTTCACGCCAAGACGGTGCGCCACGGCTTCATAGGCTTCAATCAGGCCGCCAAGGCTCTGACGGAAACGGTCTTTGTCCATTTTATCCAGCGTCTCTTTGTCCCACAGGCGGCTGCCGTCCGGGGAGAACTCGTCGCCGAGTACCACTTCGCCTTTAAACAGGCCAAATTCCAGTTTGAAATCAACGAGGATCAAACCAGCATCATCAAACAGTTTGCTCAGCACGTCGTTGGCTTTGTAGGTCAGCTCTTTCATGCGCGCCAGATTTTCTTTATTCACCCAGCCGAAGGTTTCGCAGTAGGATTCGTTCACCATCGGATCGTGCATCGCATCGTTTTTGAGGAACATATCAAACAGCGGCGGATTCAGCTCAATGCCCTCTTCAATGCCCAGACGTTTCACCAGCGAGCCTGCCGCACGGTTACGAATCACGCACTCTACCGGCACCATATCCAGTTTTTTCACCAGACATTCGGTATCTGAAAGCAGCGCTTCCATCTGGGTCGGGATACCCGCTTCTTGCAGCTTGGTCATAATGAAATGGTTAAACTTGTTGTTCACCATGCCCTTACGATCGAACTGTTCAATGCGCGCGCCATCCCCTGCTGACGTATCGTTACGGAATTCGAGCACCAACAGGTCCGGGTTTTCCGTACTGTACACGGTCTTCGCTTTGCCGCGATACAACTCAGCTTGCTTTTGCATCTTCATTACTCCAGGTGTGATTACAAGGCTAATTTGGCTATTTTACGCTGACGCACACGTTTGCGTCACCATAATAAAAAAAGGCCGGAAGATCCGGCCCTGAGGATTATCGGTTAAACGCCGCCTGGAAGGCTGCGACTAACGCGTCGTTCTGCGATTGTGTCAGCGTGTGACCTTTCGGATCGATGAACTGAAGGCTGCTGCGGTTATCGAGATCGCCGACCTGCAGTTTATAGTCGCCGGAGGCCAGACCCGGATCGCGCGCGCCCAGTTCCTGCCAGCTGCTGTCAGACAGCGGCTTGTAGGTCACGGCAATGCTGCCCGTTGAGCGGGTGCTGTCGGTCACTTTCATGCCCACTTTTTCCAGCACGGACGGCAGACGCTGCCACACCACGTTAAACGGACCACGCACCACCAGCATTGGCAGACCGGTATCATCGGCAGCGCTCTGGACGTTCAGCGTAGAGACGCTGCGGTTTTCCGCCGCGTTTTGCGCGTCAGTTGCGGTTTTATCCAGACCGGAGGAGATAACGTTCAGCATTTCGGTGCTGTAACGCTGCAGCGAAGCGGCGTCCGCAACCGGTTTGCCCGCCTGTTCCAGATTCACCAGCTTGACGACAACCGCCTGCTGGTAACCCTGCGGTTTCACCGAGATTTGATAACGACCACGATACTGCTGATCTTCATCCAGACGGTTCCAGTCAACCCAACCAGTGGTCAGAGTTTGCGTAGCATCGTCACGTTTGTCGATGCTGTAGTTTTTCCCCTGAAGAATGCTGACGACCTGCGGCCACAGCGTGCTGTTGCGGCCGTTTTCGACCATCAGCGTCGCGGTGTCACCGGTAAACTGGGTGCGCGCACCGCTCACCAGCGCAAGCGGCTGAGCTGGCGGACGAATGTCCAGCGCTTTACCTACAGCGCCACTGCCGTTAGCAACAGGAATGGTGTAATCACCGTTTTGCACCGGGAGGATCATCCCTGCGGGCGCGTGAAGTTCAGCAAGCGGAGCCGCATCCAGATAGGATTCGTCACCGCTAACCTGACGCTTATAACGTGAATCGGAACTACAGGCGGCGAGCAACATCACAAGTGAAACACCCGCTACCTTCGCCAGGCGCGACTTCTGTACTGAGTAAGCCATCAAATCTCCCTAAACTTTACAGCAGACCGGCATGCTTAAGCGCAGTGCGGACAACGTCACGACCGTGGTCGGTGATGGGCGTCATCGGCAGACGCAGCGTGTCGGTTGCTACAAGCCCCAACTCCATACATGCCCATTTGACTGGGATCGGATTGGGTTCGACAAATAGTTTGTTGTGTAACGGCATCAAACGCTGGTTGATCACGCGTGCTTCGGCGTAATTCCCCTCGGCCGCCAGTTTGCACATGTCAGCCATATCACGCGCCGCCACGTTGCTGGTCACGGAAATCACACCATCACCGCCGAGCTGCATAAAGTCCAGCGCGGTGGCATCGTCGCCGCTCAGCAGAATAAAGTCGTCTGAAACCAGCTCTTTGATCTGGTGAACACGACTTAAGTTCCCGGTCGCTTCCTTAATACCGATAATATTTTTAATTTTCGCCAGGCGACCCACGGTTTCCGGCAGCATATCGCAGCCGGTGCGCGACGGCACATTATACAGAATTTGCGGCAGGTCAGTATGTTCGGCGATGGCTTTAAAATGCTGGAACAACCCTTCCTGAGTCGGGCGGTTGTAGTAAGGCGTAACGGTCAGGCAACCCACCACGCCGCTGTCGTTGAAACACTGGGTCAGGCTGATGGCTTCTGCGGTAGCGTTCGCGCCCGTCCCGGCAATCACAGGGATGCGCCCGTCGGCCAGTTCAACCGTCATCTTCACCACGTCGGCATGTTCATCATGGCTCAGCGTGGCGGATTCACCGGTAGTCCCTACCGAAACGATCGCCGTGGTTCCGTTGGCGACATGGTAATCAATCAGTTTTTTCAGGCTTGACCGGCAGACTTTACCTTGCGAATCCATCGGCGTGATAAGCGCGACAATACTTCCCGTGAACATGGGCCATCCTCTGTGCGAACAAGATTCTCAATGGTACGTGCGGTGCCGTCAGAAAAGCAAGAGACCTGAGGCTCTGTGGCGGTTGTATGCCGGTTTTTTTTATGCTTTCCTTATGATTACCTCATGTTTGACAGGAAGCTCAGGTTTGACAACCTCATCACAACACTTTTTGGTTATCACTGCGCTGGGGGCCGACCGGCCTGGCATTGTGAACACGATCACACGCCACGTCAGCAGCTGCGGCTGTAATATCGAAGACAGCCGTCTGGCGATGCTGGGGGAAGAGTTCACGTTTATAATGCTGCTATCGGGTTCGTGGAACGCCATCACCCTTATCGAATCGACGTTGCCGCTGAAAGGTGCCGAGCTGGATTTGCTGATTGTGATGAAACGTACCGATGCCCGTCCGCGTCCTGATATGCCAGCCACCGTGTGGGTGCAGGTTGAAGTCCCCGATTCGCCCCACCTGATTGAGCGTTTCACTGCGCTTTTCGACGCACACGAAATGAATATTGCGGAGTTAGTCTCCCGTACACAGCCCGGTAATCTTACCGTTGCGCCAACGTTATTTATCCAGATAACCGCTCATAGCCCCGCGTCACAGGACGCGTCAAATATTGAGCAGGCGTTCAAAGCCCTATGTACAGAATTGAACGCGCAAGGCAGTATAAACATCGTCAACTATTCCCAGCATGATGAACAGGATGGAGTTAAGTAATGAATCCACTGAAAGCCGGTGATATCGCACCGAAATTTAGCTTGCCCGATCAAGACGGTGAACAAGTAAATTTGGCCGACTTCCAGGGACAGCGTGTTCTGGTCTATTTCTACCCGAAAGCCATGACACCAGGCTGTACTGTCCAGGCCTGTGGCCTGCGCGATAACATGGATGAGTTAAAGAAAGCGGGTGTGGAAGTGCTGGGTATCAGCACCGACAAACCAGAGAAACTTTCCCGCTTTGCCGAAAAAGAGCTGCTCAACTTTACGCTGCTCTCTGATGAAGACCACCAGGTCTGCGAGCAGTTTGGCGTCTGGGGTGAAAAAACCTTTATGGGTAAAACCTACGACGGCATCCACCGTATCAGCTTCCTCGTGGATGCTGACGGTAAAGTTGAACATGTGTTTGATGACTTCAAAACCAGTAATCACCACGACATCGTGGTTAACTGGCTGAAAGAGAACGCCTGACAGCAACGCACCTTTTCTCAGGGCGGCCCTATCGGGTACGCCCCTTTCCTTTGCCGCCCCCCTGCAAATAGTTGACCGCGATCACACTTCCCACCCTGATGTCGACACTTGTGCCGACAGGTTAATTTTCGCTCTACGCTGACCATCACTTTTGTTCGCCCCTCGTTCCTCAAAAACAGACAACCATTTGAAAATTAAGTATTTATAACTTTGGCACAGCTTATGCTAAAGCAGGCTCAATGTTTTTACCTCGATTCCAGGGAGCCGAAATGAACCGCTTTGTGATTGCCGATCCCGAGTGGTGTATAGGATGCAATACCTGCCTTGCCGCCTGCTCGGATGTGCATAAAAGCCAGGGACTGCAACACCATCCCCGGCTGACACTCGTGCGCACCCCCACCAAAACCGCGCCGATACTGTGCCGCCACTGTGACGACGCGCCATGCAAACAGGTGTGTCCGGTTAATGCCATTTCGTTTCGGGATGATGCCGTTTATCTCAACGAAACGCTGTGCATTGGCTGCAAACTGTGTGGGCTGGTGTGTCCGTTCGGGGCGATCACGCCCGCCGGCAGCCGCCCGCTTAATATTCCCGCCCGTTACGAGCATCACATTGCCGAAGAACAACTGCGCGATGTACCCGGCAGTGCGCCCAACGATCACCCCTTTTTACGCTGGAACGCGGGGGTGCAAACCATCGCAGTGAAATGCGATCTCTGCGACTTTCTGCCCGAAGGCCCAGCCTGTGTACGGGCTTGCCCCACGCAGGCGTTGCATCTGGAAACGGAAAACACACTGCATAAACAGCTCAAGGCCCGTCGGGAGTTGGCCGCGCTGAGTTCAACCGATGTGACCTTCCCTCCTCTTCCCTCTTCGCCGGAGCAACGCTAATGGATGCCCTGCAATTATTGATGTGGTCAATCGTGGTGTACGTCGCCGGAGGCTTCCTGTCATTGTTGCTTGCCCGCAGTCAGGAACTGGCGATCAACGTCGCCGGGATCGCCGCCATGCTCGGCGGCGTGCTGGGGATCGCCAGCGCCCTGAGCGCATTGCACGGCGGCGTGCCGCTGAGTTTTCAGGCCATTGGCCCGTTTGATTTCGCCCATTTCGTGGTGCGCATGGATAACCTGAGCGCCTTTATGGTGCTCGTTATCTCACTGCTGGTCACGCTGTGCGGGCTCTATTCACTGGCCTATGTGCGGGAATACATCGGCAAGGGTGCCGGGGCGATGGGCTTTTTTATGAACCTGTTTATCGCCTCAATGGTCGGTCTGGTGGTGATGGATAACGCGTTCTGGTTCATCGTGCTGTTTGAAATGATGTCCCTCGCCTCGTGGTTTTTGGTTATCACTGACCAGGATGAAGAGTCGATCCGCGCCGGGATGCTCTACTTCTTTATCGCCCACGCCGGGTCGGTACTGATTATGATCGCCTTCTTCCTGATGTGGCGGCAGAGCGGCAGCCTCGATTTCGCCAGTTTCCGCACGCTCACACTTGATCCTGGCACCGCGTCAGCGGTCTTCCTGCTGGCCTTTTTCGGTTTTGGCGCCAAAGCCGGGATGTTACCGCTGCACAGTTGGTTGCCGCGCGCCCACCCGGCTGCACCGTCGCACGCGTCGGCGCTGATGTCGGGCGTGATGGTGAAAATTGGTATCTTTGGCATTATCAAAGTCGGTATCGACCTGCTCGGTCACAGCGGTATTCCGTTATGGTGGGGCGTAGTGGTGCTGGCTTTTGGCGCGGTGTCGTCGGTGCTTGGTGTGCTCTACGCGCTGGCAGAGCACGACATCAAACGCCTGCTGGCATGGCACACCGTCGAGAACATCGGCATCATTTTGCTGGGCGTCGGCGTCGGCATGGCGGGCATCGCTTTACATCAACCGGTGATTGCCGCTGTCGGCCTGCTCGGCGCGCTGTTCCACCTGCTTAACCACGCGCTGTTTAAAGGCCTGCTGTTTCTGGGCGCAGGCGCAATCATCTTTCGTCTGCATACCCGCGATATGGAAAAAATGGGGGCGCTCGGTAAACGGATGCCGTGGACAGCGGGCGCATTTCTGGTGGGCTGTCTCGCCATTTCCGCGATGCCGCCGCTGAACGGCTTTATCAGCGAGTGGTACACCTATCAGTCGCTGTTCTCCCTGACCCGCATTGACGCCATCATCCCGCGCCTCGCCGGCCCCATTGCCATTGTGATGCTGGCGATCACCGGTGCGCTGGCGGCAATGTGTTTTGTGAAAGTTTACGGCGTCAGTTTTTGCGGCAATGCGCGCAGTGAAAAAGCCGATCAGGCACGCGAAGTGCCGTGGCCGATGGTTGCCGCCATGTCCGTGCTGGCGCTGCTGTGCGTCGTGCTCGGCGTGGGCGCAAGCTGGGTAGCCCCGCAATTAATGCATATCGCGCTGAGCTTAACGCCACCAGCAATGCTTGCCGCCGCTGAAGGCGCAACGCTTATCCCCGGAGATGCGCAGCAAGCGATGCTGACGCCTTCCACCGTGTTCCTGCTGTTACTGCTTTTGCCCCTGCTGCCCGGCGTGCTGTGGTTTCTCAACCGCCAGACGCGCGGCGCGTTTCGCCGCAGCGGCGATGCCTGGGCCTGCGGTTACGCGTGGGAAAAAGGCATGGCCCCTTCCGCTGGCAGCTTTACCCAGCCGCTGCGCGTGATGTTCGGCCCGCTTTACCAGCTACGTAAACAGCTCGATCCGGCTCAACCCTTACAGCGCAGCCTGGGCGGTATTACGCAGGCGGCAACGCGCACAGAGCCGTTCTGGGACGAGAAAATTATTCGCCCGCTGGTCAGCGCGACGCAGCGCGTGGCCCGCGTGGTGCAGTACCTGCAAAGCGGCGATTTCCGGCTCTACTGCCTGTATGTGATTGCCGCGCTGGTGATCCTGCTGCTGACGATCGCGCTGTGAGGAGGAGACAACAATGTTAGAACAGACATCTGCGTGGTCACTCGGGCTATTTGCCCTCTGCCAGGCAGCCCTATTGCTGGCGCTGACGCCGCTGTTTACCGGGGTTTCCCGGCAAATCCGCGCCCGCATGCACTCCCGAAAAGGGCCGGGGATCTGGCAGGATTACCGCGACTTACAAAAGCTGCTGAAACGCCAGGCTGTCGCACCGGCTTCCTCCGGCCTGATGTTTCGCGCCATGCCGTGGGTGTTGCTCAGCAGCATGCTGCTGGTGGCGATGACGCTGCCGCTGTTTATCCGTACCGCGCCGTTTGCCGGAGCGGGCGACTTAATCACCCTGATTTATCTCTTTGCCCTGTTCCGTTTCTTCTTTGCCCTTTCCGGGCTGGATACCGGCAGCCCCTTCTCCGGCCTCGGCGCCAGCCGCGAGCTGACGCTGGGAATTCTGGTGGAGCCGATGCTGATCCTTTCGCTGCTGGTGCTGGCGTTACTGGCGGGTTCCACCCAAATCAGCGCCATCAGCAACACGCTGGCGGCGGGCTGGATGTCACCGGTCGCCACCTTTTTAGCGCTGCTGGCTTGCGGGTTCGCCTGCTTTATTGAGATGGGCAAAATCCCGTTCGACGTCGCGGAAGCGGAGCAGGAGTTGCAGGAAGGTCCACTGACCGAATACTCCGGCGCGGGTCTGGCACTGGTGAAATGGGGCGTCGGCCTGAAACAGGTCGTAATGGCCTCGCTGTTGCTGGCGCTGTTTTTCCCCTTCGGCAATGCCGTCACGCTCAGCGTGGGCGCGATGGCGCTGTCGCTGGTGATCACGCTGCTGAAACTGCTGGTGGTGTTTGTGCTGGCCTCGGTGGTGGAAAACTCACTGGCGCGCGGGCGCTTTTTGCTGACGCACCGCCTGACCTGGCTCGGCTTCAGTCTGGCTGCGCTGTCCTATGTCCTCTGGTTAACCGGTTTGTAAGGAGCGCGGAAAAATAATGGAAACTCTTGCTCTGACGACGCTGCTGCTGCCCTTTGTCGGCGCGCTGGTCGTCTCGCTTTGCCCACGGAAAACCGCGCCGCAGCTTGCCACGCTCTTCGCGCTTCTGACAACGCTTGCCACCGTGCTGCTGGCCTGGCGCTTTTACCAGGCAGGCAGTGAAACCGCGGATATGCCGCTACTGGCGGCGGGTCAGGTGGTGCTGTTTGGTCTGTTAGTCGACCGCATCAGCACCCTGATCCTGTTTGCGGTGGTGTTTCTTGGCCTGCTGGTGGCGCTCTATTCGATCGGTTACCTGACGCGCAGCAACCGCGAGCATCCGCATGACGGCAGCAACCGTTATTACGCGTTCCTGCTGGTGTTTATCGGCGCGATGTCCGGTTTAGTGCTCTCCTCCACGCTGCTCGGGCAACTGCTGTTTTTCGAGATCACCGGCGGCTGTTCCTGGGCGCTGATTAGTTATTACCAGAGCGAAAAATCCCAGCGCGCGGCGATGAAAGCGCTGCTTATTACGCACGTCGGCTCGCTTGGCCTTTATCTGGCGGCGGCCACGCTGTTTTTGCATACCCACACTTTTGCCCTGAGCGCCATCAGTCAGCTACAAGGCCCGGCGGCCTATCTGGTGTATGGCGGCATTCTGTTTGCCGCGTGGGGCAAATCCGCCCAGTTGCCGTTACAAGCCTGGCTGCCGGATGCGATGGAAGCACCAACCCCGGTGAGCGCTTACTTACACGCCGCGTCCATGGTGAAAGTGGGTGTCTACATTTTTGCCCGCGCGATCGCCGAAGGCGGGCACATTCCCCACACCATCAGCTGGATTGGTGTCGGCATGGCGACGCTGACGCTGGTATACGGCTTTTTGATGTACCTGCCGCAAAAAGATATGAAACGGCTGCTGGCCTGGTCGACCATCTCGCAACTGGCATGGATCTTCCTCGCCCTGTCGCTGTCGACCTTCGGTTCACCGCTGGCCTTCAAAGCGGGGATTGTTTACATCTTCAACCACGCCTTTGCCAAGAGCCTGTTTTTCCTCGTGGCGGGCACACTCAGCTACAGCTGCGGTACGCGTCTGTTGCCGCGCTTGCGCGGGGTAATGAAGACATTGCCGCTGGCGGGCATTGGCTTTTGCGTTGCCGCGCTGGCGATCACCGGCGTGCCGCCGTTTAACGGTTTCTTCAGTAAATTCCCTCTCTTCGCCGCCGGGTTTGCCCTGTCGAATGACGCCCCGATTTTACTGGCGGTGATGATTCTGGCGCTGGTGGAGTCCGTTGCCAGCTTCGGCTGGTTTATTTACTGGTTCGGGCGCGTGGTGCCAGGTGAGCCGAGCGAAGAAGTGGCGCAGGCCGCACCGCTGCCGTACGCGATGAAACTGGTGCTGGTGATTCTGATTGTGATGTCGCTGTGCTCAAGCGTGATCGCTGCGGCGTGGCTTGGATAAGGGAGTCGATAATGACGGGAACACTGCTTGTTAACAACCTGGCGGGGCTGATGATGTTCACCTCGCTGCTGGTCACCTGCGCCAGACGCTACTCCGTCTCCTGCTGGTTGTATGCCCTGCAATCGCTGGTGCTGGTCTCTATCTTTTTTACCCTGTCGCAGCTGCTGGACGCCGAACAGTTGCTGATGTGGTCGTTCAGCGCGTTCTTCACCAAAGTGCTGCTGGTGCCGCTGATCATGGGCTACGCCTTTCGCAAGATGGCGCAATCCGGCGTTGGAGAACGGCTGTTTGGCCCGGCCACGCTGGTGCTGATGGCGGCGGCAATTGTGCTGCTGTGCTGGTTTGTGGTGCGCCCGGTGCAGTTACCGATGATCGCCCAGCTCAAACCGGCGCTCGCCGTTGCGCTCGGTCACTTCCTGCTTGGGCTGCTGTGCATTATCAGCCAGCGCAATATTTTGCGGCAGATCTTCGGCTACTGCCTGATGGAAAACGGCTCGCACCTGGTGCTGGCGCTGCTCGCCTGGCGCGCGCCGGAACTGGTGGAGATTGGCATCGCCACCGACGCCATTTTCGCGGTGATTGTGATGGTGCTACTGGCACGGAAAATCTGGCGCACCCACGGCACGCTGGATGTCAACACGCTGACGGCGTTGAAGGGGTAACACCATGAGCCATACCTTGATGTTCACGTTGTTACTGCTGACACCGCTGCTGGTTTCTGCGCTGTGCTTCACCTGCCGCCTGAGCGGCAATGCCGCGCGCACGCTGGTTACGGTGGTGCATACGCTGGGGATTTCGCTGCTGCTGGTTATCGCCCTGTGGACGGTTGCGGAAGCGGTGCGCGAAGGGGAAATTTTCGCCGCCAGCCGCTGGTTGCATATCGACAGCCTGAGCGGGCTGTTCCTGTCGCTGCTGGGCGTTATCGGTTTTATCACCGGCCTCTACTCGATTGGCTATATGCGCCATGAAGTTGATCACGGTGAGATCAGCGTGCCGACGCTCTGTTACTACTACGGTTTTTTTCACCTGTTCCTGTTCACCATGCTGCTGGTGGTCACCAGCAATAACCTGATTGTAATGTGGGCGGCGATCGAAGCCACTACGCTCAGTTCCGCTTTTCTGGTCGGTATTTACGGGCAGCGTTCGTCGCTGGAAGCGGCATGGAAATACATCATCATCTGTACCGTTGGCGTGGCGTTTGGCCTGTTCGGTACGGTGCTGGTGTACGCCAATGCCGCCAGCTTTATGGCGCAGCCTGATCACGCCATTTTCTGGACCGAAGTGCTGAAAGAGAGCGGCCAGCTCGACCCAACGCTAATGGTGCTGGCGTTTGTGTTTGTGCTGATTGGTTTTGGTACTAAAACCGGGCTGTTCCCGATGCACGCGTGGCTGCCGGACGCGCACAGCGAAGCGCCGAGCCCGGTGAGCGCCCTGCTCTCGGCGGTGCTGCTCAACTGCGCCCTGCTGGTGCTGATCCGCTACTACATCATTATTTGTCATGCCATCGGCGACAGTTTCCCCAACCGGCTACTGCTGATTTTTGGCCTGCTGTCGGTGGGCGTCGCCGCGTTCTTCATTCTGGTGCAGCAGGATATGAAACGCCTGCTGGCTTATTCCAGCGTGGAAAACATGGGGCTGGTGGCCGTTGCGCTCGGCATCGGCGGCCCGCTTGGTATTCTGGCGGCGCTGCTGCACACGCTCAATCACAGCCTGGCGAAAACGCTGCTGTTCTGCGGCTCCGGCAATGTGCTGCTGAAGTACGGCACCCGCAATATGGATGTGGTGTGCGGGATGCTGAAAGTGATGCCGTTTACCGCCGTACTGCTGGGCGGCGGCGCGCTGGCGCTGGGCGGTATGCCGCCATTCAATATTTTCCTCAGTGAGTTTATGACCGTCACCGCCGGGCTGGCGGCGGAACATCTCGCCGTCACCATCCTGCTGCTGGTGTTACTGACGCTGGTGCTCGGCGGGCTGGTGCGCATGGTGGCGAAAGTGCTGTTCGCCACGCCGCCGCAGCAGGTGGCAACCGGCGAGCTGGGCTGGCTCACTACCGCGCCGATGGTGATTTTACTGGTGATGATGCTGGTGATGGGTACGCATATTCCTCAGCCGGTCAGCCGGTTACTGGCCAGCGCTGCCACCATCGTGCAGCAAAACAATGATGATCATCCCACCCAGCTTAGCTGGCTGTGGGCCAATGTTGATACCACCGCCGCATCGGCAACGCCGTCGCATCGTCAGGGAGAGTGAAAGTGAGTTATTTAGCAAGCGTGAATCTCCAGCAACCTCGCGGCAACGCCTGTCTTGCTGCATTGAAGGCGCAGTTTCCCGGCGCGGTGCTGGACGAGGAGCGCCAGACCTTCGAACAAGTCACTATAACGGTCAAAATCAATCTGTTACCGGACATCGTGCACTACCTCTATTACCAGCATGACGGCTGGTTACCGGTGCTGTTCGGCAATGATGAACGTACCCTGAATGGTCATTACGCGGTCTATTACGCGTTGTCGATGGAAGGTGCGGAAAAGTGCTGGATTGTGGTGAAAGCGCTGGTCGATGCCGACACGCGCGAGTTCCCGTCGGTGACGCCGCGCGTACCCGCCGCGGTATGGGGCGAACGTGAGATCCGCGATATGTACGGTCTGATCCCGGTCGGTTTGCCGGATCAGCGCCGCCTGGTGCTACCGGATGACTGGCCGGACGATCTGCACCCGCTGCGCAAAGACACCATGGATTACCGTCTGCGCCCGGAACCTACCAGCGACACGGAAAACTACACCTTTATCAACGATGGCGGCAATTCCGCGCGCATTGTGCCGATAGGCCCGCTGCATATCACCTCGGATGAGCCGGGGCATTTCCGTTTGTTTGTCGATGGTGAACGGATTGTCGATGCCGATTACCGCTTGTTTTATGTCCATCGCGGCATGGAGAAGCTGGCAGAAACCCGCATGGGCTACAACGAAGTGACATTCCTGTCGGACAGGGTTTGCGGCATTTGCGGCTTTGCCCACAGCGTGGCTTACACCACCTCGGTGGAAAACGCGCTCGGCATTGTGGTGCCGCAACGGGCGCACACCATCCGTTCGGTGCTGCTGGAAGTGGAACGGCTGCACAGCCATTTGCTCAACATCGGTCTTTCCAGCCACTTTGTCGGTTTTGATACCGGTTTTATGCAGTTTTTCCGCATCCGCGAAAAATCGATGACCATGGCTGAGTTGCTCACCGGTTCGCGCAAAACCTACGGTCTGAATCTGATTGGCGGTATCCGCCGGGACATTCTCAAAGAGCAGCGCGTCAAAACCATTCAACTGGTGAAAGAGATGCGCGCGGAAGTGGCGCAACTGGTCGATATGCTGCTCTCCACGCCCAACATGGCGCAGCGCACCCAGGGGGTGGGCATTCTTGACCGCCAGGTCGCACGCGATTTCAGCCCGGTCGGGCCGCTGATCCGCGGCAGCGGTTTTGCCCGCGATTTACGCTTCGATCATCCGTACGCCGACTACGGCAGCCTGCCGAAAACGCTGTTTACCTGGCCGGATGGCGACGTCTTTTCACGCGTTATGGTGCGGGTGAAAGAGGTGTTCGATTCGCTGGCAATGATTGAGTTTGCCCTTGATAACCTGCCGGATACGCCGCTGCTGACCGAAGGGTTCAGCTATCAGCCGCATAAATTCGCCCTCGGTTATGTGGAAGCGCCACGCGGTGAAGATGTGCACTGGAGCATGCTCGGCGACAACCAGAAACTTTACCGCTGGCGCTGTCGCGCGGCGACCTACGCCAACTGGCCGGTGCTCCGCTATATGCTGCGCGGCAATACTGTTTCCGATGCGCCGCTGATTATCGGCAGCCTCGATCCCTGCTATTCGTGTACCGACCGCGTGACGCTGGTGGATGTGCGCAAGCGTAAATCGACAACCGTGCCCTACAAAGAGATCGAACGTTACGGCCTTGAACGTCGCCACTCGCCGCTGAAGTAAGGAAAGAAACGATGCTGAAATTGTTGAAAACCATTCTCAGAGCGGGCGAGCCGACGGTGAAATACCCGTTCGCACCGCTGGAGGTGTGCCCGGGGTTTCGCGGCAAACCGGAACTCGACCCGCAGCAATGCATCGCTTGCGGCGCATGTACCACCGCCTGTCCGGCGAACGCGCTCACGCTGGAAACGGATGCCGGGGAGAACAGCCGCGTCTGGCAACTGTTCATCGGCCGCTGCATCTACTGCGGGCGCTGCGAAGAGGTGTGCCCGACGCGGGCGATCCGTCTGTCGGAAGAGTTTGAACTGGCGGTCACTAACAAAGCCGATCTGTATGTGCGCGCCACCTTCCGCCTGCAGCACTGTAGCGAGTGCGGCGTACCGTTCGCGCCAGAAAAATCCGTGGCGCTGGCGGTGGAACTGCTGGCCCTGAACCAAAACGCACCGCACCAGCTTGAGAACCTGCGGGCGCAGGCCTCTCTCTGCCCGGCGTGCCGCCGACGCGCGGCGCTGGAGCATCGCGGCAGCGTTAACGTGCATTACTATCTTAAGGAGCAAGCATGAGTTCCGACCTGAAAGTGCTGAACCAGCATGTCAGCCAGCCGGTGCCGCTCGATGAATCCGCGCAGAAAATGAAGCAGCTCTTGCTGCGCGATATCCAGCGTTCTGCCTACGTTTACCGCGTCGATTGCGGCGGCTGCAACGGGTGTGAAATCGAAATTTTTGCCGCCATTACGCCGCTGTTTGACGCGGAACGCTTTGGCATCAAAGTGGTGGCTTCGCCGCGCCACGCGGATATTTTGCTGTTTACCGGCGCGGTCACGCGCGCCATGCGCATGCCTGCCCTGCGCGCCTGGGAATCGGCACCGGATCATAAAATCGCCATCTCCTACGGCGCGTGCGGCGTCGGCGGCGGGATTTTCCACGATCTCTACTGCGTGTGGGGCGGCAGCGACACCATTGTGCCGATTGATGTGTGGATCCCCGGCTGCCCGCCGACGCCAGCGGCGACCATCAACGGTTTTGCGGTGGCGCTTGGCTTGCTGGAGCAAAAACTGCACGCCGTCGATCATCAACAAGCGGCTGATGAAATCGCCAGCGTACGCTGGCCGACACTGCCACTGGCATTGCGCGTGACGCTTGAACGGCTGGCGCGCCAGCTGGCGGGTTATCGCCAGGGACGCGAGATCACCGACCAGCTCTTCGCTTTATTAACCGCAGGCGATCCCGCGCAGGCTACGCTGCGGGTAAATAACTGGCTGCAACAGGCGGCGGACCCGCGTCTGACCTCCATCGTGCAGCAACTGATGAACGAGCTGGAGCGTGCCCATGTCTGAGCAGCAAGCGAAAGTGATGTTCTGGATGCTGCGGCAGAAGTTTGTCGATAACAGCGTCGAACTGGAAGAAAAAAGTCGCCAGGTGATGTACTACTCGCTGGCGATTGGTCATCACGTTGGGGTGATTGACTGCCTCAACGTGGCGCTCGAATGCCCGCTTGATGAGTATCAGCACTGGCTAATGTTAATCGATGACGCGGATGCCAGGCGCAAAATGCAGGGGTTATTAACCTTTGGCGAAATTGTCATCGATGCCAGCCACGTGAATACGCTGGCACCGACGTGCGTGGAGTTATCAAAAACCGCAGAAGAACCCTGGCGGAGCTGGAGCCGCCAGTTGCTGCAACATTTACAGGATATGGCGCATGAACCGGCGATCTATCTGATGGTGCGGCTGTTGCGCTGAATGATTCATCACATAAATGTCACCCCAGTGATTTATACGTGAAGCTTGTAACACTACAAAAATAAGGGGTAATGTACTATTTACGCTCACTATTAAGGGCGACGTATCCATGATCTTACGGCAGTTGCTGGAACAGAATACTCACACTTCGTTACTCCGGGCGTTTATCCCTTTACCGCCGCCTTTCAGCCCCGTCCAGTTTATCGAATTACGCTTAAATAACGCCCACTTCTGGCGCTGCTTTGATGATGGCAGCGTCGAAACCAGCGAGCGTGAATACGGCGGAAAAGTCAGCGACAGTTCGCTGCACCTTATTCTGCTGGCGCAAAGTGAGGCGCTGGAGTTGCGTTTTGCCCGTACCGATAACGGCCAGTTCACGGAGCAGGACAACACGATGTTTAGCTGGCTGGCGCGGCTGGCAAGCCAGGCGCTGGAAACACAACTTTCTCAGGTAGCGTTGAGCGAGTCGATCGAAACACTGCGTGAAGAGCGCGACCATGATCGGGTGCTGGTGGACATTACCAACTCGGTGCTTTCGCATCTGGATCTTGACGATCTGATCGCCGATGTTTCGCAGGAAATTCACCGCTTTTTCGGTATCGATAATGTCCGCGTGGTTCTGCGCGACACGCTGCACTCCCGCCAGCTTATTTGCCATGCCACCCACTTTCCCAGCTGCCCGCCGGAAACCGAGCGCTTTGCGCTGCGCAGTGATAGCCCGGTGGTGCTGGCGGCGCTCAATGAAAATCAGGGCGCATTGCTGCACCAGGCGCAGGATGCCGGGTTATGGCAGCGCGATCCGGTATTGCAACAGCTATTGATGCAGGGGTTAAACGTGGTGTTTATTTTGCCGCTGACCTTCAGCCACCACGCGCCTGGCGTGCTGTTGCTGGCGCACCGGGACGCCTCGATTTTCAGTGAGCAAAACTGTCGATTATTGCAGCAAATTGCCGACAGAATTGGCATTGCCGTCGATAATGCCGACGCCTACCGGCAGGTGATCCATTTAAAAGAGAATCTGAACAGCGAAAACCGCAAACTGAACGAGCAAATCGCCTCCAGCCAGAGTTTTGGCGACATCATTTACCAGAGTGATGCCATGCGCGACGTGCTTCAGCAGGTCAATATTGTGGCACTGAGCGACAGTACGGTGCTGATTCTCGGTGAAACCGGCACCGGCAAGGAGATCATCGCCCGCGCGCTGCACCAGATGAGCCCGCGCAAAGACAAACCGCTGGTGAAAATCAACTGTGCCGCCATTCCCGCCAGCCTGCTGGAAAGCGAGCTGTTTGGTCACGATAAAGGCGCTTTCACCGGGGCTATTAACGCCCATCGCGGGCGCTTTGAGATGGCTGATGAAGGCACACTGTTCCTCGATGAAATTGGCGATATGCCGCTTGAGCTGCAACCGAAGCTGTTGCGGGTGTTGCAGGAGCGCGAGATCGAACGCATCGGCGGTACGAAAACCATTCCGGTTAACGTACGGGTGATTGCCGCCACCAACCGCGACCTGCGCCAGATGGTGATTGATCGAGAATTCCGTAACGATCTGTTTTACCGCCTGAATGTTTTTCCGCTGGTGCTACCGCCGCTACGCGAGCGGCCGGACGATATTCCGCTGCTGGCACGTTATTTCACACAAAAACTGGCGCGCCGCCTCAATCGCACCATTGATACCATTCCCGCCGATACTATCCAGCAACTGATGCGCTACGAGTGGCCCGGCAACGTGCGCGAGCTGGAAAACGTCATTGAACGCGCGGTGCTGCTGGCGCGCGACAACACCTTAAACCTGCATCTGCACGCCCAGCCGGTCAGCATGGTGCAGCCGGTTAGCCACGATCCCTTCCCCTTCACGCTGCCCAAAGTGGCGGAGATGATGCGCCCGGAGCCGCCGGAAAATGACGAAGCGGAACGCCAGCAAATTATTCAGGTGCTGCGCGAAACCAACGGCATTGTCGCCGGGCCGCGCGGCGCGGCCGCCAAACTCGGCATGAAACGCACCACGCTGTTATCGCGAATGCAGCGTCTCGGTATCGCCGTGCGCGAAGTGCTGTAACCCCCTTCGGGTTCTGTGAACCCGCTAACGCTCTCTGGTTTGTCGCTGGTATGCGCTATGCATAAGACGGCGGGTGTCTACTATGCATTGAATCAGGAGAATCAAATGGATACCGGCAACGCGTTTGACCTGCGACTTCCTGCGGAAATGGCAAAAGTCGCCGAGCAGTCTGGATTGTATAAAGTCAGCAAACGAAAAGAGCTGTCGTTCTTCCTCGCGATTACTGCGGGCGTGTTTATCTCGATTGCGTTTGTGTTTTACATCACCGTTACCGCCGGGCCTGCGCCCGCGACCGCGCTGGCGAAGCTGGCGGGCGGCGTCTGTTTTTCCCTCGGGCTGATTCTGGTGGTGGTCTGCGGGGCGGATCTCTTTACCTCAACCGTGCTGACGGTGATGGCCAAAGCCAGCGGGTTGATTAGCTGGCGACAACTGTTTACCAACTGGGTGATCGTCTATTTCGGCAACCTCGTAGGGGCACTGTTTTTTGTGGCGTTGATTTGGTTTGGCGGCCAGGCCATGAGCAGCAACGGCTTGTGGGGGCTGAATGTGTTGCAAACCGCTGACCATAAAATGCACCACACCTTTATCGAAGCGGTGTGCCTGGGCACGCTGTGCAATTTAATGGTCTGTCTGGCGGTGTGGATGAGTTATTCCGGCCATACGTTGACGGATAAAATCATGGCGATGTTGCTGCCAATCGGCATGTTTGTCGCCAGCGGTTTCGAGCACAGTATCGCCAACATGTTTTTGCTGCCGCTGGCGGTGATCATTCGTGACTTTTCACCACAGAGTTTCTGGACGGCGGTACACAGCTCGCCAGATAACTTCCCGGCGCTGACCATCAGTAACGTGATTACCGATAACCTGCTGCCAGTGACGATTGGCAATATTATCGGCGGCGGCGTGCTGGTGGGGGTGACGTACTGGATTATCTATCTGCGCCATCAGAACGACACGCATTGAGGAGAATGCCGGGCGGCAAGCTGGCTGCCGCCCGGCAAGATTACTCTTCTGACACCGGCGGCGAATCCGGCCAGGCGTGGATCACCGCCTGAATCAGCGTCGCCAGCGGGATAGCGAAAAAGACGCCCCAGAAGCCCCACAGCCCGCCGAAGATAATCACCGATAAAATGATCACCAGCGGGTGTAAGTTAACCGCTTCGGAGAACAGCACCGGCACCAGCAGGTTGCCATCCAGCCCCTGAATAATCAGATAAACGGCAAAGCAGCTCCAGAACTCAGTGCCAAGACCGAACTGGAACAGCGCCACGCCAACCACCGGAATGGTGACGACAAACGCGCCGATATAGGGGATCAGCACCGAGAAGCCGACCAGCACCGCCAGCAGCAGGGAGTAGTTGAGACCAAACAGGATAAAACCGATCCAGGTGGCGACGCCGACGACAATCATCTCCAGCACTTTGCCACGGATGTAGTTGGTGATTTGCTGGTTCATCTCTTTCCACACCTGGCCTGCCAGCCCACGGTTGCGCGGCAGCACGCGGCGCACGGCGTTGAGCATCTGCTCTTTATCTTTGACCAGGAAGAAAACCATCAGCGGCACCAGCACCAGATAGACCGCCAGCGTCAGCAACCCGACCAGTGAGGCGAGCGAATATTTCACCACGGAATCGCCCATTGTCAGCATGCGGGAGCGCATGTTTTCCGCCATCGCATCGATGATCCCCGCATCCATTAACGCCGGGTAACGGCGCGGTAAGGTGGCGGCAAAATCAGAGAGTTTGCTTAACATGCCGGGCATATCACGGATCAGGTAAATCCCCTGCTGCCAGGCAACCGGCATCACCACAAACGCCATCACCAGCAGGATGCCGACAAACAGCACCAGAACTATTGTGGCAGCCCAGGTACGCGAACAGCCGATACGTTGCAGACGTGCGGTAGGCCACTCAAGCAGGTAAGCGATCACCAGCGCTACCAGCAGCGGCGCAAGAAGGCCGCTGAAGAAGAAGAGAATACAGAACCCCGCGAGCAGAATGACCAGCAGCGCAATCGCCTCCGGATCGCTGAAGCGGCGGCGATACCACTGCATTAACATTTCGAGCATAACGTTCCTTTATGAACCTCTTGAGCGGGGGTAAGGAGTGGAATTGTATCGAAATGTCACAAAAAAGACTTCGCTTTTCGTATCCTTTGCGGGAAACATAGCAATCCACTGAATACAATGTTTTTCATCCCTAAAGGCGGCTACACTCGATGGCCGGTGAGCCGGAACGACGCCGCCGAAAGCAGGTCAACAGTGTGTCACCCCAAATACAGGAAAGAGGTTATGTTCAGGCAGTTGAAACGAACGCTGGTCGCAACCCTGATTGCTGCACTCAGTGCAGGTAGCGTTGCCCCGGCATGGGCTGATTCGATAGACAGCACGTTGCCGGATATGGGCACCTCGGCGGGAAGCACGCTCTCCATTGGTCAGGAGATGCAGATGGGCGACTATTACGTTCGCCAGCTTCGCGGCAGCGCGCCACTGATTAATGATCCGCTGCTGGTGCAGTACATTAATTCCCTCGGTATGCGTCTGGTGGCGCACGCGGATTCGGTCAAAACCCCTTTCCACTTCTATCTCGTCAATAACGACGAGATCAACGCCTTCGCCTTTTTTGGCGGCAATGTGGTGCTGCACTCCGCGCTGTTCCGTTATACGGATAACGAGAGCCAACTGGCCTCGGTGATGGCACACGAAATCTCCCACGTCACCCAGCGCCACCTGGCGCGCGCGATGGAAGACCAAAAACGCAACGCGCCGCTGACCTGGGCGGGCGTACTGGGTTCCATTTTGCTGGCGATGGCTAACCCGCAAGCCGGGATGGGCGCGCTCACCGGCACGCTGGCCGGAACACAGCAAGGGCTCATCAGTTTTACCCAGCAGAACGAACAGGAAGCGGACCGCATCGGTATTCAGGTGTTGCAACGCGCCGGGTTTGATCCGCAAGCGATGCCGACCTTCCTCGAAAAACTGCTGGATCAGTCGCGCTACTCCACGCGCCCGCCGGAAATTTTGCTGACGCACCCGTTGCCGGAAAGCCGCTTGTCGGATGCGCGCAACCGCGCCAACCAGATGCGTCCGGTGGTGGTGCAATCATCCGAAGAGTTCTACATGGCGAAAGCCAGAACGCTGGGCATGTACAACTCCGGGCGTAACCAGCTCACCAGTGACCTGCTGGATGGCTGGTCGAAAGGCAACGTGCGTGAACAACGCGCGGCACAATATGGTCGGGCGTTACAGGCAATGGAAGCGAAAAATTACGCCGAGGCGGCAAAAATCTTGCAGCCGCTGCTGAACGCCAGCCCGAACAACCCCTGGTATATCGACCTGGCGACCGATATCGATTTAGGGCAGAACAAAAGCGCGGACGCCATTAAACGCCTCAATGGTGCCAGCGAACTGAAAACTAACCCGGTGCTACAACTCAACCTGGCGAACGCTTACCTGGAAGGTGGTCAGCCCGCGGAAGCCGCGCGCATTCTTAACCGTTACACCTTTACGAATAAAGAGGATGTCAACGGCTGGGATTTACTGGCGCAGGCCGAAGCGGCACTGAATAACCGCGATCAGGAACTGGCCGCGCGTGCCGAAGGGTTAGCGCTGGTAGGCAAGCTGGATCAGGCGATCACCTTGCTAAGCAGCGCCAGTTCGCAGGTGAAACTCGGCAGCCTGCAACAGGCACGTTACGATGCACGAATTGACCAGCTACGCGAGTTGCAGCAACGGTTCAAGCCGTACCAGAAAATGTAATAAGGAGAAGAGATGTCAGAGACGGTGAAGATTTACCATAACCCACGCTGCTCAAAGAGCCGCGAAACGCTGGCGCTGCTGAAGGAAAACGGTGTGGAGCCAGAAGTGGTGCTCTACCTCGAGACGCCGCCGGACGCAGCGACGGTGCAAAAGCTGCTGAAAATGCTCGGTATGTCCAGCGCGCGCGAACTGATGCGCAGCAAAGAAGATCTCTATAAAGAATTACAGCTTAGCGATAGCGCACTGACGGAAGCGCAACTGGTGCAGGCGCTGGTGGATAACCCGAAACTGCTTGAACGCCCGATTGTCGTTAGCCACGGCAAAGCGCGAATCGGTCGCCCGCCGGAGAAGGTGCTGGAGATTTTGTAGCATTAAAAAACCCTCGCCGCGTGGCGAGGGTTCAGAGTTTGAGGATCTCTTTGACGAACGGAATGGTCAGCTTGCGCTGGGCGGTGATCGACGCGCGATCCAGCTCATCCAGCGTATCGAACAGCGTGCGCATTTCTCTGTCCAGCCGCTTTAACAAAAACCGCCCCACGTCTTCCGGCAGTTCAAACCCGCGGATCCGCGCCCGCAGTTGTAAGGCTTGTAATTTGTCTTCGTCGGAGAGCGGTTGCAGCTTGTAGATTTGCCCCCAGTCCAGCCTTGAGGCCAGATCCGGCAACCCCAGATTGAGCTGGCGCGGCGGTCTGTCGCCGGTTATCAGCAAGCGGGTTTTGCCCTGTTCCAGAATGCGGTTGTAGAGGTTGAAAATCGCCATCTCCCACGGCTCGTCACCGGCCACGCATTCGATATTGTCGATACACACCAGCGAGAGTTGCTCCATCCCATCCAGCACTTCCGGTACAAACCAGGTGCGCTTATCGAGCGGCACATAGCCTACGGCATCGCCGCGCTGGGAGAGTTCGGCACACGCGGCATGCAGCAAATGGCTGCGGCCCGCGCCTTCACGTGACCAGAAATAGATGTATCCGCTGTGCGCCTGGCGCAGAACGTTTTGCAGTGCCGCCAGTAAAGAGGGGTTATCACCCGGCCAGAAACTCGCAAAGGTTTCATCATCGGGTAAGTACAATGGCAGGGAGAGCTGTGCCGGCGTGTTCAGAGGTACCTCAACAAGGCTTACAAAAAACGCAGTGAGTCTATCACAAAATGTTGCAAGGTTTGAACCGGGCGCGAGGCCCGGTTCAATTCTGCACGATGTTTACGACTTCGCGACGTCATCTTCTGGCGCGTCCAGCACCACTTCTTCCGGGCGCAGTACGCTAATCAGTTTAAAGATCAGGCTCAGACCCACACCGACGATCGTCGCCAGCGCCATGCCTTTCAATTCAGCCGCGCCAATGTGCACTTTCGCGCCGCTAACGCCGATGATGAGGATAACGGAGGTGAGGATCAGGTTTTGCGCTTTGCTGTAATCCACTTTCGATTCGATCAGCACGCGGATACCGGAAGCGCCGATTACCCCGTACAGCAGCAGGGAAACACCGCCCATTACCGGCACCGGGATAATCTGGATAGCCGCCGCCAGTTTACCGACGCAGGAGAGCAGAATGGCGATAATCGCCGCGCCGCCAATCACCCAGGTGCTATACACGCGGGTAATCGCCATCACGCCGATGTTCTCACCGTAGGTGGTGTTCGGCGTAGAGCCGAAGAAACCGGAGATGATGGTTGAAAGGCCGTTGGCAAACATGGAGCGGTGCAAACCCGGATCGCGGATCAGATCTTTTTTGACGATATTCGCCGTCACCACCAGGTGACCGACGTGCTCGGCAATCACCACCAGCGCCGCAGGCAGAATGGTGAAAATGGCAAACCACTCAAAACGCGGCGTGTAAAACGTTGGCAGCGCGAACCAGTGCGCCTGAGCAATCGGCGTGGTATCGACAACGCCCATCGCGAAGGAGAGCGCATAACCCGCCAGCACGCCAATCAGGATCGGGATAATCGCCAGAAAGCCGCGGAACAGCACCGAGCCAAACACCGTCACGCCCAGCGTCACCAGCGAGATAATCACGGTTTTGGAATCCGCAGACTGCCCTTCCGCAGGCAGCAGACCGGCCATGTTCGCCGCCACACCCGCCAGTTCCAGACCGATGACGGCAACGATTGCGCCCATCGCCGCAGGCGGGAACATCACATCCAGCCAGCCGGTGCCCGCTTTTTTCACAATGAACGAGACGATGCAGAACAGCACGCCGCACATAATGAACCCGCCGAGCGCCACTTCGTAGCCCAGCGGCAGCAACAGCAGTACCGGGGAGATAAACGCAAAGCTGGAGCCTAAATAGGCCGGGATTTTCCCTTTACAGATAAAGATATACAGCAGCGTTCCGACACCATTGAACAGCAGCACGGTGGCCGGGTTAATGTGGAACAGGATTGGCACCAGCACGGTTGCGCCGAACATGGCGAACAGATGCTGTAAACTAAGCGGGATCGTCTGCAAAAGCGGCGGTCTTTCACTTACCCCGATAGCACGGCGCGTCATAGTGTTTTCCTCTGAGTGTTGTTGTTGTCCACCCGTCCAAAACGGCGGGCAGTGTTATGAATTCCAAAAAAAAGCCGACTATCAAAGTCGGCTTTCGATTTCTTATCAGTTACTTCGTACCAAAGATTTTGTCGCCGGCGTCGCCGAGGCCCGGAATAATGTATCCGTGCTCATTCAGCCCCTGGTCAATCGACGCGGTGTACAGCTCAACATCCGGGTGCGCTTTTTCCAGCGCCGCCAGCCCTTCCGGCGCGGCAACCAGCACCAGCACTTTAATACTGTGGCAACCGGCATTTTTCAACAGGTCGATGGTAGCGATCATCGAACCACCGGTCGCCAGCATCGGGTCAACAACCAGCGCCATGCGCTCGTCGATGTTGGATACCAGTTTCTGGAAGTACGGTACCGGCTCCAGCGTCTCTTCATTACGGTAGATACCCACTACGCTGATGCGCGCGCTCGGTACGTGCTCCAGCACGCCTTCCATCATGCCCAGACCTGCGCGCAGGATCGGCACTACGGTGATTTTCTTACCCTTAATTTGATCAACCTGTACCGGGCCATTCCAGCCTTCGATGGTCACTTTTTCCGTTTCCAGATCGGCCGTTGCTTCATAGGTCAGCAGGCTGCCCACTTCTGAGGCGAGTTCACGAAAGCGTTTGGTGCTGATGTCGTTCTCTCGCATCAGGCCCAGCTTGTGTTTGACGAGTGGGTGTTTTACTTCCACGACCTTCATACTCTTCTCCTTTCCCCTGACAGGTGGCAGCCACAAAAAAAATCGCCGGATTATACCGCTTTTTCTCCGTTGCGCTACAGGAAGGCGCTTGATCGCGATCAATCAGACTGGAAAAGAGTATATCGCAAGAATCCGCCGCGCCCTTAAATAATGGACTCGCAAACGTTTGCCTTGGCTGTTAGAATTGCGCCAAATTTTATTTCTACCGCAAGTAAACGCGTGGGGACCCAAGCAGTGACCGATAAAACCTCTCTCAGCTATAAAGATGCCGGTGTTGATATCGACGCGGGCAATGCTCTGGTTGACCGAATCAAAGGCGTGGTGAAGAAAACCCGTCGCCCGGAAGTGATGGGCGGTTTGGGCGGCTTCGGTGCGCTGTGCGCGCTGCCGCAAAAATATCGTGAGCCAGTACTGGTTTCCGGCACTGACGGCGTGGGCACAAAACTGCGTCTGGCAATGGATCTGAAACGTCACGACACCATCGGTATCGATCTGGTGGCAATGTGCGTTAACGATCTGGTGGTACAGGGCGCTGAGCCGCTGTTCTTCCTCGACTATTACGCCACCGGCAAGCTGGATGTTGATACTGCCGCCAGCGTGATCAACGGCATCGCCGAAGGCTGTCTGCAATCTGGCTGTGCGCTGGTTGGCGGCGAAACGGCGGAAATGCCGGGCATGTACCACGGTGAAGATTACGATGTCGCCGGTTTCTGCGTCGGTGTGGTAGAAAAATCAGAAATCATCGACGGCTCGAAAGTGGCTGACGGCGATGTGCTGGTCGCACTGGCTTCCAGCGGCCCGCACTCCAATGGCTATTCGCTGGTGCGTAAAGTGCTCGAAGTGAGCGGTGCCGATCCGCTGGCTACGCAACTGGAAGGCAAACCGCTGGCCGATCACCTGCTGGAACCGACCCGCATTTATGTGAAGTCCGTGCTGGAGCTGATTGAAAATGTCGATGTCCACGCTATCGCCCACCTGACCGGCGGCGGTTTCTGGGAAAACATTCCGCGCGTACTGCCGGATAACACCCAGGCGGTAATCAATGAGTCCTCCTGGCAGTGGCCGGCCGTGTTTAACTGGCTGCAAAACGCCGGTAACGTGAGCCGCCACGAAATGTACCGCACCTTTAACTGCGGCGTTGGTATGGTGATCGCGCTGCCTGCGGCTGAAGCCGATAAAGCCATCACTCTGCTGAATGCGAAAGGTGAAAAGGCGTGGAAAATCGGTATCATCAAAGCATCCGATTCCAGTGAGCGTGTGGTTATTGAATGAAAAACATCGTGGTGCTGATTTCCGGTAACGGAAGCAATTTGCAGGCAATTATCGACGCCTGCAAACAGAAGAAAATCAACGGCACCCTGCGGGCAGTATTCAGTAATAAGGCCGACGCGTTCGGCCTTGAACGTGCGCGGGAAGCCAATATTCCCGCCCATGCGCTGAGCGCAGATCAGTTCGCCAGCCGCGATGCGTTTGACCGCGAGCTGATGCAGGAAATCGACGCCTACGCCCCGGATGTGGTGGTGCTGGCGGGTTATATGCGTATCCTCAGCCCGGCGTTTGTCGCGCATTACGCCGGACGTCTGCTGAATATCCACCCTTCCCTGTTGCCAAAATATCCCGGTCTTCACACGCACCGCCAGGTGCTGGAAAACGGTGATGAAGAACATGGTACCAGCGTGCATTTTGTTACCGATGAGCTGGACGGTGGCCCGGTGATTTTGCAAGCCAAAGTGCCGGTGTTCGAAGGTGATACGGAAGAAGAGATCACCGAACGTGTGCAGTCACAGGAACATGCGATTTACCCGCTGGTGGTTAGCTGGTTTGTTGATGGCCGCCTGAAAATGGACAGCAACAGCGCGTGGCTGGATGGTGTGCGCCTACCGCCTGAAGGCTATGCGGCCGACGAATAATTACTGCAATTTATCGCTTTTCACCCTGCCCGCCGCGGCAGGGTTTCTTTCCTCTTCCCCTGCTAAAAGAAAAAGTTACTTTATTTCCATCACCTTAGATGCGAAAAACGGATTACTGTCATACTTTTTTGGCACAGTTGGACATCTGACGGCAAAGCTCGCCATAATAAGTTGTGTCATACGAAGGGACGCCAGCAACGTTCACCTGTCAGTCAGGGCACCGCGAGAGCGAGAAGGATTTGCCGTGTCCCGAGCAAGAACCGGAGTGTAAACAGGAATGGGTCAGGAAAAGTTATATCTCGAAAAAGAACTAAGCTGGTTGTGCTTCAATGAACGTGTTCTCCAGGAAGCCGCCGACAAAAGTAACCCGCTTATCGAACGCATGCGTTTTTTGGGGATCTATTCCAACAACCTCGACGAATTTTATAAAGTCCGTTTTGCTGAACTGAAACGCCGCTTAATCATTAGCGAAGAGCAAGGCGTTACCACGAATTCCCGCCATCTGCTGGGCAAGATCCAGTCTCGCGTACTGAAAGCCGATCAAGAGTTCGACAGTCTGTACAACGACCTGCTGCTGGAGATGGCGCGTAATCAAATTTTCCTGATTAACGAACGTCAGCTTTCGCAAAACCAACAGAGCTGGCTGCGCAATTACTTCAAACAATATTTGCGCCAGCACATTACCCCGACGCTGATTAACCGCGAAACCAACCTGGTACGCTTCTTAAAAGATGATTACACCTACCTGGCGGTAGAGATTATTCGCGGCGACGAAATCCGCTACGCGCTGCTGGAGATCCCGTCAGATAAAGTGCCGCGCTTTGTTAACCTGCCGCCGGAAACGCCGCGCCGTCGCAAACCGATGATCCTGCTGGATAACATTCTGCGTTACTGCCTGGATGATATCTTTAAAGGCTTCTTCGATTATGACGCACTGAACGCCTACTCGATGAAAATGACCCGTGACGCCGAATATGACCTGGTGCACGAAATGGAGTCGAGCCTGATGGAGCTGATGTCCTCCAGCCTGAAACAGCGTCTGACCGCCGAGCCGGTACGATTTGTTTATCAGCGCGATATGCCCGATGCCATGGTCGAGATGCTGCGTGAAAAGCTGACTATCTCCCGTTATGACTCCATTATTCCCGGCGGGCGTTATCACAACTTCAAAGACTTTATTGGTTTTCCGAATGTCGGCAAAGCCAACCTCGTCAACAAACCGATGCCGCGTCTGCGCCACATTGGGTTTGATAAGTTCCGCAACGGTTTTGACGCCATTCGCGAACGCGATGTGCTGCTCTATTATCCGTACCACACCTTTGAACACGTACTGGAGCTGCTGCGCCAGGCGTCGTTCGACCCGAGCGTGCTGGCGATCAAAATCAACATTTACCGCGTGGCGAAAGATTCGCGCATTATCGATTCGATGATCCACGCCGCGCATAACGGTAAAAAAGTCACCGTGGTGGTGGAGTTGCAGGCGCGTTTCGATGAAGAAGCCAACATCCATTGGGCGAAGCGGCTGACGGAAGCGGGCGTGCAGGTGATTTTCTCGGCGCCGGGCTTAAAAATTCACGCCAAACTGTTCCTCATTTCCCGTATGGAAGGGGAAGAGATCGTGCGCTATGCGCACATCGGTACCGGCAACTTTAACGAAAAAACCGCGCGGCTTTATACGGACTATTCACTGATCACGGCCGATGCGCGCATCACCAATGAAGTGCGCCGGGTATTCAACTTTATTGAAAACCCCTACCGTCCGGTGAGCTTCGATTATTTGCTGGTGTCGCCGCAGAACTCGCGTCGCCTGTTGTACGATATGATCGACACGGAGATTGCTAACGCGCAGGAAGGTAAACCTTCCGGCATTACGCTGAAGCTGAATAACCTTGTCGATAAAGGGCTGGTGGACAGGCTGTATACCGCCTCCAGTTCCGGCGTGCCGGTGAACCTGCTGGTGCGCGGCATGTGTTCACTTATTCCGCAACTGGAAGGCATCAGCGAAAATATTCGTGTCACCAGTATCGTTGATCGTTATCTTGAGCACGATCGCATCTATATTTTTGAGAACGGCGGCGATAAACGCGTTTATCTCTCCTCCGCAGACTGGATGACACGTAACATCGATTACCGTATCGAAGTGGCCGCACCGCTGCTCGATCCGCGCCTTAAACAGCGCGTTCTGGATATCATTGATTTGCTTTTAAGTGATACCGTGAAAGCCAGGTACATCGATAAAGAACTGAGTAATCGCTATGTGCCGCGCGGCAACCGTCGTAAAGTGCGCGCACAACTGGCGATTTACGACTACATCAAATCACTCGAACAGCCCGACTAACCTATGCCGATACAAGAAAAGACGCCACGACCGGAGGAATTTGCCGCGGTCGATCTGGGTTCAAACAGTTTCCATATGGTCATTGCGCGTGTGGTCGACGGCGCAATGCAGATCATCGGCCGCCTGAAACAGCGCGTGCACCTGGCTGATGGTCTGGACAGCAATAACATGCTGAGCGAAGAGGCAATGGAGCGCGGGCTGGCTTGCCTGTCGCTGTTCGCCGAACGCTTGCAGGGCTTTGATCCGGCAAGCGTGTGCATTGTCGGTACGCACACGTTGCGCCAGGCACTGAACGCCACAGAATTTCTTAAACGCGCGGAAAAGGTAATCCCCTACCCGATTGAAATCATTCCGGGCAATGAAGAAGCGCGCCTGATTTTTATGGGCGTGGAACATACACAGCCGGAAAAAGGCCGCAAGCTGGTAATCGATATCGGCGGCGGTTCTACCGAATTGGTGATCGGTGAAGATTTCGAGCCGAAGCTGGTGGAAAGCCGCCGTATGGGCTGCGTAAGCTTTGCGCAGATGTACTTTATGGGCGGCACGATTAACGGCGAAAACTTCCGCCGCGCGCGCATGGCGGCAACACAAAAGCTGGAGTCGCTGGCGTGGCAGTTCCGCATTCAGGGCTGGAATGTTGCGCTTGGCGCATCCGGTAGCATTAAAGCCGCCCACGAAGTGCTGATCGCCTCCGGCGAGAAAGACGGCTTTATCACCCCGGAACGGCTGGAGAAGCTGGTCGCCGAAGTGCTGAAGTACAAAAGTTTCAGCGAACTGAGTCTGCCAGGCCTTTCCGAAGAGCGTAAAGCGGTGTTTGTGCCGGGGCTGGCTATTCTTTGCGGCGTGTTCGATGCGCTGGCGATCCGCGAGCTGCGCCTTTCCGACGGCGCACTGCGTGAAGGCGTGCTGTATGAGATGGAAGGTCGTTTCCGCCACCAGGATATTCGCAGCCGCACCGCGCAGAGCCTCGCCAGCCAGTACAATATCGACCGCGAGCAGGCGCGTCGCGTGCTGGAAACCACCACCCAGATTTACGATCAGTGGCTGGAGCAAAACCCGAAGCTCGCTAACCCGCAACTGGCGGCGTTGCTGAAATGGGCAGCGATGCTGCACGAAGTAGGGCTTAATATTAACCACAGCGGGATGCACCGCCATTCGGCGTACATTCTGCAAAACAGCGATCTGCCCGGTTTTAATCAGGAGCAACAGCTGATGATGGCGACGCTGGTGCGCTGCCACCGTAAGGCTATCAAGCTTGATGATTTGCCGCGCTTTACGCTGTTTAAAAAGAAGCAGTATTTGCCGCTGGTGCAAATCTTACGGCTTGGCGTGCTGCTGAATAACCAGCGCCAGGCGACCACCACGCCGCCGACACTGCGCCTGACTACCGATGCTAATCACTGGACGCTCAGCTTCCCGTACGACTGGTTCAGCCAGAACGCGCTGGTGTTGCTGGATCTGGAAAAAGAGCAGGAATACTGGGAAGCCGTGACCGGCTGGCGACTGAAAATCGAAGAAGAGCACTCTCCGGAAGTGGCGGCCTGAGCCGCCCGTTCACTACTCGTTAACCAGCGTCTCCAGCGGCGCTGGCTTACCAATCAGATACCCCTGTAAATAGTCGATACCCAGCGCGATTGCCGCGCTGCGTATCTCTTCGCTTTCCACATACTCTGCCACCACCAGCATTTTTTTCATCCGTGCCAGATGGCAAATCGACGCCACAATCTGATAATCCAGGCTGTTCGAGACAATATTGCGGATAAAACTGCCATCGATTTTCAGGATGTCGGCATTAACAGTTTTCAGCCGCGCATAGCTGGCATAACCGGTGCCAAAATCATCGATCGCCACCCGGCATCCCATCTGTTGCAGTTGCCCCAGCGTCTGGTTGGCCTGCTGAAGATTGGTCATTGAGTTGCTTTCGGTGATCTCAAAAATCAACTGCCAGGCTTCGATGCGGTATTTGCGCAATAAACGCCGGACTTCCTGGGCAAACTGCGTGCGGCAAATTGAGGCCGGAGAGAGGTTAATGGAAAAACGCTGGGCGGGGAGTTTTTCACGGTTTTGCGCCATAAACATCAGCACATGTTCGATCACCCATAAATCGATGCGCGACGACAAGCCGAACTCATACGCGACAGGCAAAAACGCATCCGGGCTGATGTTGTCGCCGTTCTCTTCCCGCATGCGCAGCAGGATCTCGTAGTAATCATCGCCGCGCACACCATGAATTAACTGAGCCATCAGGATAAAGTGATTTTTTTCCAGCGCCAGTTGCAGGCGATTCATCATATCCACTTTGCTTTTCAGGCTGCGTTGCAGATTCGCCGCGCCCCGGTTTTGCAAATTTTCCGGGTGGTTGGTCGCCAGCGACAAATCGGCGATGGTGCTCATTTCACCGAGCAGTAAATAGAGGTGCTTCACTGGTGAACGTACGTAGCAGTAACTTAACCCCACCTGCGGCTGCAGCGGCATATCATCCCAGATAAAGCGGAACTGCTTGATGCGCGCGTCCAGTTCCTCAATGCGTGTCTGGTGCGACTGGGCATTCAGGCGGATCGCCAGATCGTGCCCGGAAAGTTGATACACGTTCTCTTCCGCCGACAGCAGCGGCATGAGCCAATCCGCCATGCGCTGTTTATACTGAATGCGCAGCAGCACGCCATAGTTACGCCCCAGCAGTTCCAGCTCCGGCACGCGCAGAAAACAGAGTACCGACCACGGCGTATCCGCCATAGCCCGGCTCAACGCACGAAGATTGGGCATATTGGCAACCGGATCGATAAACGCCAGACGGCGGGCGCGATCATGCACCAGTCTCTGGCGCGTCGCCATCATCGCCATGGCGAGAATGATGAAGGAAAAGACCAGGTAACTTGATGAGGCGATCGCGAGTTGCACGTCGTAAGCGGGAAACCACGGCAAATAACGGTAAAAAAAGTGAATAGAGATGACCAGCAGCGGTGTCCAGACCAGCGACATAAAACGATAGCCGTAGCGCATTGATCCCCATAGCATCACCGGTAACAGAAGTGAAAGCGTGTAGTTGGTGCTGAAAATGGAACTGTTTTTATTCAGCGGCATCAGTAACAGCAGCAAAATGCCAATCACCACCGCGAACCAGACCCCGATCTCAATGCGCGTAACTTTACGATCAAACTCGTGGCGCATTTGCGATAACCACGACATCGCGTAACGCGGATGGCGAATAACGCGGATCAACAAATAGCTAAACGGCACGCCGGTCATCGTCCCGACCAGTAATGCCTGGTAATTGATGAGCATCGGCACATTCCACGCCAGCGCGCCGCCGTCGCTTGTTGCCCGATCGTAAAGATTCAGCCAGACGCCCAGCTCAAGAATAATCAGATAAATCGACGCCGGGCAGAGCACCTGCCAGAAAATACGCTGCGAAACCAGCAATGCCGTGCCATAAGCCACGCGGTGGCGGCGAGTGACAAAAATACGGTAACCCGCCCAGCTAAGTATTACAGGCAGCAGCAAATGCACGCCTTTACTGACCATTTCCAGCGGCGGTGCGGGCCAATAATGGCAAATCAGCGCCAGCACAATGCCCGGCAGCGCCGCCCAGCCATAAAACATCATCAGGGCGATCAGCAACGCCATTGGCAGATAATAGAGAATGACCGTCTGACCAGAAACGGTAGTAAATGTATTAGCGAGGCTAAACAGTGGGTACAAAATAACAGGCGTGATGAGCGGCAAAGCCCACCACTGATCTTTCAGGTGATGATATTTTTGAATAAGTGTCATAGATGCTCGGTTACCCAACCCAGATCCTGGCGGGTGTTTCAGGCAGGTATCCGACCCGACTGTGCTGTGCAACGGTGAAGTGCCAGTTTGTTAACAAACAGAAATTCTAATTCCGGACAATATCTGTTAATTGATTTGCATCAAAAAAAGCGCGCCAGCCAGCTTTAATTACCGGCTTAATGCGCATTATCGTCCATTTTTCATTGCTCACGTAAATATTTAATTTATCTTATATAATCCATGGTGATAATTTAATCATTGTGATTTTGCGCCAGGCTTAATTGACCTGACAAAAAGAGTGTGCATTAATGTCGCTGTCGCCCGTAAATCGGGTATTCCTAAAGGAAACATTGTGAGTCAGGCAACCAGTATGCGAAAACGACATCGATTTGACAGTCGCATGACCCGTATCGTACTTCTTATCAGCTTTATCTTTTTCTTCGGCCGCTTCGTCTATTCCTCTATTGGCGCCTGGTACCACCATCAGGACAAAAGCCAGTCGCAACAAATCAGTCAGACTATCGACCCCACCGCACGACGCTAAAGTTTACCCGATTTTGCTTACACGCTTTACCGCGTGGGTTTACGCTCGTCTGTGCAACGGTATTCGCTCCATTGCACAAACGCATTGCTTATCTGTCGAGGTTTAACCAGCGCTCTTCCAGCCGCGCCAGCGCCGTGTAGGCTTCGCCAAGCCCAACCGCCAGTTTGAACCCTTCAGGCCAGTGACCAGTTGCGGAAATACCTTCACTTTCAAGCCGCAGAACAAACTGCAAACGCCCATAATCCGACACGCATTCCGCCATGATCTTCGCGATTTGCGCACGTTTAATGACTGAGCCAAAGGCCAATTTCCGCAGCCTCCGCAGATCTTTAATCCCCCCGCGCACAGCTTGAATAAAGGTGAACACCACGTATGCCGCCATCAATGCAATCAGCACAGAGAAGGTGGCCTTAAAGACCGGCTCCGCCATCGGATAGCGGGAGATATAATGGATGAGGCTGAAAATAATTCCTACCCCCGCAGCGGATGCCGCAAGAACCGACAGCGCCGCCAGCCATTTTTTGGGGTTCAGCAAATCATGAATTTTACTGCGAACAAACCGACAGATTGCCACCCAGTCAAGCAACATCAACCCTAACACTACATTCGCGGCGGCCAGCCAGCCGTTATAAATGGCGTATCCGCTATAGGTGTAAAACGGTATCGCCGCCAGCGACAGCGCCGGGGAGAACAGCCCAGCAATACTGATCACCAACAGGATGACAAAACTCATCACGCGAAACAGTACAAAGGTGCCGGATATAAAACCCTTATCAATAAATGACGCAGCAGCGCGCGGAGCGGGACTATCACTGCCCGTTTTTTTCGCTTTCTCTGTTTGCGCCGTACGCCCCGCTTTGCCGAACAGCAAAATTGGTGCGGTCACCGCCATCGCGTAACTCACGCTGAAAAGGGTAATAAACGGCAGCGCAATGGCCAGTAACAACGTGCTGATAAGTGCTGCTTTCATGCTCCATAAACGCATCTTCGCAACGCGATAAACCCCGCTTAAGGCATCGGATAATGACAAGCTCAGCAGGATATTCTTGCGCCCGCGCCAGAAGTTGGTTTCCGAAATATTCAGCACGTATTTCTTCATCCCCTCTTCCAGCTCATCATTCATTTTCGGCAGATGACGACAGGCGCGAAACGCGGTCTCCTGTAGCCAGCCATCCTCACCAGCAATCGCGGTGGTCAGCACAGGCGCGGCACGCGATTCGGACAGCAGCCCGGTCGCTTCCAGGCAAATTTTCGCCAGCAGAATGTTATCGCCCGTTTTAACGTGCTGTATCACAAAGGCAGAGAGATCCTCTTCGAACGGTTGCAACACCTCGCGGCGGGAGCCAAATGCGTCGATTAAAAAGCGCAGGCAGTGAATAGCGCGAATGCGCTGACCTGCATCCGCAAAATGGTGCTGGATCTCACCCCAGCAGAGTTCCGCCAACCGTTTTGCTTCGGCTTCGCTACACAACTGGGCATACAGCACCAGCGCATCGCGACCACGTGAATCCGTAGGAATGTGTGAATCCGGCACTTCCGCAGGTTGCTGCAAAAAGCGGGTGGTGACGAAATACTCCAGAAAGCGTCGATGCACAAACGCAAACGACTTCTCATCACCAGGGGTGACTCTGGCAATACGGGCAAAACGCAGGAGTTCCAGCACCGTGTCCACGTGTTCTGAATTGAAATAGCTGCGGATCACTTTCACCGGCGCTTCGAGGCCAAACGTCGAGGAGCGAAAAACAAACCACGCGATATCCGTCGCAACCTCGCTCACCTCACGAGAGGAGATCCCCGTATCGCGCAGCTCCTGTTTGCAGAGCTGTATCCGGCTGTCGATATAGTTTTTATAAATCTCAGCCTGATTGATCGGCAATGTCTCGTTGACCGCGATCCATTCGCCAAGAAGCGCCATCATAAACGGGTTACGCACCAGCGGGATCAGATCCAGTCGGTGGCTGAATAACGTATTTCGCACCTGATCAGTAAATTGCGGATACCGACTCAGCGCTTCTGAAATACCGGCTTCGGAAAGCGGGCGGATCTCCAGCACTTTATCCGCCAGAAACGCGCGCGTCGGCTGGCGGAATACGCGCGAAGCTAAAACCCCGCGTGAGGCCGTTTGCGTAGTAATAAAGCGCGAGATAACCGTGGACAACGAATCGATGACCGTCGAGTTTTCGCTGGCGTCCAGCAACTCGGAGATCTCATCAAACGAATCGAAGATAAAAAATAAGCGACCGGTACGCCACAGGTCATGAAAGTAGTCATTAACAAAATCTCGCGTGTAGGCGTCACCACGCCGGACGAGGTTTTTAATGACAAACGCTTCCAGATCTTCGACAGAAAACTCTTTGCGACCGCCAGTGACAATGCTGTCAGGTACCCACTCGCGCAGGTTGATGTAAATCGGCACGCGGTGCGTCTTTTTAACCTCCGCCAGCATATCTCTGGCAAGTTTGCGCAGCGCCACGCTCTTGCCGGAACCCGGTGCGCCCAGAATCAAAAACGACCGTGAGGTTCTGTCTTTGCGGATCGCGTCTTGCAGCCCAAGGATCTTTTTACGGGAAGCGAGACCTTTTGCTTTGCGGATCTCTACCTCGGCTTCCAGTTCGGTGTAGTACTCAGGGCTCCAGTTACTGCTCACGTCAATCGAGGTGAGATCCTGCTGCAGCATGTTGCAGAACACCTCCAGCTTTCGTGCAAAACGATCTTCCGGGAAATCCTTTTTCAGCGGCGTCGGATGCCCACCGCCAACGCTTCGATCGCGCAGGCAAAAGAACACAATACCAACGATGATGACAACGCTGGCAAGGATCCACGGCGAAGGCTGGCTGATTAGCTGGATATTCTTCAGCCACGCAGGAGCATTTTGCAGCACCGGCAATGTCCAGATAGTCGGTAACAGCGTATTTAACGCGCTGGAACCGCTGCCAATGATGCCGAACCCGAGCACCAGCACCAGCGCGCGTATCTTGTTCGCACCATACCCGGCGGGCATCAGCAACGGGCGCGTGAAATAGATCATCAGGCAGATAAACACGGCAACTGAAGCCGCATTAAACCACGAGGAATAGAGCCCGGTTCCCACCACGAAGCACAACGCCAACGCAAGGAGGAGTAAAACGAATTTTTGGCTACCCGACATGTGAATCCCTTCTTTGTGCTTGTGACGCCTTTTGCCATAAAACAGCACTATAACGCCTCCGGCACCGCAAGCCGGAAGCAAACTACCTGATTTAGTGGGGGTTGTCTGAGGAGAAAAGCCCGATGCGCTTCAGTGAGCAATGCGCACGACGCTTTCACAGCGCATGCGTTGCTTTAATCCGCAACAGCGCGACGGGTGAGGATCTCTTGCACATAATGCTCAATTGCAATGTGATGTTCCCGATTGATGCGCGCAATAAAAGTCTGCAGGGAATCGTTCGTTGCGTGGAGCGTATCCGCAAGCAGTTTATCGAAATCGCTTTGCGTGAAACGGGCATTTCCCTTTAGCGTGGAATGCTGAAGCAGCGTGTGCGCAATGATTTCGAGCACGGCGCGTCGGTAATTATCGGCAAGCAGAACATCCAGATCGCTTTGGCGAATAACAAAACGAAAATCGAAGCTGACAAACCCGGAATCGACCGGCAACGAGTATGTCAGCTTATCGCCTTCCTGCCAGACCTGCGGCTCATAGCCATCCCCCATTAGCTTTACTGACTGCATCGCGCTCCCCGTTCAGCACCGTTGATATGTTCGAATTACCTTAACGTGGTGAAGAACATAGCGTAAAGCCATCACTAATGGCAGTGGCCCACATGGCGAATATAAGCGATCCTGTGAGCCGCCAGAGTAAATCAGCAGGGGAATAAAATGAATCCAGATAGCAGCGAACTGCCGCCCTTAGCGTGGCCAGAATTTACCGATGAGACAGCACGCTTGGCCTGGTGGTGCGCCTGCGTACAGGCCTGGCGCGAACAGTGGAATAACCCTGCGCCAGTGGCTCCGGTTAACGCCAAAGAGATTGAAGCGCTTGAACAACGTCTGGGCTGCGCGCTCCCGCCGCTGCTTCGCCGTTATCATGAAACACTCGGCGCACTCGAACTGGCCGAAAGGTTGTGCAGCGTCACGCCCGCGAAATACGCCAGTATTGAACCGCTGTTAGCGGCTTATCCCCGGCATTTTCGGGCTTAAGCTGTGGTTGGGGAGAAGAGGTGAAGATCGTGAAGTTTCATATGTGGGACCGATAGACGATCAGCTTAATGCAAATTATCAAAAAGTTCTTGAAGGATTCCCATTCAAATGACCATTTTAAACAAATCCATAATTTCATTAATCGTGCTTCTAAGCGGGTGCACATTGGGTGACAACCTGGAACATAGATATACTAAAGAAACATTCGTTCCTGCTCACATGAGAAATAACGATGTATGTCTTTCCTTACCCATTCAAAATAATGAGACTGTGGTTTCAGCAATCACTTATAACGTTGAAAAACCCTTAGAACAGATTATTTTCCCCTCTGACAAACAACCAAAATCTGGTCTTTTTTGTATTTTGCCCACTGAATTTAAGTTTAAAACGGGCCAGGAGTATCTAACCCAGATCGAAGTGAATATAAGAACAAATGGTGAGGATAAAAAATCCACACGTAAAGCATATGTTTCAACCTTCCAGGTCGTACAAAAAGGCGACAGTTTCAATATTATCCAAACGGCTCATAAATAAAAACGACACCCGTGCTACCTATGTACGGGTTAATTTATTTGCATAGGTTCAAACATTTCTGAGCATACGGCTCATAACTCACAGGCTCAATTGGCCTCAACCGGTTCAGCAGCGTAACGGATTTCAAGCTGATGAGTACGGGGCAAGACAGCATTATAACGAGGTGGCAGCGCGAACACCTGGGTGATAACGTTGTGGAAAAGTGGATGTACTGAGCAGCGCTATATTGGGACAGCAGCAGCGATGTGGCCACATCCGCGCCTTTCATGAGCGCTTCTGTACTGTCGACCAATACGTTGAATAGCGGGTAACCGGGTAACGACGAACCATTAAAGAATCACAAACAAGGCAGGCATAAACCTGCCTTGTTTTTTTGACAAAACGTTAGCTCAGTTTAAAAACGGCTACCGTCTCTTCCAGCAATTGAGACTGCTCTTTAAGCGAATGCGCTGCTGCTGATGCTTCTTCGACTAACGCGGCGTTCTGTTGCGTTACCGTGTCCATCTGCGCAACAGCCTGGTTTATCTGCTCAATACCGCGACTCTGTTCACCGGTCGAGAGCGCAATTTCCGCCATCAGTTCAGAAACCTGCTTAACGGTGCTGATAATGCGTTGCATGCTTTCGCCCGCCTGCGACACCCTTTCGCTACCCAGCAGCACCTGTCGGCCGGATTCCTCAATAAGCTCTTTAATCTCTTTCGCCGCGAGTGACGAACGCTGCGCCAGATTACGAACTTCGCTTGCCACGACGGCAAACCCGCGCCCCTGCTCGCCGGCTCTTGCCGCTTCAACCGCTGCGTTGAGTGCCAGAATATTGGTCTGGAAAGCAATGTCTTCGATTAAGGAGATAATGGTGTCGATTTTGCCAGCGCTGGATTCGATCTCTTTCATCGACATCACTGCTTTTTCAACAATCGTATTCCCTTCCTGCGCGGAGCTGCGCATCGCCGTCGCAAGGGTATTTGCCTGTTGTGTGTTTTCGGAGGTGTGCTTAACCGTTGAAGTCAGCTGTTCCATGCTGGCAGCGGTCTGCCCAAGAGAAGCCGCCTGCTCTTCGGTACGGGCCGAGAGATCGGTATTACCGGCAGCGATTTCTTCTGCCGCATGGGCCACGCTCTGGCTGGAATTACGCACCTGGGCAATGATTTCCAGAAGAGCAAGACGCATTTGCTCCAGCGAACCGAGCATGTCGCCAATCTCGTCTTTAGAACCGTAAACAACAGGAGTATGCAGCTCCCCTGCCGCCATCTTCTGGCAGTGCAAACGTGCGGCATCCAACGGCGAAAGAACACGGCGACGCAGCAGGATAAAGATAGCGACAATGATCAAGGTAAACAGTAAGGCGAAAACACCAATGGTCACCATGCTGTTCACGAAGCGATTCTGCGCGTCGTTGTTAAGGCGCTGGGCGTACTTTTCGCGAAAGGCCAGCAGGTTATCGAGAGTGATTTCAAACTGACGATCAAGCTGCGGGATGGTGGTGCTGACGAGCTGGTTGAAACGCGCCGTATCGTTGTTGCTCGCGGCGTCCATCAACGGTCGCAACCCTTGATCAACATACGTTTGCCAGGCCTGGCTGTAAGGCGCGGAAAGCGCCTCTTCGCCCTCGACAGGTGGCGCAGCCTTGTAGTTGTTGAACGCATCGGTGGCTTTTTGCATCACCGCTTTCGCGCTCTCAAGCGACGCATCCGTTTTCTGTTTGTCGCCCAGGGAGGCGTTAATCATGGCTTCCATCAGACGCACACGCAGTGTGCGGCTATGGTTAATCGGGTCAATAACCGACAGCACGACCCTGATCTCTTTGTTCACGTTATCCAGCGACTGGTTGCTGTGAGTAAGTGACCAAAGGTTAGAAGCCGAGCTGATGAGAAAAATACCAAGTAACAGACTAAAAACGAGAAATGAAAAACGCCTAACTGACATATTTATTACCCAGGGTTGAGGTGATTTCATGAATTTCTGCTCCCTTTGAAAGGAGCATACCGAAGAAAACTTATCGGCAATCTGGCGTTAAAATTTAATTTAAATCACATTACACATTTGAATCAAAGAGTTAGAAAGAAGGTACCTGAGAGAAAGAAAATATGCTTAGGATTCACCAATTTATTCAAACTAACGTTTCAAATATGTCGTTTCAGGAAATGGTTATTCATCCTGGCGATGAACCGAATTTGTTCAAAAAACGCACATTCATGACATCAAATGGAAAGCAGAAAAAGGAATTCATGCGCAGGAGGGGAAATACAGGTACAGGAGGCTGATAATTTAAAAGCACGGAATTCGAAACAGAAGAGGCTTTTCCACCGCTATAAGGAAGAAAAAGAGAATAAAAACGTTAAATTAAACTTCTAACTGTGTTTTCTGATTAAATCATTTTTATACATATCAAAGCGGTGTTTAAAGAGCTTTTCATAATCTTAATCTCCATTTGAGTGCTTATATTCTTAATCAATCACACCAAATAGATATGAAGCATCGACAAGAGGTTATAAAAAACATACCTGAAGATTCATACTATTAAGCCGCCTCACAACGGGACAAAAAATATTGAGTTAATTGCCAATAAGTTCCGCAAAAATGCCATAAACAAAAAAGCCCGCTTTCGCGGGCTTAATATTTCTAATATTCAGCAGGAACTAAATCTTATTCCCACTCAATCGTAGCTGGCGGTTTACCACTGATGTCATACACCACGCGGGAAATACCGTTCACTTCGTTGATGATGCGGTTGGAGACGCGGCCGAGGAAATCGTACGGCAGATGCGCCCAGTGTGCGGTCATAAAGTCGATGGTTTCTACTGCACGCAAAGAAACAACCCAGTCGTATTTACGACCGTCGCCCATCACGCCCACGGAGCGAACCGGCAGGAACACGGTGAAAGCCTGGCTCACTTTATTGTAGAGATCGGCTTTATGCAGCTCTTCGATAAAGATCGCATCCGCGCGGCGCAGCAGGTCGCAATACTCTTTCTTCACTTCGCCCAGCACGCGAACACCGAGGCCCGGCCCCGGGAACGGGTGGCGGTACAGCATGTCGTACGGCAGGCCCAGTTCCAGACCAATTTTACGCACTTCGTCTTTGAACAGCTCACGCAGCGGTTCAACCAGCCCCATCTTCATCTCTTTCGGCAGGCCGCCCACGTTGTGGTGAGATTTAATAACGTGCGCTTTACCGGTTGCCGAAGCAGCGGATTCGATCACGTCCGGGTAGATGGTGCCCTGCGCCAGCCATTTCACGTCTTCCAGCTTCAGTGCTTCTTCGTCGAACACTTCCACGAACACGCGGCCGATGATCTTACGTTTTGCTTCCGGATCGTTCTCACCGGCCAGTGCGGCCAGGAAACGGGATTCCCCTTCAACGTGAACAATGTTCAGACCGAAGTGGTCGCCAAACATGTCCATTACCTGCTGAGCTTCGTTCAGACGCAGCAGACCGTTATCAACGAATACGCAGGTCAGATTTTTGCCGATAGCACGGTGCAGCAGCATCGCGGTCACTGAAGAATCCACGCCGCCGGAGAGGCCGAGGATCACTTTGTCATCGCCAACCTGCTGGCGGATGCGCTCAACGGCGTCATCAATGATTTTTGCCGGCGTCCACAGCGCTTCACATTCGCAAATGTCGCGCACGAAGCGTTCCAGCATACGCAGGCCCTGACGGGTGTGGGTCACTTCCGGGTGGAACTGCACGCCGTAGAAGCGTTTTTCTTCGTTCGCCATGATGGCGAACGGGCAGCTTTCGGTGCTGGCTACGGTGACGAAGTCAGACGGGATCGCCGTCACTTTGTCGCCGTGGCTCATCCACACATCCAGCAGCACTTTGCCTTCTGCGGTCAGCGAATCTTCAATGCCGCGAACCAGCGCGCTGTCGGTCTGTACTTCAACCTGCGCGTAGCCGAATTCACGCTCGTTAGAACCTTCAACGTGACCGCCGAGCTGCATCGCCATGGTCTGCATGCCGTAGCATACGCCAAGCACCGGCACGCCAGCTTCGAACACATATTGTGGTGCGCGCGGGCTGTTGTCTTCAGTGGTGCTTTCCGGGCCGCCGGAGAGGATGATGCCGCTTGGATTGAAGTCGCGGATCTGCGCTTCGGTGACATCCCACGCCCACAGTTCGCAGTAAACGCCCAGTTCACGCACGCGGCGCGCAACCAGTTGGGTGTACTGAGAACCAAAATCGAGGATAAGAATACGATGTTTATGAATGTTGTCCGTCATTGACGTTACTTCCGAGGCAAGTTACGAAAGCGCCCGGTGAGAACACCGGGCGCGAAAATCATTAAGAACCCATGCGGTAGTTCGGGGATTCCTTGGTGATGGTCACGTCGTGAACGTGGCTTTCCTGAATGCCCGCGCCGCTAATGCGCACGAATTCCGCTTTGGTGCGCAGGTCGTCGATAGTACCACAGCCGGTCAGCCCCATACAGGAGCGCAGGCCGCCCATCTGCTGGTGAATGATCTCTTTCAGGCGGCCTTTGTAAGCCACGCGGCCTTCGATACCTTCCGGCACCAGTTTGTCGGCGGCGTTATCGCTCTGGAAGTAGCGGTCAGAAGAGCCTTTGGACATCGCGCCCAGCGAGCCCATGCCACGGTAGGATTTGTAAGAACGGCCCTGGTAGAGTTCGATTTCGCCCGGGGATTCTTCGGTCCCGGCAAGCATCGAGCCAACCATCACCGCGGCAGCGCCTGCGGCGATGGCTTTGGCGATGTCGCCAGAGAAACGGATACCGCCATCGGCAATAACCGGAATACCGGTGCCTTCCAGCGCTTCAACCGCGTCGGAAACGGCGGTGATCTGCGGAACGCCCACGCCAGTCACGATACGCGTCGTACAGATGGAGCCAGGGCCGATACCGACTTTCACCGCGCTGACGCCAGCTTCTGCCAGTGCGCGAGCACCTGCGCCAGTTGCGACGTTACCGCCGATGATTTGCAGATCCGGGTATTTAGCACGGGTTTCGCGAATGCGCTGCAGCACACCTTCGGAGTGACCGTGAGAGGAGTCAATCAGCAGCACGTCCACGCCAGCGGCAACCAGCGCGTCAACGCGCTCTTCGTTGCCCGCGCCGGCGCCAACCGCGGCGCCAACGCGCAGTTGGCCCTGCTCATCTTTACAGGCGTTTGGTTTACGTTCAGCTTTCTGGAAATCTTTAACGGTGATCATGCCGCGCAGGTGGAAGCTTTCGTCAACAACCAGCGCTTTCTCAACACGTTTTTCGTGCATTTTAGCGAACACAACTTCGCGGGATTCACCTTCACGTACGGTGACCAGGCGCTCTTTCGGCGTCATGTACACGCTAACAGGCTGGTTCAGGTCGGTGACGAAACGCACGTCACGACCGGTGATGATGCCAACCAGTTCGTTGTCGTTGTTCACCACCGGGTAACCGGCAAAGCCGTTACGTTCGGTCAGCTCTTTCACTTCGCGCAGGGTGGTGGTCGGCAGAACGGTTTGCGGGTCTTTAACCACGCCGGATTCATGTTTCTTCACGCGGCGAACTTCTTCCGCCTGGCGCTCAATCGACATGTTTTTGTGAATAAAGCCAATGCCGCCTTCCTGTGCCAGGGCAATTGCCAGGCGCGCTTCCGTCACGGTATCCATCGCCGCAGAGAGCATAGGAATGTTCAGGCGAATGGTTTTAGTGAGCTGCGTGCTCAAGTCGGCAGTATTCGGCAGAACGGTGGAATGAGCGGGAACGAGGAGGACGTCGTCAAACGTCAGTGCTTCTTTAGCGATACGTAGCATGGGCAATATCTCTGACCTGGGGGGTTAAATATTGCCGTGGCATTATACAGAGCGTAACCGATTGCATCCACACTTTTTTAAGAAAAATACTTGCCATCCCCTCGTTTCGGGTTACTATCGAACGAATAACTTGCTGATTTAGAATTTGATCTGGCTCACATGTCGTCGTTCCAATCCCCCTCAATTTTTACGGTTAGCCGCCTTAATCAGTCGGTGCGCTTACTGCTGGAACGCGAACTCGGCCAGGTGTGGATCAGCGGGGAAATCTCCAACTTTACCCAGCCCGCTTCCGGTCACTGGTACTTCACCTTAAAAGACGATACCGCCCAGGTGCGCTGCGCGATGTTCCGCAACAGCAACCGCCGCGTCACGTTTCGCCCGCAGCACGGCCAGCAAGTGCTGGTACGCGCCAATATCACGCTGTATGAACCGCGCGGCGAATACCAGATTATTGTCGAGAGCATGCAACCGGCTGGTGAAGGTTTGCTGCAACAGAAGTATGAGCAACTTAAAGCTAAGCTCGCGGCCGAAGGGCTGTTCGACCAGCAATTCAAAAAACCGCTGCCCTCGCCCGCCCATTGCGTTGGTGTTATCACGTCTAAAACCGGCGCCGCGCTGCACGATATTCTGCATGTACTGAAACGCCGCGACCCGTCACTGCCGGTGGTGATTTACCCGACTGCAGTACAGGGCGAAGATGCGCCCGCGCAGATTGTGCGCGCCATTGAGCTGGCTAACGCCCGCGAAGAGTGCGACGTACTGATTGTTGGTCGCGGCGGCGGTTCGCTGGAAGATTTATGGAGCTTTAACGACGAGCGCGTGGCGCGGGCAATTTTTGCCAGCCGCATTCCGGTAGTCAGCGCCGTTGGGCATGAAACCGATGTGACCATTGCTGATTTTGTTGCCGACCTGCGCGCGCCAACGCCCTCTGCGGCGGCGGAAATTGTCAGCCGTAACCAGTTGGAGCTGCTGCGCCAGGTTCAGGCGATGCAACAGCGTTTAGAAATGTCGATGGATTACTATCTGGCAGGCCGTAGTCGCCGTTTTGCCCAGATACACCATCGTCTGCAACAACAGCATCCGCAACTGCGTCTGGCGCGCCAGCAAACTGTGCTGGAACGCCTGCAACAGCGCATGCACAACGCGCTGGATAATCAGTTAAAACGCGCTTCCGTGCGCCAGCAGCGCACAGTACAGCGTCTGAATCAGCAAAATCCGCAGCCGCGTATTCACCGGGCGCAAAGCCGCATTCAGCAACTGGAATATCGTCTGAGCCAGAATATTCGTGATCGCCTGAGCGGCACACGTGAACGTTTTGGTACGGCAATCACTCACCTTGAAGCGGTCAGTCCGCTGGCAACGCTGGCGCGTGGCTACAGCGTAACCACAGCAATCGACGGCAAAGTGCTGAAACAGACCAAACAGGTAAAAGCGGGCGACAAACTGACCACGCGGCTGAACGACGGCTGGGTAGAGAGTGAAGTCAGTGCCGTTACGCCCGTGAAAAAAACGCGCCAACGTAAATCCTCTTAATTAGCGCGCTCAATAAATCAGACGAACCTATACTTTTTGTTGTTCTTTTTTGTTTTATCAAGGAGATCAACATGAATGCACGTCATCCGTACAGTGTTATCCCGCCTTATATCCTGCGCCGCATTATCGACAATGGCTCTGAACTTCAGCAACGCTGCGCCCGCCAGACCTTAACGCATGTACAAACGTTGATGGCGCACAGCCACGGCAAAGTCGATGCGCCGCTGGTCACTTCGCCCGGCGAACTGGTACGCGATATTTATGACGCTCAACAAAAAGAGACATTGCCCGGTGAGCAGGTACGCTATGAGGGCCAGCCACCGACGGGTGATGTCGCCGTCACCGAAGCGTACGACTACCTGGGTGTCACCCATGATTTCTTCTGGCAGGTTTATCAGCGCAACTCGCTGGATAACCAGGGGCTAATTCTCAGCGGCACCGTGCATTACGGCAAAGATTACCAGAACGCTTTCTGGAATGGTCAGCAGATGGTGTTTGGCGATGGTGATGGCGAGATCTTCAACCGTTTTACCATTGCTATTGACGTGGTAGCGCATGAACTGAGCCACGGCGTCACAGAAACGGAAGCCGGGCTGATCTATTTTGAACAAGCTGGCGCATTAAATGAGTCATTATCCGATGTGTTCGGTTCGCTGGTAAAACAGTACCACCTGCAGCAGACGGCGGATCAGGCGGACTGGATCATTGGCGAAGGCTTGCTGGCAAAAGGCATTCATGGCAAGGGGCTGCGTTCGATGTCGAAGCCGGGAACGGCTTATGACGACCCGTTATTGGGTAAAGATCCGCAGCCTGCGCATATGAAAGATTTTATTAAAACGCGTGAAGATAACGGCGGTGTGCATCTGAATTCCGGCATTCCTAATCGGGCATTTTACCTGGCGGCAACCGCTATAGGCGGCTATGCATGGGAAAAAGCCGGATACGCCTGGTATGACACGGTGTGTGATAAGTCACTGGCGCAAAATGCTGACTTCGTCACCTTCGCCAAATTCACCATCAAACATGGCGAAAAACGGTCCGGCAAGAAAGTCGCCGCTGCTATCGAACAGGCGTGGAAAGATGTCGGAGTTTTATGATGAACGAACCCGAATTAACCGACGACGCGGTAGTCGAGTTAGCCCGTGAAGGCGGGCTGGCTTACATTCCTAAACTGAGCGGCGCGCGAAAAATCGTCATCGCCCAACTCAGTGCGGAGCAGCGCCAGCGGCTGGTGGACATCTTGCACCAGACGCTCCCGCTCGCTGAGCCGCCAGGCCAGCCGGACTCTCCGGGCAGCGGCGATCAGCGCTTCTACCGTTTGCAGATAACCTGGACCGCCCAGCAAACGGATGTGCTGCTGCTTATCCCGGAAAGCAAAGCGCCACCGTCGTTTGTCGAACTGTGGCGCGAAGGGGAAGACTGTATTTGCAAACCTTAGAGCAGCGTAAACTCGACGCGTTTTTTCGAAATCAGCCCGTGGCCGTGCTGGCAGAAAAAGTCCACCGCGCCACAGGCTTTTAACACTTCCAGAGGCTGGTGGCACTCCGGGCAATGTGCTTGTACTTCAATGTCTTTGCCGCAGCCGTCGCAGTGAGCATGTGTTCCCACTACTTGCAGCGGGTTATGGCAAGTCGGGCAGGTAAGTTCCATAAGGCGCTCCTTAATTTTTCACGGCGTTTATCATACACCGCTGGCGACAAAAAACTCGCCTGCAGACGGGTTAAGTGCCGCGTCAGGTTTGGTTTGCTATTCGCCCACCATCACGAAGCGGGAGCTCTCGAATGCCTGATAAACCCGCTGAGAAGAAAATGCCGGGAATGTCGCCCGTTGCGCTGCGGTTTTCAGCGCTGCACAGTACGCTCTATTCCCTTCCCTCGTCTCGATATTGTTCAGTTTGCCATCATAGGCAAATTCCATATGTAAGCGGCATTTTTTCCCTTTCCATTCAGAACGATCGGCAAGCCGTGATTCGATAGCGTTTTTTATCGCGCGGGCCTGTTTCCCGTACTCATCCTGATCGGTAAAGCGCCCTGAGTCGCAACTACCAAGCGCAGTGGTTTTATGGCAACCGGAGGGGTGAAGCGGTGTGCAACCTGTCATTACACTGCCCAGCAGTATTAACAGTAAAACCTTCTTCATTTCATATCCCTTTTGAAATTATTTATTGAAGCCAGTTATTAACCCGTTGTTTTTATAGCTAGAAAGAGTGTACTGCTATCGACAGGCTGAAACAGCACCTGAATTTTGTAGGTGAGCCAATTCTGGCAAACAAAAAACCCGCCAGGCGGCGGGTTTGAAGCAAGTGATTACTTACTCTTTTTAATGTGTTTAATCAGGCGCTTACGTTTACGCATCTGGTTCGGGGTCAGGGTGTTACGTTTTTCAGCAAACGGGTTTTCCCCTTCTTTGAACTGAATACGGATTGGCGTACCCATCACATCCAGCGATTTGCGGAAATAGTTCATCAAATAGCGTTTGTAAGAATCCGGCAAATCTTTTACCTGATTGCCGTGGATCACCACAATCGGCGGGTTATAACCACCAGCGTGGGCATATTTCAGCTTCACGCGACGACCACGCACCAGCGGCGGCTGATGATCTTCTGCCGCCATGTTCATAATGCGGGTCAGCAATGCGGTACTGACACGGCGGGTGGAGCTGTCATAAGCTTCGCGAACGGATTCAAACAGGTTGCCAACGCCGCTGCCGTGCAGCGCAGAAATAAAGTGAACGCGGGCGAAATCAATAAAGCCCAGGCGGTAATCCAGCGTCTCTTTCACCTGCTCTTTCACTTCCTGGCTCAGACCGTCCCATTTATTGACGACGATAACCAGCGAGCGACCGCTGTTAAGAATAAAGCCGAGCAGCGATAAATCCTGATCGGAGATACCTTCACGGGCATCAATAACCAGCAGCACGACGTTTGCGTCTTCAATAGCCTGCAGCGTTTTGATAACCGAGAACTTTTCTACCACATCGGTGATTTTGCCGCGTTTACGCACACCAGCGGTGTCGATAAGTACGTACTCACGCTCATCGCGCTGCATTGGAATGTAGATGCTGTCGCGCGTGGTGCCCGGCATGTCATACACCACCACGCGCTCTTCACCGAGAATGCGGTTAGTCAGAGTGGACTTACCGACGTTCGGACGCCCGACAATAGCCAGTTTGATCGGCAGATCCTGCGGGTTGAAATCGTCTTCCGGCTCTTCTTTCTCGCCGTTTTCGTTAGCTTCGAACTGCGCCCAGTATTCGGCGTCTTCATCCACCTCTTCCGGCGGGTTGAGCTCGTCCATCCACGGCATCAGCACATGTTCAAGCAAGCTGGTCACACCGCGCCCGTGGGAGGCGGCGATAGCGTGGATTTCACCCAGACCGAGGGAGTAAAAATCGGCCGTTGCCTGATCCGGATCCAGACCGTCGGTTTTGTTCGCCACCAGGAAGGTCGGTTTTTCGCGTGAACGCAGATGTTTGGCAATGGCCGAATCGGCAGGCATCAGCCCCGCGCGCGCATCGACCATAAACAGCACGACATCAGCTTCTTCAATCGCCAGCAGCGACTGTTCCGCCATGCGCGTTTCCACGCCGTCTTCGGTGCCATCGATACCGCCGGTATCGATACAGATAAATTCGCGGCCTTCAACTTCAGCACGACCGTACTTACGGTCACGAGTCAGACCCGGGAAATCCGCCACCAGCGCATCACGGGTGCGTGTTAAACGGTTAAATAGCGTGGATTTTCCAACGTTAGGGCGCCCGACAAGCGCGACCACAGGTACCATGTTTAAAGCCTCATTACAGAAAATTCATTAGCAAAACGTCGCGGATTGCGCGCCGTTTTAAAAACAGGAAAACGGCTCCTGCAACAGGAGCCGTCTTCAGGAACGACAAACCCGACGCGCTTAGCGCGAAAGGGCGTACACTGTGCCGTCTTTCGCCTGGATCAGCAGTTTGCCACCGGCAACCACCGGCTCGGTCAGGAAACCGGAGCTGTCGACTTTCTGTTGCGCGACAAAACGCCCGTCTTCGACGTTAATCCAGTGCACGTAGCCTTCGCTATCGCCTGTCACAATGTAACCATTATACAACGCCGGAGCGGTAAGGTTACGGTGCAGCAGGTCACTTTGCGTCCACAGGGTTACGCCACCGTCGGTAGTCAGCGCCAGAATACGATCGCTCTGGTCAATCATATAGATGCGGTTACCATCAACCACGAAATCGCTCACTGAGCCCAGCTCGCGTTTCCACATAATCTGGCCGCTACGCAGATCGAGCGCTGTCATGTTGCCGTTATAGGCCAGCGCGTAAACCACGTTGCCAACAACAACCGGCGTGGTATCGACATCACTCAGACGATCGATCTCTGTCGGGCCATTAGCCTGGGAGATGCGCTGCTGCCAAATCATCTGGCCCTGCTGCATCAATACCGCACTTACGCGACCGTTATCACCGCCGACAATGGCAGCGCCAAAGGCGGTAGTCGGAGCGGATTCACCGCGCAGAGAAAGCGCAGGCATATCAAGGTTGACGGTCCATTTGGTTGCGCCATCGCTTTCGTTCAGCGCCTGCAACTGACCGTTGCTGGTGTGGATCAGCACTAAACCGTCGCTCACTACCGGGCGAGAAAGCGCTTCGCCAGCGACTTTCGTTTTCCACGCCTGCGAACCATCGCTGGTGTTCAGTGCGTAAACCTGCGCTTTTTCGCTGCCCACATAAACATGGCCACCGGAAACGGTCACACCGCCAGAAAGCAGTGCAGCGCGAGTGGAGAACCAGCCATCTTTTTCAGCCAGGTTAACCGACCAAATTTCATGCCCATCTTCAATGCTAACCGCTTTCACCACACCGTGACGATCGGCGGCGTAAACCACGCCATCAGCAAAAGCCGGATGCAGGTTAGAGTAGAAGTCACCAATACCGTTGCCCACGGAGGTGCTCCATGACGTGGTCGGGGTGAACTGGTTTTCAACCACCGGCAACGGGGACATTTTGACAACATCTTCTTCGCTGTTAAACAGGGAACAGCCGCTCAAAAGCGTGACGGAAAGCAGCCCTGGCAGAAGTAATTTACGCAATTGCATCGGGTCCCTCTTAGATGGACAAATTATTGATTTTCATCTGCATCATTTCACTCAGCGCAGGAGAAGCATTGTTTTTAATGCCGTTTTCCCATGCGGTGCGCGCACCTTGTTTATCGCCTTTGCTCAGCAGTGCTTCGCCACGCAGATCGGCAACAATCGCTGACCAGCTTTCCGCTTTGACAGCATCCAGCGTTTTCAACGCAGCGTCTTGTTGCTTTTGCTGTACCTGAATGCGCGCCAGACGCACATTGATTATCGACTTGAGATTTTCATCATTCGTCGCAGCCAGCCCTTGCTGCAGCTGAGCGGCGGCTTTATCCAGCTCGTTCTTTTCAACGTATTGCTGCGCCAGCTCCAGCGACGCCAGCGCGCCGTAGGTGTTTTTGTTGTCAGCCGCGAATTTTTCCGCCGCGGTGAACGACTCTGGTTTGTCCGCCGAAAGCGCGGCAACCGCGTTTTCATAAGCCTGTGAAGAGGCTCTCGCTGTGTCCGCCTGATGGCCGTTCCAGTAGCGCCAGCCAACCAGCGCACCAATACCCAAAACGACGCCAACGGCCAGCGCTTTACCATTCTCGGCAAAGAAGCGCTTAATCGCGTCTACCTGGTCGTTTTCGTTTTCGTAAATTTCCACGCAGTCCTTCTCCTTAACGATAATTCACCGGGGAGATTAGCCCAGTAGTGTGCGCAAATGCGCCGCAACGCTCTCCTGCGTTACCGTACTCTGCTCACCAGAGCGTAAATCCTTCACCACAACATTACCGTCGGCAATTTCAGTTTCACCGAGCACCAGTGCGACGCGAGCGCCCCACTTGTCCGCGCGGGCAAATTGCTTTTTAAAATTGCCGCCGCCGTGGTTCATCATCAGCCGTACGCCAGGTAACGCATCGCGCACCTGTTCACCCAACTGCATAGCAGCGGATTGCGTATTGGCGCCAGACGCCACCAGGTATATATCGACAACGGATTCTGCTTTAAATTCCGGATTAACTGCCTGAACTAACAAAACAAGTCGTTCAAGACCCATTGCGAAGCCAACCGCCGGGGTCGCACGACCGCCAAGCTGCTCAACCAGGCCGTCATAACGACCACCTGCGCAAACGGTGCCCTGCGCGCCAAGACTGGAGGTTACCCACTCGAAAACAGTGCGGTTGTAGTAGTCCAGACCGCGCACCAAACGCTGGTTCACCGTATAAGCGATACCCGCCGCATCAAGGAATGCGCAAAGACCTGCGAAGTGTTCGCGGGACTCGTCATCAAGGTAATCACCCAGTTTCGGTGCATCGTTCAACAACGCCTGAATGTCCTGGTTTTTGGTATCCAGTACGCGCAGCGGGTTGGTATACATACGACGCAGGCAGTCTTCGTCCAGCTTATCTTTATGCTGCTCAAGGAAAGCCACCAGCGCATCGCGATAGGTCGCGCGCGCTTCAAGAGAGCCAATAGAGTTGAGTTCAAGGGCAACGTGCGAAGCAATGCCCAGCTCGCGCCACCAGCGTGCGGTCAGCATAATCAGCTCGGCATCGATATCCGGCCCTTGCAAACCAAACACTTCCACACCCAGCTGATGGAACTGACGGTAGCGCCCTTTCTGCGGACGCTCGTAGCGGAACATCGGCCCAACGTACCACAAGCGCTGCTCCTGATTGTACAGCAGACCATGCTCGATGCCGGCGCGTACGCAGCCCGCGGTACCTTCGGGACGCAATGTCAGGCTGTCGCCGTTGCGATCGTCAAAGGTATACATCTCTTTTTCAACCACGTCGGTCACTTCACCGATCGCGCGTTTGAACAGCGGGGTCTGCTCTACAATCGGCAAACGGATTTCACTGTAACCGTAGCTGCCGAGCACGTTTTTTAAAGTGCCTTCAATGCGCTGCCAGATGGCGGTTTCGCCAGGCAGATAATCGTTCATGCCGCGAATGGCTTGAATATTTTTTGCCACGTTTATTCTCTTTATTAATACAAAAAATGAACCCTCAGGGCCGCGACGAACTGCGGGTCGCGCCGGGCGGGTTCATCATACACGGGAAGCCAGCCGCTTCCCAGCAACCTTATTTTTCTACCTGTTGCACATCGATACGACGCGCTTCATCCAGCATTGATGCTTTCGCGCGAATACGCGCTTCAAGCTGGCTAATCATATCGCTGTTATCCAGGCGGTCTTTGCGCACACCATCTTCGTACAGGCCGCTTTTCTTGTTGCCGCCGGTCACACCCAGCGTGGAAACAAGCGCTTCGCCTGGGCCATTTACCACGCAACCGATAATGGAGACATCCATCGGCGTGATGATATCTTCCAGCCGCTGTTCAAGGGCGTTGACCGTACCGATAACGTCAAATTCCTGGCGGGAACAGGTCGGACAGGCGATAAAGTTAATGCCGCGCGAGCGAATGCGCAGCGATTTCAGGATATCAAAACCGACTTTGATCTCTTCCACCGGATCGGCAGCCAGCGAAATACGCAGCGTGTCACCAATGCCTTCTGAAAGCAGTAAGCCCAGACCAATTGCAGATTTGACCGCACCTGCACGTGCGCCACCGGCTTCGGTGATGCCAAGATGCAGCGGCTGATCGATCTGTTTTGCCAGCAGGCGATAGGATTCAACAGCGAGGAATACGTCCGACGCTTTCACGCTGACTTTGAACTGATCGAAATTCAGGCGATCGAGATGATCGACATGACGCATGGCGGATTCGAGCAGCGCTTGCGGCGTTGGCTCGCCATACTTTTCCTGCAGATCTTTTTCCAGCGAACCGGCGTTAACACCAATGCGAATCGGGATATTTTTATCGCGCGCACAATCAACAACGGTGCGAATTCGCTCTTCGTTGCCGATATTGCCGGGGTTAATGCGCAGGCAGTCAACGCCATATTCGGCGACTTTCAGCGCAATGCGATAGTCAAAATGGATGTCCGCAACCAGCGGGACACTCACTTGCTGTTTGATCAACTTGAATGCTTCCGCCGCGTCCATGGTCGGGACGGAGACGCGGACGATATCCGCGCCGACGCGCTCAAGCGCTTTGATTTGATTGACCGTAGCTTCAACATCCGTGGTACGGGTGTTTGTCATGGACTGTACGGCGATGGGCGCGCCATCGCCAATGGGCACATTACCAACGTAAATCCGTTTCGATTTCCGACGCTGAATCGGGGCCTGGTTATGCATGAAAAATCTCCCGCGTTGCCCGTCTGTTACTGTGCTGCTGATTGTTCGGCATTGAGGGTCAGACGCGCAACCTGGTTAGTTCTGATAAAACGGCTCAGATCGACAGGTTTACCCTGATACTGAATCTGAACGGCTGACGGCGCGCCAATTTTCAGCTTATATGGCGCCTGGCCGGTTAAATTGAGCGTGGCGTCTTTACGTTGCAAGCCACTGAATAATTTCTTCCCGGTGGCATCGCTCACTTCCAGCCAGCAATCGGCAGTAAAGTTCATCACCAGTGCATTAGTATCTGCTTGCGCACCTGCGACACCGGCCTGGCTGGTCGGGAGCTGTGCAGTATTCGCTGGAGCGGCAGGCTGCTGCATGGCGTCGACATTCGCCTGCGACGGTGCAACAACGGCGTTCTGGTTTGCGGTAGTAGCAGGGGGTTGCGGCGCGCTGGCGGCTGGTGTTTGTGCCGTCGCCGACGGGGCTGGCGCTTCAACAGGCGTGCCGGAATTATCAACCGGGTCTGCTGCAGCCGTGTCGTTATTCAGCGGTACGCTTTGCGCGTTGTTGTTGCCCGCGTTCAATTCCGCAGAAGATTGATCGGCCATGTTGGTGATCTCTTGCTGCTGCGCTTTGTGGTTATCCCACCACCATGCGCCTGTCAGGCCGATTGCGACCAGAAACACCAGCCAGGTGATAAAACTCATCATCCAGCCACCGCGTTTTTTACGCGGTTTGCCTAAAGCAAAAGTCTGCATTGGCGCAACTTTCGCCGCTCTGACCGGCGCTTGTTTTTCAAGAATCGGCAGCAGCTCTTCTTCAGGGATGTGCACAAGGCGGGCATAGGAGCGGATGTAACCGCGTACAAAAGTCGAAGCCAGATCGGCGGGGGACCTGTCCTCTTCGATATCGCGTACCGTGGAGACCTTCAGGCACAAGCGCTCTGCAACCGCTTGCTGGCTGAGTCCAAGTTGTTCACGGGCGTTGCGCAGACGTACGCCAGTGGTTTGTGCTTCATTTTGGTCGTGAGTGGCTTCAGTATTCATTCGCTACAACTACTGGTACGTGAAAATTAAACATTCAGGCGCGCATAACCGCAATGCCTACACGCGCCGCGAAAAAACCGGGTCGGTTAAACCTGGCCCACAGTATAGGACTGTCAGGCTCGTCATAACAGAACAGCTTTCAGCACTTTTTGCTAAACCATTGTTCCATCACTACATACTGCCTTAAAGTCAGGAGAAACGCACCGTAATTATTAATGGCCTGTATATGTACAGGCCAAATAGTCGACATTTTCACAAAATGCAGCATATTCTTCGCGCTGCAACTTATGATTATAGTGCCTTGATCTCAATAGGCTCGCCCTGCATACGCTTACGCATCGTACGTTTGGTACGGTCAATCACATCGCCCGCCAGCTGTCCACACGCGGCATCGATATCATCGCCACGCGTTTTACGCACGATAGTGGTGAAACCATAACTCATAAGCACTTTACAGAAGCGATCGATACGGCTGTTAGAGCTGCGGCCATACGGCGCGCCCGGGAACGGGTTCCATGGGATCAGGTTAATCTTGCACGGTGTATCTTTCAGCAACTCCGCCAACTGGTGCGCATGTTCAGTGCCATCGTTGACATGATCCAACATCACATATTCGATGGTCACGCGGCCCTGGTTAGCGTTGGATTTTTCCAGATAACGGCGAACGGCGGCGAGGAAAGTTTCGATGTTGTACTTTTTGTTGATCGGTACAATTTCATCGCGAATTTCGTCATTTGGCGCATGCAGAGAGATAGCCAGCGCAACGTCAATCATATCGCCAAGTTTATCCAGCGCCGGAACCACGCCGGAGGTGGAGAGCGTTACGCGACGTTTGGAGAGACCAAAGCCGAAATCATCCAGCATAATCTCCATCGCCGGAACGACGTTGGTCAGGTTGAGCAGCGGCTCGCCCATGCCCATCATCACCACGTTGGTAATGGGGCGGCTGCCGGTGACTTTCGCCGCGCCGATAATTTTCGCCGCGCGCCACACCTGGCCGATAATTTCCGAAACGCGCAGGTTACGGTTAAAGCCCTGCTGAGCCGTGGAGCAGAATTTGCACTCCAGCGCGCAACCTACCTGGGAAGAGACGCACAACGTCGCGCGATCCTCTTCAGGGATGTAGACGGTTTCAACGCGCTGATCGCCCACGGCAATCGCCCACTTGATGGTGCCGTCGGAGGAACGTTGTTCTTCCACCACTTCCGGCGCACGAATTTCGGCGACTTCTTTTAATTTGTTGCGCAGCACTTTGTTGATGTCGGTCATCTCATCAAAGTCGTCGCTGCAATAGTGGTACATCCACTTCATCACCTGATCGGCGCGGAAGGGTTTTTCGCCTAAGTTTTTGAAAAATTCACGCATCTGCTGACGGTTTAAATCCAGCAGGTTAATTTTTGCATCTTTGTTTGGCACCGTGAGAGCGTCGTTCTCAGGCATGACAATTTGTTCAGTCATAATGTATTCCGGCCTCGTTATTACACGTTGTGGCCCGTGGAGGGTTAAAAAGAAGCGCCCCAGGAAAGCATCGGCTCATCCTGGGGCGCAGCATTGTACAAATTCTGACGCACAGATACCACGTTTGCACGCGGCTTTTCACAAATTAAAGTGTAAACCTCGTTACACGTTTAACGAGTGATTAACGAGTGCGCGGGCACACTTCGCCTTCGGCGAAGAAGTAGGCGATTTCACGCGCAGCGGATTCAACGGAGTCAGAACCGTGGGTGCCGTTCTCGGTGAAGCTGTCTGCGTAATCAGCACGCAGCGTGCCTGCCAGCGCGTTAGCCGGGTTGGTTGCGCCCAGCAGGTCACGGTGACGCTGCACCGCGTTTTCACCTTCCAGTACGGAAACCACGATCGGGCCGGACGTCATGAACTCAACCAGACCGTCAAAGAACGGGCGACCTTCGTGCTCGGCATAGAAACCGCGCGCCTGCTCAACGGTCAGGTGCAGCATTTTGGTGCCGACAATTTTGAACCCTGCCGCTTCAAAGCGAGAGAAGATGCTGCCAATAACGTTTTTTGCCACCGCGTTCGGTTTAATGATGGAAAAAGTACGTTCAATAGCCATGTTTACCTCTGTAAGTTGTTCTGTTGCCCTGAATAGGTGTGGCGCGGATTATAAAGAGCAATACGGGCGTTGCCTATGGATGAAGGTAACATTTTTTTAAAATGAGACTATTTTTAGCAACACTCCCCGCCAACAGCGCCATTTCATTGGTTATTGCACCGCAAACTGTACTGTCGCTATCTGCCCTGCGTCATCCATAACCAATAACTGATACTCCCCGCTTTTATCAAGTTTCAGGCTCAATAAGTTGTTATGCGAGGCTAACGGTTCGCCATTCAAAAACCACCAGCGACTGCCTTCGCCGCCGCTGCTTTGTAGCGGCAGCAAGGCAAACGCCTGGCCGGGTATGCGTCTGATAACCGCACCTTCACGCACGCCGCTTAATAACAGTGGCGGCGGTGCGTTATCGTCACGAGGCGGGCAGCGTTTATCCGCCGCTGGTAAACGGGCTGCGCGGCGTTCACCGGCAGGTAACCACGGCTCCAGCGGTAGCGGCCAGGCAATCCATGTTTTCTGCTGCGCATCCGGGCAATCTGCGGCAACCCTGCGCCCCTCTTTATTCAGCCAGATCGGGAAATTGATCCCGTGCCCGCCTTCCTGCTCCGGCAATAGCAACGTTGGCGGCTGGCTACCGTCCAACAGCCAGGTGGTAAGTCGACGGCGACAATTGTTGTCGCCAGGCGGTAAGCTTTGCCCGCCCGGCCAGCAGATGACGCCGCTGCTGACCGTTTGCGGGCGCGGGTCGCGCGGCAGTCTCGCCTGTTCAAGCGCTGAGCGCGGCTGCAACAGATTATTGACCTGGTTAAGTAACGGCACCGCGCTGGCAAAACCGAACTGCCCGGCAACGGGCGTGCCGTCAGGTCGGCCCGTCCAGATGCCTATCACGTAGCGGGCATTAATCCCTATCGCCCAGGCGTCGCGATAGCCATAACTGGTACCGGTTTTCCACGCCAGCGGCACCACCTGCGGCAACGCTTCGTCGGGCACCGGTTGTGCTTCTCCGGCGAGAATGCGGCGAATAATCCACGCCGCGCCCGGCGACATCAATCGCCGCTCCATCAGCGGGGCCTTGGGGGTCAGCCGCAGGCTTCCCGCTTTCCCCTCACGGGCAAACGCAGTATAAGCGGCTGCGATATCTTCCAGCCGCGCACCCGCGCCGCCAAGGATGAGTGACAGATTTGGTTCCGCCCCGGTCGGCAAAATCAGCGGCAAACCAACGTTACGCAGATTTCCGGCAAATTTTTTCGGCCCGTAGGCTTCCAGCACCTGCACCGCCGGTAAATTAAGGGAGCGTACCAGCGCTTCATTCATGCTTACCGGGCCATGGAAACCACTGTCAAAATTACCGGGCCGATAATCGCCCACCCGGCGCGGCACATCCTGTAACAGTGAGGCCGGATGAATCAGCCCTTCATCCAGCGCGAGGCCATAAATAAAAGGTTTTAACACCGAGCCCGGCGAACGAACGGCGCTAACCATATCCACATGGCTGAAACGGCTGTCGTCATTGATATCCACGGAGCCAACCCAACCGCGCACTTTCATATCCGTGTGGTCAACGACGATTATCGCCAGCGAGCTGCGCGCTGGCAGGCGGCTTTTCACATTTAACGCCAGATCTTCAAGCTGACGTTGCAGGCTGGCATTCAGCGTGGTGGTGATTTTCAGTGCCTTGCTTTCACCAAGCATCCGCCGGGCGAATAGCGGTGCCAGTTGCGGCATCTGACGCGGCGCCAGCCAGACCGGCTCCTCGCGGGACTCCGCCACCTGCGTTGCCGACCACACCTTTTGCGACACCATGCGCTCCAGCACTTTGTCGCGCGCGGCCTGCGCACGTTGCGGCCAGCGATCCGGACGTAAACGGCTGGGTGCCTGCGGCAAAACCGCTAACAGCGCCGCTTCGGAATAGCTGAGTTTCGCAGGCGGTTTACCTAAATAAGCCCAACTCGCTGCGCCCACGCCCTGCAGCGTGCCGCCAAACGGCGCGCGGTTCAGATAAAGGGTGAGTATTTCACGTTTTGAGAGGTGCCACTCCAGTTGCAGCGCCCGCCACAGCTGGCGTACCTTGCCGCCGAAGGTGCGCGGATGCGGATCGAGCAGGCGAGCAACCTGCATGGTCAGCGTGCTGCCACCGGAAACGACATGGCCGGAACGCAGATCCTGCCAGGCTGCGCGCGCAATCGACAGGGGATTCACCCCGGGATGCGCCCAGAACCAGCGATCCTCATACTGGATCAGCGCCTGCAGATAGTGGGGCGATACCTCTTCGATAGTGACCGGGTAGCGCCAGATACCATCGGCATCGGCAAAGCGCCACAGCGGCGTACCGTCTTCGGCCACCACCACCCGCGCCGGATCAACCTCGCTCAGCGGCAGCGGCCAGATCTTGTCGGCAGCCATAACGCCCAACACCAACAGCAGCGGAACACCCACCAGCCAGCGCCAGCGGGTGCGTATCAGACGTACGATCCTCACGTTACGGTACGATGATCAGCGGACCACTGGTCGCACCGGTTGCCCGCCACTGCGGAACATACATTGACTCCACCTGCGGAGCGGGAACCTGATAAGTGCCTGGCGTGACCGCGCGCGCCAGGTAAACCAGCGTGACCCACTCTCCTGCGTTTACCGGTACCGCTGCAACAAATCGGTCATCACGAAACTCCATATGCTGGATATCCACTTGTTGCATGCGATTAAGCAGATCCTGCACTTCACTGCCGCTATCTTGCAGACTGGCGCTGCTATCGGCGAGGTTCTGGTTTTCCAGTTCCAGCCCGGCGGGCAGTAAATCAACCACCAGTGCATCCGGTACGTTCTGGCTGGCGTTCACGTCGAGACGCACCAGCACCAGTTCACCGCTTTTCAGTGACGAAAGTGATTTACTGCGGCCATCGGTTCCGAGGAACATACGCTCAATTTTTAATACCTTCCCGGACGGCGCGGGTGCCTGCTCCGGATAACCTGTACTGTCGAGACGCAACCATAGCGGTGTGCTGCCGCTATTGGTAACCTGCAATGCCCCCAGTTGATCGGCACTGAGATTACGGCTTTGCGGGCGATCGCCACTGAGCCCCGCGGCATCCAGAGAGGTTTGTGCCTGCCACGCGCCAGTGGCGTTTTGCAGGTTACGCCCGGCCATAAATAGCGCATTGCTCTCCTGTGTCGACAACCAGCGCTGACCGTAAGCCTGCTCGGCGAGCGTCGCCAGCAGACGCGGCTGCTCCTGTGCCAGCAGGTTGTTCTCTTCCAGCAGCGCCAGGATCAATGCGTTATCACGCAGTTCGCTGCCGTAATCCGCCAGCCAGAGCCCGGACTGCAGGCGAGATGTTTTCAGCCCCAGCGCTAACGCTTGTTCGCTGCGCTGCGCATCGCCCATCAGTTTCAGCGCCGCACCCAGCTGCATCAGCGGCAGCGCCGCTTTAGCCTGCTCATGACGTTGCCAGATTTCACGCAGTGCGCCTAACGGTGCTTTCTGCTGGCGCGCCAGCACCAGACCGGCATAGCTTTGTACCGCGAACTTGGTTGCCGGAACGTCATCGCTATAGCGAATGGACATAGCCGCCGGATCCTGCAAATAACGCAGCAGGCGATTATTGGCGTTGTTCAGTGCGTCCATAGGCACGCTGTACCCTTGCGCAGAGGCGCTTACCAGGAAGTCGGTGACGTAGGCCGTCAACCAGTACTCCTCCGGCCCGCTCTTATCCCACAACGCGAAACCGCCATCTTCGCGCTGCATCTGCAGCAGGCGGGAGATACCCAAATCCACCGCCGCGCGGCGCTGCTCATCGCTGTCGCCTTTGATCCCCAGCGCTTTCAACTGCGCGGCATTGGTATAAAGCGACGGGAACAACCCGCTGGTGGTCTGTTCAAGACAGCCGTACGGATAAGCACGCAGCTCTTCGATGTAGCGCGCCAGATTCAGCGGCGGCTTGCCGCTAAGCAGTAAGCGACCTTGCAAGGTCACCGGTGAAATATTGGCAAGATGCTGCCCAGGCGTATGCCAGCTCTCACCCGGATTGAGCATCACACCGCTATTGACAGTCTGTGCCGCGAACGGGGGACGCACACCGATTTTCCACTGCTTTTGCTGCGGTGCGAACGTTTCACCCGGTAAGGTCAGGCCACTGATTTGCGCACTAATCTCGCCATCGCCAAATCCCTCCAGCGCACGCACCGGAATAAACAGCGTGGTGCGCTCGCCGGCAGAGAGCTTAACCGGCTCCGGTTGACCGCTTTCCAGTCCCAACAGGCCGCTCGCCGTCAGCGCGACAGTGAGCGTTTGCGGTTGATCGGTCAGGTTAGTCAGATCCAGCGTCAGGCGCGAGGTATCGCCACTGCCAAGGAAGCGGGGGGTATTGAGATCGGCAATCACTGGCGCGGCCACAATCACTTTGCTTTCGGTGCTACCAAAGTCTTCCGCCGTCCAGGCTTGAGCCATTACGCGCAGCTCGCCGTTGAAATCGCCAATCGGCAAGCTCACCGTCCCTTCACCATTTTCATCAAGCGTTACCGGCTGTGCCTGCTGAGCAATAATGGTGACATGGTTGACCGGCGGTTTGCCGCCACGGTTAAGCTCGTCGCCATCGCCGCCAAAGCGCAGCGCCGCCAGACGTCCCTGCCCTTCAATCACCTGACCATAAATATCGTAAATATCCGCACCGTAACGTTTCTGGCCGAAAAAGCCCTGCCACGGATCCGGCGTCACATAATCGGTAATGTTCAGCACGCCGCTGTCCACAGCAGAAAGCAGCACGTTAACCTGTTTTGGCGTGGCGCCGTTTTTCACCGCCGCTTTGACTTTCACCGTCAGCGGTTGATTAGGACGCATTTTTTGCGGCGCACTGAGCGTCACTTCAAGGCGACGGTTCTCATCGCCCATCGGGAGATGCAGTAAACCTACCGCGCGTTTTGGCGTGGCGGATTTCGATTTATCGCCAGGGCGCACCACCAGCGTGCTGATATAGAGATCGTGGCGCTGCCACTTCTGATCGACAGGAATACTCAGATCAACGCCCTCTGCCGGCACATCGATCTCTTTCCACCACAGCGGACCTTCACTGGATTCGATCATTGCATAGCCCTTACCAGCGGCAGGCGCGGTGACGTGCAATTTGATGGTATCGCCCGGTTTGTAGGCCGGTTTATCCAGTTTCATCGTCACCCGATCCGGCCTTGCCGCACCGGCGCCATCGGTGTTGTCCTGCCAGCTGTAACCGGCCCAGAAGCGCACGCTACTGATGGTGTCATCCGGCCCTTTCACTTCCAGACGATAGGATCCCCAGTCCACCGGGAAACTGACTTTTCCGGTTTCATCTGCCTTGAGCGTCAGGCTTTGTTCGCCCTCGACCAGATCTTTCTGGTCGAATTGTGATTGCCAGCCTTCGCTTTCCGACCAGTTCCAGAAGTAGTCGCGGCGTTCACGAATCAAGCGCACCTGCAAATCGCTGACCGCTTTTTTCGCGCCACTGGCATCGCTATAGACGATGTCAAAAGCGGCATTGCTGCCCTCATCAACTATCGGCTGGTTCACGGTGGTGTCAGTGCGATAGTCATATACGGCTTTGGAGGCAAATTGCGGACGAATGCCCGGTAGCGCTTGCGCGGGCCAGATAGCCTGTTCTGCGCGGCGTGTCACCGGGCGACCGCCAGACTCCAGCAGGCTGGCTTGTAAAATCACCTGCAATGGTGAGTGCGAATCCTGCCACTGGCTCGACGTGGTGATTTCGCCCTGCCCTTGTTTATCCAGCGTCAGATGCACTTCGTCCAGGCTACGGCTTAGATTCTCTTCGGCAATATCGCCAAACTGGAAGCCCGGCAGTGCGGGAACGGCTTCGCGCAGCGGGCGCAGGAACAGCTGGCCTTGCAGACTGTTCCCACTGGCCGGCGCGCCATACAGATAGTGACCATCAATGTTAAACACCACATCTGCGGCGGGCTCAACAGGCTCTGGCTGCGGCGTAATGTTCAGCGCCATGCGCTCTGGCATGAAATCTTCAACGTGGAAACCCCACTCACGGGAAAGGTTATCCCCGGTGTTCGCTCGGATATGCCACATACCGGTTTGCGCGCTGGCTTCCAGCGGGTAAGTAAACTGGTACAGCCCGTTTTGCGGCTGGCTGACCACCGTGCGGATCACCTGCCCGTCCGGTTTTACCACCTCAAGTTTTACCGGCTGCTCTGCCAGTGGCTTGCCGTCGCTGTCGCGCAACAGGCCATTAAGGATCACCGTTTCACCCGGGCGGTAGAGATCGCGCGGGCCAAACATAAAAAACTGTTTGCTGTAGCCAGGATCGCCTGCGATGGCGAACTCGGCGAGATCCAGCGCCGGTAATTTCAGATCCAGCAGCGTGGTTTCACCCGCTTTGCGCGCGAGGATCAACGCCGCTTCTTTATCGGTGCTGAGCGTGGCATGACCATCGCTATCGCTGGTGGCCTGCGCCAGGGTTTGCCCTTTCTCGTTCAGCAACATCACTTCAATGCCGGAGAGCGCAGCGCCGTTTTCCAGCCCCTGGGTGAAGATATCCAGCCGGTTGTGGTAACGGTGCGCAGAAAGGCCAATGTTACTGAGGGTGAACAGGGTCGCGGCATTGCTGTAGTTGTAATGCCCGGCCTGGTTCATCACCGCGATGTAAACGCCGGTTTGCTGTAACGGCTGAATACCGCCCAGTGGCAACAGCAGTTTTTCACGCGTGTTGCGGGTTGGGTTGAGATCAAAACGGCCGGTATAAACCAGGTCGGCCATTTTCAGTAGCGTTTCCGATTCCCAGTTCGACAACGAACTGCGGTACTCCCACTGGCTGATAAACGCGGCCAGCGATTCCGGTTTCACGCGGTAAAAATTGACGTCAACGTTGTCCACGTTCAGCGCCATCACCGGCAGCCCGTCCACTACTTTGCCTGGCAGCAGCGAACCACGGCTGGCGAAACCGACGCTCGGTTGCACATCGCGGGTGGTGATTGTTTTTTCGTAATCGCTACCGAACGTAGCCTTGTTAAGCGCCAGCAACCCTTTATCGACCGATACCAGCAGCTCGCGGTTCGGTTCGAGATGGCGCAGGCGCAACTCTTTCAGGTTAGGCGCCAGCTCCCAGGCACCATCCACTTTGCCACTTTTTTTATCCACCAGATGCACGGCGGAAGCAAAGTTCTGGTCTGGATCCAGCGGCACCGAGAAGGTCAGCACCAACGTTGCTGCGCCGTCAAGCTGCACTTCTGAGGCATCCAGCAGCGTTAACGGTTTGCCTTCGCTGCGTGCGGCAAGCTCAGCAAGCTTTGCTTTATCCTGCGGGATCGCCGCCGGTGTTTTTTGCTCTGGCGCAGGCGCAGCCTTCGATTCGGGAGCACTGGCGGCCTTAGGCTTATCGTTATCATCGCAGCCCGCGAGCGTAAAGGTGGTGACGAGCGCAAGAGTCAGCGCCGCAAGACGTAGCGGTTTCATTCGTTATCCCTGGTTAAGTAACCTGTTGAAAGAGGCTCACACATTATTATGCGCAACCGTGACAATTACAAAAGCGCCGATGAATTCTGGAAAGCGCCTCGCAAAGCGCACTTAACGTTCTTCACCCTCGCTGTTAAGCCGATCACAGCCCGTAATGTAACATGTTACCTTATGAGTCATTTGTTTTTAAAACAATAAGATAGCTGGATATTTCTTACCACTGGCTGCTAACGTTAAGCGGTCTGTGCACCTTTGTGCGCGGTTCTAATAAGAGAGAACATTATGTCCAGAGCCGTGAATGCCCTACAAAATTTTGGTAAGTCCCTCTTTGGTCCGGTGCTCATTTTGCCCATCGTCGGTTTGTTTATTGCCTTCGGAAATATCTTTGGCAACGGCAACCTGGCCGAATATTTACCTTTTCTTGGTCATCCGTTTATTCAAAACGTCGGCCAGCTCATTGCCAAATCCGCCGTCTCCGTGCTGGCTAACCTGGCACTGGTGTTTGCTGTCGGCATCCCGGTCGGGCTGGCTTCGCGGGATAAAGGCTATGCCGCGTTAATTGGTCTGGTGACGTTTATTGTTTTCATCAACGCCATGAATGTCACTCTGCAGATGCAGGGTGCGCTGGCCCCGGCTGCGCAGATGAAAGCCGCCGGGCAAAGCATGGTGCTGGGCGTGCAGGTGCTGGAGATGGGCGTTTTCGCCGGCATACTCACCGGCGCGCTGTCGGGCTATCTGTACGATAAATATTCCGGCGTACAGTTTTCCGGCGCGATGGCGATTTACTCCGGCCACTGTTTTGTCGCCATTATTATGCTGCCGGTATCCATCGTGCTCGGCGTGGTGATGAGTGAGTTATGGCCCTTTGCCCAGCACGGCATCAGCACGCTGGCGCTGGCGATCAAAGGTGCCGGACCATTTGGTGTGGCGGTGTACGGTTTTCTGGAGCGCATTCTGGTGCCGACCGGGCTGCATCACCTGGTTTACACACCGTTTCTGTACACGGAGTTAGGTGGTACGGCAGATGTTTGCGGCAGCACCTACCAGGGCGCACGCAATATCTATTTCGCGGAAATGGCCTGCCCGAGCGTTACACAATTAAGCAGCACGGCAGTGTGGGATGCACGCGGCATTAGTAAAATGTTCGGCCTGCCCGCCGCCGCGCTGGCGATGTATGTCACCGCGAAACCGGAACGCAAAGCCGCAGCAAAAGCCATTTTGATCCCCGCAGCGCTCACCTCGTTGCTGGTGGGTGTGACCGAACCGATTGAGTTCTCGTTCCTGTTTGTCGCGCCGCTGCTGTTTGTGGTTCACGCCGTACTGACCGGCATTGGCATGATGCTGTTTTCCCTGTTTGGCGTTCACGCCATCGGCGCGAATGGCATTATCGATTTCATTCTCTACAACCTGCCGCTCGGCACCGTGAAATCCAACTGGCCGATGTACATCCTCGTCGGGCTCATCATGTTCGCCCTCTACTTCGTTATCTTCCGCTTCCTGATTTTGCGCTTCGATATGAAAACGCCAGGGCGTGAGGATGACAGCGAAGAGACGCGCCTTTACAGCAAGCAGGATTACCAGGCAAAAGGCAATAACGACGCGGTTGGCGAAGCGATTATCGAAGGGCTGGGCGGGCGCGCCAATATTGAAGTGGTGGATAACTGCTACACCCGCCTGCGCGTCACGGTGAAAGACACTGCGGTAATTAATGAGCCGCAGCTAAAAGCGACAGGCGCGAAAGGCGTGATTAAACAAGGTAATAACGTTCAGGTGGTCTACGGGCTGCATGTCAAAAAAATGCGAGAAGCGGTTGAGATGTTTCTCTAAAGGAGTCCAGAAATGATTAAACCCCCGTTTATTTTATCGATCGCCGGTGGCGGCAGCACCTACACCCCGGGCATTGTCAAAAGCCTGATGGTGAGACTGGAAGATTTTCCGCTGGCGGAAATCCGCCTTTACGATATCGATGAAACCCGGCAAAACACCATAGCGCCGGTGGTGGAAAAAGTGATCCGTGACCACAGCCAGAGCATCAAATTTACCGTCACCAGTGATGCGGAAACGGCGTTTCGCGGCGCACATTTTGTCTTCGCGCAGATGCGCGTCGGGCAGTACAAAATGCGCGAGCAGGATGAAAAGATCCCGCTGCGCCACGGCGTGGTGGGTCAGGAAACCTGCGGCCCTGGCGGGCTGGCTTACGGGCTGCGTACCATTTTGCCAATGGTAGAACTGATAGATCTGGTGGAACGTTACGCCGATAAAAGCGCCTGGATCGTTAACTACTCGAACCCGGCAGCGATTGTCGCCGAAGGGGTGCGCCGTCTGCGTCCCGACGCGCGCGTGCTGAATATTTGTGATATGCCGGTGGCGGCAATGCGCAATATGGGCGCGATCCTCGGCGTTGATCGCCACAAACTGGAGGTGGATTACTTCGGTCTGAATCACTTTGGCTGGTTTACCAAAGTGCGGGTCGATGGTGAAGACAGGCTGCCGGAGCTGCGCGAGCACGTCGCCCGTTTTGGCCTGTTAACTGAAGATGCCGCGCAAACCGATCCGCAACACTCGGATCCGTCGTGGGTGAAAACCTGGCGCAACATCAAGCCGATTATGGATCACTTCCCGGAATTTTTGCCGAACCCCTATTTGCAGTATTACCTGATGCCAAACGACATCGTTGCGCATCAAAACGCTGATTACACCCGAGCCAATGAAGTGATGGACGGGCGCGAGAAAAAACTGTTTGCCGCCGCGGCGGAATATCAGCGCACCGGCATTCTGCCGGATGCGTTCCATGTTGGCGTACACGGCGCGTTTATCGTCGATGTCGCTTGTTCGCTGGCTTTTGACCTGCGCCAGCGTCACCTGGTGATTGTGGAAAACAAAGGGGCGATTGCTAACCTGCCCTACGATGCGATGGTGGAAGTCCCGGCTTATATCACCAGTGAAGGGCCGGAGCCAGTGCGGATGGGCGCGGTGCCGCTGTTTCATCAGACCTTGTTGATGCAACAACTGGCGTCGGAACAACTGCTGGTAGAAGCCACTATTGAAGGCAGTTACGAGAAAGCGCTACAGGCATTTACCCTCAACCGCACCGTACCGACCATGCAGCACGCGAAAGCGATTCTTGATGAGATGATTGAAGCCAACCGTGACTACTGGCCAGCGCTGCAAAAAGCATGGGAAAACGGCAAACCAGCATAAAAATAACGAGGTCGCTCGCGGCGTTAGCGAAGTCGGCTTGTCGGGTCATGAAAAAACGTTAACAATTCAGGTTACTGTTGATGACACGGAGACAACCATGTCCACCTCGTTTTTTGTCGCGGCCGACTGGCTGATAGAGCACAGCGATGATCCCGAAATCCAGCTGATTGATGCGCGGATGGCGCCAGTGGGTCAGGAGCATCGCGACATGAGAGCGGAATACCGCGCCGGGCACCTTCCCGGTGCGGTCTTTTTTGATATCGAAGCCCTTTCCGATCACACCACGCCGCTGCCGCATATGCTGACGCGCCCGGAAGCGTTCGCCGTGGCGATGCGCGAACTGGGCATCAGCCAGGATAAACATCTGGTGGTGTATGACGAAGGCAATCTCTTCTCTGCCCCGCGCGCCTGGTGGATGTTACGTAATCACGGCGTGGAAAATGTCTCGATTCTGGCCGGTGGGCTGGCAGGCTGGCAGCGCGATGCCCTGCCGCTGCAAAAAGGCGACGTGCCGCTACCGGAGTCCGACTTCAATGCCAATTTCGATCCTCACGTAGTGAAAAAACTGACCGACGTGCTGCTGGCGAGCCACGAAGGCACGGCACAAATTGTCGATGCCCGCCCTGCTCCGCGTTTTAATGGCGAAGTGGATGAACCGCGCGCGGGCCTGAAGCGCGGCCATATCCCCGGCGCGCTGAATGTACCGTGGGTCGATTTAGTCGTTGAAGGTGAACTGAAAACTACCGATGAGCTGGCGGCGATTTTCCGCCGTCAGGGTGTGGATCTGCACAAACCGATCATCGCCAGCTGCGGCTCCGGCGTGACGGCATCGGTGGTGATCCTTGCACTGGAAACGCTTGGTGCAAGTAACGTGACGCTGTATGACGGCTCCTGGAGTGAATGGGGCGCGCGCGACGATTTACCCATCGAAACGGCGTAAATGGACAACCGACTGGCACCACTGCTGACGCGCGGGGAGTCGCTGACCCGCGCGGAATATCGTGTTCTTGCGCATCTGACGGAACACCCGTTGCTGGTGGGGAACATCACGGTACGCGAACTGGCGCAGGCGATGTTTGTCTCCACCGCCACCATTATTCGCCTGTGCCAGAAGCTCGGTTTCAGTGGCTATAGCGAGTTTATCTGGCACTGCAAACAGCGGCTGGCAGACACGCCGCACATTACCGGGCCACACAGTGAACCCGCCGAGCTACCCGCCGCTTTCGCGCAGTTTATGGCGAATTATCAGCGCACGTTTCAGTGGGTGAGCGCGGAAAAACGGCAGCATTTTGCCGCCCTGCTGCATGAGCAGGAGAGCTTTTTTCTGTATGGTGCCGGGTTTTCCTATCTGTTTGCTGAGTATCTGACCAAGAAATTGCAGGTGCTGGGCAAGACGGCGTTTATTTCCGGGCCGGGCGACAGCCGGAATATCTTTCTCAGTAACGCGGCGCGCTACCAGGTGTTTATTGCTGTCTCCCGTAGCGGTGAAACGGAACAAGTGCTGGATAAAGCGCGTATTGCGCGCACGGTCGGTATGACGGTGGTGGCATTTACCCGCGCGTCGGTAAACCCGCTGGCGGAGATGGCGGATATCCATTTCGCGCTGTACGACGAAGCGGTGCATTTTGCCGCTGAAGCCGCCGGGATCACCTCGTTCGAGTCGAATCTGGTGCTGCTGATGGATCTGTTGCTGCTGGAAGCGACGCAATAAGGCTTGCCGCAATGCGGCAAGCATCAGCAAATGCGCGCATTACGAATGGCTCAGTTCACGCCGCGCCCAGGCCGCCTGAATGTATTCATGAAGCGCGACATACAGCTCCTCAATCGGCATTTTTTCCCGCTGTGCACCTTTCAACACCCCGCCGGGCAGACTTATCACCACTTTGCGCTTCTTCGGATCAACAACAAAATTGCGGAACAAACGCCCCACGGTGCAGGTAGGTGGCTGATAACCCTCCCGCCAGTAGAGATCGATAAATACCCACTCATTAACGCTACGAATATCAATGTTTTCAATCTCCGCCAGCAACAGCGGCGCGCTGAGCTGATAGCTTTCGATGCCTTGTGCCGTCAGTGTGAACAGCGGCTGGCGCACGCGCGTATACATCGTCCAGCTTCCCAGCCCAAAGATCAGCCCGCCAACGGCCAGCCCAAAAATTATCTTCTCCATTGAGGGATTGGCGGTGGCGTTCCACTGGATGCTCAGCGTGAGGACTAAACCGGCACCGGCAACACAGAGCACCGCCAGCACCAGGAACAGCCAGAAATTTTTCTTACGCAGCGAGACAACGACGCTTTCCGTGGAGTGTGCTGCCAGATTCTCTAATTCGGCCTGATAAGCGTCATGATGTGCTTCCACATTGCTCGCCATGCCAGCGGTTAACGCGGCTGATAAAGCCGAAGCATCACGGAATAAACTGCGCATCCACTGGTAATCCGCCTCATCCGCCGGGCGCGACGCCCTGGCCAGCAGCGTTTCATCCAGCGGCACATTCAGTTGCTCGATACGCACGCGCGTCGGCGGGTGGCTGTCTGTTGGATGCGCCAGTTCCTGCTCAAGCGAGGCGGCAACATCAAAACGCCCGCCCTCACGCAGCGAAGCAAACAGGCTGTGCACCAGATCGTGCGTCTCAAGTTTGCGATTAAAGAACAGCTCCATCGGCGCGTTAAAGCGTTCATTGAGCGCAGAGAAACGCAGGAGCGAGGCCGCCAGCGCCTGCGGCGAACTGGTACGCGCGCCCGCAGCGTCCGCCGCCAGTTCGCGTACGCGGCTCCAGCCATTGACCGTTTCATGGAACTGACGGTAAAACCAGAGGCCGAGATGAATAGTCGGGTTGAGCGCCAGCCGCTCAAGCCAGCCGCTGCTCGCCACATCGCGATAAAAGTAGTCGAGACTGTTTTCCATACCGGCATACAACCCGGCAAAATGCAGGGTGTAGACGGTGTCATTACCGGAAAAATGTCCCAGCTCATGACCAATCACGGCAGCCACTTCGTCTTTATTCATAAACGCGGCGTAGCTGAGCGGGAAATAGAGCGTGTTACCGGTTAAACGCGCGCCATTTTCAATTTGCACCGGGCTTGCGGTGACGTAAAAACCCTCAAATAAACCGACAACAATATTATCCGGCACAATAGCCTGCCCGCGCTGGGCTAATTCTCTGACCCAGCGCCACAGTTCCGGCGCGTCGGCTTCAGAAACAGCTGCACCATGAACCTGCATATCTTGTGGCTCAAACAGCGCAAAGCAGCGTTTTAGTAAGAACAGGCTTTTCAGCACCATAAATACCAGCGAACCAATGATCAGCAAAACAAATATCACCAGTTTGATATTAAAGGCGCTCGCCCTGCCGAGCGTGTAGATCCAGCACACTTCATATAACAGTACGCAGACCAGCGCGAAACCAATCGACGCCATTACGCCAACCATAATAAATGGCAGTAACTTGCGACAAAGGGTAAACGCGGCAATGAGCTTTTCCGCAGATATACGGGCTTTCCGTACGCTTAAAATACAGAGAATTACCGCGCTGGTACTGGCAATCAAGCCCAACAGGGAAAACAACATACCGGCTTTGGCGAGGATCTGGCGCGACATATCGGCAAATACGCTGTGACCGACAAAACCATATTGCGTGACCTGATAAACATCCACTTCGTTAATACGGATATTCTGCCAGCAGGCGTAGAAGAAAAGAATTAACGGTACGCCGAAGCAGTACAGCAGGCTTTTTTTGTCCATAAAAAGTAACCGTAAAGAAACGTAAAAACGAACCGTATCACAGGTATGGGATTAATACATAATTTATGAAATTTACAGAGAAAGCCGTACGACGTTATTAATGAAAGGCTAATAATTCACTTTTTTAAATAATAGAAGGCGGTACATAACATACCGCCTGGTAATTAAATAATGCGATTTTGCTTAAAGTCGCGCAGGAAACTTCCCCAGCGTCGTTCGTAGAAAGGGGTAATATGCGCCATCATAAAATGGCTAATTCCTTTTTCACCTTCAACGACCTGGCAAATATCCACCGGCTCATCACCGGGGAGCGTATCGGTCGCCACACTGCCCGCCGCGTGAATAATCTCTTCAATATCACCATCAGCCTCAATACCAATCAGCAGATTGGGCTGCTCATCAGCTTTCTCTTTGATTGAGCAGAGAAACGCGCGCTTCACGGTTTTGATGCTTTTAAACAGCGTGGTCAGCGAATCCACCATTTGCGCGGGCGGTTCAGCCACGTCGGAAAGCAGCAGCGCCGTGCCGCCCTCCAGCACTTCCTGCTGGCTTAGAGGGCTGCCCTCTTCGCCCACCAGGTGGCTGATTTCTCGCGGCGTGAACTCTTTGCCGGTCGGCAACCTGGCATTGAGGAACAGCGTCTCGCCGAGCGTCATTTCAAACAGCGTACGCGCGGGCATCACCACAAACGCCTGCTCCTCTTCCACCGCCTGTTGCAGCGCTTCGAGCGAGGTAAAAAACGGGATCACGGAAGAGCCGTCATCTTTTTCCCAGTGCTGCAAATCGAGCGCGCTGTCTTCAACAATGGCTTCACCTTCCGCCGCCGTGCCTGGCACCCAAACCGTGGATTCCAGCAGCGTGCGGAAAAATGCCGGACGATACGCAGGCTCAGTCGCGGCCTGTTCCAGCAGGGTTTCTAATTCGTTTTTGCTTTCTGACATAGTGGTTCCAGAGAGTTTCCTCCCCCTCGCGGGAGAGGAAAAAAGATTACTTCGCGGTTAACAGATTCGCCAGGGTACGCACGCCAAGGCCGGTTGCCCCTGCGGCCCACTGCTCAACCGCCGCTTTACGATAGGTAGCTGAGCAGTCGATGTGCAGCCAGCCCTGCTGGTAGTTTTCAACAAAGTGCGACAGGAAACCGGCCGCCGTGCTCGCCCCTGCCGGGAATGAACCACCCGCGGTGTTGTTCAGTTCCGCGAAATTAGACGGCAGTTGATTGCGATGGAATTCGGCCAGCGGCAAGCGCCAGAACGGCTCGTTTTCCGCGCTGGCACTGCTGAGCAAACGTCCGGCAAGCGCATCGTCAAAGCTGAACAGCGCGTGATAATCATTGCCCAGCGCGGTTTTCGCCGCACCGGTCAGCGTTGCCGCATCAATAATCAGCTCTGGTTTCTGCGCAGAAGCGTCGATCAGGCCATCGGCCAGCACCAGACGCCCTTCCGCATCGGTATTCATGATTTCGACGGTTTTACCGTTACGATAACGGATGATATCGCCCAATTTGAAGGCGTTGCCGCTAATCAGGTTATCGGCACAGCACAGGTACAGTTTGATGCGTTTATCCAGCCCGCGATGGATGGCAAACGCCAGCGCACCGGTCACCAGTGCCGCGCCGCCCATATCGGATTTCATGGAATCCATTGAGGAAGTCGGCTTAATGCTGTAACCGCCGGAATCGAAGGTAATGCCTTTGCCCACCAGCGCGGCATAAACCGGCGCGTCCGGGTTACCGGTCGGGTTGAAGTCCAGCGCCAGCAGTACCGGCGGGCGCTCGGAACCACGGCCAACCGTATGCAGACCGAGATAATTCTGCTCGCGCAGATCTTCCCCTTTGGTGATGCGATACGAGACGTTATCGCCACCGACTTTGTGCAGCAGATCGACCGCGCGCTGCGCCAGTTGCTCCGGCCCTAACTCTTCCGCCGGGGCGTTGATGGTGTCGCGCACCCAGTCGATCACCAGCAGGCGACTATCCAGCTCTTTTTGCTCTGCGTCGTTAAGCTGCGCCCATTCGACTTTGCGCGTGCCTTTTGGCCCTTTATAACCGGCCCAGAACGCCCAGCTGCGATCCGCATCCCAGCCTTCACCGCTCAGGGCAACATGCTTGATGCCCATGCCGTCGATTTTACGCGCGGCGCGTTGGATCAGGCCTAAGTCATCTTTCCCGGTCAGATGCAGTGCGATGCCGTCGTTATTGATGCTGTAAGCGGCTTTTTCACCCCAGCGCGCGTCGGCGCTTTGCGTTGTCAGCGTAATTTTCATAGCTTCTGTCATTATTTTTATCCTTATGGCTGTTCATGAAAACGGGCCGCCCGAAGGCAGCCCGTTTGATGATTACGATGCTTCGTCTAACCAGACTAGCAGAATCGCTTCGAGAATTTTTTCATTCGATGCATTTGGATCATCGTCAAACTCTTCCAGCTCGCAGATCCACTGGTGCATATCGGTGAAACGCACGGTTTTCGGGTCTACGTCCGGGCGGCTGTCGTACAGCGCCTCGCCGATTTCGCGGCTATCGGTCCATTTCAGCCCCATATTAGTGCTCCCGCGCGTGGTTGATGGTGTAACGCGGAATTTCAACCACCAGATCTTCATCGGTAACACGCGCCTGGCAGCCTAAGCGGCTTTCCGGCTCCAGACCCCACGCTTTATCCAGCATGTCGTCTTCCTCTTCGCTGCTTTCCGGCAACGAGTCAAAACCTTCACGTACCACACAGTGGCAAGTGGTGCAGGCGCAGGATTTTTCGCAGGCGTGCTCAATCTCAATCCCGCCGCGCAGGGCGACATCAAGAATGGTTTCACCGCTCTTAGCTTCCAGAACTGCGCCATCCGGACAGAGATCCTGATGAGGCAGAAAAACAATTTTAGGCATATTAAACCTCGTCGACGGAATGGCCTTTCAGCGCGGTACGTACGGATTGATCCATACGGCGTGCGGCGAATTCCTGGGTTTGTTTATCTACATTTTTAATGGCTTGTTCTATCGCGTCGGTGTCATCGCCGTCGGCAACCGCGCGTAACTGCGCGACTGCGTCGTCGATCTCCGCACGCTCTGCGGCGCTTAACAGCGCGGCGTCAGCGGCAAGCGCACTGGCAAGACTTTCCAGCACGCGCGCGGCTTCCACTTTCTGCTCCGCCAGCATGCGCGCTTTCACGTCCTGCTCGGCGAAACTCATGGAGTCTTTGATCATGTCGGCGATTTCGCCATCGGTCAGACCGTACGACGGTTTCACCTGAATGGAGGCTTCCACGCCGGTGGATTTTTCCATCGCGGTTACGCTGAGCAGACCGTCAGCATCGACCTGGAAGGTGACGCGAATATGCGCCCCGCCCGCCGGCATCGCCGGGATACCGCGCAGTGCAAAACGCGCCAGTGAACGGCAGTCTGCCACCAGCTCACGCTCGCCCTGCATCACATGGATAGACATCGCTGTCTGCCCATCTTTGAAAGTGGTGAACTCCTGAGCACGCGCCACCGGAATGGTGGTGTTACGCGGGATCACTTTTTCTACCAGGCCGCCCATCGTTTCCAGCCCCAGCGAGAGCGGAATGACATCCAGCAGCAGCATTTCGCTGTCCGGCTTGTTGCCAACCAGAATATCGGCCTGGATTGCCGCGCCAATCGCCACCACTTTATCCGGGTCAATCGACGTCAGCGGCGTGCGGCCAAAGAACTCGCCAACCCGCTCGCGCACCAGCGGCACGCGCGTCGAGCCACCGACCATGACCACTTCCAGCACTTCTTGCGCTTCGACACCCGCATCTTTCAGCGCGCGACGACAAGAGAGTAAGGTGCGTTTGACCAGCGTTGAAATCAACGCTTCAAACTGGGTACGTACAATGGTGCCCTGCCAGCCCGCCACCTCAACGGTGACGCTGTCGGCCTCGCTGAGGGCGATTTTTGCGGCAATCGCCGCATCCAGCAATTCGCGCTGTTGGCGCACGTCGCTGCGATCGGCAATTCCCGCCTGTTCGCAAATGTAATCCGCCAGCAGATGGTCGAAATCGTCGCCGCCGAGCGCGGAATCACCACCGGTCGCCAGCACTTCGAAAACGCCACGGCTCAGGCGCAAAATCGAGATATCAAAGGTGCCGCCGCCGAGGTCATAAACCGCAATCACGCCCTCTTTGCCGGAGTCCAGGCCGTAGGCGATAGCCGCAGCGGTCGGTTCGTTCAGCAGGCGCAATACGTGCAAGCCCGCCAGACGCGCCGCATCTTTGGTGCCCTGACGCTGTGCATCATCAAAATAGGCAGGAACAGTGATCACCACGCCGTCCAGCTCGCCGGAAAGCGTCTCTTGCGCGCGAGCGGCAAGGGCTTTGAGGATATCCGCAGAGACGCGAATCGGGTTAACCAGGCCACCACGCGTGGCAATCATCGGCAGACCATTTTCGCTCGGCTGGAACTGCCACGGCAGGTGCGGGTAACGCGCCTGAATGTCGGCCAGGCTGCGCCCCATCAGGCGTTTCACCGAGCTGATGGTGTTTACGGAGTCCTGCGCGGCGTTGGCGCGCGCATCGTAACCGACAACATGGCTGTCGGCCTGGTAGTTAACCACCGAAGGGAGCAGGTGACGTCCGGCGCTGTCGGCCAGCGTTTCCGCCTGTCCGCTGCGCACGGTGGCAACCAATGAATTGGTGGTGCCGAGGTCGATACCCGCCGCCAGACGACGCTGATGCGGCGCGGCGCTCAGACCGGGCTCACTAATTTGTAATAAGGCCATGATGTGCTTCCAAAAAATTAAAAACCGAGCAGTTTTTCTTCGAGTTGTTCTGTTGCGCTGCGCAGTTTATCGAGAAAACGCAGTTTACGCACGGTATCCGCCGCCGCGTCCCACGTCTGGCTATCTAATTGCTCCACCATTTGCCGATGGCGGATGTCATACATTTCTTTCACACGCTGTTGAAATGCTTCCAGACGGGTCGCGTCTTGCGCTTTTTCAATCTCGTCCAGCTCTTCACGCAGCTCAAGTTGTTCCATTAAGAAGGCGGTATCGCGCACCGTGTGTTGTTCGGAGGCTAAATCAAAACCGTGCAGCGACAGCAAATATTCTGCGCGCGTTAGCGGGTTGCGCAGCGTTTGCCATGCCTGGTTAATGGTAGCGGATTGCTGGACGGCAGCCAGTTGTTCCGCCTGCGGGCGGTTTGCGAAGCGATCCGGGTGGAACTGACGTTGCAGATCCTGGAAACGTGTCGCCAGCGCCTGAACATCGAGCGGATAGTGGGCCGGCAACCCAAAGAGGGTGAAGTAATCCATAACAATTCCGGGTGTGCAATCGAAACAAACCCCACGCGCAGAACGCTGCGGTGGGGTCATCGGATGGTGGCGATTAAACGTTGAAGCTTTCGCCGCAACCGCACTCGTCTTTAACGTTCGGGTTGGTGAATTTAAACCCTTCGTTCAGGCCTTCTTTGACGAAGTCCAGTTGAGTGCCGTCGAGGAATTGCAGGCTTTTGCCGTCAACCACTACCTTCACGCCTTTGTCTTCAAACACCGTGTCTTCTTCGTTCGGCGCATCGACAAACTCAAGGACATAAGCCATACCAGAACAGCCGGAGGTTCTCACCCCCAGGCGCAGACCAAACCCTTTACCACGGTTGGCCAGAAAGGTATTGACTCGCGCGGCAGCACTGTCGCTCAGGCTAATGGACATGACAACAACCTCCCGCCTTATTTCGCTTCTTGTTTACTTTTGTAATCCGCAATTGCGGCTTTAATCGCGTCTTCCGCCAGGATAGAACAGTGAATTTTCACCGGCGGCAGTTCCAGCTCTTCGGCGATATCGGTGTTTTTAATCGCCTGCGCTTCGTCCAGTGACTTGCCTTTCACCCATTCGGTGACCAGCGAGCTGGAAGCGATTGCAGAGCCGCAACCGTAAGTTTTAAAACGCGCGTCTTCGATAATGCCTTTATCGTTAACTTTGATCTGCAGTTTCATCACGTCGCCGCACGCCGGTGCGCCAACCATGCCGCTACCAACCGTGTCGTCGTTGTCAAACGAGCCAACGTTGCGCGGGTTTTCGTAGTGATCGATTACTTTTTCGCTATAAGCCATTTTTTCTTCTCCTGCTTGCGCAACTATTAATGATGAGCCCATTCGATGGTGGTCAAATCCACGCCCTGTTTGAACATTTCCCACAGCGGAGAGAGTTCACGCAGACGGCCGATGGATTTACGTACCAGCGCAATGGTGTAGTCAATTTCTTCTTCGGTGGTGAAACGACCTAAAGAGAAACGGATCGAGCTGTGTGCCAGCTCATCATTCATGCCCAGTGCGCGCAGCACGTAGGACGGTTCCAGGCTTGCAGAGGTGCAGGCAGAGCCGGAGGATACAGCCAGATCTTTCAGCGCCATGATCAGCGACTCGCCTTCAACGTAGTTAAAGCTGACGTTGAGGATGTTTGGTGCGCCGTGCTCGAGATCGCCGTTCAGGTAAACTTCTTCAATGTCGTTGATGCCGTTCCACAGACGGTTACGCAGCGCGCGCAGGCGTTCCATTTCGCTCGCCATCTCTTCTTTTGCGATGCGGTACGCTTCGCCCATGCCGACGATTTGGTGAACAGGCAGAGTACCGGAACGCATACCGCGCTCATGACCGCCACCGTGCATCTGCGCTTCGATACGCACACGCGGTTTACGCTGAACGTAGAGCGCACCGATGCCTTTCGGCCCATAAATTTTATGGCCGGAGAAGGACATCAGATCCACTTTCAACTGGCTCAGGTCGATAGGCAGTTTGCCCACGCTCTGGGTGGCGTCAACGTGGTAGATAATGCCGCGCGCACGGCACATTTCGCCGATGGCTGCGATATCCTGTACCACGCCGATTTCGTTATTCACGTGCATGATGGAAACAAGGATGGTGTCTTCACGCATCGCCGCTTCCAGCTCTTTCAGGTCGATAATGCCGTTGCTCTGCGGAGCAAGATAGGTCACTTCGAAGCCTTCGCGCTCCAGTTGACGGCAGGTGTCCAGCACGGCTTTGTGTTCGGTTTTGCTGGTGATAATGTGCTTGCCTTTTTTCTGATAAAAGTTGGCTGCACCTTTAATCGCCAGGTTATCGGATTCGGTTGCACCGGAAGTGAAGACGATTTCTCGCGGGTCCGCACCGACCAGTTCTGCAATCTGGTTACGGGCGATATCTACCGCTTCTTCAGCTTGCCAGCCAAAACGGTGAGAACGGGAAGCAGGGTTACCAAAGGTCCCGTCCAGGGTCAGAAACTGCATCATTTTCTCGGCAACACGCGGATCCACCGGCGTGGTTGCGGAGTAATCGAGATAAATCGGTAATTTCATTGCTCTTTAAACTCCGTACATCGCTCTAATGCAAGGAATCAGGCAACCGGCTGGATGTACGACCGCGTTAACAGGGCACTGTTTTGTGCCCTGGCCCGATTCTGAATTCTGTTTTTTATTATGCGCGCAGTTTGACGTCGATAGCGTCTTGAGCGCGGGTGGTGCGATGGGATTCGTTACTGTGCTGACGATCGGACACATCAAGGATTTCCTGGTTGTTTACCAGTTCGCCCAGCGTGATGTTGTTTAAGAAACCGGTCAGACGATCGCTCAGATCGCGCCACAGCGCATGGGTCAGGCACTTATCACCACCCTGGCAGCCGCTTTTACCCTGGCAGCGGGTTGCGTCTACGGATTCGTCAACTGCGCTAATCACTTCGCCAACGGCAATGGTATTTGCGTCTTTACCCAGCAGGTAACCGCCGCCCGGGCCACGTACGCTGGCGACTAAGCCATTTTTACGCAGACGGGAGAACAGCTGCTCCAGGTAGGAGAGGGAAATTCCCTGACGCTCGGAAATATCAGCCAACGGAACCGGGCCCGCTTCGGAGTTGAGTGCAACGTCCAGCATTGCGGTCACGGCATAACGCCCTTTAGATGTCAGTCTCATGTCTTACAAGCCTCAAACTCGCCCCTGCCCGGGGTGTATTATTAATATGTTAATGTTGCATAGCAGACGCAAGTCTGACATTCCCGACTAAATTGGTCAACTATTTAGTTGACTGTTTTAGTCAGGTATTTGTCGTTTAGTGCTTTCATAGAGTTAGGCCGAAAAAGGCCATTTCCCGGCCTCGCGTATTACTCTTTATGTTTCTGTTCGATCGACGCCAGGATGCCGCGCAGAATATTAAGCTCCTGACTTTCCGGGCGCGCGCGGGTAAACAGACGGCGCAGTTTGTTCATCACCTGGCCGGGGTGGTTTTCACGAATAAAACCGGTCGCCAGCAGCGTTTGCTCCAGATGCCCGTAAAAACGCTCCAGATCATCGACCAGCGGGTACGGCGTCTCTTCATGTTCAACCGCCGGGGCAGTGCTCTCTTGCGCTGCCAGCCAGGCCATGCGCACTTCATAAGCAATAACCTGCACCGCCATCGCCAGGTTCAGCGAGCTGTATTCCGGGTTAGCGGCAATCGCCACGTGGTAGTGGCACTTTTGCAGCTCATCATTGGTGAGGCCAACGCGTTCGCGACCAAATACCAGCGCGATGGGCGCGTGTTGCGCTTCGGCAACGCTTTTCAGCCCGCATTCACGCGGATCGAGCATCGGCCACGGCAGCGTGCGGGAACGCGCGCTGGTGCCAACAACCAGGCTGCAACCGGCGAGCGCTTCATCCAGCGTGTCGACGATTTGCGCATTGCCAATCACATCGCTGGCACCTGCGGCCAGCGCGATAGCCTGTGAATCCGGTTTTACGAGCGGGTTCACCAGCCAGAGATTCGTTAAACCCATTGTTTTCATTGCACGAGCAACAGAGCCCATGTTGCCGGTGTGGGAGGTTTCCACCAGTACGATTCGAATATTTTGCAGCATAGATTTTCAACGGCTAAAGAATATTCGCGCATATTATCATAAAGCAAAGACATAATCCGAATTCGCTGCTATGATATGCGCCGTTTTCCGTTCTTTAACATCCAGTGAGAGAGACCGATGCATCCGATGCTGAACATCGCCGTGCGTGCTGCGCGCAAGGCGGGTAATTTAATTGCCAAAAACTACGAAACTCCGGACACCGTAGAAACCAGCCAGAAAGGCAGCAATGATTTCGTGACCAACATTGATAAAGCAGCCGAAGCGCTGATTATCGAAACAATCCGCAAATCTTACCCGCAACACACCATCATCACCGAAGAGAGTGGTGAGCACGAAGGCGCTGACCAGGATGTGCAATGGGTTATCGATCCGCTGGATGGCACTACCAACTTTGTTAAACGCCTGCCGCACTTCGCGGTATCCATCGCCGTACGAATCAAAGGCCGCACTGAAGTCGCGGTGGTTTACGATCCCATGCGTAACGAACTGTTCACCGCCACTCGCGGTCAGGGCGCACAGCTGAACGGCTACCGTCTGCGCGGCAGCACGGCTCGCGATCTGGATGGCACCATTCTGGCGACCGGCTTCCCGTTCAAAGCCAAACAACACGCCACCACCTACATCAATATCGTCGGCAAACTGTTCACCGAATGCGCGGACTTCCGCCGCACGGGTTCCGCTGCGCTGGATCTGGCCTACGTTGCCGCTGGCCGCGTGGATGGTTTCTTCGAAATCGCGCTGAAACCGTGGGATTTCGCCGCCGGTGAACTGCTGGTGCGTGAAGCTGGCGGTCTGGTATGCGATTTCACCGGTGGTCACAACTATATGATGACCGGCAACATCGTGGCGGGTAACCCACGCGTAGTTAAAGCGATGCTGGCGAATATGCGTGAAGAGCTGAGCGAGGCGCTGAAACGCTAAGTCTGGCTGTACCCGGCGGTGGTTCGCCACCACCGGGTGCTATCAAAACGGTCGTAATCCGCCGCCCGGCGGTAACGCACTGACCCACATTATTACCGACGCGCTAATTAACAACACGCCACCGGCCAGTGCCAGCGTGGCCCAGCCAACCTGTCGCCACAATACCGGCGCACGATCCCCGCTTAATTTCACTGCCAGTTGGCGAAAACCATGGACCAGCAACGCCAGCGAACTGATGGTCAGCGACGTTCCGACCGCCATGGCCAGCGCGGAGGCCACACCCCAGCTAAACACGCCAATCACTTTACTGAACAGCAGCACCATGATCGCACCGGAACAGGGGCGCATCCCCATCGACAAAATAATCACTAACCGTGCGCGCCAGTCATCACCGCTCTGCAACTGCGAGGCCGTGGGTAAATGCTGATGACCACAACCGCATCCTTCGTGATGCACATGGTGCGGCGTAAAGGCGCGGAATTTCGGCGCTTGTACAAGCGCACGCAGCTTTTTCAACGCTCGCCAGCACAAAAGCACTCCCAGCACACCTACCAGTAAATAACTGCCCTTCTCCAGCCAGTAACTGCTCAAATGCAGCTGCCGCGCGGGCAGCGCCAGAATACTCAGCACAACCACCACCAGCGCAATGGCCACCAGCCCCTGCAACAAAGAAGAGGCCAGCGTTAAGCCAATCGCCGGTTTCAGTTTTGACGGATGCGTGGCAAGCCAGGTGGTGATCACCACTTTGCCGTGCCCCGGCCCAAGCGCATGCAGTACGCCATAGACAAAACTGAACAGCAGCAGCGCCCCACCGGCCTGACGCGGGTTTTCTGCCACCGCTTTCAGTAAGCTGCTCATTTTCATATTCACATCGCGCTGCCAGATAACGCTTTTCACCATCACCTGCGGCCAGATCTGCCACAGCCACAACGCGGCGGCCAGCGCACACAGCATAAAAAGCACCAGCGGCCACCAGTGCAATAAGCGTCGTTTTCGCGCCGTAGCGCTCACCATCACGGACATGTCAGCGTCACCGTCTGGGCAAATTGTTTACCGAGTTCCATATCTTCTGCCGGCGCATCGGCTTTATCCAGCGACTGGGCATAATTCAGCACTTCCTCGCCGGGTTTGGGCGTTTGTACCGCCAGTTTGCAGCCCTGCGGTGCGGCGGCAGGCAATGTCGCGTCGCTCGCTTTTGCGTAACTCATATCGACAAAATAGGTGGGATCGAAAGTGGAAAAAGTATACCGCTGTCCGCTGAGTACCTGCGGTTCGGCGAGCGGTAAAACAAACGTCAGCACCGCCTGGTGCGCGACCTGTTCCATGCCATATTCCGTGGGTCGGTTAAGAAACTTCACTTTCTGCCCGTTGTGCCAGACTTCGGTGAAATAGTGTTGCCCCAGCACGTTTGCCATCACTTCCGCCGCCAGTTTTTTCCAGATCTCATCGCCAGGTTTTGCATTGCCCGCGTCATACAGCAGATCCGCCGAAGTGATCTCATCCATCGTCCAGCGCATTTTCAGCCCGGTGAACTGCCCGTTGTCGATCAACACTTGCGTTTTCATGCGGATAAAACTGTGCGGATGCGCCGTCGCTGAAAACGATAAAAGCGCGAGAAACAGGCCACTGGCGCATTGTTTAACTGCTTGCATGTATTCCTCACGAGAAAAATTCTGTGATGCTCCCCGGCAATCCTGAATGAAAGAGCTGCCGCTGCGCTATCGCTGAGCATACCTTTAACTACGCTTATCAAAAACCCCAACTGGAACCTGACAGATGACAACTGTAATGACACCGCCATCTGCGCTCTCCAGTCCGCAGCGCCGCTGCCAGGTGCTTTTGATGCTCGCCTTGCCGGGGCAACACGTCACCATGGAACATATCAGCGCTATGAATGGAGTGGACGACGCCATGGCTCGCCGGGATATCGCTGAAACGGAAAGTGAAATTCAGCGCTACCACCGGCTCTCTATCGTTCCCCATCCTAACGGCGGCTTTCGGATTGAGGGCGCTCCACTCGATCAACGTTTATGCCTGTTGCACTGGCTTCGCCGTGCGCTGCGGCTGTGCCCGCAATTTATCACGCAACAGTTTACCCCGGCGTTAAAAACCGCGCTTAAACAGCAAGGCATTGCCCGAACGTTATACGACGATACAAACCTGCTGGCGTTGATTAACCTCTGTTCGCGCCGCCTGCAGCGCGTCTTTGAATGCCGGGATATGCAGTTTCTGCGTCTCTATTTGCAATATTGTTTACTGCAGCATCACCACGGACATACCCCGGAATTTAACCCGGTTCAGCAAGAGTGGGCGCAAATGCGCGCCGAGTATCAGGTGGCGCAGGAGATTGTGCGCCACTGGCAGCGTCGCGTTGTCGACTATCCGCAGCAGAATGAGCACCTGTTTTTGTCGTTGCTGTTTATGCTGGTGCGCACGCCCGATCCGCTGCGTGACCAGCAACACCAGGATCGCCGTCTGCAAAAAGCCATCCGCCGGATGATTGCCCGCTTTCACGCTCTGGCGGGGCTGCGTTTCAGCGATGAACAGGGTTTAAGTGCCCAGCTCTATATTCACATTGCCCAGGCGCTGGATCGCAGCTTGTTTGGTATTGGCATTGATAACAGCCTGCCCGAAGAGATCAACCAGCTTTACCCGCGTCTGATGCGAACCACCCGCGATGCTTTGCAGGAGCTGGAAGACGAGTATGATTTGCGCTTCAGCGATGAAGAGGCGGGGCTGGTGGCGGTGATTTTCGGCGCCTGGCTGATGCAGGACAGCGATATGCATGAGAAACAGGTGGTGTTGATTACTGGCGAAGACAGTACCCGCGAGCAGCAGATTGAGCAGCAACTGCGCGAATTAACGCTGCTGCCGCTCAGTATTAAATATCTGCCACTGGCGGAATTTCGTAAGGCCGGCGCACCGAAAGACGTGACATTGATTATCACGCCTTACACTACGCCGCTGCCGCTGTTCTCACCGCCGCTGATCCACACCGACGGTCCGCTGAGCGGGCAACAACAGCGGCATATCCGCGACATGCTGGAAAGCTAGCGGGCCTGCACGGCGACGTTCGGGCGCAGGAACAGGGCCGGAATGGCCAGCACGGCCATGACAAAAAACAGCCCCTGATGCAGATGCTCAAACAGAAAACCGGCGATCATGGTCATCAGCGCAATACTGCCGCCCATCGCGACCGCTGAATAGACCGCTTGTAAGCGGATGACTTCGCTGCCCTGCCGCGCCGAGATATAGCGCATGGCGGCAAGATGGCAAACGGTAAACGTGCCGCAGTGCAGGATCTGGGCAATAATCAGCCACGGAAGCTCGGTCGTCCAGCCCATCAGGCTCCAGCGCACCAGCCCGCAAACGGCGGAAAGCAGCAGCAGATCGCGTGCACTGAAGCGGCGAAACAGACGGTTACTGAGCGCGAAAATCACCACTTCCGCCACCACCCCCAACGACCACAGATACCCGACCGTTGAAGCAGAGTACCCCGCCGACTGCCAGTAAATGGCGCTGAAGCCGTAGTAAGCCGCATGTGCGCCCTGCAGAAGCGACACGCAGGCGAGAAAACGCCAGTTCTGCGCAATCAATACCCGCCACGCCTGCCAGCCTGCGCCCTCCTGCTGGCGATTTTCACCCTGCGGCAAAATGGAAGGACGCAGCAACATACCGAGCAACATGGATGCCGCGCCCAGCGTCAGCAACGCCAGAATCGCCTGGTAATCAAACAGGCTCACCAGCTTGCCGGTGAGCGCCGAACCAATCACAAAAGCAATCGATCCCCACAGACGCACGCGGCCATAATCCATCGGGAACTGTTTTTGCCAGGTGCCCGCCAGCGCATCGGTGAGCGGCACCAGCGGTGAAAAGAAGAGGTTGAAACCGATGATTATGACCGCCAGCCACGCCACATGCGTTCCGGCATAAAACGCCAGCGCAAACAGCAACGTTGCCAGCGCCAGCACGCGCAGGGCCGTAATCAAGCGGGAAGGATCGCTCACGCGCGGGGCGATGAAAAGGCTGCCAAGGAAGCGGGCGACAAGACCTGCGCCGAGCAACATACCGATGATTTCGGGGGTCAGCCCCACGCCTTTGAGCCAGACGCTCCAGAAAGGTAAAAAGATGCCGTAGCTAAAAAAGTAGGTGAAATAAGCGAGCGCCAGCCAGCGCGTGGACTGCAAGACCATGATTTCCTCCTGAATGGAGGCGATAGTCTGGCGATAAATAGCAGGACTGGCAAGTAACAATCAGGCAACACATGCGCTTACCCAACGTTTGCAGACGAATATCTGCCCCCAGGTTGCTCGCCGTTGCTTAGCGAATATAAGAATCCAGCACGCTCAGCACCACATCCAGATCCGCTTCACGCTTAATTTCGTCGTTCTCATGCACGATATGATCGGTCAGATGGCCTTTGATCACTTCGCGCATTAACCCGTTTACTGCGCCGCGGATCGCCGCGATTTGTTGCAAAACCTGGGCGCATTCATGAGGCTCATCGAGCATTTTTTTCAGCGCGGCAACCTGCCCTTCTATTTTGCTCGCCCGCGCTTTTAGCTTTTTCTTGTCCCGGATGGTGTGCGACATACAGACCTCAAATCGACCGTGCTTAAACGAACCTTAGCATACCATGCATCAACTGGGGGGGAGTTTATTTCTACTGGGGGGTAGTATTTACTACTGGGGGGGAGTAGATTTGAGCGCACAAATTTTTACCGAGAATTATTCTCATGAATGACTTCACCACGCTTTTTCAGCAAGGGAACGCCTGGTTTTTTATTCCGAGCGCCATCCTGCTCGGCGCGCTGCATGGCCTCGAACCGGGGCACTCAAAAACCATGATGGCGGCATTCATCATCGCCATCAAAGGCACGGTTAAACAGGCCGTGATGCTGGGTCTCGCCGCCACGCTATCCCACACGGTGGTAGTGTGGCTGATTGCGCTCGGGGGTATGTATCTCAGCAGCCAGTTCACCGCACAAGCCGTTGAACCCTGGCTGCAAATGGTATCTGCGGTGATCATTTTTGGTACGGCGGTGTGGATGTTTCTGCGCACCTGGCAAGGTGAACGTTCGTGGCACGCCGGGCATCATCATCACCATGAACATGACCACGGCCACACGCACCGTGCACCAAGCCTGGTGCTTCAGCCGGTACAACCAGCTCGTGTCACCGCGCAGCCAACGATCTTGTCGCTGCGAAAAGTGACTAAAGAAGAGGAGTACCAGGATGCGCACGAGCGGGCACATGCACGGGATATTGAGCGGCGTTTTACCGGCGGCGAGGTGACTAACGGTCAGATCCTGCTATTCGGTTTAACCGGCGGGCTTATCCCCTGCCCTGCGGCGATCACCATTTTGCTGATCTGTATTCAGTTAAAAGCCATCACGCTGGGCGCAACATTAGTGATCTCTTTCAGTATCGGGCTTGCACTTACACTGGTTGCGGTTGGCGTTGGCGCGGCAATCAGCGTCCAGCAAGCGGCAAAACGCTGGTCCGGCTTTAACACGCTGGCGCGTAAGGCCCCCTATTTTTCCAGCGCACTTATCGCGCTCGTCGGCGTTTATATGGGCATTCACGGCTATAGCGCGCTGCAATAAGACATAAAAAAAACCCGCCGCAGCGGGTTTTTCGAAGCGGAATAAACTTAGGCGTAAACCGGGAAACGGGCGCAGATATCCAGGACTTTACCTTTGACGCGCTCGATAACTGCTTCGTCATTGATGTTGTCCAGCACGTCGCACATCCAGCCAGCCAGCTCTTTTACTTCCGCTTCTTTGAAGCCGCGGCGAGTCACAGCCGGAGAACCGATACGGATACCGGAAGTGACAAACGGGCTCTTCGGATCGTTCGGCACGCTGTTTTTGTTCACGGTGATGTTCGCACGGCCCAGCGCGGCATCCGCTTCTTTACCGGTCAGGTTTTTATCCACCAGATCCAGCAGGAACAGGTGGTTTTCAGTCCCGCCGGATACCACTTTGTAGCCACGGTTCAGGAACACTTCCACCATCGCTTTGGCGTTTTTGGCAACCTGCTGCTGGTAAACTTTAAACTCTGGCTCCATCGCTTCTTTCAGTGCCACCGCTTTTGCCGCGATAACGTGCATCAGCGGGCCGCCCTGCGCGCTTGGGAAAACAGCGGAGTTCAGTTTTTTGTACAGCTCTTCGTCACCGCCTTTCGCCAGGATCAGGCCGCCGCGCGGACCCGCCAGGGTTTTGTGGGTGGTGGTGGTCACAACGTGCGCATGCGGAACCGGGTTCGGGTAAACGCCTGCGGCAATCAGACCCGCAACGTGTGCCATATCAACAAACAGGTAAGCACCGATGCTATCGGCGATTTCACGCATTTTCGCCCAGTCAACGATACCGGAGTAAGCAGAGAAACCACCGATAATCATCTTCGGTTTGTGCTCTTTCGCCTGCTTCGCCATGTCTTCGTAGTCAATTTTACCGGACTCATCAATACCGTAAGGGATGATGTTGTACAGTTTGCCAGAGAAGTTAACCGGGGAGCCGTGAGTCAGGTGGCCGCCCTGCGCCAGGTTCATACCCAGAACGGTATCGCCCGGTTGCAGCAGCGCGGTGTAGACCGCGAAATTCGCCTGCGAGCCGGAGTGCGGCTGCACGTTAGCGTAATCCGCGCCAAACAGTTCTTTCGCGCGATCAATCGCCAGTTGCTCAACGATATCCACATACTCGCAACCGCCGTAGTAGCGTTTGCCCGGATAACCTTCGGCGTATTTGTTCGTCAGCTGAGAACCCTGAGCCTGCATTACACGCGGGCTGGTGTAGTTTTCGGAGGCGATCAGTTCAATGTGTTCTTCCTGACGTACTTTTTCCTGCTCCATAGCCTGCCACAGTTCGGCATCATAATCGGCAATGTTCATTTCACGCTTTAACATCCGCATCTCCTGACTCAGCTAACAAAACAACTCTAAATGAGGGCCCAAATTTGGGGAACGGCCCACAGTATAACTGATTAATATTCTGATAACAGGTCTTGACAAAGGTTTTTACGCAAACGATTGGCTCCGCGTCAGACAAGGGTTTGAGCGATAAGACACTTCCCTGTTAAAGCGGATTTCTTTTCAGGTTTGTGATGCAACTTATTCACGATGTAAATCCCTTTACATTGTCCGCTCTTTACAAGCCAGGTCGCCGCGCTATAAGATGCATTTAAAATACAACTTTAAATGATCTGTAAAAAAGGAAGCAATCATGCTCGACGCCCAAACCATCGCTACGGTCAAATCCACTCTTCCCCTGCTGGCGGCTACCGGCCCAAAACTCACCGCTCATTTTTACGACCGGATGTTCACTCACAATCCGGAACTGAAAGAGATTTTCAATATGAGCAACCAGCGTAATGGCGATCAGCGTGAAGCGCTGTTCAACGCCATTGCCGCTTACGCCAGCAATATTGATAATCTTGCCGCGCTGCTGCCGGCGGTAGAAAAAATCGCCCAGAAGCACACCAGCTTCCAGATCCAGCCGGAACAGTACAACATTGTTGGCACACACCTGCTGGCGACGCTGGATGAGATGTTCAGCCCGGGGCAAGAAGTGTTAGACGCCTGGGGAAAAGCCTACGGCGTACTGGCGGGTGTCTTTATCAACCGTGAAGCGCAAATCTACAGCGAACACGCTGAAAAAGTCGGGGGCTGGCAAGGCACGCGCCCATTCCGCCTGGTAGAGAAAAAACCGCAGAGCGCACTTATCACCAGCTTTGAATTCGAACCCGTCGACGGTCAGCCAGTCGCCGCTTATCAGCCGGGGCAATATCTGGGTGTCTGGCTGAAGCCTGAAGGTTTCGCCAATCAGGAGATCCGCCAGTATTCACTGACCCGCAAGCCCAACGGCAAAAGCTACCGTATCGCGGTAAAACACGAAGCGGGTGGGCAGGTTTCTAACTGGCTGCATAACAGTGCGAAAGTGGGCGATATCGTGCATCTTGCAGCGCCTGCCGGGGATTTCTTTATTGATGTGCAGAGCAACACGCCGGTCACGCTGATCTCCGCGGGTGTCGGTCAAACACCGATGCTGGCGATGCTCGACAGCCTTTCAAAATCGCAACATGCCGCGCAGGTAAACTGGTTCCATGCCGCGATGAATGGCGAGGTGCATGCCTTTGCCGATGAAGTAAGCAAACTGGGTGCGTCGCTGAACCATTTTTACCAGCATGTCTGGTATCAACAGCCTGCGGCGGCTGAGGTGAACAGCGGTCGCTATCACAGTGAAGGGTTGATGGATTTGCACGCGCTGGAAGGAAAGTTCAGCGATCCGGCGATGCAGTTTTATCTCTGCGGCCCGGTCGGTTTTATGCAGTTTGTCGCGCAACAGCTGGTCACACTTGGCGTGAACAAAGAGAGCATTCATTACGAATGCTTTGGCCCGCATAAAGTGTTGTAAAACAGGCACCCTCACCCTGCGGGGTGAGGGAAAATATCAGATTGCGGCGTCGTCTTCTTCGCCGGTACGGATACGCACCACGCGTGCGACATCAAAGACGAAGATCTTACCGTCGCCGATTTTACCGGTCTGGGCAGTACGGATAATGGTGTCCACGCAGGTATCAACGATGTCGTCAGTCACGACAATTTCAATCTTCACCTTCGGCAGAAAATCCACCATATACTCCGCGCCACGGTAAAGTTCAGTGTGGCCTTTCTGGCGACCAAAACCTTTCACTTCCGTTACCGTCATCCCGGTGATGCCGACTTCAGCCAGCGCTTCACGTACATCATCCAGTTTGAAAGGTTTAATAATCGCATCAATCTTTTTCATGGTCGTTCCTTACACGCTCTTGCCAGTCTGCTGCATCGTAATCGGTTGCTCACAGTACCATAATCATTTCGCCATTACTCTTTAAAGTCGTTGGCGTCGAGCTCATGGCGGGAGAGTAATTTGTAAAACTCGGTGCGGTTGCGCCCCGCCATGCGCGCGGCATGCGTGACATTGCCCTTAGTGATTTGCAGCAGCTTGCGCAGGTAGTTCAGTTCAAACTGGTTACGCGCCTCAACAAAGGTCGGCAACGCCGTATTTTCCCCTTCCAGCGCCTGCTCCACCAGCGCATCGCTGATAACCGGCGATGAGGTGAGCGCCACACACTGTTCAATGACGTTAACCAACTGGCGCACATTGCCAGGCCAGCCGGCGGTCATCAGCCGCTTCATGGCATCGGTGGAAAACGCGCGAACAAACGGTTTATGTCTCTCTGCCGACTGTTTCAGCAAATGATTGGCCAGCAGCGGAATATCTTCCGCACGCTCAGCTAACGCCGGGATCTTCAGGCTCACCACATTCAGCCGATAGTAGAGATCTTCGCGAAACTCGCCGCGCGCCATCGCTTTCGGTAAATCACGGTGCGTGGCTGAAATGATGCGCACATTAATATCGATATCGCGGTTACTGCCAAGCGGGCGCACTTTGCGCTCCTGCAACACGCGCAGCAGTTTGACCTGCAACGGAATCGGCATATCGCCAATCTCATCAAGGAACAGCGTGCCGCCCTCCGCCGCCTGAAACAGCCCCTCCCGGCTACTGACTGCGCCGGTAAACGCACCGCGCGCATGACCGAACAGTTCAGATTCCAGTAACTGTTCCGGCAACGCGCCGCAGTTAATGGCGATAAACGCGCTTTTGCTGCGCGGACTGGCGTTATGAATCGCCTGCGCGAGCACCTCTTTCCCGGTACCGCTCTGGCCGTTAATCAGCACGCTCACGTCAGATTGCGCCACCATCCGCGCCTGCTCCAGCAGACGCAGCATTACCGGGCTACGAGTGACTATGGTTTCACGCCACTGGTCATCCATCGCCGAACCGCTGTGCTCCAGCGCATCGTCAATCGCTTTATACAGCGCGTCTTTGTCCACCGGTTTGGTCAGAAAGCTGAACACGCCCTGCTGGGTCGCGGCCACCGCGTCAGGAATCGAGCCGTGGGCCGTCAGGATAATCACCGGCATGCCCGGCTGTACGCGCTGGATTTCGGCAAACAGCTGCATACCGTCCATCTCATCCATGCGCAGATCGCTTATTACCAAATCGACCTTTTCCCGCGCAAGAATGCGCAACCCTTCCTGCCCGCTTTCCGCCGTGACGATGCTGTAGCCTTCGCTGGTGAGGCGCAGCCCCAGCAGTTTTAACAGCCCCGGATCGTCATCCACCAGCAACAGATGGGCAGGTTTACGGCTGGTCATGGTTTCACATCCTCCTGAGTGCCGTCGCTTTTAGACGGGTGAGAACTGTCCGGCAGGTCAGTAGCGGCGGGTTTATTGCGCGTGGAGAGACGCCGTTCGATATCGGTGAGGTTTTCCAGTTTACGGGTAGTTGTTTCCAGTTGTTCGCGCAGGAATTGTTGTTGCTGGCGCAGACTATCCAGCTCGCTGTCCGCGGATTGCTGTAACTTCGCGTAACGGGCGCGCTCTTCCGCCAGTTGTAATTGGGCTTTTTCACCATCGCGCCACAGCTCAAGCAGTGGACGAACCTGCGCAGGGATCGTGGGGCTTAATGCGCCCAGCCGCTCGGTGTATTCACGACGCTCAAGCGGCGAAATTTTGGCGTTAGAGAGCAAAATGCCGCGCCTGAACGTGGCCTGCCAGTTATCGTCAGACCAGGTACGTGCTTCAGCACGCGCGGCGGCAGGCGATAAACGTTGCGCACAGTCCATACCGCGCAGCCAGTAAAGCGGGTTGGTGTCGACGTTTTGCCCGGACAGCGACCAGATATCGTCGCAATCTGTGGACAAGAAATCGGCCAGTTGATGTTCAGGGAGTCGTTCTTCCTGGAGGTCATAAATCGCGCTTTGCGGTTTTTGTGCAACACACCCCGCCAGCAGCAGACAAGGAAACACGCGAAGCCAGACGTTTTGCTGTGTAACCGCGTTAATCACGCGGGAAAAAACATGCGACATACTCACCAGATTTAGATTCATTGAGTGGATTTTTCCGGCGCATTGAGAGGTAGCTCAATACGGAAACAGACATCAGCTTTGCTGCTTGCCACCAGATGCAGCTCGCCTTGCATACGGCGAATGCAGTCCCTGGCAATGCTTAGCCCCAACCCGCTGCCTTTCACTGCTCCTTTTCGCTGGTGGCTACCCTGGAAGAACGGTTCGAAGATCATTTCACGCTCCGTTTCAGGGATCGGCGTACCGGTATTTGCCACTTCGATACAGAGCCGCGCGTTGGCAGTATAGCTGTGCAGAGAAATGTTACCGGATTCAGCACCATAGTGCACCGCGTTGGAGTAAAGATTATCCAGCACGCTCATCAGCAACATCGGTTCGGCCTGGCAGGTCGCCACATCAAGGGCGACATCGGTATGCATCATTTTAGCTCGCGCCGGCAAACTGTGGGCAGAGATCACCATTTCTACCAGTGGCGCAAGTTCCACGGTTTCCAGCTCTACCGAACCCTCCGCCAGCTTGCGGTTGTAATCCAGCAATTGCTCAATCAGTTTTTGCAGATTGCGGCTGCTGGCATCGAGGATCTCCACCACCTCTTTCTGTTCCATCGTCAGCGGTCCGACAACCTGATCGGCCAGCAACTCGGTACCTTCGCGCATGCTGGCAAGCGGCGTTTTAAGCTCATGGGAAAGATGGCGTAAGAATTGATGACGCTGTGATTCAAGCCAGGCGAGTCTTTCGCTCAGCCAGAGGATCCGTTCCCCAACATAACGCAGTTCACGCGGGCCTTTAAAGACAACGCTACGGCCCAGGGTTCTCCCCTCGCCCAAGCGATTAATCATCCGCTCGATGCCCTTCACCGGACCGATGATCATGCGGGTAAACAGCAGGACCAGCGCCAGGCTTACCAGGAACAGCACCAGCGCCTGCCAGCCGAAAAACTGACCGCGCTCGGCAATTTCCAGCTGAAGTTGTTGCCCGCGGGAAAAGACCACCGCCCGTGTCGATTGCACCATCTCGGTATTGGCGGCGGCAAACGCTTCAAGCTGCGCAGAGGCCTCGGCAGACGGGCCGCTATTTTTACATTGCAACTGGGCGAGCGCGTTTAAATCCTGGCGCAACGCCTGGTAAAGTTTATCGTCAGGGAGCACGCCCGCGTGGGCGTCAAGCATTTCGCTATAACGCTTACGCTGATTCTGATACACGCGCGCCAGGGTGGCATCATCCAGCACACAGTACTGCCGGTAGCTACGCTCCATTTCCAGTGCGGCATTGGTCATTGCTTCACTGCGACGCGCGTCAATCAACGTTGTGCGGTTAGTCTGCAACGCCTGCGCACTGAGTGCGTTCAGGCTTTGCCACGCCTGCCAGGCTAACACCAGCAGCGGCAACAGGATTAACAAAAACGCCATCATGACCAGTTGGCGAAGCGAGCGGGGGAAAACAGGCCAGCGTTTCAATGCACTTCTCTCGCAAAAAAAGGTATGGAGATGCTAACTGATTTACCAAAAGCCAGAAACAACAAAGCCGGGTATTAACCCGGCTTTGTTATGAAATTAGGCGGTGCCTAACTCGACGTTTCGCCCGATGCCTGATAAAGCAGTGCAATTATCAGCAGGTGGACGGCAGGCACCTTTAAGTGCGTCATTCGAAGTTTATGTAGCGCGTCCCGAAGGGGCTGACATAAGAAGGTGAATGAGCCACTGCGTAATATTATGCAGGTATTGTGCCAACACGCCAACAATTAATTAAAGCTATTGATTTTTAATCATTTAATATTTTAAAAATGAAAGTGTGATGTGCTTATCATTTCAACAACCTGTCGCTATTTAGCAACACACTGATAGCATCAAAAATAAATCATTTATAATCAATAAATTAAATGTCTCTTTTTGGAGACACAACTTAATACCCTATGTCGGGAAATGCAGACACTTTTGCTCAGGCGAAAAAAAGCCCTCTTACAAAGAAGAGGGCTTACTGATGATGACGAAATTAACCCAACTGTTTACGGGCGTTGCGGAAGATACGCATCCACGGGCTGTCTTCGCCCCAGTTTTCCGGATGCCAGGAGTTGGAAACGGTGCGGAACACGCGCTCCGGGTGCGGCATCATAATGGTTACGCGCCCGCTTTCGCTGGTCACAGCCGTAATACCGTTCGGTGATCCGTTCGGGTTCGCCGGATAAGTTTCCGTCACGGCCCCGGTGTTATCCACGTAGCGCAACGCCACCAGCCCTTTGCTTTCCAGCTGCGCCAGATGCGCGCCATCACGCACTTCCACGCGACCTTCACCATGGGAAACGGCGATTGGCATCTGCGAGCCGACCATACCGCTCAGCAGCAGCGACGGGCTTTGCGTCACTTCCACCAGGCTGAAGCGCGCTTCAAAGCGGTCGGAGTGGTTACGCACAAAGCGCGGCCACAGCTCGCTGCCCGGGATCAGTTCACGCAGGTTAGACATCATCTGGCAACCGTTACACACGCCAAGCGCCAGTGTCTGCGGGCGGTGGAAGAAGGTTTCGAACTCGTCACGCACACGCTCGTTGAACAGAATCGATTTCGCCCAACCCTCACCTGCACCCAGCACATCGCCATACGAGAAGCCGCCGCAGGCAACCAGCGCCTGGAAGTGCTCAAGGCCAGTGCGCCCTGCCAGCAGATCGCTCATATGCACGTCAATGGCATCAAAACCGGCGCGATGGAATGCAGCCGCCATTTCAACGTGCGAGTTGACGCCCTGCTCACGCAGCACAGCCACTTTCGGCCGTGCACCGGTAGCAATGAACGGTGCAGCGATATCGTCGTTGATATCAAAAGAGAGTTTCACGTTGAGGCCAGGATCGTTGTCATTGGCTTTCGCCTGATGCTCCTGATCCGCACACTCCGGGTTATCACGCAGGCGCTGCATCTGCCAGGTGGTTTCCGCCCACCACATGCGCAGCTGAGTACGGCTTTCGCTGAACACCGCCTGACCATCAGCTTCAATCACAAAGCGATCGCCAGCAACGGCAGTACCGAGATAGTGAACGCTATCACCCAGACCATAAGCCGCGAGTACGCTTTCTACCGCTTCGCGATCGGCCGCGCGCACCTGAATCACCGCGCCCAGCTCTTCATTAAACAACGCCGCCAGACGATCCTGGCCCAGAGACGCGATATCAACGTTGATGCCGCAGTGACCGGTAAAGGCCATCTCTGCCAGCGTGACCAGCAGGCCGCCATCGGAGCGATCGTGATAGGCCAGCAGTTTGCGGTCCGCCACCAGCGCCTGGATAGCATCAAAGAAACCTTTCAGTTGCTCAACGTTACGCACATCAGCCGGTTTGTCCCCAAGCTGGCGGTAAACCTGTGCCAGCGCGGTGGCGCCCAGTGCGTTATTGCCATTACCCAGGTCAATCAGCAGCAGGGCGTTATCTTCCGTGGAAAGCTGTGGGGTAACCGTGCGGCGAACATCTTCAACACGGGCAAACGCGGTGATCACCAGTGACAGCGGCGAGGTCATTTCGCGCTGCTCGCTGCCTTCCTGCCAGCGGGTTTTCATCGACATGGAGTCTTTACCCACCGGAATGGTTAAACCGAGCGCCGGACAAAGCTCTTCACCCACCGCTTTCACTGCGGCATACAGCCCGGCGTCTTCACCCGGGTGCCCGGCGGCGGCCATCCAGTTCGCCGACAGCTTAATACGTTTGATATCGCCAATCTGCGTTGCAGCGATGTTAGTGAGCGCTTCCCCCACCGCCAGACGGGCGGAAGCGGCGAAGTCCAGCAGCGCAACCGGCGCGCGTTCGCCCAGCGCCATCGCCTCACCGTAGTAGCTATCAAGGCTGGCGGTGGTGACTGCACAGTTCGCCACCGGAATCTGCCACGGGCCAACCATCTGATCGCGCGCGACCATACCGGTCACCGTACGGTCGCCGATGGTCACAAGGAAAGTTTTTTCCGCCACGGTCGGCAGGTGCAGCACGCGGTTAACCGCATCGGCAATGGAAATGCCCTGCACGTTCAGCGCTTCGCCAGCCGCCTGACGAGACGCGACATCGCGGGTCATCTTCGGCGTTTTACCCAGCAGCACATCCAGCGGCATATCGATCGGCTGGTTGTTAAAGTGGCTGTCGTTAAGCGTCAGATGTTGAGCTTCCGTCGCTTCACCAATCACCGCGTACGGCGCGCGCTCGCGGCGGCACAGCTCGTCAAACAGCGCCAGTTGATCGGCGGCAACCGCCAGCACGTAGCGCTCCTGCGATTCGTTACACCAGATCTCAAGCGGGCTCATTCCCGGCTCATCGCTCAGAATATCGCGCAGCTCAAAACGACCGCCGCGACCGCCGTCGCTCACCAGCTCCGGCATGGCGTTAGAAAGGCCGCCCGCGCCAACGTCGTGAATAAAGAGGATCGGGTTGGCATCACCCAGCTGCCAGCAGCGGTCGATAACTTCCTGGCAACGACGCTCCATTTCCGGGTTGTCGCGCTGTACGGAGGCAAAATCAAGATCGGCGTCGGACTGACCAGAAGCCATCGACGACGCCGCACCGCCGCCCAGACCGATATTCATCGCCGGACCGCCCAGCACGATCAGTTTCGCGCCAACGGTGATTTCACCTTTCTGCACGTGATCGGCACGGATGTTGCCGATGCCGCCCGCCAGCATGATCGGTTTGTGGTAGCCGCGCAGCTCTTCGCCGTTGTGGCTGTTCACTTTCTCTTCATAAGTACGGAAGTAACCATTCAGCGCCGGACGACCAAATTCATTGTTGAACGCCGCGCCGCCCAGCGGGCCGTCGGTCATAATGTCCAGCGCGGTGACGATACGATCCGGTTTACCGAAATCCTCTTCCCACGGCTGTTCAAAGCCAGGAATACGCAAGTTAGAAACGGAAAAGCCCACCAGCCCCGCTTTTGGCTTCGCGCCACGGCCGGTTGCGCCTTCGTCGCGGATCTCGCCGCCGGAACCTGTCGCCGCCCCCGGCCACGGCGAAATCGCCGTCGGGTGGTTGTGAGTTTCCACCTTCATCAGAATATGCGCCGGTTCCTGATGGTAGTCGTAACGCCCTTCCCCGCGATCGGCGAAGAAGCGCCCCACTTCGGAACCTTCCATCACTGCGGCATTATCTTTATAGGCCGACAGCACGAAATCCGGCGTTTGCTCGAAGGTGTTTTTGATCATTTTGAACAGCGACTTCGGCTGCTGCTTGCCATCAATCACCCAGTCGGCGTTAAAAATTTTGTGACGGCAGTGCTCAGAGTTCGCCTGCGCGAACATATAAAGCTCGATGTCGTTCGGATTGCGCCCCAGGCGGGTAAACGCCTCTTGCAGATAGTCGATTTCGTCTTCCGCCAGCGCCAGCCCCAGACGCAGGTTGGCATCAATCAGCGCCTGACGGCCTTCGCCGAGCAGATCCACGCTCTGTACCGGCGCAGGCTGATGGTGCTCAAACAGGCGTTCGGCGTCGGCTTGTGACGTGAATACGCTCTCCATCATGCGGTCATGCAGCTCTGCGGCAACGTCGTTCCACTGGGCGTCAGTCAGCCCGGCTGCGTCAACGTAATAGGCGACGCCGCGCTCAAGGCGATTGATTTTGTTAAGGCCGCAGTTGTGGGCGATATCGGTAGCTTTAGAAGACCAGGGAGAGATGGTGCCGGGACGAGGAGTGACGAGCAGTAATTTTCCGGTCGGGGTATGGCTGCTAAGGCTCGGGCCGTATTTCAGCAAGCGCTGGAGCCGCGCGTATTCATCTTCTGTCAGCCCATCATTGAGATCGGCGAAGTGAGCGTATTCGGCGTAAATGTTGCTTACCGGGAGGTTGGCGGCCTGAAAACGTGCCAGCAGTTTGTTGATACGGAAAGCGGACAATGCAGGCGAACCACGCAGAATTTCCATCATAAGTCTCTCGTCTTCGATTACGAAGCGTCGGGGACGCTTTAAGTGTGCACCAGGGGAAAACGGGCGTCATTATAGAGAATCCTGCGCGCCGACGAAACCGTTTGCGTCGAAATAAAATCGCCGTCAATTTTTAACAATAGCTGTCGCCGAATGCTCTAATTAGTTGCCAACTGGCGTTTTGTTGCGCAGAATGCCGCTCAATCACCGACAAACCTTACTGTTATCATCACGAGAATCTTCTGAGGCAAAGCACGGCGCAGAGAATTAACTCCTTGAAAAAATTTAAGATTAATTATCTGCTCATCGGCATTGTCACCCTGCTGCTGGCAGCGGCCCTGTGGCCTTCTATCCCCTGGTTCGGCAAAGCCGACAATCGCATCGCGGCGATCAAAGCTCGTGGGGAGCTGCGCGTCAGTACGGTTGCCACACCGCTCACTTACAACACCGTTGATGGCAAAACGTATGGGCTGGATTACGATCTCGCGCAGCATTTCGCCGATTACCTTGGCGTCAAACTGAAAGTCACGGTGCGCCAGAATATCAGCCAACTGTTTGATGACCTTGATAATGACGACGCCGATATGCTCGCCGCCGGGTTGGTCTACAACAGCGAACGGGTGAAGAACTATCAAACCGGGCCGGTCTACTACTCGGTTTCTCAGCAACTGGTGTACCGCGTGGGCAGCTACCGCCCCCGTACGCTGGAATCCGTTAATGCCAGCCAGTTAACCATCGCTCCCGGTCATGTCGCCCTGGACGATCTGCGTGAATTAAAAGAGAAGAAGTACCCGGAGTTAAGCTGGACGGTGGATGAAAAGCTCGGCACGACCGCGTTGCTGCAACAAGTGGTCGACGGGAAACTGAGCTACACCGTCGCTGATTCGGTCGCCATTAGCCTGTTCCAGCGCGTGCATCCCGAGCTGGCGGTGGCGCTGGATATCACCGATGAGCAACCCGTCACCTGGTTTAGCAAGCGCGATGACGACAATACGCTGTCGGCCGCGATGCTCGATTTTTTCAATTATATGAATGAAGACGGCACGCTTGCGCGGCTGGAGGAGAAATATCTCGGCCATGGCGAGGATTTTGACTATGTCGACACGCGTACCTTTTTACGCGCCGTCGATAGCGTGCTGCCGGATCTGCAACCGCTGTTTGAAAAGTACGCCCAGGCGATCGACTGGCGACTGTTAGCGGCCATCTCTTATCAGGAGTCACACTGGGACTCCCAGGCCACTTCACCCACCGGCGTTCGCGGCTTGATGATGCTGACGCGTAATACGGCGCAGAGCTTAGGTTTAAGCGATCGCACTGACGCCGAGCAAAGCATCAGCGGCGGCGCGCGTTACCTGGTGGACATGATGAGCAAAGTGCCGGACACCGTACCGCAGGATGAAAAAATCTGGTTCGCGCTGGCGGCTTACAATATGGGCTACGCGCACATGCTGGATGCCCGTGCGTTAACGGCGAAAACCAAAGGCAACCCGGACAGTTGGGCAGACGTGAAACAGCGCCTGCCGTTATTAAGCCAGAAACAATACTACAGCAAGCTGACGTACGGCTACGCTCGCGGACATGAAGCCTATGCCTATGTAGAAAATATTCGTAAGTATGAAATTAGCCTGGTCGGTTATTTGCTGGAAAAAGAGAAAGAGTCCGCAAAAGCAGTGAAGCTGGCCAGGAGTTACCCGGCGGTATCAACAGAAGAATTAAATCGCCCGGCTTACGGCGTGCTGCCCTTTAGCGCGTTAACCGCTAATGAAGCCTTCCCGCGTAACCCGCTGCTGGTGTCCGACGCGCTGGTGCAAAACCCGCTAAAAGTTAACCGCTAGCGCTTAACGCCACTACGCCCTAGAAAGCAGTAGGATCGCCAGCCGGTTTTTTCAGGGCTTTTTTCTCCAGCCGACGGTGGCGGAAGAAATCGCTCAGCATCGCGGCGCATTCGTCGCGTAACACGCCTTCGGTTATCTCCACCCGATGGTTCATGCCCGGATGGTGCAACACATCAATCAGCGATCCCGCCGCGCCGGTTTTCGCATCCCGCGCACCAAAAACCAGTTGACCGATACGGCTGTGCACCATGGCACCCGCGCACATAACGCATGGCTCCAGCGTGACATATAAAGTGGTATCAATAAGACGGTAGTTTTGCAGCACCAGCCCACCCTGGCGCAACGCCATAATTTCCGCATGCGCGGTAGGATCGTGGCGGCCAATCGGCCGGTTCCATCCTTCGCCGATCACCTGACCGTTATGCACCAGCACCGCGCCTACCGGCACTTCGCCCTCTTCCCAGGCACGTTTCGCCAGCGTGAGCGCATGACGCATCCAGACGTCGTGATTCAGTTCAGGAATGGACAAAGCGAGATACTCCAGTAATTCAGGCGGAGCGCATTATACACAGCCGTTATCGGTTCGACACTACTCGAGCTGTTGCAAGTCGCCACGCGGCGTCACGCGCCAGCGGTGCTGGCAAAAATAGAGCAACGGGTTGTCTTGCTTGCTGTCGCTGTAACCGCTGTAGAGGCGCAACGGGGTACCGATTTTGCGTTCAAGCTGGGCGACTTTTTCATGACCGAGACAGCGCATAGTCAGCACCCAGCCACCGTAGCGGCGGCTGATTTGGCTGGCTATCAGATTAACGCGCGGGAGCCACGGGGTATCATAATAGACCTGCTCCACCAGCGGCTGCGGCGAACCGGTAATCAGCCAGATATCCGCATCGGACGCCGCCAGATAGTTGGTTAACCGCGTTTGCACGACCGGGAAGGCGGTAACATGCTCACGAAACCAGCTGACAAATTTCTGCTGCAACGCATTCAGGTGCCGTTCGCTATGGCCAAACGTGCAGCCCCACAGCAGCAAGCTCATTGGCCAGCGCGCGGCGCGTCCTTTGAGTAATAATCCGCCCGCAATCACCGGCAACAAAGGCAGCACCAGCAACGCATTTAACGGCTGATGACGCAAAACGTAACGCAGAAACGTGCCAAACATATCCTGCTGATGCAGGGTACCATCCAGATCAAAAAAGACGACGCGGCGCTCGCTGTTAGCCAAATGGGAGTCCTCTGTTGGTTAACCTTCGACCGCCGGGCCTCTCCTTCTGGCGATCGCTCTTTCAATAGCCTAACAGATAGCCCCTCACTTTTCCGGTAACAATCGGTCACCGATACCTGTAATAATCAGCGGCTATGTTGGCAAGGCCAGGATGCTTTACACTGGCCCGAACCTTTACTTCACCGCGATCCTGATGACAACACAACATACGCGCGCCTTTCATTTTGCCCCGTTTCGCCATCTGTTTTTTGCCCGTCTGCTGACAGTGCTCGGTAACGGCATTGCCCCCATTGCGCTGGCTTTTGCGGTGCTGGACATTGGCGGTTCCGCCACCGAACTCGGTATAGTGGTGGCCGCTCGTTCACTGTTTAACGTGGCGTTTTTGCTGGTCGGCGGTGTGCTGGCCGATCGCTATTCACGCAGCCAGGTGCTGGTGCTGTCGTCGCTGGTCGCCGCCTGTTCGCAAGGCGTTGTCGCCTGGCTGGTGCTGGACGGTTCAGCGACGGTGCTGCTCCTCGCGATACTCGGCACCATTAACGGCGCGGCGGCGGGGATCGCGCTGCCGGCTTCGTCCGCGCTGGTGCCGCAAACAGTGCCAGCGCATAACCTGCGCGAAGCCAATGCCTTTATCCAGCTTGGTATTTATAGCGGAACGGTCGTCGGCGCGTCGCTCGGTGGCATCCTCACCAGCGCCGTCGGGCCTGGCTGGGGGCTGGCGATTGACGCACTGGGCTTTGCCGCCTCGGCTCCGCTTTATCTTGCCATTCGCATGGGCGCTATTCAGGAGACAGCGGCGCAAAGCAATATCCTGCAAGATTTGCGCGATGGCTGGAAAGAGTTCATAAGCCGCGCCTGGGTGTGGGCCATTGTCGTGCAGTTCACCATTATTAATGCCGCGTTCAGCGGCGTGGTGATGGTACTCGGCCCGATCATTGCCGATGCCTCGTTTGGCCGCACGCGCTGGGGAATGATTGTCGCCGCGCAGAGCGTGGGCTTGATTGTCGGTTCATTCCTCGCGCTGCGCTGGCGTCCGCGACGCGATCTGTTTATCGGCGTGATGCTGGTTGCCGTATGCGCGGTGCCGATCTATCTCCTCAGCCAAAATGTTTCTACAACGTGGTTGCTGGCGGCGTTTTTCCTCGCAGGCGTCAGTTTCGGCCTGTTCGGTGTGGCGTGGGCGCAGTCATTACAAACACATATTCCGCCAGAGAAGCTGGCGCGTGTTTATGCCTACGATGCAATGGGGTCATTTATCGCCATTCCGGTTGGTGAGCTGCCCGCCGGGCCACTGGCGACGCACTTTGGTAGCAGCAACGTGCTGATCGCCTCGGCAATCGCGGTGGTCATTGCCTGCGCAGGTGCCAGTTTTATTCCGGCAATTCGTCTGCTCGATAATTCACCGAAGGTTAAACAACGCAGCCTCAGCGGATCCTCTTGATCGCTGTCAAAACCCATTCAGGGATATTTTGTGCTAAAAGAATTTTTAATTCATAATCGCAATCTATTACTGGAATATTAAATTCATTCATCGGCAAAATATCGCGGATGGGTTTGCTCCCGGAGATCTTATGAATTGTCTAATCCGCATTCGCCAGCGCTACCCAGGCCTTGCGCAGAGCGATAAAAAGCTGGCGGAATTTCTGCTGGAAAATCCCGATCGCGCCCGTCATTTGAGTTCGCAACAGCTGGCCGCTGAAGCAGGCGTCAGCCAGTCCAGCGTGGTGAAATTTGCCCAGAAGATGGATTTCAAAGGCTTTCCGGCGATGAAACTGGCGATCAGCGAAGCGTTAGCCAGCAATAGCAATCCGTGGTCTGTGCCGGTACATAACCAGATCCGTGGTGATGATCCGCTGCGGGTGGTTGGCGAAAAGCTGATTAAAGAGTACCAGAGCGCCATGCATGCCTCGCTCGATGTTAACAGCGAGGAGAAACTGCTGGAGAGCGTGCGGCTGCTGCGCGAAGCGCGGCGTATTATCCTGACGGGTATCGGCGCTTCCGGGCTGGTCGCCCGTAATTTTGGCTGGAAACTGATGAAAATCGGCGTTAACGCCGTGGTCGAGCAGGATATGCACGCGCTGCTGGCAACCGTGCAGGCGATGGAGCCGGGCGATCTGTTGCTGCCGGTCTCTTATAGCGGCGAACGCCGAGAAATCAACATGGCGGCCGATGAGACACTGCGCGTTGGCGGCAAGATCCTCGCCATCACCGGTTTCACGCCGAACGCATTACAGCAGCGGGCCACGCACTGCCTGTACACCATCGCGGAAGAGCAAGCGACACGCAGCGCGGCGATTTCTTCCACCAGCGCGCAAATGATGCTCACGGATTTACTGTTTATGGCGCTGGTACAGCAGGATCTTGAGCATGCGCCGGAGCGTATTCGCCATAGCGAAGAACTGGTGAAAAAACTGGTGTAGCCTCCCGTCCTGACGGACGAGGTGCCTTAGCGCGGTTACTCGCCGTCGCTGGTCAGATGTTGCACTATCTCCTCGCGTATCATTTCTGCGAGCAGAGCATGGGTTTTGGTGGTCGGGTGCATATTGTCCCAGAAAACAAACGCCCCGTTCGCCGCTTTACATGCCTGCTTCACCGCGACACCTGTGGCGTAAGAGATGCCGGAAGCGGAGATATCCAGGCAAGTTTCGCTGGTATTAACAAAGCCATATTTACCGCTTTCACTGAGCAGATCATTAAATGCGCTATCCAGTTTGATGGTGAAAAAATTCGCTTTCGGATACGCGGTGCGTAATTCGCCGAGCAGGTGGTCCAGCTGCTGGTTAAACTTCTCTGATTTGTTTTTTAGCGCCTCTTTTTCCGTTGATGTCCACGTAGCGACACCAGGAATGACAGAGAAATCAGGCAGCCTGAATATCGCGATATGCTGCGCTCCCAGTGCCGCCAGACGCGCCAGCTGTATGCGGTACGTAGCGATGATATCGTCCGGCGTTTTTGCGCCAGTGATAAAATCATTACCGCCAAACAGCACCGTAAACAGGGTCTGCGCGATGTCATAATTCTCTGTTTTACTCAGATAAGCGCTGAAAGAATCCAGCTGCTTATCAAAACCGTTAAATAACGGTTTCTCACCGCTTTCCGCATTGGCTGTCGCCCATACATAGCCCGGTAAATTAAGTGAACCGGCCAGATATTCGTGCCAGACTTTGCCATTAGAAAAATGACCAAGAAACCACGATGCGTGATTTGGAACCGTGCCGTATGAGCCGTTATAAACATTAATCGTATCGCTAAGGCTGTCGCCAAATATGACCATGCGATCAATTTTATTATTGCCAAACAGTATCGCCGGCTGCGCCTGCCCCTGATGCCAAATCATATAATACCAGGAGAGCGCGTAATCGGAAGCATAAGGAATAACGGTCTGCGCATTAATATTGCTGGCCTTCAACGTACTCCGGCAGATATTTACCAGGTTTGCGTAGGATGATTCGCTATAAAACATATTTGCCAGCGGCGTGGTGCTATACCAATACCCGCGCAGCTTAAGGTAGTTACTCCCGTCACGCGCCCATGTCCAGGATGAGGCAGGATTATTTTGATCCTGATTATCGATGTTATACACACATTTGATATAGGTTGACGTCTCGTCGTTTGTCCGCAACGCACGCTGGTTTGGCGAGGATTCATACGCAGGCGGTACCGGCGTTGTATAGGTATACTCATTCGCCGCATTCGCCAGCCCGCTTGTGATACTGGCAATTAATGCGATATATAATTTCGCTCTTTTCATCATAATCCCTTATTAATTATCCCTGCCAGGCCGCGCTAAAATAGAGCAACATTCATATATCAGAGACGTGGTGATCATTCTTAATTAATAAAAAAACACCGCACTCTATTCTGCCCTCGTGTTATTTATATTTTCAGCGCAGAAATATTATCCGGTCAATGACGCTTTTCTTATGTTTGATTAAGAACATTCGCCAAAACGTCTCCGGAGGGAGTAGAAAGGTTGTCCCGCGCCACTTTTGTGCGCAAAAAGATCATCGTGATTGGGGCTATCCGGTTTCTGTGGTAAAGTGCGCCGGTTAACATCCAGTAATTTCCAGATAGCATCCAGATTTGACGGTAATTCTTTGAAATGGCTTTACTCATTACAAAACGCTGCATCAATTGCGACATGTGCGAACCGGAATGTCCGAACGAAGCCATTTCGATGGGCGACAGCATTTATGAAATCAACAGCGATCGGTGTACCGAGTGCGTCGGCCATTACGAAACCCCGACTTGCCAGAAAGTGTGCCCGATACCCAATACCATCCTCAAAGATCCGGCGCATGTGGAAACTGAAGAACAGCTGTGGGACAAGTTTGTCCTGATGCACCACGCAGATAAGATTTAGCTCTCGATAATCACCGTCGCGCAGGCGTAATGGCGTTCATCCGCCAGCGTCACGTGCATTGCGCGCACGCCCATCTGCTCCGCCATCCGCAGTGCTTCATCCCAAAGGCGCAGGCTCGGTTTGCCCAGCGCATCGTTAAACACTTCGAACTGATTAAACGCCAGCCCGTTACGGATCCCCGTGCCTAAGGCTTTTGCCGCCGCTTCTTTGACGGCAAAGCGTTTCGCCAGAAACCGCACCGGCTGCTGATGCGCCTGATACAGCACCCACTCGTTGTCGCTCAGCACCCGTTTAGCCAGGCGATCGCCACTGCGGGCGACCACCGCTTCGATGCGGGCTATCTCGACGATATCCGTACCTAATCCCAGAATCGCCATTACGCGCGCGCTTCCAGCATCAACCGTTTCATCTCTGCTACCGCCTCTCTCAGGCCGCTCATCACCGCGCGGCCAATAATGGCGTGACCGATGTTCAGCTCGTGCATTTCCGGCAGCGCGGCAATGGCTTTGACGTTGTGATAGGTCAGGCCGTGTCCGGCGTTAACTTTCAGGCCAAGGCTTGCTGCGTAGGTCGCTGCTTTAGCAATGCGTTCGAGCTCTTTTGCCTGATCGGCATCGCTTTTAGCATCCGCGTAGCAACCAGTGTGAATTTCGATGTACGGTGCGCCAACCTCTGCCGCCGCTTTGATCTGCTCAGCATCAGCATCGATAAACAACGACACCAGGATGCCCGCCTGCGCCAGACGCTGGCAGGCGTCGCGCATTTTCTCGCGTTGCCCGGCCACATCCAGCCCACCTTCGGTGGTGACTTCCTGGCGTTTTTCCGGCACCAGGCAGCAAAAATGCGGTTTGGTTTCACAGGCAATCGCCAGCATTTCTTCGGTCACCGCCATTTCCAGATTCATTCGGGTGTGCAAAGTCTGGCGCAGAATGCGCACGTCGCGGTCAGTAATATGACGACGATCTTCACGCAAATGCACCGTGATGCCATCAGCGCCTGCTTGCTCGGCGATAAAAGCGGCCTGCACCGGGTCCGGATAGGCCGTCCCGCGCGCGTTACGCAGTGTGGCGATGTGATCGATGTTGACGCCCAACAGTAATTCAGCCATGACAATCCTCAATGTTCTCAAAGGCACTGACGCGCGCTTCGCCGCGTCAGTCCGGTTGTTATTCTGCTATCTTTTTGGCACGAACTGCCGGAACAGCTCCCGGCTTTTCAGCGGTTTGCCTCCAAGATACGGCTTTAACGCGATACGGGTAAAGCGCTTTGCAGCGCGGAGCGTGTCGGCATCCGGGAACTCCCTCTCCGCCAGTGCGCGTAAATGCCGCCCGGTAAAGGTGCTGTTATCTATTACGACACTGGCAATAAAGCCCTTTTCTTCCCGGTAACGATAAGTCATTACATCATCGACCGGCTCGCCGCTGCCGGCGCAGTGGAGAAAATCAACGCCATAACCCAGATGCCCGAGCAGCGCCAGCTCAAAACGACGCAGCACCGGTTCCGGCGTGCTGGTGACACCCGCCAGGGCCTGGATACAGTGCAGGTAATCAAAAAACAGTTCAGAAAAGCGCGTCTCGTGTTCAAGCACGCGGGAGATAAGTTCGTTAACGTAGAGACCGCTGTAGAGCGTGATGCCGCTGAGCGGCAGTGCCAGCGATACCGCTTCCGCGCTGCGCAGCGTTTTGACTTCGCCACGCCCGCCAAAGCGCACCAGCAGAGGAGTGAAAGGCTGTAATGCGCCCTTCAGATTAGAACGTTTGGAACGTGCGCCTTTGGCGACAAGGCGCACACGACCAGACTCTTCCGTGAAGACGTCCAGCATCAGGCTGGTTTCGCTCCACGGGCGACTATGCAGAACAAAAGCGCGCTGCCAGCCTTCCATATTATTCCCGTCGTCTTTCAGGCCGCAACAGCGCTGGCTTCATCCGCACATCCAGAGCGCTTATTCGAGCAAGCACCTGAACACTCACAACCTGGCAGTTTGCCTGCAACCCGGGAGCCATAGAGAGCAGGTTCTTAGAGATCGTCTACGTAACCGAGACTACGCAGCGCGCGTTCGTCGTCGGCCCAGCCGGATTTCACTTTCACCCACAGTTCCAGGTGAACTTTGGCTTCGAACATCTCTTCCATATCTTTACGGGCTTCAATACCGATGGTTTTGATTTTGGCACCTTTGTTGCCAATCACCATCTTCTTCTGCCCTTCGCGCTCAACAAGGATCAACCCGTTGATGTCGTAACCACCTCGTTCGTTGGTCACGAACTGTTCGATCTCCACGGTGACCGAGTACGGCAGTTCCGCACCGAGGAAACGCATCAGTTTTTCGCGGATGATTTCCGAGGCCATAAAGCGCTGTGAGCGGTCGGTCACGTAATCTTCCGGGAAGTGATGCACCGCTTCCGGCAGATGCTTGCGCACGATGCCCGCGATGGTATCAACGTTCAGACCGGTCTCAGCAGATAGCGGCACGATATCGAGGAAATTCATCTGGCTGCCCAGCCACTGCAGGTGCGGCAGCAGATCGGCTTTCTCCTGCACGTTGTCCACTTTGTTGACCGCGAGGATCACCGGCGTTTTGCCGTCACGCAGCTTGTTCAGCACCATTTCGTCATCCGGCGTCCAGCGGGTGCCTTCCACAACGAAAATGACCAGTTCAACGTCACCGATGGAGCTGCTGGCAGCTTTGTTCATCAGACGGTTGATGGCACGTTTCTCTTCCATGTGCAGGCCTGGGGTATCGACGTAAATCGCCTGATACGCGCCCTCAGTATGGATACCGACGATGCGGTGGCGCGTGGTCTGCGCCTTACGAGAGGTGATGGAAATCTTCTGCCCAAGCAGATTATTCAACAAGGTGGATTTGCCAACGTTGGGACGTCCGACGATGGCAATAAATCCGCAATAGGTTTTTTCTTCGCTCATTCCAGCTCCAGTTTTTTCAGCGCCTGTTCGGCGGCAGCCTGCTCCGCCTTGCGACGGCTGGAACCTGTGCCAACCACCGGTTCACTCAGGCCGCTGACCTGGCAGTGGATAGTAAATTCCTGATCGTGCGCTTCGCCGCGCACCTGCACCACCAGATAAGACGGCAGCGGCAGATGGCGACCCTGCAGAAACTCCTGCAGGCGCGTTTTCGGATCTTTTTGTTTATCGCCAGGACTGATTTCATCAAGGCGCGTTTGATACCAGCTCAGAATTAATTGTTCGACGGTCTGAATATCGCTATCAAGAAACACCCCGCCAATTAACGCCTCAACGGTGTCTGCCAGAATCGATTCACGGCGAAAACCGCCGCTTTTCAGTTCGCCCGGCCCTAAGCGCAGACATTCACCCAGTTCGAATTCGCGGGCAATCTCCGCCAGCGTATTTCCACGCACCAGCGTCGCGCGCATGCGGCTCATATCACCTTCGTCCACACGCGGGAAACGATGATAGAGCGCGTTAGCAATCACATAACTTAAAATAGAGTCACCGAGAAATTCGAGACGCTCGTTATGTTTGCTACTGGCGCTGCGGTGGGTTAATGCCTGCTGCAACAGATCCTGATGTTGAAAAGTGTAGCCCAGCTTCCGTTGAAGCCGATTAATTACGATGGGGTTCATGCGATACCAATAAATAAATGCGTCAACAATGCAGCACACGAAACCGACCTGAGAAAACCAACGCGGTTTCGTGTGCTGTGGCGCCCGGGGGAACCAGCCTTAAACTTCGGGGGAATATTCTATACGCAACGACCGGGGTTGTCGTTAGTCTGGTGGGAATAATATTGGAAATAATTAAGGGCGCAATCGCGGTGATTGCGCCCTGGTTAATTAATGAATTCCGCCGATACGATTCAGGCGCACGCCTGTCGGCCATTCACCTTCTTGTTTTTCGAAACTCATCCAGATTGCCGTGGCACGGCCAACCAGGTTCGCTTCCGGCACAAAGCCCCAGTAGCGGCTGTCTGCGCTGTTATCGCGGTTGTCGCCCATCATAAAGTAATGACCCGGCGGCACAATCCAGGTAGCCAGCGGCTGGCTCTGCTGACGATAGTAGATCCCCAGTTGATCCTGCGCGATAGGCACGGTCAGAATGCGGTGCGTCACATCCCCCAGCGTCTCTTTACGCTCGGTTAAACGTACGCCATCCGGCAGGGACTGGCCTTTCGGTAACTGGAAGAAACCGCTGCTTGCCTCACCACCGGAGCGACGTCCGAAGGTCTGCACAAAATCGCTCTCTTCAACGTTGCTGTAAGTGATAGGCAAAGCGCTACCGCAAGCCTGACCAGAGCTGCAGTTCGGCTGCACGGTCACTTGTTTGGTCACCGGATCGTAAGTCACTTTATCGCCCGGTACGCCAACCACACGCTTGATGTAATCCAGACGCGGATCGTCCGGGTATTTAAATACCGCAATGTCACCACGTTTCGGATGACCGGTTTCAATCAGCGTTTTCTGGTAGATCGGATCTTTAATTCCATAGGCGAACTTCTCCACCAGAATGAAATCACCGATAAGCAGCGTTGGCATCATTGAACCAGATGGGATCTGGAACGGTTCGTAAATAAACGAACGCACCACCAGCACAATAGCCAGCACCGGGAATACGGACGCACCGGTTTCCAGCCAGCCAGGCTTCGGACCGATCTTCTTCAGCGTTTTTGCATCAAGCGCATCGCCTGTCGCAACTTGCGCAGCGGCCTGACGTTCCCGGCGTTTTGGTGCAAAAATAAATTTATCCAGGCACCATAAAAAACCCGTCACCAGTGTCGCGATCACCAGGATCAGGGCAAACATGTTCGCCATGCCAACTCCTTAGGATTATTTGCTATCTTTGCCCACATGCAGAATGGCAAGGAACGCTTCCTGCGGCAGTTCGACGTTGCCGACCTGCTTCATGCGTTTCTTACCTTCTTTCTGTTTCTGCAGCAGCTTTTTCTTACGGCTCACGTCACCGCCGTAGCATTTCGCCAGCACGTTTTTACGCAGCTGTTTGACTGTCGAACGTGCAATAATGTGGTTACCGATCGCCGCCTGAATCGCGATATCAAACTGCTGACGCGGGATCAGTTCTTTCATTTTCTCGACCAGCTCACGGCCACGGTACGGGGCGTTATCGTTATGGGTGATCAGCGCCAGCGCATCCACGCGCTCACCGTTGATCAGCACGTCCACACGCACCATGTTAGAGGCCTGGAAACGCTTGAAGTTGTAATCGAGTGACGCATAACCGCGCGACGTTGACTTCAGACGATCGAAGAAGTCCAGCACCACTTCCGCCATCGGAATTTCGTAAGTCAGCGCAACCTGGTTGCCGTGGTAAACCATGTTGGTCTGCACACCACGTTTCTCTACGCACAGCGTGATAACGTTGCCAAGGTACTCCTGCGGCAGCAGCATGTGACACTCGGCGATAGGCTCGCGCAGTTCGTCAATGTTGTTCAGCGGCGGCAGCTTAGACGGGCTATCGACGTAAACCACTTCTTTATTGGTGGTCTGCACTTCGTAGACCACGGTCGGTGCGGTTGTGATCAGATCCAGATCGTATTCACGCTCAAGACGCTCCTGGATGATCTCCATATGCAGCAGACCGAGGAAGCCGCAGCGGAAACCAAAGCCCAACGCGGTGGAGCTTTCCGGTTCATAGAACAACGAGGCGTCGTTGAGGCTCAGTTTGCCGAGCGCATCGCGGAAGTTTTCGTAATCGTCAGAGCTGACCGGGAACAGACCGGCATAAACCTGCGGTTTGACCTTCTTAAAGCCTGGCAGCGCTTTATCTGCCGGGTTGCGGGAGGAAGTCAGGGTATCGCCCACTGGCGCGCCGAGAATGTCTTTAATCGCACAAACCAGCCAGCCTACTTCGCCACACTTCAGTTCGGTGCGATCAACCTGTTTCGGCGTGAAAATCCCCAGGCGGTCGGCGTTATAAACCTGCCCGGTACTCATCACCTTAATTTTGTCGCCTTTGCGCATGGTGCCATTTTTGATACGCACCAGAGAAACCACGCCAAGGTAGTTATCGAACCAGGAGTCGATGATCAGTGCCTGCAACGGCGCCTCCGGATCGCCTTCCGGCGGCGGAATGTCACGCACCAGGCGTTCCAGCACATCGGGCACGCCCACGCCGGTTTTCGCCGAGCAGCGCACCGCATCGGTGGCGTCGATGCCAACAATGTCTTCAATTTCTTCTGCAACACGCTCAGGATCGGCGGCTGGCAGATCGATCTTATTCAGTACCGGTACGACTTCCAGATCCATCTCGATGGCGGTATAGCAGTTTGCCAGCGTCTGCGCTTCCACGCCCTGGCCCGCATCCACCACCAGCAGTGCGCCTTCGCAGGCGGCGAGCGAACGGGAAACCTCGTAGGAGAAGTCAACGTGACCGGGGGTATCGATAAAGTTCAGCTGGTAGGTTTCGCCATTGTTGGCTTTGTAATCCAGCGTGACGCTTTGCGCTTTAATGGTAATGCCGCGCTCACGTTCAAGATCCATGGAATCAAGAACCTGGGCTTCCATTTCGCGATCGGAAAGACCACCGCAAATCTGGATGATACGGTCAGACAGCGTCGACTTACCGTGGTCGATGTGAGCGATGATCGAAAAGTTACGAATATTCTTCATATAGTGAGTTTTTATGCCTTACGAGTAACTAAGAGGCCTGTACGCGCCTGACGTCAATGTACTGAAACGCCGCATTCTACACTACAACAACAATGCGGGGAAATGCTGATACCAGGCAGAAAAGTATCGCTATTATCGTAAGACTTAAAGAGGATATTACGGCTGGCGTTCAGCGGATGCGTTGTCGACGCGGATAAGATCCGGAGGCAGGCCGACGCTGAGAATAACCGGCTGCCATTCGCTGCGCGTGGCAAGCTTTGGCGACAAACCACGGGCCAGTAAAAAACCGCCAACGCCGCCAAGCACTGCGCCGCAAAGCGCGGCGAGATCCTGGCCGAAGAGCGCCTGGAAAATGGCGCCCATGACAAACAGGCCTACCAGCGGCGACATATAGACCAGTACCGCGGAGCCCAGCAGGCTGCTCTCGGCGATGCCTAATTCAACTTTCTGCCCGGCAACTAACGGCTCGGCACTGGGCACGGCAATGGTATGCGTGGTTTGCGGACCGAGTTTATTCAGCACACGGCTGCCGCAACCGGCACGCGAAGCGCAACTGCTACAGGAAGCTTTGACATCACATTCGACCAGCGCGTTACCATTTTGCCAGGAAACGACGGTCGCCCACTCTTTTATCATTGTGCGGCCTTAAATTTGAGACTGTCCGCAATACGTTTTGCGGTTTGCGGCGGCAATTCACCGACAACCGTGATTTCAGCGTTATCACGAACCGTCGTGCTCACGGTACGTCGACCGGTGCGCAGCATCTGATCGGCGCTATTCTGATTAGCACGGTTAACGTTAACGGAGAAGCTGAACAAGCCGTCGGAATAGAGGCGGGATTCAACGGGCATATCCATGGTTGGCAGTTGGCGGCGGCTGCTGGAGACTTCGCTAAACCCTTGTGGCAACCAGGCCGGTTCCCAGTTAAACACGACGTTATCGCCAGCCGGAAGTGAAAGCAGCGGCGGCAAACTGGCTTTCGCCAGTGTTTGCATGCTGTTGATCACCTGGCTGTTGACGGTGACAGCGATAACGCGGAACTGTTCAAGGGTTTCACCATCACGATCAAGCAAATCAACGCGCATCGGCAGGCGGGTTTCTTCATCCATCCACACAATATAGCTGTAACGGGTGCCATCACGCGCCACAACGCGGATCACTTCGCACAGCCGGTCGGCAATGCGCGTGCGTCCCACGGAGATGAAATCGTAATAGGGAGAAAGACGTTTGAAGTCGGTATAAACCAGCGACGGCAATGAATCGACGATGAAGTTGCCGTTGAGCGTGAAAGGTTCAAGACCCGGTTCGAAGTAGCTGATCTCATTGCCACGCTGCACCACTTCGCGGCGGGGGCCGTCCATTTGCAACAACTGTGCAAGCGGCTGATCGTTAAGACGCACATGGCGGTAGCGTAACGATTCAACACCCTGCTTATTGATGCTGACAAAAGAGAGTTCATAGTTGAGCGACTGGCTCGCCACGTTCATTTGCTGCAGCAACGCCCCGGACGAAACATCAGCCGAGGCGTTGACAGAGAAGAACAAGCCAGTAGCCACAAAAGACATGGCACACCAAAGTTGCTTCATTACTGCGATTGCGTTCCTAAAGTTTGATTTCCTGGCACCTGAACAGCTGCTTGCTGTGTTTGCGCCTGCTCAAACTGAAGCTGTTCGGAGTGCAGACGGCGTTGCAGTTCATAATCCTGCAGCATCGCATTAATGCGACGACGTTGTTCCTGCACCTGCTGTTGCTGACCGGCATTTGCCGTCGCATCAGACGGAACACCCAAACTCACCGGACTGGCTTTGCCCATCATCGGCAGCGTATTAAACACTGGCGCTTCGGGCTGTTGGGTTGATTCAGCCGAGCCATTATAGTGCTGGACGCCAACAATTACAGCAAGCGATACGCATGCCGCAACGCCCATCTGGGTAAGCTGGCTGGCCCACGGACGAACTTTGTGCCAGAACGGCATTTTCTGCCATTGGTGAGGAGCGGGCTGAGCTTCAGGAATCAATGGCGCCGGCGCCTGAACAGCGTCATTCTCAATCGCGGCCATTACTCGGGCTGAGATATCGAAATGGAGGAGATCGGCGGTATCACCACGCATGGAATCGCGGATGAGATGGTAGCTCTCCCAGGTTTTCTGCATTTCCGGATCGTGAGACAACTCAACGAGCAGCTCACTATCCAGCGTTTCACCATCCATTAAAGCGGAAAGTTGTTCTTTCTGCATGCCTAATACCTTTTTCAGTATCCCGCTATCGTCAACGCCTGATAAGCGGTTGAACTTTATTATCAATAGCTTCCCGCGCACGGAAGATACGCGAACGAACGGTACCTACCGGACAATCCATTATGGCCGCAATCTCTTCATAACTCAGGCCATCCAGCTCCCGCAACGTAATTGCCATACGTAAATCTTCCGGGAGTGACTCAATGGTACGAAAAACTATTTGTCGCAGTTCTTCTGACAACATTAAGTTCTCAGGGTTCGAAATTTCTTTCAGTGCACCGCCACTTTCGAAGTTTTCTGCTTCAATTGCGTCCACATCACTGGATGGCGGCCTGCGCCCTTGGGCAACCAGGTAATTTTTCGCTGTATTAACCGCAATTCGGTACAGCCAGGTATAAAAAGCGCTATCCCCCCTGAATGAATCAAGCGCGCGATAGGCTTTTATAAATGACTCTTGTACGACATCAGGCACATCGCCCGAAGGGACATAACGGGAAACCAGACTCGCCACTTTATGCTGGTAGCGCACCACCAGTAAGTTAAACGCTTTCTGATCTCCTTTCTGGACCCTTTCGACCAGGACCTGATCCGTTAACTGCTCGCTCATCCGAGGTAAAGTCTCCCCAAAACCAATTTCCACGCGTATCCAGAACGCCACTCCAATACTGCACTATATGAGCAAGCAGCCAGTTAGAGGGGCAGTATGTGATAAAGTTCCGTCACGCCTTTGTTTTTGTGCATCGTTCCACAGACTTTTCATTCTCACTCATTATAAGTCCGCAAACTTTGAACAATGTGTTTTCTCAAAGAAAAGACCTTAAGACCGCCAGAGAGTAACGCAATACCGCTTTTTTTTCATCTCTAATACGCCCTCGCTAACAAACTGCTTATTAATAGCTTTTTTTCCGGTTACCTCTTTTCATCCTCGCAGACATGTTTAGCCGTTAATACAAGAGAAACAAAAAACAGTGATCAATTGCCGCTTACGGTGCTATGCTGCGCAAACACTGTTTAGTAAATTAAACAAACCATGAAAACGACTCCTGAACTCTCCTGTGATGTACTGGTCATCGGCAGCGGCGCGGCCGGTCTTTCGGTGGCTTTACGGCTTGCAGACAAACATAAGGTCATTGTTTTAAGCAAGGGTCCCATTAGCGAAGGTTCGACATTTTATGCGCAGGGCGGTATCGCGGCGGTATTTGATGAAACCGATAGCATCGAATCGCATGTGGAAGACACGCTGATTGCCGGTGCCGGGATTGTGGAGCGCCATGCCGCCGAGTTTGTCGCCAGCAACGCGCGCCAGTGTGTCCAGTGGCTTATTGATCAAGGCGTGTTGTTTGATACCGAAGTCGCTGCCAACGGCGAAGCCAGCTACCACCTCACGCGTGAAGGCGGGCATAGTCACCGCCGCATTCTGCATAGCGCCGACGCGACCGGCAAAGAGGTCGAAAACACGCTGGTCACCCAGGCGATTAACCATCCGAACATTCGCGTGCTTGAGCGCTGCAATGCGGTGGACCTGATTATCTCCGACAAAATTGGCCTGGCCGGAACGCGCCGTGTGGTGGGCGCGTGGGTGTGGAACCGTAATAAAGAACAGGTGGAAACCTGCCAGGCAAAAGCTGTGGTACTGGCAACTGGTGGCGCCTCGAAGGTCTATCAGTACACCACCAATCCGGATATCGCCTCCGGGGACGGTATCGCCATGGCCTGGCGTGCGGGCTGTCGGGTGGCGAACCTGGAGTTTAATCAATTTCACCCTACCGCCCTGTTCCACCCGCAGGCGCGCAACTTCCTGCTCACGGAAGCGTTACGCGGTGAAGGCGCACATTTGAAACGCCCGGACGGCACCCGTTTCATGCCAGATTTTGACGCGCGGGGCGAGTTAGCGCCACGCGATGTGGTCGCCCGTGCGATCGATCATGAAATGAAACGCCTCGGCGTCGATTGCATGTATCTCGATATCAGCCATAAACCGGCTGAATTTATCCGTCACCATTTCCCGATGATTTATGAAAAGTTGCTCGGACTTGGCATTGATTTAACCAAAGAGCCTGTTCCGATTGTACCCGCGGCACATTACACCTGCGGCGGCGTCATGATTGACGATCGCGGGCGTACCGACGTCGACGGGCTGTATGCCATTGGGGAAGTGAGCTATAGCGGTTTGCACGGAGCAAACCGCATGGCGTCGAACTCGCTACTGGAGTGTCTGGTCTACGGCTGGTCTGCAGCGGAAGATATCGCCCACCATATACCGCATGCCCAGGCGGTCACGACGTTGCCAGCATGGGATGAAAGTCGCGTGGACGATGCCGATGAACGGGTGATTCTGCAACACAATTGGCACGAATTACGGCTGTTTATGTGGGATTACGTCGGCATTGTGCGCACCACTAAACGCCTTGAACGGGCGCAGCGCCGTATTACGTTGTTGCAGCAGGAAATCGATGAATACTACGCGAACTTCCGTGTTTCGAATAACCTGCTGGAATTGCGCAACCTGGTGCAAGTCGCGGAGTTAATTGTCCGCTGTGCGATGGCGCGCAAAGAGAGCCGCGGGTTGCATTTCACGCTGGATTACCCCGATTTACTGCCGGAATCCGGCCCGACAGTGCTCTCGCCACAAAACTACATAAACAGATAAAACGCCTGGGTCAGCGCAGTGTAGCTCTCTGAGTAACGCTGATCTGGCCCACGGATCACCAGACGATCGGCAAACATTTCGCCATCTCGCGGTGAGAAAGCCAGCAGGACCCGATGCGGCAAGCGGCTTTCTGTTTCAGTCACATCTGTACGCAAACGCAGATGCCAGCCCAGCATTTGCGCTTTGCTGACAAAGGCTTCGCTGATTTCAATCGGCAGAACGACGCAGAAAAATCCCTCTTCCGTAATCAGCGTTGCGCCAATTTCCAGCAAGGACTGATGATCAAGCGTTGTGGTATAGCGCGCTTTATCGCGCTCTGGCGTGGCGCATTGCACCCCTTCGTCAAAATAGGGTGGATTGCTAACAATCAGATCGAAGCGGGCGGTGTTTTCCGTGCTCCACTGGCAGATATCCGCCTGATGCAGGGTAATGCGCTCCGCCCACGGCGAGGCCTGGACATTTTCCTGTGCCTGCCCCGCAGCTTGCTCATCCAGCTCGACGGCATCAATTGTTACTTCTGGCGATGTGCGTTGCGCCAGCATCAGCGCCAGCAGCCCACTGCCGGTACCAATGTCCAGCACATGCCGCGCTTTGGAAACTGGTGCCCACGCGCCTAACATCACCCCATCGGTGCCCACTTTCATGGCACAGCGATCGTGCGCAACAAAAAATTCTTTAAACGTGAAGCCGTCACGGCGCAACTGAGCCTTTGACTGGGACATCTTTACAACCTCGATTCGGAAACCGGTGTAGCATAGGGGAAAGCAAAGCGCCGGAAAAGCAATAAGCAGACAACAGATGAAGATTGCAGCCGTAACGTCTATAATCGGCGCCCCACACAGAGGTAGATCATGACTGTAACGACTTTTTCCGAACTCGAACTTGACGACAGCCTGCTGGACGCGCTCCAGAGTAAAGGCTTTACACGCCCGACCGCCATCCAGGCCGCCGCCATTCCGCCTGCGCTTGAAGGGCGTGATGTCCTCGGTTCCGCCCCTACCGGCACCGGTAAAACGGCGGCATATCTGCTGCCTGCGTTGCAGCACCTTCTGGACTTCCCGCGTAAAAAATCCGGCCCGCCGCGTATCCTGATCCTGACGCCGACCCGCGAACTGGCGATGCAGGTTGCCGATCACGCGCGTGAACTTGCCGCAAACACGCATCTGGATATCGCCACCATTACCGGCGGTGTAGCGTATATGAACCACGCGGAAGTGTTCAGCGAAAACCAGGATATCGTGGTCGCGACCACTGGCCGCCTGCTGCAATATATTAAAGAAGAGAACTTCGACTGCCGCGCGGTAGAAACGCTGATCCTTGACGAAGCAGACCGCATGCTGGACATGGGCTTCGCACAAGATATCGAGCATATTGCCGGTGAAACCCGCTGGCGCAAGCAGACCATGCTGTTCTCCGCGACGCTGGAAGGCGAGGCCATTAAAAATTTTGCTGAGCGCCTGCTGGAAGATCCTGTCGAAGTTTCCGCCACGCCATCAACGCGTGAGCGCAAGAAAATTCACCAGTGGTACTATCGTGCCGATGACGTCGTCCATAAAACCGCGCTGCTGGTACATCTGCTCAAGCAACCTGAAGTTAGCCGCTCTATCGTGTTTGTGCGCAAACGCGAACGTGTGCATGAGCTGGCGAACTGGCTGCGTGAAGCGGGTATCAACAACTGCTATCTCGAAGGTGAGATGGTGCAGGCGAAGCGTAACGAAGCGATCAAACGCCTGACAGAAGGTCGTGTGAATGTGCTGGTCGCCACCGATGTCGCCGCTCGCGGCATTGATATCGATGATGTCAGCCACGTCTTTAACTTCGATCTGCCACGCAGCGGCGATACCTACCTGCACCGCATCGGTCGTACAGGCCGCGCGGGTCGTAAAGGCACCGCGATTTCGCTGGTCGAGGCGCACGATCATCTGCTGCTGGGTAAAATTGGCCGTTATGTTGAAGAGCCGCTGAAGCCACGCGTAATAGATGAATTGCGTGCGAAAACGCGCGCTCCCAGTGAAAAGCTGACAGGCAAACCGTCGAAGAAAGTGCTGGCGAAGCGCGCAGAGAAGAAAAAAGAGAAAGAAAAAGAGAAACCGCGCGTGAAGCAACGCCATCGTGACACCAAAAACATTGGCAAGCGACGTAAGCCGAGCGCTGCAAGTACTGCGCCGCAAAATACAGAAGAGTAAAAAAACGCCGGGATATCCCGGCGTTTTTATGTGTGCCTGAAATTACAGGCTTTCAGTAAAGGTACGAGCAATAACGTCGCGCTGCTGTTCTGGCGTCAGAGAGTTAAAACGCACAGCATAACCGGAGACACGAATCGTCAGCTGTGGGTATTTTTCCGGGTGTTCAACGGCATCAAGCAGTGTTTCACGACGCAGCACGTTAACGTTCAGATGCTGGCCGCCTTCAACGCGCACTTCCGGTTTCACTTCCATCGGAATTTCACGGTATTCGATATCGCCGAGTTTGCTAACCGCAACCACTTCATCTTCTGCATAACCCGCTTTGGCACATACGCAACGAGCTTCGCCTTTGTCGTTATCGAGCAGCCAGAACGAATTCAGCAGGTTGTCATTGGCAGCTTTAGTAATCTGGATACCAGTAATCATGAATAGCCTCCCTTAGGCACATTATTTGATTAGCCGGAATCTTTCCGGCCAATTGGTAAAACCATTGTTGTCTGATTGTTTATATACCAGTCCGACATGCGGCATTCTTTGATTTAAATCAATAAAAACCACACAGTGAAAATGGCTATTGGGGAATATACTTGTTTTATATCAAGTTACGCCAGTCACACCAACTTAAAATTTTTGTAAATTTTAAAAAAATTTTTAGGATTTTCGTTCACGAGCGACAGTGAATTTTGTTCCGGGGAAATAAGCAGTTAAGCTACGGGGAACGAACTTCGCAGGAGAGCGGGATGACCACTTCATTAACATGGCATGATGTGCTGGCAGAAGAAAAACAGCAGCCGTACTTTATTAATACCCTTAGCACGGTGGCGGCTGAACGCCAGTCCGGAATAACCATCTATCCGCCGCAGAAAGATGTGTTCAACGCCTTTCGTTTCACTGAGCTTGGCGATGTCAAAGTTGTGATCCTCGGCCAGGATCCCTACCACGGCCCGGGACAAGCTCACGGTTTGGCGTTTTCTGTTCTTCCGGGCATAGCACCTCCCCCTTCTCTGCTGAATATGTATAAAGAGCTGGAAGCCAGCATCCCGGGTTTTGTGCGCCCGCAACATGGTTATCTCGAAAGCTGGGCGCGTCAGGGCGTGCTGCTACTTAATACCGTACTCACCGTACGCGCCGGTCAGGCGCACTCGCACGCAAGCCTCGGCTGGGAAACCTTCACCGATAAAGTGATTAGCCTGATTAATGAGCACCGCGAAGGCGTGGTCTTTCTGCTTTGGGGTTCGCACGCACAGAAAAAAGGGGCGATTATCGACACAAAACGCCATCATGTTCTGAAAGCACCGCATCCGTCACCGCTCTCCGCGCACCGTGGATTTTTCGGCTGTAACCATTTTGTCCTGGCGAATCAATGGCTGGAAAAACAGGGCGAAACGCCAATCGACTGGATGCCGACACTCCCGGCAGAGAGTAAGTAAAAATCAGCCTCCAGAAAAGACGGCGTTAATTGCCCCCTGGAAGGACTTGAAAAAGCCTCTGCCAGGCTTGTGAAATTGAAATCCAACAGCAATAAAGCAGAGCCCAAAAGGTGTTGATGACCATACCCACAGGGTGTGATTTTCAGCGAGTAGAATAAAAAAATGCCAGCATTACGCTGGCATCTTTTATTGCATATGGCGTTGCGCTATCAGGCTTTATTTTGACGCCACCACTCTGCCAGCAACACGCCGGTTGCGACAGACACGTTGAGGCTTTCAACGTTGCCGGTGCCTTCAATTGAGACGCTTAAATCTGAACGAGACAGCGTCACATCAGACAAACCATCACGCTCCTGACCCAGCACCAGCACCATCTTTTTCGGCAACTCAGCTTTAAACAGCGGCGTTCCGTTGTGGCTGGAAGTCGTCACCAGCGCGTAACCCGCCTGGCGGAACTCTTCCAGCGCATCGACAAAGCTATCGCCGGTGATCGGCTGAACGTGTTCCGCGCCGCCTTCTGCGGTACGGACAGCCGCGCCAGATTCAACCACTGCCGCATCCTGCAATACCACGCCTTTCACACCGAAATGTGCGCAGCTACGCATAATTGCGCCGAGGTTGTGCGGGTTGCCCACATCTTCCAGCGCCAGCACGCAATCTTCTTCTGCGGCATTCGCCACCCATTTCTGGACGCTAAGACCATTACGCTTTTTGATCAGGAAGCATACGCCGCCGTGATGTTCTGTACCGGAGGCTTTCGCCAGTTCGTCTTCATCAACCACATGATACGCTTTACGGTTCGCGGCCATCCAGCGCAGAGCTTCTTTAAAACGCGGGGTCACGCTCTGCACAAACCAGGCGCGGACAATCGATTCAGGACGGCTGCTGAACAGTGCCTGGCAGGCATTTTCGCCATAGACGCGCGTCTCTTCCGCGCGCTGACGGCGCAGCACTTCCGGATCGATAAAACTTTTACCGCTAATACCACCGTGATCCGGTTTTTCCGGCGTTTCGTCGCCCGGCGCACGGGAAACGGTACGCCACGGCGAATCACTTTGGTTACTGAAATTGTCTCGCTGCGGGCGGCCTCTGTCATCACGAGCAGGGCGGCCCCGGTCATCGCGGGCAGAACGACTTCTGTCGTCACGGCCAGCACGACCTTTATCATCGCGGGAGGTGCGACGGTCATCGCCACCGCGCGAAGACGTTCCGCTACGCGCTGGCCCTTTCCCGGTGCGCGGGTTATAGCCACGTTTATCGGAATCATCATCACTGCGGACATACATCACTTTGACCTTGCCGCTTTTATTCTTTAATTCATCGTTCATGCTTTTCTCCACCAGCGCTGCGCGAAGCGCGCAGATTACCTGATGTGCTGGCGCTTAGCCATTAATTCGTTCAAAAGTTATCGGCTATTGTACTCATTGAATAAAACGCGTTGTCGTTTAAAACCTTCTTATCAATAATATGTAACATTGAAGAAACATACCGGCGAAACGCCGCTTTGTACCATCGCTTCCCTGAGGTTAGTTATGAATACCGTATGTGCAAGCTGTCAGGCGCTGAACCGCATTCCTGAAGAAAGAATGAACGACGGCGCGAAATGTGGGCGCTGTGGACATGAGCTGTTCGATGGAGATGTAATCAATGCGACTGGCGAAACCCTGGATAAGCTGCTGAAAGATGACCTGCCTGTGGTTGTCGATTTCTGGGCGCCATGGTGCGGCCCGTGCCGCAACTTCGCGCCGATTTTCGAAGATGTCGCAGAAGAACGCAGCGGTAAAGTGCGCTTTGTAAAAGTTAACACCGAAGCCGAGCGCGAGCTCAGTGCGCGTTTCCGCATTCGCAGTATTCCGACCATTATGCTGTTCAAAAATGGCGAAGTGGTGGACATGCTAAGTGGCGCGATGCCAAAAGCGCCGTTCGACAGCTGGCTTAACGAATCACTGTAATCCTTTCGGGGCGCATCTTGTGCCCCGTTTTCAGCTCTGCGACAATGGCGTTTTTCTTGCGCGACCTTCATGACCAATAACGCTGTTCTCCAACTCCGTGCTGAGCGCCTTGCCCGCTCGACGCGCCCGTTTCTGGCGCGTGGCAACCGTATTCGCCGCTGCCAGCGCTGCTTGCTGCCGCTGAAAAACTGTCTGTGTGATACCTTAAAACCGGCTTGCGCCAACAGCCGCTTTTGCCTGGTCATGTTCGACACCGAGCCAATGAAACCCAGTAATACCGGGCGTTTGATTGCCGATATCCTGCCCGATACGCAGGCTTTTCAGTGGTCGCGTACCGAACCAACGCAAGCGCTTATTGATTTATGTACCAGTGACGAGTACCAACCGATGGTTGTCTTCCCGGCGTCTTACGCGGGCAGTGAACGTCAGGTGTTGAGCGCTCCCGCCGCCGGCAAACCGCCACTGTTTATTATGCTGGATGGCACCTGGACCGAAGCGCGTAAAATGTTTCGCAAAAGCCCCTATCTGGATGCATTACCGGTTATCTCCGTCGATCTGTCACGCGTGTCTGCCTATCGTTTAAGAGAAGCGCATGCAGACGATCAATACTGCACAGCGGAAGTGGCCATTGCCCTGTTGGATCTCGCTGGCGACAGCACCGCAGCGCAAGCGCTCAGCGATCACTTCACCCTGTTCCGCGAGCGTTACCTGGCGGGGAAACCGCATCATCCATCCGCCATCACAGCAAACGCCGTAGAAAACGTTTAATATCATCGGGTCACTCTTTTGCGGAGGCCGGTATGAGCCAACGAGGGCTGGAAGCGTTATTACGTCCCCGATCGATTGCGGTGGTGGGTGCATCCATGAAGCCGGATCGCGCGGGTTTTTTAATGATGCGCAATTTACTGGCAGGCGGTTTCGCCGGTCCTGTCTTACCGGTAACGCCCGCCTATAAAGCAGTTCAGGGTGTTCTGGCGTGGCCGGATGTCGCCAGCCTGCCTTTCACGCCCGATCTTGCGGTGTTGTGTACCCACGCTAAACGTAATTTGACGCTGCTTGAGGCGCTCGGCCAAAAGGGGTGTAAAACCTGCATTATTCTTTCCGCTCCGCCCGAGCAGCATGCCGATTTGCTGGCCTGCGCTGGCCGCTATCAGATGCGGTTGCTTGGCCCGAACAGCCTGGGCTTGCTCGCCCCCTGGCAAGGCCTTAACGCCAGTTTTTCGCCGGTGCCGATTACACGCGGCAAACTGGCGTTTATTTCCCAGTCTGCCGCTGTCTCCAATACCATCCTCGACTGGGCGCAGCAGCGGGAAATGGGGTTTTCTTATTTCATCGCACTCGGCGATAGCCTCGATATTGATGTTGATGAACTGCTCGATTTCCTGGCGCGTGACAGTAAAACCAGCGCTATCCTGCTCTATCTGGAACAGCTAAGTGACGCCCGTCGCTTTGTTTCCGCCGCACGTAGCGCATCACGTAATAAACCGATTCTGGTCATAAAAAGCGGTCGCAGCCCGGAAGCGCAGCGTCTGCTGCATTCCCATGCGGGGCTCGATCCGGCCTGGGATGCGGCAATTCAGCGCGCCGGTTTATTGCGGGTACAGGATACCCATGAGCTTTTTTCCGCCGTCGAAACGCTCAGCCATATGCGCCCGTTGCGCGGCGAACGGTTGATGATCATCAGTAATGGCGCGGCCCCCGCCGCGCTGGCATTGGACGAACTGTGGTCACGCAACGGTAAGCTGGCCACACTGAGTGAAGAGACGATAACGCAGTTGCGCGACGTGCTGCCGGAGTATGTGGAACCCGCTAACCCGCTGGACTTGCGCGATGACGCCAGCAGCGAGCGTTACATCGCCGCGTTGAATATTCTGCTCGACAGCCAGGATTACGATGCGCTGATGGTCATCCACGCGCCCAGCGCCGCAGCGCCCGGCAGCGAAAGCGCGGTGGCGTTAATTGACGCACTGAAAAAACATCCACGCGGGAAATACGTTACCGTATTGACCAACTGGTGCGGAGAGTTTTCCTCGCAGGAAGCGCGGCGTCTGTTCAGCGAAGCCGGGTTGCCTACTTACCGGACGCCTGAAGGCACCATCACGGCCTTTATGCATATGGTGGAATATCGGCGAAACCAGAAGCAGCTACGTGAAACGCCAGCGATCTCAGTGAGCCTGACAGCAGATACCGCCGCAGCACACAACCTTCTGCAACAGGCACTGGCCGATGGCGCATCAACGCTGGATACCCATGAAGTGCAGCCAATTTTACGCGCCTGGGGGCTGCAAACGCTGCCGACCTGGATTGCCAGCGACAGTGCGGAAGCCGTGCATATTGCCGAACAGATTGGCTACCCGGTCGCGCTGAAATTACGCTCTCCCGATATTCCGCATAAGTCGGAAGTCCAGGGGGTAATGCTTTATCTGCGTACCGCGAAAGAGGTGCAGCAGGCTGCTGATGCGATTATCGATCGCGTCAAAATGAACTGGCCGCAGGCGCGCATCCACGGTTTGCAAGTGCAGAGCATGGCGAACCGTGCTGGCGCACAGGAACTGCGTGTCGTGGTAGAACACGATCCGGTTTTTGGCCCGCTGATCATGTTAGGTGAAGGCGGCGTTGAGTGGCGGGCAGAGGATCAAGCCGCTGTGGCGCTTCCGCCACTGAACATAAATCTGGCGCGCTACCTGGTCATTCAGGCGATCAAAAGTAAAAAGATCCGCGGGCGCAGCGCATTACGCACGCTGGATATCGCTGGCCTGAGCCAGTTTTTAGTTCAGGTCTCAAATTTGATTGTCGATTGCCCGGAAATCGAACGGCTCGACATTCACCCTTTGCTGGCTTCCGGCAGCGAATTCACAGCGCTGGATGTCACAATGTCTATTGCGCCCAGCACCGGGAACGGTGAGACGCGTCTTGCGATTCGCCCCTATCCGCAGCATCTGGAAGAACATGTTGAGATGAGAAATGGCGAACAGTGCTTGTTCCGCCCGATTCTTCCCGAGGACGAACCTCAGTTGCAGGCATTTATTGCCAGGGTGACAAAAGAAGATCTCTATTATCGCTACTTTAGCGAGATCAACGAATTTACCCACGATGATTTAGCGAATATGACGCAGATCGACTACGATCGGGAAATGGCCTTCGTGGCCGTGCGCAGCACCGATCAGGGCGAAGAGATTTTGGGCGTAACCCGCGCTATTTCCGATCCGGATAATATCGACGCTGAATTTGCCGTGCTGGTACGATCCGATTTGAAAGGGCTCGGGCTCGGACGACGTTTACTTGAAAAGCTCATCAGTTATACCCGGGATCACGGACTTAAGCGCTTGAATGGTATTACTATGCCCAACAATCGCGGCATGGTGACACTGGCGCGTAAACTGGGATTCGATGTCGATATCCAACTGGAAGATGGCATAGTCGGTTTGTCGCTCCATCTGACACAGACAGAGTAATCCCGAGTAAGGTACTGGAAATGTTGACCACTTTGGCAGGCTCGGTGTTATTATTGCCCGCTTATGTCGTCTGCATGCAACAGAAGACCCTTCAATAAACAGAGAAGAAACGCACTGTGATGTTGTCAAAATTTAAGCGTAATAAACATCAACAACACCTTGCCCAATTACCCAAGATTTCTCAGTCAGCTGATGATATAGAGTTCTTCTATGCTCCTGCTGATTTCAGGGAGACGCTGCTTGCGAAGATAGCCACCGCAACGCGCCGGATCTATATCATTGCCCTGTATCTTGAGCAGGATGATGGCGGGAAAGGAATTCTGAACGCGCTGTATGAAGCAAAACGCCAGCGCCCGGAGCTGGATGTTCGCGTCCTCGTTGACTGGCATCGCGCTCAGCGCGGCCGTATTGGCGCAGCAGCGTCGAATACCAATGCGGACTGGTACTGCCGTCTGGCGCAGGAAAACCCTGGCGTTGTCGTTCCCGTTTACGGCGTGCCGGTTAATACCCGCGAAGCGCTTGGCGTGCTCCACTTCAAAGGCTTTATTATTGATGACTGCGTGCTGTATAGCGGCGCGAGCCTTAACGATGTTTACCTGCATCAGCACGATAAATACCGCTATGACCGTTATCAGTTGATCCGCAATCCGCAGATGGCAGACGTCATGCAAGGCTGGGTTGAGCAGAATCTGATTCAGGGTCGTGGCGTGAACCGCCTTGACGATCCGCTGCGTCCTAAAAGCCCGGAAATCAAAAATGATATCCGCCTGTTCCGCCAGGAATTGCGCGATGCGTCGTACCATTTCCAGGGCGATGCAGATAACGAACAGCTGGCAGTGACTCCGCTGGTTGGTCTGGGTAAATCCAGCCTGCTGAATAAGACGATTTTCCATCTGATGCCGTGCGCAGAGCACAAGCTGACGATTTGTACGCCCTATTTCAACCTGCCGGCGGTACTGGTACGCAATATTATTCAATTGCTGCGCGAGGGGAAAAAAGTCGAAATCATCGTTGGCGATAAGACGGCCAATGACTTTTTCATTCCTGAAGATGAGCCGTTTAAGATTATTGGCGCGTTGCCTTATCTGTATGAGATAAACTTGCGTCGTTTCTTAAGCCGCCTGCAATATTATGTGAATACCGACCAGCTTGTCGTTCGCCTGTGGAAAGATGACGATAACAGTTACCACCTGAAAGGAATGTGGGTCGACGATGAGTGGATCCTGCTCACCGGGAACAACCTGAACCCGCGCGCCTGGCGTCTGGATCTGGAAAACGCGGTGCTCATCCACGATCCAAAACATGAGTTGGCCGCACAGCGTGATAAAGAGCTGGAGCTTATTCGCACGCACACCACAGTGGTAAATCATTACCGCGATTTGCAGAGCATTGCGGATTACCCGGTGAAAGTACGTAAGCTGATACGCCGCCTGCGCCGTATCCGCATTGATAAACTGATTAGCCGCATTCTTTAACCTTAAGCCCCGTCCCTGCGATGGGGCTTTTTTTCAGGTCTTCCAATGAAATACACTTTGCTGGCAACAACGCTGCTGCTGACAGGCTGTAGCCATATGGCTAACGATAGCTGGAGCGGGCAGGATAAAGCACAACATTTTATTGGTTCGGCCATGTTTTCCGCAGCCGGGAATGAATACGCGCAACATCAGGGCATCAGCCGTGACCGAAGTGCGGTATACGGCCTGATGTTTTCTGTCAGCCTTGGCGCATCGAAAGAGTTATGGGATAGCCGCCCGGCAGGGAGCGGCTGGAGCTGGAAAGATTTCGCATGGGATGTTGCCGGTGCCACAACCGGTTTTGCCGTGTGGCAACTGGCAAGATAGACACTAAAGCCGGATGCCTTTCCCTTTACGATGCAGCATCAGGGAAACCAGAAATGCCAATGCGCCCATCACCGTAACGTACCAGAAAAAGCTGCTTTCAAAACCGGCCGATTTGAGCGACAGCGCAACATACTCTGCCGAACCACCAAACAGCGCATTCGCCACGGCATAAGATAACCCGACACCTAGCGCACGAACCTGCGCCGGGAACATCTCGGCTTTCAGGATCCCACTGATTGAGGTGTAGAAACTGACAATCACTAATGCCAGCATGACCAGCGCGAACGCGGCATAAGGCGAAGTGACACTGTGCAATGCGCTGAGAATCGGGACAGTACAGAGCGTGGCAAGACCGCCGAACAGCAACATTGAGGAACGGCGGCCTATCTTGTCCGACAGCGCGCCGATAACGGGTTGAATCAGCATAAAGACAAATAACGCAACTGTCATAATGACGCTGGCAACATTGGCATGCATTCCGGCGGTATTTACCAGATATTTTTGCATATAGGTGGTAAAGGTGTAGAACGCCAGTGAGCCGCCAGCCGTAAAGCCAAGCACCATAATGAAAGCCTTGCGGTTACGCCACAGCCCTGTTAGCGAACCCGCTTCTTTCAGGGCCCGTACCTCCTGCCGTGAGGTTTCATCAAGTTGTCGGCGTAGCCACAGCGCAACAATAGCCAGTGCGGCACCGAGCGCAAACGGAATACGCCATCCCCAGGCACGTAAATCTTCGTCGCTCAGAACCTGCTGCAATACAACCACAACCAACAGAGCCAGCAATTGCCCGCCGATCAACGTGACATACTGAAATGATGCGTAAAATCCTTTACGCCCTTCCACTGCAACTTCGCTCATATAAGTCGCGCTTGTGCCATATTCACCCCCCACTGATAGTCCCTGGAACAGGCGCGCCAGCAGTAATAATGCGGGTGCCCAGGTACCGATGGAGTCATAACCGGGCAGGCAGGCGATGACCAGCGATCCCAGGCACATCATACACACCGAGATGAGCATCGATGCCTTACGTCCGCGCCTGTCAGCGATACGGCCAAATAACCAGCCTCCGATCGGTCGCATCAGGAAGCCTGCAGCAAAAACGCCGGCGGTTTGTAATAACTGAGTTGTCGTGTTGCCTGCGGGGAAAAAGATGTGCGCGAAATAGAGGGAGCAAAAGGAGTAGACATAGAAATCAAACCACTCCACCAGGTTACCTGATGAAGCGCCAATGATCGCCCATACCCTGCGTCGGGTATCGCTACTGGTGAGCGAGTCTCGTGTTGTCACACTGCTTTCTGCCATTCTACTGATACTCCTGCTAAAGATTTTGGAGATATGAACCTTGTGAATATCCATATCCACTCAGCGCAAAGATCAAAATGTTACACATTTGTTATATCACAGGGGTGATTTGCATCACATTTCAACTTAGCAAGGTAAGCAATTCAGAATAGGGCATGTGCGAACTTGAAAAAGCCCCGCGCTTTCGCATGAGGCTTTGTTCCGGACAGGCAGTCACGTCTTTTGTGCACTGGCTCCGGAGGCAGGCTGCTTTTTCCGCCACGCACAGAGGGACTGCTGAAAACCGGTGACCGGCAATCAGCATCCGGCATCCGGCATCCGGCATCGCAGGGCGTGAGTTTCACAGCGCAGAAACGCAAAAAGGCCATCCGTCAGGATGGCCTCTTCACTTGTTTGATGCCTGGCAGTTCCCTACTCTCGCATGGGGAGACCCCACACTACCATCGGCGCTACGGCGTTTCACTTCTGAGTTCGGCATGGGGTCAGG